>NZ_JAZHQU010000004.1:0-617740 GCF_036543225.1 Chryseobacterium sp. CFS2
TACAAAAGTATTGAGGGCTTTTCCATTTAAGAATTGGTATTTACTTACAATGCAGTGGCAGTATAAGTTATTTTTTGTGTGTAGGTTCCCTGTGGTTTTCCCAGCAGGACCTTAGAGGCATTTTCTGCCGAAATAGAGTATGCAATATTTAAAGACTGTTTGGTTCCTAAACTTGCATTACTCACCAGCACCTGATCAGTTGTAGATAAAGTGACCTCATTCAGGGTGCCCACCAAACTTCCGCCCGGTATTGCCTTTACCTGTAATACATTTACAGGAATTACGTTGGCACCACTTACAAAGTGGGCGCCTTCAGATTTTACTTTTACATCAAAGTTTTTAGAGGAAATAATGACTAAACTGTTGGGAACGGTCACATTTTTTGATGAATTATAGTCTTTAGTGCTCCCATAATTAAAATCTACAGCACCTTCTGAAGCAACAGAGCCAACGTCCATTGCAATAACGTCCGATAAAATAATATTTACTGATGTACTCACCTGCTCTGAATTTTGTGCCCTAACCTGGTTGGTTCCTAAGGCAATTGCTCCCAGAGACAGCGCAATGATAAAGATTTGCTTTTTCATGATTAATAAATTTAGTGAGGTGTAATACTATTGTCATTCAGAATCCAAAATTCAGAACTATTTATAAATTTAATAACATTATCTGACATTACCAAAGACTTTTTCATCATTGATTAAGTATTACCACCATACAGTTCACAGATAATCAATCTGATAGCATTAATTCTTATTACGATCTTTTACTGTTACCAGCAACGTAATACTTAAGGAAATTGTTGACCGCCCGGTAACTGATGTCATTACTCATGGCTGGGATACTACTTTTTAACGCCTAAAATTTATTCTTAATTCTTAATCGAATATTAAAAAATGAACTTTGCAATTCTTTTTTAATTTGACTTAAACGAACCCAATCATCTATAAAAGTGTTTGAAAATTCGTCAAGGTCACAAAAAGCCAAAAGGTGCCACTTTAATACAAGTAGCGCCTCTTTTTTATTTTACTTTGATAAGAAATTAGTTTATTATACCTACCTCACCGCTTAACTGCATAAAACAGAGAACTTAATTATGAATTAGTTTTATAGAAAGGATTTGGCATGGTTTGTATATTCAATTGTATAATGATTTTTATCCTTTCCCACATAAATAAACTTATATTTTGGCAATTGTACTTCATTTAATTTGATCTCCTTCTTATTATCAATAATAATTATAACATCTTTATTATTAAAAATTATACAAGCAGTCGTAAACCCTAACATTGATGCGGTTTCAGCCTTTTTATTAATAACTAAACTGTCTCCGTTTTTAACTGTTATTACATTCTTAAATTCGGATGTAAAAATTAAAAATGATTTATTTTTATCATATGCATTAAATTTTTCAATTAGTACTCTTGAGCGCACATTATCAACAACATCTATCTCTGCACCATATTTCTCGGAGGTTTTAACTGTGGAACAACCAATAAAAACGAATGGAAATAAAAATGTTATTAAATAACTTATTCTTATATCTATTGTTTTAGAAACGATAAGCCTGAAGATCATATAAATGTAAGCAATACTTATTTATTAGGTATATATGAACATTCTCTAAAAAAAGGATAGGTGCTTTTTAAAAATTCAGCAGTTTTACCTTGTTCGTCATAGTAATACTTTTCTCTTTTGTTTCTAATTAATATCCATGATTTTAAATTGTAGTCAGAATATATTGTATCTCTTTTTGCAGTTATAAATGCATAGATATACTCTTGCAGTGTGCTTTTCGGTAATTCTTTATAAGATTCTATCTCAGAGAGAAAAGCAGCCTTATTCATAAATAAATACATATGTTCATCATTTTGGCTCCAAAATATTTGGGGATTAATATTAGAAGAATAACTATCAACTCCCATAAATCTTACTATTTTTACGGGTTTTGAAAAATCTGAGTCAATATTTTTAATATGACATGATAATAAAAAAAACAATAGGCAAAATGAAACTAATTTTCTCATACTTATTTCTTTATTTAAAATTAAAAGTAAATACCACAGACTAATAAGACTTGCTATAAATAATAACCCGATAAAGCATGATTTTTATATTAACTTCAAGGTACTAACAACAGCTCTGAGAAATAGAATATTGAGGACTTTCTTAGAAGATAGTAATCTTTATATTTCGTGCGGCAGTAAGATTTATAAAGCAGCTCACGCACTTCTAAGAAAAGAAAAAATTCACCTGTACAATCTACCATTGATCAGGATGAATTTTATAATGCTTTAGTATTTTTTTTTTCTCAAAATCATCGAGTTTAAAATAAACACCCCTATCTCCATACCTCCAAAATTCTAATCTGTCGTCTGCAAATAATGTATCTTTTTTAATAATAAATGCAAACACGTAATAACTATCATCAGGAGTAATAATTTGATTTTTTGTTATAATCTTTTGTTTAATTTCTTCTACCTTAAGGTTTAGTTTTTCATTCCTAAGACAAACCCTATTTATATCACTTTTATTTGAAAAAAAATATTTTAAATCGGAAGCTATGACATATTTACTATTATGAACGATATTTTTAGAATATATTAATACCATTTTTTGATTTCTGCAAGATGTAGTAATTGCTAATAATATCAATAGTATGGAATATTTAACTTTGATCATGGTTTTGGTTCTGTTGGTGGTTTAATTTTTGTTGATGTAACACTTTCTACTTGGTAAATTATTATTCCATAATTAGTTCTTTTATCCTCATTCAGTTTCTGATTCATTTGATTCCCTAAATTTACAGTATTGTACTCTTCTTCTTCATCTGTAAATCCAATATTTCTTTTGTCCGGTGTCCAAATTGACTTTTCAGCCTTTCCTTCGTATTTATTTTGATTTCGCTCTCGATATTTATTTGGATTTGAAAGATGATTAAATCCATGTAGTATTTCATGCCCTAATCTTGAAGATGGACTATTATAACCTATATTTCCTTCTTCTAAAGTTGATTTGGTACCATCTTTCCTGAATCTGATACCTTCTAATGGGTTAAATTTCACAGATTTGGTATTGGGATCATATTCATTTTTTTTACCGTTCTCTGTTTGTTCTAAAATTGTAAAGGTATTTTTTTTATCATTGATCATAAAATCCATAACATTAACAGTTGTAGCATCTTTTCCTTCTCCAATAGTAATATTGAGAGCTTCCTGAGAATATAAATAATCTAGTGCCTTATACACATTTCGATCAAACTCATTTTCAATTTTACTATAATCTCTATCTTTTTGATAGGAGTAAATATTATTACCAAATCTAATATCCCTACCATCAGGATCGATAAACAAAATTGGATTATTGACAGCGTAGTTATATGGGCTATGCCTTCTATGTTTTTCCGACAAAGGATCAACAACTCCCCATCTGCCAAGATCTGCCATATAAAACCTTGCTCCATAATCGTACATCCCAGTTTCTTGTAGTTCCTTACCGTTGTATTTGTAATTTTTATAACCTCCCAATAATCCTTTATTCGTTCCAATATGGTTCATTCCAAATGCATAATAATTATTGGTATCGGTTATTTCAACAGTTCCTGTATTGCCTTTGGCAAAACTTACCCTGCTGTTTCCAAGGTGATCCTTATACTGATAAATATAGCGGTTTTCTGTAAAACTATAAAAACCTTCTGCCGTAGATACAAAATCAAGTATCCACTGAGGTTTAATCGGCTTTATGCCATTCACCTCATTTTCATTTTTAAAAGCTGCCTGCTCATAAGCGACACTTGTTCTGCACCAAAGACAAATGGTAGTCTCTGAAAAGCCATATTGAAAACCATCTAAATAATCCGTTATATTTGTTGTAATTGTTGTACTTCCTCTCCCTCCTCCGCTTGTGTAAGTCTTACGGATTTTTGTACCATCTGCTTTATAAAGATAATTCAATCCAAAATTATTAATTTCACCCACAGCATTGGTCTGAGTAATTGAAAAGTTATCCGGCAAATTAAGATAATTATAAACTATACCATGAATCCCTTTATCAAGCATAGTATTCATATTTCCGTTCAGATCATAGTCAATCATATTATTTCCACCTTCATATCCCGTGTCATTCATTGCTGATTCTATTACTTTATCTAAACGGTTTCCCGTATATTGATAGCTAAGATCATCCACCTGTACAAAAGTAGTCCCCTGTGATATAGGAGCGGCATTTCTTTTTAGTGTGTTGATATTACCGTTTAGATCATAGCTGAGATACTCATCAAAATAACCAGTATTTCCTGTAGATGGTTCTTTATAAAACGCATTGGTTAATCTGTTCAGACCGTCATATTCATAATTATAACGCTTTAAAAGATTTTCCGATCCGTTGTTCCAGTCAATTTCAGCAATATTACCATTGAACCTACCTGTGCTCTGAGAATTTGATGGATTTTGATATTTTATTTCATAACCAAACAGCTTTCCGTTCAGATTTGCAGGATCATTGATCTTTGTCAACCAACCTCTGATGTTATACTTATAATCCATCTGCTGAAGTGGAGCCCCGGCAGCAATTCCTCCCACTTTTTTTGATTCTAACTGGGAAATTTCGTTATAGGTGTTTTGAACCAGATATTCTACAGGGTTACTGTCAACCTGGTGCTTGTGTACCACAAGTCTGTTCTGATTATCATACTCAAAGTTTTCTGTGATAATTCTTTCAGTATCTGTTTCTAATCTCTTATGTCTGGTAATAGTTTGCTTGGGGAGTCCTGCAAAATCCAGTTTAGATTCTGTTCGGGTGTAACCTCCCAGGTGGTTGATAGAATGTTTTCCAATTACTCGTCCTTTAGTATCATAATACGTGTAATTCTTAGTCCAGTTATCATCTTCAATATTCTTTACAAAGCTCATAACGGGAAACCCTTTAGTGCTTCTTCCATCTGCAGTAAGAATTTCGGTAAGTACCGGTTCTCCCAAAACAGATAAAACAGATGGATTAAAGCTATATTGAGGATATGAATCATAATAATTTACTGATAATAAAGTAACCCATTTAGAAGCATGAGGATAGGTAATATCCGGATCGTAAAAAACATCCATTCCCTGCCTGTTAAAAACAACTGAACTATTCCTTAACATATTTCCAGAACCATCAGCTAATAGTTGCTCTGCATTCCGGTCTCCTCCGGTAGCTATTCCAGTAATAACAACTCTTCCAAACTTATCATACTGAGTATATAGCCATTGCCCTTTTTTATTTAGTTCGGCATCCTGAGTTCCTACAATTCTGTCTTGCTTGTCATATATCATAAATTCCTTGCCTTTGCCAGGAAGCTTTTTTTCTACCAGTCTTCCTCTCCCATCATATTTATACTGATAGCAAAGATTATTCAGCACTGTATCCGGAACTGATACTCCGGGAGTCAGATTTTTAATAAGATCTGCTGCTTTGGGAGATAAAACATATGCTAATTGATCATAATTATTATAAACATAGTAAGTGTCTGTGCTTTCAGTTGCACTCAGCATTTTTCTTACCAGCACAATCTGATCCTTACCATTTTTAAATTCTATAGTTTTATTTCCATCCTCATCCGTTACTGTTCTTTTATACAATTGATTAGCTGCATAAGGTGTAGAAACTGTAATGAGTGTTTCAAAAGTATTATAGTTGAAAACGGCATTATACTTCTTCACCTCACCATCTGCATTTGTATTATAGTCAAACTTCACAGGCTTTGAGCTCCATGCTGTTCCTACTTGTTTTTGTTCGAAAATCCTATCCAGAGGTGAATTTTCTAAGTTTTTGTGCGTAAAAGGAGTATTATCACCATAATAAGTTTGAGCTGCTCCCTCTGTTCCTGATTGAATTCCGCCATTTAATGTATTCATGGGCGCGGGAAGCCAGGTATCCACTTGCCTTCCGAATCCATCATAAGGAATTGTTGTTACCAGATCTTTTCCTGTAGGAGATGCTTTTATATTAACAACTTGTTTAGGCCTGCCCAATCCGTCAAAATACTGAACGGTTTCTGCAGTCTTGGTAGGCTGGTTATTGGAATCATAATCAAGATATGTTTTACTGTATGTATAGTTTTCTGTTGTGCTTAATTGGGCTTGTACAAAACCTGATATCATCAAAGCACCGATTGGAATTATGAGTTTCTTCAACGGTATTAGTTTTTATAGTTGTATTTCATTTCTTTTAACACTTTTCCATCCATATCAATGACTTTTTCAAGTCGGCCGGCTGCATCATAAATATAACGCTCTCTGATACCTGATGGAGGAGTGATGCTTCTTACCCCAACCAGTGGATCATAAGTGTAAGTAGTAATTTGATAATTGGTCAAATTGTTTCTGAAAGTATTCAACACAGATAGGAATGATGTTTCATCATTGTTTGCAACAGCTGCAGCATCAATATTAGAAGCATTAATAATATCTGGAATGTAATTCTCAATCTGAGCATATGTTGCTCCTTCTACTTTAGCAATAGGTTTACTTTGATTGTATCCCCAGATAATTACTGTGGAAAGTCCGTTCTTTGTAGTGTATTGTTGTAAATTACCTTTAGAATCATATAAATCATAAGTAACTTCTACGGATTGGGTACTTTGTAAATCTGTAGAGACTACAGAACTGGGAAATAAGTTCAAAAGACTGTCATACTTAGTTTCTAGTTTATTAATAAAGGTTCCATCCAAATTGACAGAAACCCTTAAAGGAATACCCGTCATTCCATTATTTACTAATCGGGTATTACTCAAATCTCCTGCATAATCATAGTTGGTCGTCATAATCTTACCATCACTTGTTGTGGTAACTTTATTCTTCAAATTACCAGAAGCGGTATATAACATTTCAGTTTTTTCAACTAATGATTTAGTACCGAAATAAGAAGTATTAATTGTGGTTTTTAATCTTCTTTTACCTGTAACTAATGGATTGAAAACAAATTGATATTTTGTTGTTGCTATGGGATTTATACTTGAATTCCCTGTATAGACTGTTCCATTTGTACCACATCCATTGATAGAATATGGATAGGAATTGCTATTAGGATCATATACACCTGTCGAAGTATTTATTATACTAAAGGAGGGAAATACTCCATAAGTATTAGGCAAATCATCATAAACCATTAATGCAGAAGAGAGCATATTTTGATTCTGATCATACTTCTCTATCAGAGTATTCTCTCCATTGGTAGGGATATCAATCTTTGGAGTTCCTTTAATAAAAGAGGTTTCAGAAGGTGTATTCTTAAAATAATATTTTGTAAAGCCTTTGAATGTTCCATCGGTAACACTGATATCTTTCTCTATAACTTCACTATAACCAAATGGCTTATTTCCACCAATTCCAAAATCACTGGAATTAACTGAAAGATCATTAAAAACAGATACATTTTCAATGAAACACCCTCCCGAAACATACATTGGTTGACTTTTATATGTGGCACCCTTTATAAGGTTCAAGGGTTCAAATTTATAAATCAATTTCCCTCCATTGTAACTGTATTCTTTATGAGATAGAAGGGCATTGTTCTCATAGTTTTTAATAGACCTTATTCTTACACCATTTCCATATGAAACAGACTTATCAATATTTGTATCATCATAATATCTAAAACGAGTTGATACAATAGCCCGATGCATTCCATCATTACTACGATATTGAAGTGGATTTTCAACGCGTACGTAATATTCTACTGTTGGATCATCATCGTATGGAACAGACACTTCTTCGTCCCAAATACGTGAATGGGTTTGCTCGAAAGTGGGTCCACCAACATCAATTGCCCATTGTTTAAAAATACTTTCAACCGGCTGTCCGTTGACCATCTTTCTTTTAATAAATTTTATTTTACAATCCCACATTGCATAAGGTTCATAATGTACTTCAGGATATTGCGGTCCCATATATCCATCATAAATAGTATTATAAAATTTTATATTCTCTGGTTTTGTAAGCTTAAAAGGAGCACTTACCATAAATTGGGAATTGCCAGGTTCTGTTCCTCTGTGTGATAAACTAACATCTTTATTCGCTAACGATGCCTGATAAGGTGTAGGAATAAACTGATTGGAAAATGTATTAGATTCGTACTCGAATTCAGTACGTCCTCCGGTAGGGTAGGATATTTTCTTAAGTATATAAGTTGTCACATAATTAGGAACTGTGTATCTCATAACACCATAGTATGGATAATTAACATTCAATCCATAATTTTTATAAGGAGCCTTATTTAAGTAATCAAAAAAGCTCAAATCAGGTAGAAGCTCACCTGTACTATTTGTGCCATTATTATATCCATAAAAATCTGAACTTGAAACTTTAGAAGGCATCACATTTGTCATGTCATATTCAAATGTATATGGTGGGGTACTTTGAATGGGAACACCACTCTCACTATAAGTAATTACCTGAACACTATTTAACTTTAATCTTTTATTTTTATATCCTTCCTCTGCACCACTTGTAGAAGGATTAAAATATGACGTTCCCAACACATAACTTTTGATCTTTTTATTAGAATATTTTGATTTGATATCAATAGATTCTAATCTCTTTATTGCTGTAGAAGATTGTGGACGAATATCTTCTCTGTTATTTAGATTAAATTCTATCTTGGTATCATTAGTCTCAATTCCTATTAACGTCTTTTTTTCACTGTTAACAATATTATTGTTTGTTATTACACTTGAATTTGTAAAGTTTGTGATATGTGCAACACGCACGGGGGATACTTGACTTATACTTTCATCTTGATACGTGAATACAACAGTTTTACCACTAACCAATTCAATTTTTGATATCTTAAATGTATACCCAACATCAACTGAAAGGCCCGCACCTCCAGATCTTGATTTTTCTATGGCATAAAAATAAAATTTATCACCTTTATTGGTCGTGGCAATCCAACCCTGAGAATCTTTAGAAAATTTTAAATCATCATTGCTTTCCATGAAAAGGATTTCATTGCTGTTTTCCGGATTAAAAAAGAATTTACCTGAATATCCATAAAAATTGTAGGTAAAAATATCAGGTTGACCCTTTCCTTGATTTAAGTCATTAATAATATACTCAGAATCATCAACTGAAGGGTTTACACTAATCATACCTCCGGTATTATAACCTTGGTTTCCAAACTGGAATCGATAAATTTGGCTTTGTGCATAAAGGGTTGGAAAATGGCTTTTGAATATATTATATCCTGAATTATTAGCAAAACCATCTCCTCCATTGAGCCAATAATCTTCTTTCCCTCGGATTTCCTGTGTAATAGTTCCTTCCGGCATAAAATTCCACCCTAAACCTACCCAAGTAGCTTCGTCTGCCACCTTAATTCCTGAAGTATGATAACTTAAAGCTAACGGAATTTCTATATTATCAACCTTTACATTATATATAGGTACTGAAACTTCTGCCGTTCCTGTATAATGCCCCACAGGTACATCTCCAAATCTTCCAAGTAAGGCAATCTCCGGGGAAGTTGGTACATTTTTTAAACTGGCGTCATATTGACTCTGATTACCTTGTCCAAATATATTGTTTAAAGAAGCTATTACTAGTATGGTTGTTGTTATTTTTCTCATTTGTTTATTTCTTAATCAGCTTGGCATTCGCCGTTTTATTGGTATCAGTTTTTATCGTTACCAGATAAGCTCCCTGAACCAAAGCCTGGGTATTAATCTTAGTCACTTTATTCTTCGTCTTAAGGTTTTGGAGCTGTCTTCCGCTCATATCATACAACAGAATATCAGCCTCCTTAAAATCAAATCCGATTTCTACATATGCATAATCAGATACTGGATTCGGATAGATCTTGATATCGTATTTTTCAATCAGCTGATCAACCTGCTTATCTCCCAGCTTCACAATCTTCCAGTTCTCTTTTCCAAGTTCTTCTGCACTGGTTCCGGCAAGAATAATGGAGCCGTCTCTATTTAATTTCAGATCAGAAAGCCTTTCTGCTTTTTGTCTGGTTTCTCCAGTTATATGTTTTCTCCACTGTTCATTCCCATTCTGATCCAGATACAGCATCCAGAACGTTTCATCATCTGTCTGTATTCTTCCTTCAGCCTGGGTATAGCCTCCCAGCAGAATGCCTTTAGACTTCTCGCTTCCATCTTCCATCTTCCCGCTTACCACACTCATTCCCATCAGGATGTCTCTGTTTTTAACATTGTAAGATTTCTGCCATTGCTCATCACCGTTATCATTTAAAGAAATCAACCAAAGGTCAGATCCTTCTTCAAGGGCTACAGTTTTATTTCCCGATCTTTCTGATCTGGATTCTCCACCAATGATAAAGCCAGTTGAAGTTATAGCAAGGGTTCTCAAATGATCATCTCCTTTTCCTCCAAAGTTTTTTTCCCATTCTACTCTTCCGTTCTTGTTTAACTTGACAATCCAGTAGTCACCCTCACCAAAGTTTTCAGTTTGTTTCGAGTTTCTCGATACAGGGTTCGAGAAGGTTTCGCTCGTTTTAGCTTCAGATCCCGAAACACGGACCCCGGAACTCCTTGAATAAATTCCCAATAACGCTCCTCCATCTCTCGTTGGAATCATTCTCTCTATTTCGTCTAAACCTTTTCCACCTAAGATTAATTGGGAAAGTTCTTTTCCGTCTTTATCAATTCTCGTGATCCAAACATCTTTGGATCCATAGCCCTTAGTAGCGTTTTGTACGTTTCCGGCAACAAAAAATCCTAGATCCGTAGTCTGAATGACAGCTCTTGCTTCTTCATCGGAAGAACTCCCTAAGGTTTTCTGCCATAATTCATCACCAAATTCATTGATTCTGACCAGCCAAATATCTGAGCCTCCTTTGGAGTCCTCCTTTTTGTCTAATCCCTTTCCGGAATAAGATGTTCCTGCCAAAAGAAATCCTCCATCTTGAGTGGTGACGGTTGCAGATAGATAATCATGGTTTTGTCCTGAGAAATATTTTTCCCACACTTCTTCTCCCTGCTGATTCAGTTTTACCAGGTGGAAATCATAACCAGTATTTTGCTTTTGGCTGACGGCTGCCGGTGGTTGGTTTTTGACCTGAATGCAACTTCCTGTAATAAGGTATTGCTGATTGATGGTTGTAGTAACCTGGCTCAAGAAATCCTGGGTAGAGGATTTGATATCTTTCTGCCATATCACGTCCTGGGCAGATATGCTTAGGACGGTGCATAGAGTAAATGCACTGAGAGAGAGTTTCTTCATTCTCTTATTGTCGCTTTTCGAGTTATTAATTAGTTTTTATAAAAACGCAGCTAATTTAACATTTTTTTGAAAAATAAATAATTAAATATATTTATTACAACTAGCAATACTATATAAACTGTAAATTCAAATTTATTTCACGAAAACAGACTGCAGAAACGACAAATCTTGTCGTATTTTATTACTTTACAATGAAGAAATTAAAAAGAAAGAAGTATTCTTTTAGATAAGTATCTAAACAAATTAATATAATTGAAATTTGAAGTATAATAAAGGTTTATAATATCATAAACTAAAGGCAGTTATTTGATAAAAAATGAGCTTTACAATTCTTGCTTAATTTGACTCAAACGAACCCAATCAGTGACAAAAGTGTTTGAAGATATGCTCGTCTTGGTCACCAAAAAGTCAAAAGACGCCACTTTAAAACAAGTGGCGCCTTTTTATTTGAGTTATATATTCCTTACTTTCGGAATTTTCCAGTTTTAATACATCTTATTTTCTGCATATTTATAAACGGTCTTTTCATCCCAGACAAATAATTGGATAGAGCTATACGGTGGTATTTTGTATGAATACCCTGCGCTTTTTATGTCGAATCCCTGTCCATAACTATCACTGGCATTTAATACGAGTATTCTCTGACCTCGGAAAACTTTTCCTAATGTAAATTGCTCACCATATACACATCTGATGACCAGCATTCTATTATCAGAATCATAATATTGAACTCCTGGCTGCTGCTCAATCATGCCATGAGACAATCTCATTCTTGAGTCTTCATTGATAATCTCATCATCAAGATAAGAAAGACTTCCGTCCGGAATAAATAAAGTATTAGGCTTTTCATCTTTTGATTTAAAGTTTTCAGTAGCCTTTACTGAGCCTGAAACAGTTACTTTATCAGCATCATTAGCATCTGTACCTATACCAATATTATAACTCTTTCTATGGAAATTAATACCTTCCCAACTCTTATATTTACTTGAATATTTATAATACTCACCTTCCAATACAGTTAAATAGAAACCATCCTGTTCATTATATATACCGGATTCTCCACCATTATACTCATCAGCAACCATTAATCCATTACCTGTATGACTAGTAAATTGCTGGTTTACAATAACACCGTTATTAGACATATAATTCCAACTATTGATATTACCTTGAGAAAAATCTGCGTCACTCCATAATTTATACCATGCCTTAGACCACTTATCATCAATACCTTTTCTGATTTTAAGCATTGGTACTCCTTCTCCATTTATACCGGTTTGATTGGCAAAAACCAATTGGTATGAAGAATCCCCAGTGGATGCAGATGTGCCATCCCATGGAGCGTAAGTCATTACACCCGCATAATTTCCGGAGCCTCCAACAGATCCAGCATTAATAAAATCAAATCTAACTCTACGGGAATTGCCATTTGGGGCAACAACTGTATTCGGGTCTCTTGAACCATCTCTGGATGTAATAAAATAATTGGAAGCTAAAACTCCATTTGAATTGGTCAGATTTATCCATTGACCATCTTCTCCTTCAGGTTGAATAGACAGAGTCTGACTCGTAAAATTAGACGATACCCAGGATTGAGTAGCCAGGAATACATAACCATCTGTTCTATGATAGATGTAAGGTGCACCTGCTGATAAACCACTTGAGAATCCTAATGTTTGAGCATTTTCCGCAGAATTAACTTTAGCATCTGGATTAAAATTATTATTAGTCCAAAGTGCTTCTCCATCTGACAATAAAGGAATATTTCCTTTTTTCGTCATGGTTGTTGTATTGATCGCCTGCCAATATTCTAAGTGATTGCTGAATAAAGGAAAATCTATTCTATGATACCATGTATTATTTCCTGCAATATGTAAAGAGTTACCATAAGTAGTGGGGAATCCGGTACCTGTCGCCCAATCTGTAACACTTAAAGGATAATCAGTTTTTACTGCGGCTGCATCTTGATGTAAGCCTCTTTTCGCTAAGTATTCTGCAGGATTTAAATTGTTAGTCGTCCAAGGAATACCCCCTTGAATTTTAACAACACCATTATCTGAACTTAATAATAAGTCACCCCCATTTATAGCTCTCATTGCAAAACTATCTCCTGCTCCACCTCCTGAGGCCGAATCTCCATCAGCTCCAATATAAGCTATATCTTTAGATCCATCATACTTTTGCCAGGTCAGATAATTCCCTGTTTGTGCAGTACTTTTCCATCTACCTAACATAGCTGGAGTCTCTATATTGAAAGCTCCTGTCATAGTACCGCCATCTTTTCTGAGATAGTTTCCTAAGTCTGAAGATGATACAAAGTCTGAGGCTAATCTTTGCCCACCACCTGCTGTTAAGATATAGTTATCATTATACCCGATTTTATTAAAACCTTTTGATAAAACCTGACCAGCATCAGTGAATTCTATCCTATTGCCCAAATCCCAATCTTCTGCATTATTGGTAACAGAAGGTGCCAATATTAAATTGTTATTGGTAGGTTTCTGAATTGACCAGGATTTATATGAACTATTTTTTAGTTTGAAAGGTATTCTGTTATAATAGGATTTCGCTGCGGAGATAATTTCATCTGTATTTCTTGTCTGATAATCTCCTGGTTTGAAGTTTACATTATCCCAGGCTCTTCTCCATAGCGTCCAATTACCATTATACCCACTTCTATAGACTAATTCTCCTGCGTCTGCATTCGTATCATTATATTTTACCTGCAACTGTGCTGTGGTATCCTGGGCACCCATATGCAACATAGGACTGTACAAATGCTGAACGCCTCCTGCATTACTGTTCGCTCTATAAACTCCGGAACTGGAATACCCTCCAAGACTATTGAAGTTATCATTAAGCTGAACCGCTTTTGGAATATAGCTGCTGTCTGCAAAATTTGTTAACCAACTTCTTGTAGCAACTACATCAGAAGGTAACACAATGATATTGGAAGGATATAAATCAAAGTTAGGTTCTATTGCATGAGACCATCCTACATTCCAGTCAAGATTATAGTTCCCATATTTAATTTCTACTTTAGCTACTTCAAATGAAAAGTATCCATTCCAGAATGTGTTTGATTCTCCTAATAAAATACTAACATATCCATCAGTTCCAATCCCTATTCTTGCGGTAGTAGTAGGGAAATTATCTGTGACTTCCCATAAGGCTTTTGAACCATTAGAAACCAAAGTTCCTGATACATATTTATAGAAAGCGACATTAACTTTTCCTAAGTACTGATTTTCATATCCATAAATATTAATATCAACACTAAACATAGCATGCTCTGTTGAGGCTTGTGGCATTTTAATCGCTAAAATACCTGTGTGCCCTCCATCACCATAATTCCCTTGATAAACTTTATTAAATATCCTTACATTATTCTGGTGTTTACTTATAGATCCTCCGCCATCAAATTCTAAATCTTTTGCCCCAAGATTTACATCCTGTGCTGCACCATTATAGGGAACATAATTATTTAGAGCAGATGCATTAACAAAAGTTGAAGGATCTAAGTTATGGGCATCCCAAACCACTCCATTTACTCCATTTTTAGAGTGTATTATATCATTGTTACTAGATTCAATAATCGTATTAATGGTAGGATTTCCTATATATAATGTAGACGGACCACTATAATTTAAAACCTGGTTATTACCTGTAGTAAATGAATTAGAATAAATACCTACTTTAGAATAAATCTGGCCTGATCGTCCCAGAAAATGGGTAGGCTGATCCGGATCTCCAAAATGGAAACCTATACCCTCATTCAAACTATTGGCACTTCCCTGATAATAAGAAAGTCCGTAAGTATCTGCGTTTGCAAATGACCAGATTCTATTTCTTTCATCTACTTTGTAAAACCTGTTTTGAAAACCTTCATCTGTTTGCACAAAACCTTTTGAGTGGATACCATATGCAGGAATAAACTGAGAGTCCGTATAAGCAGAAGAAGCCAATAAACCACCAGATAAAATAACTTGAGAATTATTACCGTTTAAACCCGCTATAGGTCTATCTGAATCTAATGCCCAATAGCCGCCTGTATCTTTCTTCTCCCAAAATGTATTACCAGCAACTAATTCTTCTTTAGTAAGTAAATGTTTAAGATTGATCTGAACCCTTTTTGTACCTCCCGGATCCGGATGATCCGACACTGAAGTAACTCTGTTTTTACCTTGGTCTAAACCTCCATATCCAACTGTTACCTTTACATCAAACCCCTGCCAGTAAGATAATTGAGTAAACCAAAAACAAAGTTTACCATTTAAGTTTAAGGCAGTAATCGAATTCCAGTAATGTAATGTAGAATAGCCGCTATGAGAAATAATAGTCCCGTTATCGATATAGCCCTGAATCTTACAATCTAAAGGCTGATCAGTGCCGTACATATTCCCTTTAATCTCTAAAAGAAACTGATCTCCATGGTCTACAGAATAATCTACATCAGTTTCAATGAATGTACCCTGCGGGAAGTTTCTTCCGGAATGATACCAGGAGTCTTCTTTTCTTCGGGAATCATAATCCCCACCACCTCCCGTAAGGAATCTTCCGTTATCTGACCCGTCTTTATAATACCCGGCAGATCTCACGTTATCAAAAGCATTGCCATTGATATTCATAAAATGGTAACCGTTTGACCTATACTGCAATGTACCGGCATAAAGGCCTGGCTGATGGAAAGAAATTGCAGGATAAATTGTATCAGATGTACCATTACCTCTTACTTCTAAAGCAACTGCATTATAAGCATTCCCGGTAGCTCCTGAGAATGTTTTTCTTGCCGATATATCCTGAAAGGTATTAGTTGTTACTAAATTTAAATCAGAAACTATTTCCGCATGGGTTCTTGTGCTAATTTTTTTCGTTACAGAATTCCAAACCATTACAGAACCTGCATCGTTTGGAACACTTTTCACAATTATTTCACCTTCTACGGCGATATGATTGTTAAAATATTCAGGAGCAATCATTAGTCTAGTCTTGCAGTTAAAGTAATTCTATATTCATTCGGGGTAAGAGGTGCTAAAACATCTATTTGTACATCATTTTCTGATATAACCACACAGCTTACATTTATTTTTCTATTATCAGCATTACGATAACAGATATAATCAACATTCACGGTATTCCAGCCATGGGTGATGGGGAAAGAAACGGACGCTCCATCTCCGATATGCCATGTTTGGGATTTAATTTTTGCATCCAAAACAGCTTTCGTAGATTTTGGAGTCATTGCTTTAGTAATATTGATTCCCTCAATAGCTTCAATATCTGTAGCGATCTGGATCACTCCTTTTACCGTATCTGTAGCGTCTACAATATCAGGAATACCTTTTTCTATAATCTGATAATTTTTAGGGATATTGTAAGCATCATCGGTATTGGCAATAAGATGGTCCCCCACAGATACAGGTTCATTGCCCACCCATCCATTTGCTGTAATCACCCATACCATTCCTGTTTTAATTACCGCTGCTGTAGCAGGTGATGGCATCGTCATTGAACCTTCAACAGTAGAAGGAGTATAACCTCCCGGCTGATAGATCAGTGCTCCTGTAAGGCTTTGTCCTATGAAATTTTCAACATAAGTTTTAATCTTATAGGATGACCATGTAAAGGTACCTGACTGAATAGCGTCATTCACAACAATAGAAACAATATCTGCATTGGTAAGATTTCGGCCTGCTACTTTAATAACATGCCCTGAACTATTGGTCAGGAGCTGACTTAGCAATAGAAGTCCACTTGTCTGATTGGTCTGAAATGGATTATTAGTCAGCGGATATTCCGGATGTACATAATTTTCGGCCAAATTAATCCATTCGGTTCCATTCCATTGATGCAATTGTCCATTATAATCAATTACCCAACCTGCAGGAACACCATCCGTACTGGGAAATGAAGTAAATTGTTGAAAACGGGTACGTTGTAATTCCCCGAAAAAATTATCCTGATTTGCGTTATTACTGATTACTGCGTTATTGTTCATAGTTTTTATTTTTTTATGGTTTAACTTTTAAAATGAGAATGTTAATCGGATTAGCAAGGTCGCCCAACATCTTAATCTCGATGGTTTGATTGGTTGCATAATCGTCAATATTTATTTTTTTTCCGGTAACACTGTCCCGGGCCTGAATGATCACATTTTCCGTTTCAAGGGTATTGGGAAATACTGCACTTCCGGTAACCTGCACTACGGTACTTTCAGCTGTTTGTGAGATCAGCAAAACCTTATCATAGATCTGCTTATTAAATTCCTGCTGATTTTTCGGGCTGTCCAGCCAACCGTAGTCCAATAACAGCTTTACTTTATCTTCACTTGATTCTCCTATGGGAAGAGCTTTTAAAGCTTCAATATCTTCACGGTTTTTTTTGATGAAGTCTACTATTTCCTGAAGCTCATCTAAAGACAAATCATTAGATAATAATATGTTTCTAATATTTTCTATCTCAAGAGCCAAGTCTTTATCAGCACCTTTCAATGCATCCACAAAACTATTTACCTGTATTTTCGTGTACGCATTCCCCAATTGATCAGAACTGTCGATCGTAGCAATATTGCTGATTCCAAGTTTGCTTTTCCAGCTGTCCACATGCGCTGCAGTCAGGTTACCGGCATTCAATAAAGCCAGATATTCCGAATGAGCCTTTGGGTCTTTTAAGTGTTCCTGAAATGCTTCTGCGCTGGCAAATAATTGAAAAATTTCTTCAAATCCTTCAATACCTTTCATAGGGATTAAGTCATCTTTGTGATAAAAAGATAAAAACGTGTCTTTAAACTGGGTTTCTGTTGGAAAATCTCCCGTTTCAAACCAACTGAAAATTGTATGTAATGGTGTACTCATTTGATAATTGATAATTAGTTTTGATAAAATTGATAATTGGGAAAGGCTTAAAGATTATTTCTATCCGTTACATTTTAAAGGAGCGAAGAAGTCCATATACTTGCAGATGAAGCTATAGGGCTATGCATTCACTTAGAAAGAATCCATGAAGCTGATTCCACTTTTGTGATCTCAAAATATTACAATGATGCTATAACATCTTTGTTTGAAATTTGAACTGTATGAGCAGTTTGAAGCCGGAACAAAGCAGGCCACACCTGACTTTGGAGATTTACCAATGATAATAGATGGTTTAAAGTTCCCACTATTAGGTAGAAATTGTTTATTTAGAAAAGAACAGATCAGCTTCAGCCTTTCTTCTGCGGATGAGCCCGTTTAAGGTTTTTCCGGTGGCCGTAATATATTTCGTGGTAAACCAATTTCTGATGGCCTGCTCTTCTGCTTTTTTATTAATCAAAGAAAATAGTCCATCTGATCCTCCGGTATTGTAAGTGTGCGATACGAGAGCATCAAATTGATTTTGAGTAAGATTCAGTTTAATTTTACTGTTGACGATTTTTTCATAAGTTGGTAAAACAGATGAAAACAGCTCTATTCCTTTTTCTTTAGTGATGGCAGGATCTTTCATGGTAACTTTTTTTCCTCCCGGATAGTAAGTGTTGCCATATCCTATTGTGGGAATTCCGGCAGAATCCAGATAAGGTTTTGAACTGAAGCCTTCAAATGACACAATCAGATTGATTCCCTTTTGTGATGTTTTCATATCTTAAAATATTTGTAGGTGAAAAAGATGAGTACTAAAGTGATTCCAATAATCGTAATGAAAATCCAGGCCAGGAGTTCCAATCCATCTGATTGAATTTCCTTTGTTTCTTCAGAGACATTTGAAGCCACTTCTTTGACTGTTTCTTTTGAAATTGTTTTCTGGGTTACATCCTGAGCAGCATGGGTAATTTCTTCTTTTTTAACCTCTGATTTTTCATGGTTGACTTTTGCATAATAGCTGCTGATGGAATATTCTGCATTCCCCACAATGGAAATACGTTGAATGGTATCACGCCCTATCACGTTATGGAAAACAAAGGGATTAGATGCATCAGATTTTCCTTTAATCAACAGATCTCCCGATACTTCATTTCTCTCTTCCTTCAGCAACACCTCATCTGATATACTTTGAGTTGATTGTGAGCTTTGAAGGGTTAAAGAATCAGCTTTTATTTTTTCTGTATTTTTTGTATTTTCTTTATAAGTAGCTGTAATTTTGTGTTTACTCCGGCAGCCCAGCATGAGACTGCTCAATATGAGCAATAACAGAATCTTTGTTTTCATGAGTTTTAGTTTTAAAAATTGAGGCCTATTTTGAATTTTTCAGTCTCAGGAAATTCAATTGATATTCAAATCCTTACATAAAGATTTTATCTTCTTTTACATATTCTTTTTTGATGCTATCCAGCAACATATCTAAACTTACTTTATAACCAGGTTCTTTTAATGCAATTGTTTTTAAACTTACATCCTGTATGACATTCATAATATTAGAGCCGGTTAATTCATATCGCTGGGCAATTTGTTCCAGATCAATATCTTCAAGTTGTAATGGTTCGGGTAAATTTTGCTGCCAGATACGCAGACGCTCTTCATGCTTTGGATTATTGAATTGTATGCAGCTGTGAAAGCGTCGTGTAAAGGCTTTATCCATATTATTTTTAAAGTTGGATGCCAGAATAATAAGCCCTGAAAATGTTTCAATACGTTGCAGCAAATAAGAAACTTCCTGATTGGCATATTTGTCATGGGCATCTTTTACAGAGGTTCGTTTTCCGAAAATAGCATCCGCTTCATCAAAAAATAAAATCCAGTTTTTATTTTCTGCTTTGTTAAACAGTTTAGCTAACTGCTTTTCTGTTTCTCCGATATACTTTGAGACCAGCATAGAAACATCTACTCTGAAAACAGGACGTTGGGTATATTTCCCTAAAAGGCTGGCAGCAAGAGTCTTTCCTGTTCCCGGTTCTCCATGAAACAACACTCTGAACCCTGGTTTAAGTTTGGTCTGCATGTTCCAATCTTCCATAAGAATCCGGCTGCTATTGTACCAGGCTTCAATACTTTTAAGCTCCTGCAGCGTAGTTTGAGGAAGTATTAAATCTTCCCATGATCGGCGGGTGAGTATCTGTTCTGCCGGAAAATCATTGCTCATTTTCGGCAATAATTCCGAGCCAAACATGATTTTGTTAAAAGCTTCTTCATGAACATTGATCTGTCTGTTTTCATGGGCTGAACCTGCAAAAACGATGAGTTCTTCTTTACTCAAAACCGAATCCGGACCGAAATAATCCAGAGCTTTCAATCGTTCTGAAATACTGTCTCCTCCCAAAACGTATTGAACAGCCTGAATGGTAGGATAAAAGAGCCTGCCGCTATCGTTGGTTGAACAAAAGTCAAACAGCGCACTCCCCGGAAGCTCCAAGTAAATGCGTTTCAGCAATGCGGTATCCAATCGGGGCAATAAAGCCATTAAAAGAATCACAACTTCCTGATGGGCAAGCTCTTTCCCTGAAATATAATCTCCTAATTGAAAATTTTCATGGTTACTGGTATTAAATTCAGGGGCTCCTCCATTAAAATCCTCTGAAGGATTGTTGATACGCCATGTAATAACCTTTTCTAAATGAGTAAATAATTTTTGTAATTGTTCTGACTCCATGGGTTTTTATCTTTTTTAAGATCCGGTGTACAGCATCATTTTTACTTTTAAGATGCTTCCCCTTATCTTGTCGTTGATTTCAAGAAACCTCAACCGGAAAGTTGCTCACATTCGAGTATCTCTCCACAGCCGGCACAGCAGCTGTTTTTGGAAAGTAGCTCCTTCATTGGAGTCCTTCTTTTTAAAGAATGAATCTGCGTTTGAAAGAGAACAACAGATCTGAAGACCAGCCATTCTGCTTCCAGGAGGAGATTCTCATGTTTATACATCAGAAAATTCCGGGATTTCAAACGCTAAAAGGTGTCCTGCCAAAGAGAATCTCTCCGATTGAGGTATGTTGTATATGTTTTTTAAATATCATGCAGCATCTCAAGGATGATTACATGGTATTTCGTAGTTGATTTCTAGAAATCTCAACCGGAAAGTTGCTCGCATTTGAGTGTCTCTCCACAGCCGGTACAGCAGCTGTTTTTGGAAAGTCGCTCCTTCATTGGAGTCCTTCTTTTTAAAGAATTAATCTACGTTTGAAAGAGAACAATAGATCCGAAGACCAGCCATTCTGCTTCCAGGAGGAGATTCTCATGTTTATACATCAGAAAATTCCTGGATTTCATGCGCTAAAAGGTGTCCTGCCAAGGAGAATCTCTCCGATTGAGGTATGTTTGGGATTAATCAATAATATAATTAACCAAATCGTAAAAGTCCCGTCCCAAAATAATTTTTATATTAACGGGATACGATGTATATTTTTTGCCATTGATCTCAATTTCCAAAAGCATCTGAATAAGAGAAAATGGTTTTCTATGATGAACCGTATGTCTGAATGAACCAGGTCTGGTAAGTGTTCCTGATGGATAAAACTCATTGAACTGTGATCCAGGTCTGAAATAATTAATAGGATTGATATCCAGAATCATTTCTTTAGATGTTACAGGGTATTCGGACATTCTGCCCAGGGATATTGCATCTAATTGCTGTTCCCTGTAATAACCTGCATCTTTGAATCCATTCCTGACCTTTTTTTTCTGTTTGTAACGTTTTATAATAATCTTAGGCTTGTACTTATCAATATCTAATTCATTTGATAATTTTACCTTTAAGTATTTATAACTTACACTTCTGCTGAAAGCATGTACATAATGATCTATTTTCTGTGGCTCACTTCCGGATTCTGCTTCCAGATTAATGTGTCCTCGTCCCGATTTTTCAACGTTTCCGGCCTGATAGAAATGATAGTATTTTGAGGTCCATTCTGCTGATGCCTTTACATCCAGTCCGAAATTAAGTTCATTTAAATGGAGGTAGTTATCTATGAATCGGCCAAACTGGCTTTCTGTAGGATATTTACCGGTTTCAAAGTAGGTTTTCAGCTCCTCTCTTGGGATTAATATATTGTTTTCTTCCATGATATTTTAGTTTTCTTTGTTGGCTTATGTTCTTACTATAACTGCTTTCTGGAGCTGATTCCCGGTTGTGATGTAAAGTTCAAAATTGATACTTTTTTTGTTCTTATAAAAGTTTTTCGCTCTCTTCATCCTGTAGCTGCAGCAACTCACATCTTACTCATAAACAATTTATTACACCTAAAATCAATGACTCTTGTTTCTTAATTTCATGCAATGCATTTCCACCTTCCGTTTTCACAGAATTTATTATTTACTTTCAAAAAATAGATGTGACAACCCTTCATTCCGTTTTCCGGATGATGTTCCAATGGAAAAAGCTTCCTTTTACAGGATATCTTACCCGATTGAGATTGTATTTTTAGTAATGAGAATATAATGGATTACTTCTCTGCCGTCCTGTGATCTCAAGGTCTTTTATATTGATAGAATTACGGCTTATTGTTTTATATAATAGCAATTGCTATGTTTTGTTTACAGTTCAAAATTAATCACTTTTCTGTTCTTATCAAAGTTTTTTGCCCCTGCTTGTCTGTAGCTGCAGTAACTTTGTTTTAAAATCATTCATTATTATTTAGAAGCATAGTTACATTCGATCCTAATATTTCTGACTTTATCTACCTGGCCACCCCACCAATTTTCCTGACTTTGCCCGGCATACAAATATCCTGAGGCTACAAGAGTGTCAGTATCCGCATCATACAAATCGCACTGTACGTTCTGAGTGACTGCCTGAAGGTCGGCATTATAAGCAATGTACAAAAAGTCCCATGCATCATAATGATCGGTAACGGTATCTTTATCTCCATGTTCATTACCCCAGTATTGTGAGTATGCTCTGTATTGGATAGGCACTTCAGTTCTGTTTGTAAACTTAATACTTGTATTTACAATATTGATTCTTGCATAATTATCAATTTTAGAAATTTCAATGGGTAGTCTGCTATTCTTCAATTCTCCAAAATCAAAACCATCAGGAATAGTATTCAGATTGTTTCCGAATAATCTACGGATATAATAGCTTTCACTTAACTGATAGCCAAAACTATAGTATTCGGTTTCTCCTAAATTACCTTCTGATATTTTTTTTATTTTAATCGTATAAGGTGCGCTTCCCAATAAGTATTGTCTCACTACACCTACTTTTGTAGAATCTCTTAGGGTGATCAGCTGATCTTCTTCATCCGGTGAGGTTACCGCAACCTGGATTTCTAAATCTCCAACACTATTGGCGAAATAGTAAATAAATGCACTATCAATAGTTGCCAGATTATTAGCAAAGATTAGCATTTCTTTTTTGTTTAAAACATCTTCTTTATGTCTTAAAGAATCAATCAGATCCGAGAATTGATTTTGTGTAGGATGTTTACCTGTTTCAAAATAGGTTTTTAACTGGGCTCTTGTTATCGGTTTATTTTCTTCCATGATTTTTTATTATTCTTTACAGCTTAATTGCCTTTGGGTACAATGATTATTTTGTTATGTTTTTAAAAGATCACTCTGGCAAATTTGATTATGCCAATATGATTATTTCAGGAGTATAAATATTCTGTAATATGAATTGCTCAGATTCCCATCTGACTATTTTTCATTAATAGAATAATTACATTCGATCCTTACATTTCTGATTTCACTTATGTCACCACCATACCAGATATCCTGGTTGAGTCCGGCAGATAAGTAGTTGGTAGCTAAAAGACTATTGGTATCCTCGTCAAAAATGGTGCATTGTATAGATCGATTCAATTCCGTAAGGTCTGCCTTATAATTAAAGCTTAAATTATCAGCTATATCATAATGATCAGTAACAGAGTCTTCAGCTGTGAATCTCGAACTCCAGTTACTTCCAATTACCCTGTATTGTATAGGTACTTCTGTTTTATTAACAAACTTAATATTTGTATTTATAACATTTACCTTTCTTCCGTAATCCTGTTTATAAATTTGTATGGGTAACCTTTTGCCCTCCAGCAACCCTAAATCAAAACCTTCAGAAATATTCAGCTCATTTCCAAACATTTTTAAAATGGTATAGCTTGGGCTTAATTCATATCTCAAAAGATAATATTCAGTTTCTTTTAAGGTTTCTCCTAATATTTCCTTTACTTTAAAGGTATAAGGTGCGCTGCCTAATAAGAATTGCTTTTCCACAGCGTTGTCAGTTTGTCTTACGGTTACCACCTGATCTTCTTCATCCTGTGAGCTAACAACAACCCGGAATTTTAAATTTCCAATAATGTTTGTAGAATAGTAAATAAATGCATTCTCAATAAGTGCCAGACTATTGGCAAGGATTGCCCTTTCTTTATTGGTCAATGTATCTTCTCTGTGTCTTAAAGAATCTATCAGTTCCGAAAATTGGCCTTGCGTTGGATGTTTACCGGTTTCAAAATAGGTTTTTAATTCTTGCCTTGGAGTTAATTCATCTTTTTTCATAATATTTCACTATTCTTTACTATTTATATTATTTGTATGATTGTTTTTAGAGATACCAGTTAGTATCATTGATTTCAAGTCCAAAATTCATCTTTTTTTGATTATTGTGAAAGCTTTTGGACCTTCCGATTCTGTAGTTGCAGCACTGTTATTTTTGTAAAACTGAATGGCCTGCTTCTTAAATTTCAAAGCTCAAAATTCATCCTTTTTTTATTCCTGTGAAAGTTTTTTGCCCTTTCGGTTCTGTAGTTGCAGTATCCTTTTTTTCCGAATAATTAAATAACAGTTTCTGCATTTCTGTTTAGTAAACCCGTTCTGTATTGATAATAAAAAAGGCTCGGATTATAAAAATCCAAGCCTTGCTTTTTAATGTATATCCTTAAAAGGTGTAGCTCCTTTTATGAACCGATTATCAATCCAATTTAAAGAAGAAATATACTACCGCTGCCCATTCTTTTTTGATTCCCCTGGCATACCCGATAGTACTGTGGCTGCTGTTTTCAACCGTTCCATCATCTTTGATGTACCCCATAGTGGAATGACTGCTGTTTTCTACGGTTCCGTCTTTTTTTACATAACCGACCGTAGAACGGCTTTTGTTTTCAATAGTTCCGTCACTTTTAATATAGCCAATTGTGCCGTGACTTTTATTTTCAATAGTCCCATCGTTTTTAATATATCCCACGGTGGAATGACTGCTGTTTTCGATAGTTCCGTCATCTTTAATATATCCTGTGGTACTATGGCTTCCGGATTCTATAGTTTGGGCGCTTACAGAAAGACCGAAGAGAAGGGAGCAAAAGAATAGTGTTTTTTTCATAATCAATATTTTAATGAGTTATTAATTTGGGTTATTTGATGTATTCAAAAGTATTGATTATTCTTTTATAAAGATAAAAACTTGTAGATAAATGATTGAAAATAAAAGCCACACGATTAGATCCTGTGGCCTTAGATAATTTTTTATTTTAAAGTTTTCAAATATTCAAAGTTTTCCAAATCTTCAGTATATCCTACTTTTAATAAATCTTCCTTTATATCTTTTAAAAGATTATTCCATTCAAATATAAAATCTTCCGTCTTAACAGTTATGGGAAAATTAGCATCTCTAAGATTTTCTACAAATAAACCGGTTTCTCTATTTTCCAGCCCAACAGAAATCCATTTAGGGGTAATTATGACTGATTTATTTTCTTTTTTAAAATTCCAATATAAAGTAAAAGCACTACTTAAAAAACTTATCTCAAACTCATCCTCATTTTCTTTCATTTTTTTAAGCATAGAAATTATATCATTATACATAACACTTATATCCCCTTTTCTATTTAAATAAATTAAATAATTTCCAAAGGTTATAATTATATCTTCTTCATAAGCAAGATATGTAGACCATATAGCTTCGCTTACCGACATATCTTCAGTGTCAATTACTCCTATTTCTTTTGTTTTATTAAATTCTATTTTAAACATATTATATAGTTTTTTTTAATATAGATCTTCTGCTGTCTTGCTATCTATTGGAAAGCCATGGAAAGTTTTATTATCATCATTTCTTCTTATTCTCATTCTATCAGGTATTGATTCAGAGCCATCTAAGTTAAACACAACGCAGGAATGATCTGAATGGATAGGAGCATCATGCATTTTATAATCCTTAAATGTTGCTGCAATTTTACCTGCGTACTCCAAATCCTTTTTGTTCCCCCACTTACCTTGTGGTTTTGGAGGTTTTTGATTATTTCCTCTTCTAATTGCATCACTTTTCTGCCATTTTATGCCATGTTCTTGACCTCTTAGATATGCAGCTTCAGGTTTCAATGGTTTAAGATTAAATAAATCAATAATCTTTACTGTAAATTTAGATAATTCTATTAGCTTTTCATTAATCTCTTGTGCATCTTTTTCATCATTGGTTGGATCCAATAATATATCCAATCTTTTTGCAATAATTAAGGCCTTATCTTTATCATATTTATTTTCTTCCGTTGTTTCAATTTGATTGATAAAGTCAGAATAAAAAGTAGGAGTACTTTCCATTATCAGCTTATAACCTTTCTTCTCTTTTCTTAAATATAATGTATGAGTACCATCAGTTTTAGTTGGTACTGGAATTCTTAAGGTAGTTAAATCAATCTCTTTATCATCTACTTTATTTTTTGCTTTACCTTTATTATCTTTATCTTTCTTGCCACCAATTCCAATTTTTCCAAGCAAACCTTTGGCTTTACTCTTCACAAACGTCCAGAACTTAGTAATTGCCTTCACAATACGCTCACGTATTTTACGTATTACCCCAACAACTTTATCTGCTAAGCCTCCAATTCCCAATAATGAAGCTAAGAAACCAATCAATACAGGAACAGCTTTACCTAATGCATTTTCTATTGATTTGGCTACTGCGCCTACATTTCCACTTGCAATTGCTTTTATACTATCAGTAAAGGCTTTTACCAGTTCCATGATTTGTGCAGCCCGCTGGATGAAGAATTTCACCACATGTATAATGGCCATTGCTGCTTTTATAAATGCTCCTACCGGAGTAAGCAATCCCATCACCCATTTAATACCTGCCTGGATGACCTGTGTCTGGATAATGTCCATAATAGCATCCATTACCGTAGCTTTGAGGTCAGCAAACTGATCTTTCAAATGCTCCCAAAGTCCGGCAACACCTTCTTTACGAACAATTTGTACCATTTCAAAGCTTGTTTCAAGAACTTTCATTACAGGTTCTCCTATTACTTTGGATCCGATAGCTCTGATACCACTCCATGTTAAACCAAGCACCTGTGTTGTGATGGAGAAAATTCCTTTTAATGAGAATACATCTTCCGGCATCGTAATAGAAATACCTTTCATCGCTCCGGTTAGCCATCCGAAGAAACCGGTTTTAAGGTGTGTCCAGATGTTATTCCCGAAATTGGTAAATCCTTGTGAAACTCCGGCAATAAGATTTTTGAAAAACCCTATCGGATCCATGATAATCGCCTGAATGGCACTCATAACACCGGACAATAAATTGGTAAGCGTATTTTTAATTTCAATAATAATGGCAAAAACACTGGTTCTAAGAGCATCAAGAGCCTGATTCACCCATCCGCTATTTTGTGTTTTTAAGTCTGCAATTCTGGCATCAATGCTTGTTATATTGTCTGCGTATTTTTTAGCCAACACATCAATTAATGCATCCTTTTTGCTATTTACGCTGTCTTCCAATGCATTGAATTTGCTTTGGATCTCTGCAATAGCATCTTTTCCTATTTTTCTTAAACTTGGCGATAAACTGTTGACATAAGTCTGTACCTCTTTTTTGCCTTTAGCAATTCTGGTTTTGGCTGCATTAAGCTGCGTGGTAACATGGGTTGCGATTTGGTCAATAAATTTATCCATGACTTTAATGTACAAGTCCTTACCACTGTCAAAAAATTTGTTGACCTCTTTAGGTAGACCTGTAGCTTTGTCCCATAACCATTTCCCTGCTGCCACCAAGGCTCCGTATTTTGCATAGGCATCCCCATAACGTTTCTTTTTATAAGCCTTCATTTCTTTATCGACATGGGCTTCAAATGCTTTTTTAGCTTCTTTGCTGCCATTATCAAATTTTTCGGCCACCGATTTGTCCAGGTTATTTAAAATACCATCCACATCGGTTTTGGAAGTAAGGTAAATACCATTAATATGATCGGCAATTTCTTTTCGTTTTTGGCTGTCTTTGCCTGAGGTTTGCTTTTGTTCACCATGTACATTGCCTAGTCCGCCTTTTCTTGCACCATGCATGCCACTAATATGATGCTCCGCCTGGGCTTGGGCTTCGTTACGGGTTTTAGACAGCTCTTTATTTTCGTTGGTTCTGAACTGTTGAGTTGCTGCAACACTTTGGGTTTTGGCTTTGTTCTTTTGGGCCAAAGCATCTGTAAATGTAGGCTCATTAGATTTTGCCAACATCGTATCGGTGACTCCATTGGCTTTCATTTCACTGTCGATACTTGCTGTTTGCTCCTTAATTGGCTGTTCTACGCTTGCTGCATTTCTTTTCACCGGCATCGCTTTCGCTGCATTTGGTGTACCCGGAGCATTCCCTACATTTTGTGTTGGCATTTTTGCAACGGCACGAACAGGTTGTGCAGCTGTATTAGGTTGTGCAGCTGTTGCAGAAGCAATATCATTAGAGGCTACATTCTTCTCTTTTTTAACATCACCTACTGCCTTTTGATTGACTTCCTGTATATTATTATGTTTCTCAAACTCATCTGCCTGCTCTTCATTTTTCGGAAGCTTGATATTATGTATTTTTTCACTTAGCAAAGCTTTAAAATCTTCTTTCTTGAACAACCCAGGTTTTTGTTCATCCATGGTGTTCACTTGGCTTGCTTGCGCCATACTCTGACGTTCGTTGGCAGGCGATGGTGCTGCAGCTTGTGCATCATTGGTCGCTTTGCCTGATGGTTCGTGCTGTTTCTGTAACTTAGCTGTGATACTTATCCTTCCGCTCAATTCTATAAATCCAGGATTGTCTGTGGCATTTGCAGAGGTTTTAGTTTCCGCATCAGCCTCTACCGTTTTATCTGCAGTGACTGACTGTGGTTTTTCTACAGCAGCAACTTCCTGTTTCTTGGAAACGGCTTTTCCTGCCGTCTTTGTATCCGGTTTTGCTTCCTGAATGCTCTTACTTTCCTGATACACTACAGCTTGTTCCTGTACTGTTTTGGGCAGATAGGTTCCGGATTTGAGTTTATGATAATCTTGTATTTGATTATCATTCAAAGTAGACATATAGCCTTTTTCCATTTTCCTGGTGTCGGGATGGTTGATATCTCCGGTTTTCGCCAGACTCTCCTGGAGTTTTCCATAATTTTTTTCTGATCCCTGGCCATAAATGTCTTGTGAATCATGAACCCCCGCAATAGTACCATTGAGGTTGAGCAGGCTATCATTGGGACCTCCTGATCCCGCAGTAATGCCCCGATTTCCGGATTTTTGTGTTTGTATACTGACCCTATCTACCTCAGCTATAGGCACAACTGCCGGATCTTTCGGCTTTTGCTTTTTGCTCTGGTTTTTATGGGCCTTATTGTCTTTTTCTACAGGTTTTGCTGCTTTCATTGACTTAGTTTTTTAATTTCATATTGTTTTAAAAGACCTATAGGCACAACTAAGATATTGTGCCTTATAGGGTGCCTGCCGGGTTGGAAAAATCATACCGGGTGAGGTAGATTCTTTAAGAATGTAAGTAAATAGAAATGGTATTTGACTTTGAGAAACAGGCAACACTGAACCATTTCCTTGTTTGTTCTCTTGCTTTTAAATTTTCAGGTTTTTTAAGTTTTAAATCCACTCTTTTCCGGGAGAATATCTCCTTTGGAGTGATTGATTCTGTCATTACAGTAAAGACTGTTTCAGAATCTTTTTATGATTTCATATCATCTTTTTTTTCTTCTTCTTCATCAGATGGTCTGTTTGTATTGACACCACATCTGTTTTCAATAAAAAGATTCACTGCTTTATCAATCCAGTTAGGCAGATTATTAGTGATCATTTTCAGGAATTTATCATAACCATATCCCAATACAAACAATACTCCTGTTGAATACCATTTGTCATGCAATTCGGCTCTGTTCATTAAATAACTCATCGTAAAGCCTACGATTACTACGATTACCAATGTGATAAAATGCTCCCATGGCTGTTTTTTCTCTTTATTTTGTATGGAGACCAGTACCCTCAGTAATCCTCCTGAAAATGCTATTGCAGTTCCGATTAACAGGGCTTTTATACTATCCAAATTCATTCTTTTTCTTCTCTATTATTTATTAAAAATTTTAATTTTCAAACCACTTTCAGATGTTTAATTATTCCTGAGACAGGATGTACATATCATCTAAAAACTTTCTGATTTTCCGGATATTTTCGCTCTCATCCGCATACGCTAACTCGTCAATAATATCACTGATATCTCTCCCTGGTTTCTTCAGTTTTTCCTTATCTTTTTTCTTTTTTTTCTTTTCTTTTTTTTTCATGGCTACTAGAATTTTATTAAATGAATGATTGATTTTTTAGTTTTTTTTAATTGATTTCTCTTCCAATACACTAAGGCCAAACGGTTTCTTTTTACCATTCATGTTTCATTAAAACAACAGAACGACCAAGCAAAAACCGTTTTTCACCTTAATATTTTACCTATAATTTAAATTTGAGAAAGATATCAGAGCCTCCTTTTAATCTCATGTTTGGGGCTGTTGAGGATTTAGCAATAACTTTGAATCCTTTTTTATCTTTTTAGAATGAATAATTTCAAGACATGAATTATGAATACACACTATCTACAAACACTATCTTACTGATATTCAAATTACAACATTATATTAAATGGTAAGGATTGAGCTTTCTTCCGTGACCATATCTATGGCTGAAGAATGATGTTATAAATTGTTCTTTCAGACAAAAACAACATTTCCATCAGCTCGTTGACAATCACTTTCATCTGTTTATCCTGATTACGTTTTACATAATCAATGACAAAATCTTTTCTTTTTTCGACTAATTCTTTACTACGTTTCATATTCTATGGTTAAAAGTTTTTTTTGGTTAAATAGTTTTTTCCGAATCAGACAGGCTTCCTCTTCTTACCTGTTGACCGTTTGATAAAGTCATTAGAATCCCTAAAGACGAATATTCCGCCTTCTAAAAGATGTCTAATTCAATTAATTTTGTTTTTTAGAAGCCGGTACCGGGTATTTCCAATAAAAATCTTACCCTGACTTCTTTATTTTACATTTCATTTGCCCTTTCAGGATGTATTATCAACTTTACTGACAACTATAATTAATCGATATTTTATATGTTGGACAGTAGTGTTATTCTACATTTTGGGTTTGTTTTTTATTTTCAGGAAAAACAAAGAGCAAAATGATTGCTTTATTCAGAAATTTATCAAAAATAAACGCATTTTTATCATCAATAAAACAATACAAAAACGAACAAAACTCAAACAAAGAAATATAAAAAACGCACTTTTTACATTTTACAAACGATTTAAAATTTTCCTAATTCCTACTTGCTCCGGACAAAACAAAAAAAGAAAATATCTGTATTTTAAATATATTATCTATAAAATAAATTTTCAACTCACTTATTTACATTTAATTACAAACAAAAAGTAACATTTTAAAATATTAAAAAAATATTAAATTTTAAATATAATTTTGTACATTTGTACTGTTCCATCTTAATGATGAAACAAATATACGAACATTGTTCGTTTTTCAAAATAAAAACGAACATTTTGTTCATTTTTTTTTACAAATAACTATAAACATATCAAAATGAACTATTTAGAATTCAAAGAAATTAGAAAGAAACTAAACATGAAGCAGGCTGATATAGCAAAATCTATAGGAGTAGGCACCAGAGCCGTGCAATATTGGGAAAAAGGCGAACGAAAAATACCGGAAACAACAGCTTACTTTGTCACCAACTTACTATTAAAACAACAGGAACTCAATGATGACAGTGCGTCTCCAGTGGTTTTTTCAGATTTAAAGATCATGCACGTTCCATTAGCGAATCAATATGCACAAGCGGGATATCTGAGTAATTTTGCTGATGAAGAATATATAGAAAGCTTACCCACTATTCCTTTTACGGACGATATAGAGCACAGAGGCGAATATATGTGTTTTGAAGTGAAAGGAGACAGTATGGATAACGGATCATACGAAAGCTATCTGGAAGGCGATATTATCTTATGCAGAAACATCAGACAGGATTACTGGATGAGTAAACTGCATTATGATAAGTGGGATTTTGTAATCGTTCACAAAGAGAAAGGAATTTTAGTAAAGCGAATTGTTAACCATGATGTTGAGAAAGGCATTATCACCCTTCATTCTCTGAACGAATATTATGAGGATTTCGAGATCCATCTGAAGGATGTTGCCAAACTTTTCAATATTATAAGTACAAGACGTAAAAACAACAGAAGATAATTGCCCAGGGAAATAAAATCCTCAGTTTCTTGAGGATTTTATTGGGGTATTTTGGCGATTTTTTTTAACAGGTAAGGCCTGAAATACCTTCTATCCTTGCTGTGTTGGAATTTACTTCATACACCACACTCATATCAAAATCCGGAAATCTTATCCACCTAATCCCATTCTTATTAAATCCAATAAAAGGATCCATATCAAACTCTTCCAGATTTCCCGGAACTGCCAAGGTTATACCATCCTTTAAATAAATTAAACTTCCTATTTTGGGTTCAGGGGTATTCAACATCACATACCTTTTCCAATCATCCTCTCTTTTACAAATAATTTCATTATCTCTACCATAGTTATCTGGTATACAAAAGGCTTGTACTGTTTTTTGAATAGTCCATTCTCCAGCTTCAAACACAGATACATCCGACCAATCTGAGACTCCGGTTTCAGACCCAGCTGAACAATATTTTCTTACTCTCATATAATAAATGCCTTTAAGAATCTTTGCCCTATTCATATCTATATATTCAGGAGAGTAGTAATTAACACCCCTTTGTGAATAAATAATATCTGTAAATTCAGCATCCGTTGCTATTTGATATTCTACTGCAACAAAATTTGAATAATTATCCAGTATATATGACATTACTAACTGACCATCATTCTCTGCTGCGACTTTATTAATAGAGGGTTTTTCACAAGAAGCACACATGCCTATTTTAAAAAAACTTTTACTTTCGGCACTGACATTCCCTGATAATAATTCTATTCTCAAGTCGTAAGTACCAGGAGCCTGAATGATGGGAAGTTTTACCAATTCACCACTCGCAGGCACTGGATTTAACTCTTGCTTTACATCTTGCTGCCCTGGTCCCTGCTTTTTATAGTATGCAAATGCATAATCTACAGACAAGGAAGATGTATAATCGATATTAAATGAAATTTTGCAATCTTCTGCTGCTTCCATTATTTTATGTTTTAATTGTTATTATTATGTTTCATTTATATTTAAGAGGGTGGTTTGAGTCTAAAGAACTGCATGAACACCCTCTTATAGTATAGTGTAATACATAAAATCTATATCTTGAACTCTTCGTTTATGATCAGATACAGAAGTCTGATTATTACGCCAGATTTACATTCACGTCTTTGAAATCAAATGCATTACTGTTTGCATCAAAAACCATAAATCGGAATTTATAGTCCCCAGCGACTAAATTAGTAACCTTCAGGAATGGTTTTTCAATATCATAGGTAAGTATAGCTACGGATGGGCCACTTACCTGAAACCAAGAATAAAGAAGCATTGATAATTCACCAGCATTTGCGGCTCCTTCCAATATAAAAAATCTATCTTTCACAAGGGCTTTTGTATCGCGTGGTTCAACGATAACAATAGGCTTAATGCTTTCACAGCACTGTACATGTTCTCCTTTTGAGAAGTCGATATTGTTTATTACAACAGATGCAGGCTTGTACCAATTGGTTAACCTCATGGTCTGAGTACATTCTCCGTTACTCACCGTCACCATTATGGTCGGATTTCCTTCCGGATTCAGATTATACAATCTATGAATCGTAATTCCATTGATATCCGGTTTAGGAAGCGGGCTACCATCAGCACTGTAGGTATAGTCTCCAAAGTTTGGTCCGGTAACTTCAAGGTATACTTTTGTCTCATTTGAACCACTTACAGGATAATCAACAGATTTAACAGATATTGCAATATTCGGCTGCTTAATAACCTTGATACTGCAATTGGTTTGTTTTCCGTTCATCGTAAAAGTAATGGTCTGACCATGGAATGCAGGATCCACTAATTGCGGATTGAAGGAACCAGATACAACACCCCCAACAGAAACACTACCAACATACGCCTTTATAGATCCATTCTGAGGGATTACATCAACAAAATCTATAGGTTTGGCTTCAGAGCAAATAACATTTTGCAGCAAACGTAATGAGGTATACCAATCTCTTACAGATATACTTTGAAAACATCCGCCGCCAGTCACTTTCACCCCTATTACCGGAATATTATTTGGATTCAGATTGGTGTATTTGTAACTTATCTTACCATTTATAGGTTGTGGTTGAGTATACTGTCCATTCCCCAGGAAATCCCATTCGTACATATAGTCTGTAAAGTAAGGTCCGGAAACGTCAATGTTTATTATGGTTTCTGTTGAACCATTTGCTGGATAATCAACAGTATAATTAACGTTAACTGAAGGTGGTGGAATAACTTTAATACGGCAACTAGTTGCTTTATCATCCAAAGTAAAGGTAATATATTGCCCATACAAAGCTGAACCCACCTGACCTGGATTGAAGGAATACCCGTTACCCGAGGATACAATAACATACTTAACTTCCTCAGCACCCACATAAGCCCTAATAATACCATTCTCAGGGAACATTGTAAAAGGTATAGAATCGGCTCTAGAGCAAATAACAGTACTTGGCAGACTTAACGAAACCGGCCCATTATACCAATCTCCTATCGCTATGTTTTCAGTACAACCGTGACCGCTCACCTCCACTTTTATCAATGGAATATTTTTAGGATCCAGATTATAGAACTCATAGCGTACATTTCCGTTTTCATCCGGTTGCTTGTTAATGACATGTCCATTATTCAGGAAATCCCAATTATAAGTGTAGTCTGCAAAGTCTGGTCCTGAAACTTTAAAGTTTACCTCCGTTATGATAGACTCACCTTCCGGATAGAAGACATCGCCAACCGCTATATTTATTTCCGGCTGTGAAATAACTTTGATACTGCAGTTCGTAGGTTTCCCATTCACTGTAAAAGTAATTTCCTGACCATGGAACTCTTCACCTACTGACTTCGGATCAAAGATATACTGTCCATTGCCGGATTGTTTTACTCCACCGCCAACACTTGCTTTTACAACTCCATTCAAAGGGAATACTGTAAAAGGTATAGGACTGGCTTCAGCACAAATAACAGCAGTCGGCAAACTTAATTTAACGATTGCTTTTGGCGTACAACAGATGTATGGAAGTGAAAAGTCTGCGATAACTTTTGGATTTTTCATGGAATCGTAAACCATTATAAAAGTCCCTCTTCTTTCAACGCCCCGTTTGTGTTCTAACCCTGAGTTCTTTTCTATATATTCATTGAAATAAGCCTTTGACAGATCTTTATTGCCTACCAATTCTTCTAAAGACAAAAGCATAATGTCAAATCCCAGCTGCTGCTTATCCCTGATTTCTTTTATCTGTTCAAAAGCAATTCGGTGATCCATCCCCTGATGGCCTTCTATATTATAAAACGAATAGTTATCTATATTGAGATTTAAAGGGTTTTCTTTTTCAAACAGCCCTACTGGCACCCACTCCGTATCAAATGTCAAATTATTTCCAGATGACCGGTTGCTGGTCTTATCAAAATTCCATGTTTTTAAAAATTCTTCTGTAGCCTGGTAGTAAAAAGGAACCGCCTTATTGCTCAGAGGATTTAATTTTTGCGACGGGGTAATTTTAACCCGCACTTTATTTTTAATAATATTATCAGGATCAAAATTTCCCGCTTGTTGATTAAAACGATTGATTAAAGTTTTAACTTTTTGGGTCGCTTTTTCATCGTCTAAAGCAGGCGAATTATAAAACTGATGTCTTGAGGAATCCAGCTGGACATCTGTTATTAGTTTCCCAAGCATGATGTGTTTAGGAAAAGAGGCAAAATCGGGAAGACATTTGGTAAATGCTTTAGGAAGTAATTCTATGATTTCAGAATAGGTATCCATCAAATCCTTTATCACATCATAAATATACTGAAAGCCTGTTTCCTGATTAATAACTCTGTCTAGTGATACTTTGAAAGATTCATAGCTGGCACCTGGAATTCTTAAAATTTTAGCAATTGCTGAGATTTTTTCAAAAATACTCTTCCCATAATCAGCTTTATCTACGGCTTTGATATACATCTTTTTTAAATCAGAGACTTCCACCTTGTTTGTTGAAACAAAACGTTCTAAAATAATACGGTTTTGTTTTACAGGCTCCATGATATCTTCTATAAACAAAGGATGAGGCTGAAGACGATCTTTTCTTTTGGGTGTAACGACACCTGTTATGGGGTCAGGCAGAGAAAAACCTTCTTCTCCAAGAATATGAGTAATACCACTTGCTGTAGTAACTAATACCTTAAGGTTTCTGATTTGTTGTATTCCATGATTATCACAGTCAACACCTCTACAAGGTTTAACTTCTTTTTCATAATCCTCCAAATACAGCAGCAGGTATTTGTCTTCTAAATTTGTAAGGTTATTGATAGACTGAAAATCAGTTCTTGCTTCCTGAGCTGTTGCCAATTCCCATAGTTCAATCTGCTCGCTTCCTTCATAAAAGGACGGATATTTTACTTTAAAATTATCATATACTTTAAAGTGGGTAAATTTTTTATTTTCCAGATCTACCGTTTTCAGATCACTCATATACAGATCTTCACTCGTCTTGCTGGTAGTATTCAGGGTGAGTAAATCTCCGTCGGTGGTAATTGCCGCTCCCTGTGAAAGCTGTATGCTGTTCAGCAGCCTGTTTTTATAAATAAGTGTTGGTTTGAGGCCGCATACAATACCTACTCCCTGCAGCAGCACTCTGGACAAACGGTCCTGATCTTCAAAAAAATCCAGAAACTCATTGAACTGATCCGGATCTTCTATATACTGTCCTTTACTGAATTTTCGATATTGAACTGATATATTACTTAATTGATTCTTCATTGTAATTCATTTTTTATGATTGTATTAAGCTGGTAAATAACTTCTCAGGCAGAAACCCGCCTAAGAAGTTATTGTTATTATTAAGGAATGTTATAACCCAGCTCTTGAAGCGCACCAACAACTTTACTCAAGTAGTTTTCAGGAGTATCTCCATCAGGAATATTATATTTGAATTTTACTTTTCCTGCTGCCACTTCGGATTGAAGGTTGAATTGTGAAGGATAAGAAGCATTAGAACCATTTTCTACTGCTTTCATAAGCTCCTGGAATCTGGCATCTCCATCTACCTGGAACACTATTCCTCGATAATAATTAGGATTATTTGTACCAAAATTGTTTGCAATTCTGGTTTTTAAAGCCTGAATATCATTTGAGAAACCATTTGTTCTAGGAGTAATAGACTGATAGCTGTGATAGATAGAGTCTGCTTCATCCTGGAAGACCATAACAATTACATTACCTACCGCTGCCTGTCCACCTTCCATATTCAGGAAGTCGAATGTTCTTTCTGAACTTCTGGATACCACCTGTACTTTCTCATCGTATGCTACAGAATCATTTCCATATAAAGGCAACAATCTGTTTTTAAGTAAGGTTGCTTTCATCGTTTCCAATGGTCTTAAAGTTGAGTTCATAGAACCTGAAGAATCGAAATAAATAAATATTCTGGTATTTTTGTTAATCACCAGTTTTAACGTAACCGGAGTAATGGTAAATGTTGTGCTACATCCATTCGGATTTTTGACCGTTAAAGTAGGCCTGAAAATATCTTCCTGATTGGCTACTCCTAATGAATAGGTATGCGTAACATTCCCATTGGTATCCGGCACCTGGCTTCCTGATGAATTATCACCAAAATTCCAGTTATAAGAATATCCTGCCTGATGACCGCTCACATTAAATGTAACGGTTGCTTTTGGATCATTAACATCTTCACCATAGACAACTTCTCCTACAGTAACGTTAATAACAGGTTCTGCATACACTACCATCGTAGATTCTACAGGTTCATCATTAACGGTAAACGTGATTGTCTGCCCAAAATAAGTGGGGCTAATCAAACCTGGATCAAATAATTTCTGACCTCCGGACTGTGTAACGACAGGAATCTGAGTACCATTTACAAATGCTTTTACCTGAGCGTCTAGCGGAACGAGTGTAAGCGCAACCGGATTATCTCTTTGACATAGCTTGTTCGCAGGCAATACCAAAAATACAGGCTCTTTTTTAGAGCAACACAAGTAAGGTAATGAAAAATCCGCAAGAACCTGGTTATCAGATTCTGAGTTATAAATCAAAGCAAAGGTTCCACCCGGTTCTACACCCGCCATATGTTCAAGACCTGGTTTTCGCTCTACGAACTCGCTTAAAAGCTCGCTTACAACGTCTTTTTTAGGATCTTGTTTTACAACGGTAATTCCTTCAGGTGATCCTTCTTTTGAGAATTCAGCCTGGTTCAGTAATCTTAACTGTTCATCAAGTTTAGAAATGTTCAGTAAAGTATTCTGTGAATTGCCGGTTCTGTTGCTGACATCAGTGGAAATGGATACCAACTGCTTTCTAAGTTCTTCTATAGATACTGTTTTCTCTCTGACTGGCGGCTCGCTGCCAGGTTTTTCACCTTTATCCAAGACCAATGCAATGACATCAAAGGCTAAGCCGTATTGTGTTTTAAGGTCATTGATATTTTGTAATGCTGTCTTATAAGGCATTCCGATGTGACCTTCAATTCTGTAGAAGTCATTGTTGTCAATGTTATAATTCAGCGGATTCTGAATAAAGTCTTCTCCTGCTAAATTGGCCGTATGATAACTTAGGTTATAAGCTGACCTATCGGTTTTTGTTTTTTCAAAGTTCCATTGAGCCAATAAAGATTTATCTACATTATAGTAATACGGGATTGCTTTATGACCCAATCTTACATTCAGATTGGAAGGTGTGATTTTAATACGTCCGATATAGGATTGAAATCCATTAACTTTCTGCACAAAACGATTGGCAAGCATGATGACTCTTTCATAATTCTCATCATCATGGGTAGTAACCGGTGAATTATAAAAACCGTGACGGAAAGGAGTATATGCTCCTAATTCCTGCTTTGCTCCCACATGACCTAACAAAAGGTGTTTAGGGAATGAAGCAATATCCGGACAGCATTCAACATTCAGATGCAGGATCAAACCTTTTATTTCATTGTAGGTATCCATCAGATCCTTTAGTAAATCATATCGGTATTGATAATCTTCTAAGCCTGAAGAAGTGCCTGACAGTAAAGGGTTCAATTTGTCAAATAATGTCTGACCTCCCAGATTCATATTGATATTAAAAGTTCCTGCAATAGAAGTAAATCCTTCACTTAATTCTGCAACCGTACTGATGGCTCCTTTAAATTTTGTTTTTAACTGCGGTGCTGTTTTAACAAGCGTATCCAGAATAACTCTTTTGGCTTCAATATTGGGTAAACTGTCAAAAAGCTTTTCATAAACATCATGTTGTTTATAGATGGTATCTTTTGCATCTCCCCTGGCAATAAGCTCTGAAACAGATGCTGAATCTGCCAGAAGCACTTTAAGATCAGACACTTGCTCTGCACCGTTATTGTCACAATCTGCATCCTTACATGGGGTTTCGTCATTAGAATAACTTTCCAGATACAGAATTACAATTTTATCACTTAATGAACTACGAATATCTACTACCTTTTTAAAATCTCCGGCATTAGCCCCTTCTCTCAATAACTGTTTATACTCTTGTGTTGTAAATAATTCTAAAAGAGGGATTTGCTGTCCTCCGATACGAAAATGCTCATATCCTACGACATCAACATAATTTCTATAGTATCTGTAATTTTTAGCCTGAAAATCTATGACAGCTTCTGATTTTTTGTCTTCTACCTGACGCAGTGTTATTAAGTCTCCATCCGTAGTTACCCCGGCTCCTTGTGTAATGGCAATGGTATCAAAAGGAATCTCAAGATCTCTATCTACGGATCCGGCTGTTTTTTCTGCTAAAGTAGGTAAGATTTCAAGCTCTATGTATTCCGATTGAAAACCACACACTACTCCCACACCACTCAGACGGGTTCTTGATAGTCTGTCCTGATCTTCAAAATAGTCTATAAATTCGTTTAATTGCCCTTCTGTTAACGCCTGATTGTCGTTGAACTTTCTATATTGGGTTGTTACATTGTCTAATTTAGTGTTCATTATTTTTCATTTTTTTTGATAAGTTCGATTGTCCTAATATGATTTTTCCGTCCAGACTGTCGTTATCATTGGCATCGCAGTCTAAAAGCCTTCCCGGTCGATAAATATTGTTTAAATGGCTGAGAGCAGTCAATAAATCCGTAATGCTGTTTCCAAGATTCATAATATTATTCCTCGATTTATCTGAGAGGTATTTTTTAAATGCTACTTCAAACTCAGCCAAATCATTCTGAGCGGTTTGTTTTTCACTCAAACGATCTCCCACCCAGCAAATTTTTGCTAAAATATGAGCAGGAATTTCCTGCCTGATCACGGTTTCCGCATAACGCCTGAAATCCGGATCCTGAAAACGATAAGCAAAGCCGGGAAGAACAACACTCACCCTATAAGAATAAGGGTCAAAAACATCCGCTTCGCAACCTTCTTCACACGAAGACATAAAGGCTTCCGAATATTCTATCGGATCTGTTGTAGGGTTTTCTTCCTGCAGGTCATACATTATTTTGAAAGTACCTCCGATAGACATACAGCCAATACCTCCCATAAGCTTATAATCTTTAGTGGTTGGCTTTAATAATAAATGCTCAACAAGGAAAATACCCTCTTCTGTAAATTCATATTTGAAATACTTCACCGTTGCCTTAATTCCGTCTTTCAATTCTATCAAATCTGAATAAGGATTGGTTTTTTTGTGAACAGCAATGACATTTTTCTGGTCATCCAGAATTTCAAAATAATAATTACCTCCTAATGAAACACGGATTTTTATATTTCCAATTATACAGTAATCCTTTTCACAATTTTTCAGTTTTTCTAATGTAACTTCAGGGTGTTTCTCATCTAATTTGGCTAATGCATTTTCAAGATCTTCCTGATCAATCTGAATGGTTTGATAAATGGCTTCATTCAGATTTTTGATTGCAATATGCTCAGTCGTATAGCTGTTTACAGAGGATAAAATAATATTGCCGCCGGCATCTTTTATTTTCCAGGTATACGTTTTTTTACCGGTATTATCTGTTGTTTCAATAATGGATACCGGCGACTGAGATAAGTTTCTCTGGGTATAATCTTTAATCCCCAGCAAACGGGCAATTCTTTTCTGAACACCGGAAATATTGCTGGTATTCCAAAGATCTGAATCTCCGATTAAGGTATAATTATATCCCAACCCTCTGTCTTTACTTAGTGATGAATATTCTTTTAAGAAATTTTCTTTGTTGTATAAGACAATTTCATCGGTAGATTTCCCATACAATGATTTCATTAAGAACGTATAGTCACTAAATGTTTCCGCAAAACGGGAGATCAGATGGTCCAATACTTCGTTTCGTCGTTCCACACTGTTATCCAGCTCTTCATATAACGAATCTGTAAGTTGATCATCACTTTCGGTATCATAGTCAGAAACCAATTCATCAAAGCCTTTAATATTCTTAAGAGCCTGTGTAAAAAAGGTTCTTTTTAACTTACCATTAATGCTTAATACTTCTTTTACTTTTTCAAGGTGTTTGAAGTAGCCGGCAAGGATTTGATCAAAAAATAACAAATACCCTTTCATTTGTTTGGCCAATGCTTCTCTCTCCGGGGATGAATTCCCAATAATTCCAGATTCTCCTACTCCATAGGTGTCCGGAAATTCATTAAGAATCGTAGCATAGTCTGCAATATCATATGAAGTTCCCTGAGGCAATACCAACTCTTTATTCTGCCTTGCATCGTCTCTAAGTACTTCTTCTTCCCTTTTAAGAGTTTCTAGGTAATCCTGAACTTTTTTGTTATTGATATTTAACGGAAGAGATCCTTTACTGTAACTGAATGAACTCAGTTCACACAGTTCCGGTTTTCTGCCTTTTTCAATGCAGATCAGCCAATCATTATTTTGTTTGATCACACTATCACAACCTGCAATAGACACGTCATGAATTTCTTTAACACCCTCAACTTTCATGATTTCACTGATGATATCAGAAAGACGAACTTCTGTTCTTAACTGGCTGTTTTTAAGCTCTTCCGTATCGATAAAGCCATTATCCAGAAGCGGACCTTCAAAAATCTGATCTGTAGTAAGACCTTTATCCAGCATTTGTTTCAGTGAATAAAAATGAACCTCTGGAGACAGATAATTATTGATTGTTCTGATGACTTTAGCATGCACCAGTTCTTCGTCTGCTTTACTGACAAGTCCGATACGGGCACACACTGCAACTTTCTGAATTTCAACTTCTTTAATTTCTGCCAGATCTTCGCAAAGTCCTCTGTTGGCATGGTAACTGTCTAATATTTTGATATTGACATTAGATCTTTCACATCCGATACCATCCCCATCAATATCTTCGGCATAATCTACATAAAGGTCGTACAATCCTTTTACGTTAAAATGTTCTGTCTTTTCTCCGATCGGTTTAAAGTCTATATCTCCGGTTTTACAATCGACATATAATGTTTCATTTTTAGGAACTAACCAACAGTTACGGATCGGTCTTTTAAGGCTTCCAGTCGTGTTGATGTCTATAAACAACTTTCTGTAATCCAGTTCATTTAAAGGTCTTGAAGGTAAAATTTCTGCAGCCTTTAAAAACTGGGTATGAATGTCATTTTTTACATCATCAGATGCTAAGATATCTTCCATATTCAGGTTCATCCTCATCCCAAGATCCGTGATAGCATAGCTTAACACTTCCAGCGTGGTGATCCCAGGATCATGAGAGTTATAATCGGTCCAGAGTTTTCCTCCTAACTTTTCTATGTATTCAATCCCTGTTTTGCGTAGAAAATGAAAATCTGTCTGATCTCCGGTTTCTATATTTTTTGATATACTAATATGTTTATTTTCTGACATGATTATGTTTCTTCTTGTTTATTATTAAATACATACCTGTTCTGTAATAGTGACATTGTGCTGCTTGGCAGATACCAGAATTGATTTTGGATCTACTTCAATTAAAGACTGCCTTTGCGGGATATTGTTCACCAGTATTTTAATCTCATCAATGTAATCCACATAATACAGCTGCTCCAGATAATTAACCAACTGATTCACATTCAGCTCTACATTAAAATCAATATTTTCAGAATCTGTAAAAGCCCATGGCGATATATATTTTTTAATATCTTCGTCCAGCTGTTTGGTATAAAATGTTTCATCATACTGTTCAAAGAACTTTACTTTTGTTTCTACTTTTGCTTCTTTATAATTAGGATTGATTACCTGAGCTTTCACGTGCATTGTATTTAATTCATTTACATAATTCTGAATTTTATTCAAAGAGGCTCTGCTTACTCTCGGCTGATAGACATCAAAAGCATTTTTATTTTTAATATTCGGAACTACCATCAGGGTAACGTGTCCAGGATCCATATAGGATTTTTCGGAAGTATGATTTAAACATTTTACTTTAAAAACTTCCGGGAATTCCTGTAATACCAAATGTTCGTAATCCCATTGTGTGATGGCTCTGTGCTTATGTCTTAACCGTTCACTTACACGTCTGTAAAACTCGGTATCTGTTTCTTTGTATTTACCATCAAACGAGTTATAAGGCTGGCTGACAGATTTTACCTGAGGAACTCTGGAGATCAGTTTAGCAATGGTTTTTGCTTCCAATCCGTTATTGAGATGAGACAGGTCATTATCCTGATTCTGGAATGTTGCTAAAACCGCCTGAGTATAGATTCCCTGGATTTTGCATACGGCATCATAGCTTCTTTGTGATTTGGCTCTGATCCAGACTAATCCGTCGGTAAATCTTGTGTGGCTTTTGTCGACATCTTTTGGCACTTTAAACTTGACAATCCCTGATTCCAGGAACTTTCTGGTGTCGTTCTGCAGCATATAATCCGACAAACTCATCCATGAATTGTTTGAAAGAATATGCCATTCTATAAATTCTTTTTCCAGGAAAGGATCTGCTAAAGGATTTTCACTTCCTTCCAGCATTTGAATTAATAGTGATACTGTAGTCTGAGGCATTGCTTCCAGGCCAATGTACAATTCACCTCCATTTTGGTGTACCGGTACAATGCTGTTGGTTTCTACTTCTTTTTCGTATTGACCGAATACGTCTTCATGATACAGCTGTACTTCTTTATTTTTTGAAACTTCTCCGGCAGATTCTCTTTCCAGGTACGAATACACATTTTCTTTCGCACTGTAATTCAGCTCTATATCTTCAGCAAAAGGAATATACGGCTCGTTGGGAATAAGCTTTTTAAAGGTCGGATTACTTGATAATGCCAATGTATACAGTTTAGGATACACATCCTGTAATGACGACTGATTCAGTGTTACCCTGATGGTCTCGCTTGTTCCAGCCTTATTACTTGCATTATTTACAGAAAACTGAATGTTATAAGCGTCCTTTCCTTTCGTGAATACATCAATATCATTGGCCTTTTCGTACCAGATTTCCTTATCCAGTAAGGCAACATCCGCTTTGAAGTAAGCATCAGAACCTACGATTGAAGAATTTTTTAAGCCCTCAAAATCGGTTAAACTTATATTTTGATTAGGCTGAATAACATATCCGCTGTATAAATCTTTTATAGAATCCGGAGCATTCTTCCAGTTGATCGTAATGTCTGCATTCTGCCATTTTTTGGAAAACATTTCAGGACATTTGATATAGAAATTAGATCCTTTAACAGGTTGTGCGGTGAAAGGATAATAAGGCTTTTCTGAATTTAAGACCCCATTGTCATTTTCTATCTGAATTGATTTTACTCCTTTTACATCAACCGCTATTTCGATGTTCTTTATTGATTTTTCTGAAAGAGCTTCATATAGATCATAGTATTTTTCTCCTTCAATCATCAATCTTACCACAGGGAAACTGGTTTGAAATGTTTCTGCCAGCACTTCTTTATTGTATTTTACAACGGCCGGGAACTCTTTTTGTAATGCTATAGAAAGTTCTAATCTTTCTTCTTCGTTTTTAATACATGTTAAAACAGCACCTGACAACCATTCTTTCTCTCCGCTGCAAAGCACTTTGATATTATTTTTAATATCTGTTTTTGAAAGATTTTGTAATTTTTGGGTTGAATTTTTATTAAAATCAATCTTAAGGGTGATGGTACGGTCTCCTTCTTTTAAATCAAAAAGTGAGGAGGCAATTGAAAAGCCAAGTTTAGCTTTTGGAAGTTCTTTATAAATGGATTTATTTGAATTGGTCTCATCAGAATTATATCCAAACGGCCACCAATAGTTACCGTCTGCCGGCAATTTATCACCCAAACCGTCTGCGGAGTTGGCTACCGGAGCCATTTTCAGTTCTCTTTTTTCAACATCGTTTAAAAAGCTTTTGATCTCCACTACTTTGGCCTGATTGGCAACAAGTTCATCACCTGTTTTGTAGATTCGTTTTTTGCCATTAGCGTCTTTATTCCCATCCAGCAATGTACCCACTGGAATTCTTTCCTGAATCGCTTTTTTGGCGAGTTCAAAAATCACATAGACTTTGTCTGATTTGGCATCATTTTTCTCAATTTGAAGAATTTCGTTATAATAGAAGTCCAGGTGCCTTTTCGTCAGATTATTGAATGCTTTTTTTGAGAAATCCAATAATTTTAAAAAGCAAACAAATAATGTCAGGTGAGGCGTCAGGCTGCTATCCTGTTCAAACTGGGACATAAGATCTGTAACCTGTTTTTTCATACTTTTATACTCAACGCTTTCTCTACGAGGGATAGCGTCGGCATCATCACCCAGGAAGAAGTTTCCCCACTTTCCTTTTGGTTTTGTATTATCATCTTTGTCAAAATAGTTTACATGTTGAGCAAAATTGTTTGCGAATAATAGCCAGTCAAACAAATCGAAATCGTGTAACTCAAGATTCCCAGGATCTAGTTCTGCTAAAAAGCGCTGCATTTGTGATTTTCCTTCACGATAATGTGAAAATGTATCTGTTTTTTTCATTTGTTTATATTTATCTTTCTATGGTCAGATGCAATACTTATTGTAGTGTTTGGTAGTATTCAAAATGGCTACAGACATCCCGTAATTCATTATATTTCGGTAGCTTCTCCTTTGTAAAAAGGGAAAACCATATTGCTTCTTGTATTAGTATTTCTTACTTCGTAGTCAACTTGTATTAAAACTTCACCCTGAAGTTCTTCCTGAGTATCAATTTCAATACTTAGAATATTGATTCTGGGCTCATGATATAAAATAGCACGCTCAACGATTCCTTTCATTTGGGTAATCAGCGTTAAGTCCAGAGGTTTAAAGAGCATTTCCTGCAAGTCACACCCATAGTTTGGGAACATGACCCGTTCACCAGGGCGTGTTGACAATAAAATCTTAAGGCTGTTATTGATGTCTTCTACATCTGTGGTCATGGCCAGTTTTCCTTCAGTCTCATTAAACTCAGGCGGAAAACTCCAGCCTGTTCCTAAAAAATCTGTATTTATTTTCATACGTTATTTGTTATATTGAATGTTCACATCCTGCATCTGTAGCATAGAGTTTTTTGTTATTCTAACCGTTTTTATTATTGATGTTTTACATTTTTATGTTTAGTCAGATTCTATGTATACGGGAGCTTATGATGGTCTTAAAAGCTGCCTTCCCTATTATCCGCCTATTAAAACAGTAGCGTCACCTGCGGTTATTACCCCTCCATGAGCGGTAGAATCTCCCATTCTTGCGGCAGGTTTTCCGCCTATCAAAACACTTGAGGATCCTGACGCAATGGTGTCCGGTGGCCCTGTACATACTGCTTTATCTCCTTGTCTTGCTGCAGGCATTCCGCCGATAAGTACCGTGGGTTCTCCTGCCGGAATGATAGGACCTCCTACATGGGGAACTGTTCCCGTTACCATAGGGCAGGTATGCATATCTGTAATTCTTGCTGCCGGTTTCATGATTATTAATTAATTTTAACTTGAGATCCTTTTACTACGGTTACTGCTCCTGATTTAAGCTCTGAACCGGAACTTCCTTCTGCTGTGAACTGAGCGCTCGCTTTTACATTAATGTTCGTTCCCTCCATGTTGATATCACCCTTTGCTTTGATCTTGATGTCTTTCCCGCTTTCCATACTAATACCATCTTTGTTAAGGGTAAGAATATTAGAGTGTTCGTCTTCGATTTTAATAACATCTGCATCTTCATCTACGATTACTTTTTTGCCTTTTGGAGTTTCAAGCGTATATGAGATTTTATCATCATTAAAGATCATTTTCATTTCACTTCGGGTCACAAATCCTTTTTCATGGTTATCGTCAGAAGCTACAAGAGGAGCCGGTTTTGCACTGCTGTTCAGCATTCCAAGTACCACAGCATCATTGGGATCATCATTAATAAATCCGATGATGACTTCATCTCCGATTTCGGGTCTGAAGAATGATCCTCTGTTTTCTCCGGCATCAAGGGTGGCTATTCTTGCCCAAATCCCTTCTTCCTCGTTATTGATGATAGGGATCTGCACTAAAATTCTATCTTCTCCGTCCGGATCTGATTCCAATTGTGATACGACTCCTACATGTAATCCGCTTATGGCAGGAATAATTCCTGAACCCGGCATTTCACTTACATCATAGGTTTCAGAGAACCATGTGGGAGAAAGTCCGAACTGAGCGTCTACCAGCCAATTTCCTTCATCAATTTCATGACGGACACCGGTTACGTATATTTTCCCATTGAATCGGTTTCCAACTCCTTGAAGCGTCAATGAAACTCCCGGCTTTACCGATGGAATTCCCTGGAATTTTACTCTTCCTCTTGTTTTGGCTAATTGCTGGAAGGTGGCTTTGGCATCTCCCCATTCCTGCAGTTCCCCCTGAGTAAGATTTCCCCCATGCTTAAGCTGCAGATCTTCAATTCCGAAAACATCTGCCAAATCACCTGATGAAAGATTCCCGTTGAGGGTAATGGCAGGATCCTGAGCTTCCACTTCAGTGAGTTCCTGATCGGTATAACTCCATGTTTTGGCTGTAATTTTATTGAATTGGTCTCTGGCGTCAATTTCTCCGTCAAATTCATGTACAGATGATCCGAAAACTACTGTTTCTACGGCTTCACCACTAAAATCGGGTTTAGCAATTTTGATGGTTCCGTCTTCAACGGAGCAAAGTTTACCGTTCGCCTGTGCTCTGGTAAGCATAAAATCCCAATCAGAAGACTGGTATTGAACCAATTCCTTATGTGAATTTGAAGTCGTTTCAACATCGGCAGTAAGTCCGTTATTACCCACCAATTCTTCAATAACATCACTGTCTGTACTTTCGTAGAAATATTTGCTTTTTCTTCCCAAGGTCATTTTTACAGCCTTATCTCTGCATTCTACAATCAGATAAGAAGAACCGTTTCTGATTTTGATATTGTGCTTTACGACAACTCCTTTAAAAATGGTTTCTTCTTCAGAATGGTAGCCAGCGGTGATTTCAATTTCTTTTCCGGGAATTAACAGATCTTCATTACTGAGCTTGAAATCCTGTTCCGGTACACTTCCGTCTAAAATAACAATGCGGGCATAAGGAATTCTGTTGAATTCTTTTTCCACAATAATGTTTTTCACTCCGTACTTCCCCGGCAGTTCTGTGCCTCCAGACATAACCTTATAGGTAACTAAATCTGGATTTTTTGCTGTTTGTATGTATCCGCTATTATTCATATTATGAAACTTTTTCTAACGGCGGAAAGAATAATTCCTGCCCTGGTTTTAGCTGTCTGAAATTGACAAGATTATTTACTTTAGCTACTTCCAGATAGTATTTGGAATCTCCGTAAATTCTTTCGGTCATTAAGGGCAGTGTATCGCCGGCTTGTACTGTTCTTTTGTGGGTAAGATCCGGAGAAGAAGTTTTTACAGTTCTTGCTGCAAGTTCCTTACTCACCGCTCCTGCAAATGTTGCTTTTCCTACAGCTCTCAGAGGAGTACCATCATTATTAAATAATTTGTAATCTATTGTAAATTCGGTCAAAACCCCTTTAAATTCAAATTCTCCCCAAATAATTATAACATTATACGGTTTATGAATCGAGCCATTATAATTTCCGGTAGCTACATAAAATTCAGCTAATTGATCTTCTACTGCTTTTTTACTGAAAGGATTTCTTTTTCCCAAGCCTTCCTTTATTTTATTGATAAGCTTATTACCGGAATTGGCTTCTGTTACGCCTGTACCGTCAAATAAAAATTCCAGTTGTAAGGATTGAGGAGCTGCATTGATGTATTTTGGGTCTGTAGCACTGGCTCCAGGTTCCTGTGTCGTATTATATTCATTTTTACGTGTAAAAGAGAAACCTGTCGGATTAATAAGAGCCACAAAAGCAGTACTACTAATCATTCTCCCATATGTAGAATCTTCGTACGTTCCTATCTTTATTTTTTTTATTTCACCTCTCATTATCTTTCTTTTTTACGGTGTTCTATCTTTGCTGCCTGTTCTACACTTTCGCTGATGGCGCGCATGAGCTGTGCTTCATCTACCGATGTGGCAGTGGTTGTTACTGCTGCTTTTTCGTCCACATTTATTTTAATGTGAAGCTCTTTTATTTCTATTGGCATTTCGTTTGTTTTTTAATGATCATTAATATTCAAAACACTAATAACCAATGATTTAACATGTTTATTTAAAAAAATCCAAGCACATGAAGGGTGTGTTCAGTCTCTGTTATAGACCAATCTGTTGTTTTTTTATGAAAAAAGATTTGGGTAAAATTTATCTTTAAACTAACACACGTTCAGGTGCTTAGATTTGATTTAGAAATTACAAGCCTAAGCTTGCTAACGATGAGGGTATTGTGAAATATCTATATTTCAGTTCTATTGTTTCAATAGCAAGTTTGCTTTCTTCTGCGTTGAATTCGGATACTTCCCATCTTACGGGGTATGCTCCTACTACATTCCAAACCATTAGGGGTGCTGTAGACTGAATCCCGCCTGAAAGAGAAATGATGAGGTCTCTGGGTTCAAACTGGAAGTTTTCCATCGCATTTCTACACCAGCTTATCAATCCGGAACTTACGATTAACCCACGTTTAAGAACTAAATTAGGATATTTGGGTCTCAAAGGAAGTTGGTGTGTAAATCTGTTTTCGCCTCCTTCGGCATATTCTTCAGTTCCAATTTCTGTTGATAAACCAGATATAGATTGAAATCTGGAGTCAATACCCTCTGTTGTTGAAATCCCATTAACAATAAAAGAGAAACTGGTTGGAGGATATAAAACTGCCATGATTAGTTATTTTCAATAGTTAATCCTTCGTGTGCAATTTCCAGGGTTTCAATAGCCACCTCGTTACCTTCAGCTTTCAGATCTGTGGATTGTAATTTAAGTGGGAATGCATTTTTCACTTTCCATGTTACTGCAGGAGCTCCTGTTTCATCTAAAAGAGAGATCGTGATAGATCTGCGTTCTACTGTACTTAGCTGAATGCTTTGGAACCAGTCGAAATATTCGTTATCAGTTTTAAAAGTTCCTCTTTTTAAGGTGATGTTACTGAAACTTTTCATTCCAGGCATTTTAATCTTACTAAAGTCAGGACTTGCGCCATGTCTGTATTCAATTAAAGCTGCTTCGACATTTAAACCGCTGACTTCCTGAAATCCTACTTTTGTTCCTCCCCAATCTACTTCAAAGGCAAACTTTACTAATGGATATGTACTCATAATGTTTTTATATTTAATTGTTATTTAATTGTATTTTATGCTTCCTGTAATTTATGTGAAAAACGTAACACGATAAATTCAGCCGGGCGTACTGCAGCCATACCGATCTCGATGTTCATTCTTCCTTCTAAAATATCCTGAGCCGACATTGTTTTGTGCAGACCAACGCTTACGTAATACGCTTCTTCCGGCTTGCTTCCTGCCAATGCTCCATCTCTCCATTGCTGATCAAGGAAATTCTCGATCATAGCCTGTACACGAACCCATGTATTGGCAGTATTCGGTTCAAATACGAAACGCTCTGTAGCTTTCTTCACAGATTCTTCCACCATGTTGAAAAATCTACGTACAGGTACATATTTCCATTCGTTACTGTTTCCGTCTAATGTTCTTGCTCCCCAGACTAATGTTCCTTTTCCTGTAAAAGTTCTGATTGCGTTGATTGATTTTCCTGCTACTGCATCTACGTTAAGACCGTCTTGCGTTTCATTAGAAATTTTTACAACAGGTGCCAGTACATTGCTGATTGCCACGTTGGCTGGTGCTTTCCATACTCCGGAAGTGCTGTCTACTTTAGCATAAATTCCGGCAATTGATGAAGATGGAGCCAGTACCAATCTTTTAGATTCAATTTCTTTTTTAGCCTGGTTATACAGCGCTGAACTTCTTGATTTCAACCATGCTAAAGTATTTCCATTTTGAGGCATTACAACATCCACAAGAACTCCAGCATCATTTACTTCTTTGTAGCTCTCGATTTTAACATCTTTATCATCAAAGCTATAGCTTAAAACAGTCTCCAATTTTGGATAATAGGCAGCTCCATATTTTAAACCAGCAGCATCTACTCCGGCTCTGAAAGCAGCAGCATCTGCAAAAACATCCATAATAACGAACCTGTCTTTCAAATCTTCTGCCTGATCTAAAGCTTTATTGTATAACTTGTAAGCATCCGCTCCTAAAGCTTCAGCATCCGGGAAAACAATAAGTGTAGGTTCGTCTTCTTTTTCTAATGATTTTAATCCGAACCATAAACCGCCGGCAAGTGTTTCTGTTCCTAAGGCAGGAGTTTTTTCATAGTCTGCTACTGAAACAATATAGCATGGTCCGCCACCATTAGCAAAATACATTTGCATAGCATAATGCATTTTATAAGGACTTAGTTTGGCGTTGTCTACTTTTGCCGTTACAACAGTATCTTCAATCGTAACGGAGAACGCTGTTTTTTCATCTTTTGCTCCTCCGAAAATTGTTTCGTATTCCAACATAGAAGAGATTCTTGTCGGCTCATTTCTTGGTCCTTTATCTGTATGTCCGATAAAAGCAGGGATCGCCGTTTCTACTTGTGCTACAGATGGTGGGAATTTCGCAATTTCTTCTACGTAAACTCCAGGTGTTTTGTAATTCATTTGTTAAAAATTTAAAGTTAATATTAGTTATTTTCAATAGTTAATCCTTCGTGTGCAATTTCCAGGGTTTCAATAGCCACCTCGTTACCTTCAGCTTTCAGATCTGTTGATTGTAATTTAAGCGGGAATGCATTTTTCACTTTCCATGTTACTGCAGGAGCTCCTGTTTCATCTAAAAGGGAGATCGTGATAGATCTGCGTTCTACTGTACTTAGCTGAATGCTTTGGAACCAGTCGAAATATTCGTTATCAGTTTTGAAAGTTCCTCTTTTTAGGGTGATGTTACTGAAACTTTTCATTCCAGGCATTTTAATCTTACTGAAATCAGGACTTGCGCCATGTCTGTATTCAATTAAAGCTGCTTCAACATTTAAACCGCTGACTTCCTGAAATCCTACTTTTGTTCCGCCCCAATCTACTTCAAAGGCAAACTTTACTAATGGATATGTACTCATAATTTATTTTTAATTTTAATTGTTATTTAATTGATTTTATGCTTCCTGTAATTTGTGTGAAAAATTGAGTACGATAAATTCAGCCGGACGAACTGCAGCCATACCGATCTCGATATTCATTCTTCCTTCTAAAATATCCTGAGCCGACATTGTTTTGTACAAACCAACGCTTACGTAATATGCTTCTTCCGGCTTGCTTCCTGCTAATGCTCCATCTCTCCATTGCTGATCAAGGAAATTCTCGATCATAGCCTGTACACGGGTCCATGTATTGGCAGTATTCGGTTCAAATACGAAACGCTCTGTAGCTTTCTTCACAGATTCTTCTACCATGTTGAAAAATCTACGTACAGGTACATATTTCCATTCGTTATTGTTTCCGTCCAATGTTCTGGCTCCCCAGACTAATGTTCCTTTTCCAGCAAAAGTTCTGATCGCGTTGATTGATTTTCCTGATGCAGCATCTACATTAAGCAGATCCTGCTCTTTAGTAGAAATTTTTACGGCAGGAACATCTACTAAACTAAGCCCTACATTAGCAGGCGCTTTCCATACTCCGGAAGTACTGTCTACTTTGGCATAAACTCCGGCAATTGCAGAGGATGGTGCCAGCACTACTGATGCAGACCCGATTGCTTGTTTAGCCTGATTATACATTTCAGAATTAGCAATCTTCAATGCGGCTAAAGTTGTAATCCCAGATGCACCGGTAACTAAAACATCAGCATCTTTGAAATCATAGCTTAAAACAGTCTTCAATCTTGGATAATAAGCCGCACCATATTTCAAACCTTTAGAAGTTACTTTATCTCTAAAAGCAGCAACGTCTTGAAGAATATCCATAATGACGAACCTGTCTTTTAATAATTCTGCCTGGTCTAAAGCTTTATTGTACAAAGCATAGATTTTCCCAATAGCAACAGGATCACCTGCTCTGGAAGTAACAAGACTGCTGGCAGCAAGAGCATCAGTCTCCATCGTAGAAGCTGTAGTAAAATCTGTTTCAAGAGCAGTAACAACAGCCTGAGCAGCAGCCTTAACAGTAGCCACAGTAGCATTAGCAACCGCAGCAGCCTCCTTAACCGCAACTACAACAGCCTGACCACCCTTAGCACCAGCAATCTGTAAATCATTAGGATTAGCAACATTAAACTCAGCTGCCTTAGCAACGGCAGCAGCAACAGCAGCATCTACATTAGCCCCTGCAACAGCGTCTGCAACAACGCCTGCAATACTTTTAGCGGCAGAAGCAACATTCTTAGCATATACTGCAGACGTAACAACAGCAGAAGCAGCCGCAATATCAGCAGCAGAAGGAGCTAAACTTTGAAGATCCGGAAAAACGATCAAGGTAGGTTCGTCTTCTTTTTTTAATAATTCAAGACCGGATAAAAAAGCTTCCGCCGGTGTAGGAGCACCTACAGCCTCCTGGCTTTTATAATCTCCTGCAGAAACAATATAACAAGGGCCACCACCATTGGCAAAATACATCTGCATGGCATAATACATTTTAAAGTCGCTTACCTTGGTTGGAATTGCTGTTGCAACACCATCTTTGAAAGCCACAGCGAAGATTTCCGGATTTGCTTTTCCAAAAATTTCTTCATACTCCAACATCGAAGCAATTCTCGTTGGTTTATTTTTCGGTCCATCCGCTGTATACCCAATAAAAGCAGGGATAGCCGTTTCAACTTGCGCTACGGAAGGGGGAAATTTTCCTTGTTCCTCCACGTAAACTCCAGGGGTTTTGTAATTCATTTTAAAAAATTTTACGTTAATATTAATTATTCATCGAAGTAAAACTTCGGATATTTATTCGTGATTGATTTTCTCTTTTTAGAACTGTTGCAATTTGTGCGAAAAATTGAGTACAATAAACTCTGCCGGGCGCACTAATGCTATTTTAAGGTCTACATTCATTATAGTAGTTCCTTCTACTCCTTTTACGGTTACTTCATAAGCCTCTTTCGGAGTACTTCCCGCTAATGCACCCTCCATCCATTGCTGGTGAAGAAAATTTTCCAGCATTGTTTTTGCCCGTAACCATGTGTGAGGGATATTAGGCTCATTCATAAACTTGTTGAGCGCATCATTGATCGATTGCCGGATCATATTATAATAGCGGCGTACATGCACATACTTCCATTCGTTATCTTTCCCCTCATTATTTTTATCTTTCCCTTCAAGGGTTCTGGCTCCCCAGATTAAGGTACCTTTTCCTGTAAAAGTTCTGATCGCATTGATTGATTTCCCTAAAACATCCATATGTAATGCAGCCTGTTCATGATCGGAAATTTTTTCTGTCGGAGTAATGACATGGTTAATATTGATATTGGCCGGAGCTTTCCATACTCCTCTTGTGCTGTCTATTCTGCCATATGCTCCTGCTATTGCTGATGATGGCGGTAAAACAACTTTTAATGACTGCATTTCTTTTTTCACCTGATTGTATAGTGCCGAATTGGATGATTCCAGATTTTTAAGTGTAATCCCGTTAGCATCTCCTTTTTCGTCTTTTACTTCAAGAATTGCAGTTTTTAATGCATCAAACTCTTCACTGAAAGCCGGTGCATTTTCGTCTAAACCATCGGGAATCATAAAATCATCTATTATTCCGTCATATATCGCTTCCAATACAACTTTTGCCTCATCAATTACTTCTGTTAAAGTACTTTTTTGATCGCCTGCATCAGCTGTTTCATTCACTTCTTCTGCTATTGCAATAGCCTGATCTAATAAGTCGGCAAGAACGTAAGCATCCGCAGAACCGGTTGAGATTTCGGCATTCGCTAAACTTTTTAATTCATCTAAAGCAGCAATCTCACCCGCATAAAAAAGAGCACTTCCTTGTCCTGCTTTTTGTAAACCGGTATGTACTATAGGAGTCTTAGTCTCATCAAAAGTATAATTCAAAATAGTTTTTAAGTGAGGAAAGTAAGCTGCCGCATGATTAGTCGGGTTTACTTTATTTCTAAAAGATTCAATCGTGGTAAGATTGTTTGATTGGATAACAGAATTTCCGTAATAGGTATCCAGTATAACAAATCTGTTTTTCTTCTCATCTTTAGCTTTATCAATAGCCTGATTATAAATGCTATAAAATTCGGATTCATTGGTGAGTGAAATAGCATCAGGGAAAATAATAAGAATCGGTTCTTTAATGTTTTTATGATCGATTTTAGCCAGTCCTGCTTCCAATGAGGATAATTGTACTTCTGCTGATGTATAATCCCCTACAGAAATGATATAACAAGGTCCGCCGCCATTGGCAAAATACATTTGCAGCGAATAATGCATTAAAAATTGTACCTGAGGAGCTACAATAGTTACTCCTTTGCCTTCTACATCCTGTAGCTGAATATTTTCTTCTTTTGCTTTTCCAAAATATTGCTCATATTCTAAAAGAGAACTGATAATGAAAGGCTCATTATACCCAACAGGGAGTAGTTCGGTATACCCAATAAATGCTGGCATAGCTGTTTCTATGTAGGCAACCGAGTATGGAAGTCTTGTAATTTCTTCAACAGAAACACCTGGTGTTGCTGGATTTAACATGTTTAAAAGTTTAAAGGGTTATTAGTTTTTAGTTTAGTTTTTAGTTTTTATGATTAATCAACTTTAATACTTTGTATATGAATGTCATTAATTAATTTAACAGGAACTACCTCCTTCGCTGAAATCTTGATCACACTGATTTTATATAAAGCAGAAGGCATTATTTTTCCGCCTAATAAACCCCAGACGTAACTTAGCTGTTCAAAGGGAATGGAATGCAGTTCTATTCTGAAACTGAAATTGTTTTGAGGCTCAAGGTCAACATACTCCAATACATTCTTGGCCTGAAATACTTCGATAACTTTTGAAATACTTAGTAAAGATTTGCTGTATGTACTTCTGTTGGCAGAGATCATTACATATAGATTTAAGTAAGCAGGAGTACTTTCTTTATCATATCGTACCGGATTGTTTTCTACCACAACCGGTTGATACCTTGATCTGTTTTTCAATGTTGATTCTTCCTCAATATTGAGCAGACTAATTACTACTTTGTTACTAAGGCCTTCCGTGTTGTCATCATGTTTGGCGATGTCATCAACAACAGCAATTTCAATTTCGTTAGGAACGTTAGGATCCCATAAACCATCCGGAGCATTTAGCTGATTTTTTAAAACTGTTAATACTTTATTAATCATAATTTCTGTTCTTAATTATTATGGTGCAAACATACAATCACGCCCCCTCAAAAGACAAATATTTTGGGCGCTCAATACAGTCTTTGCAGTAAATCGGATTTTAATTCTCATAGAAGAAAACTAAAAACAGCACCATTAATATACTGAGGATAAATACGTTAAAAACGATAGTGAAAAATCAAATTTTAACCCGAAGATTTTATTGCTCTCATGGGGGTCAAATTTCAGTCTGTTAACTGAGCCTTATTCTGCTTAAAAAAATATTGTATTTCAACAGATGATTATCCCTAAATCAAATAGCTGTTTTTATGAGTTCAGCATTTTTTGGATGGTAAATAATCGAATAGGTTGATTGAGTGTCTCAAAGTATAAAGTTCCCCAAAAAAACATATGCTTTCCTGATGAGAAAGATCAGCTTTTTTGCATCCGGCTGTTTACAGAAAATATGAATCTGCATCATTAGGAAATGATTTTGTCTTTTACTGCAAAGACAGAATAGAGCGGCCTTATCATTCGAAAAATAGGAGCTCTTCTTTCTAATTTTGACCCAATAATTTAAAAAACATTAATCATATGAACATTAAAAATCTTTTCAGTAAGCGCAATGAAATCATTGGCGGCCATTTTAATGAGCTACGGTCAAAATTGGGTGTGGCAGACCAAAATGAAGAAGCTATTTTCTCTTTAAGGGAAGAAATTTGTAATGCATGTCCTTTAAAAAACGGCAACAATTGTAACGCAATGAAATGGCTCAATCCAGAGACCCTGGAAGTGATAGATGGTCCAAAAGACGGATTTGTCAGAGGCTGTGGATGCAGACTGAGTGCCAAGCAGAGATCTAAACTCAGCCTTTGTCCTGCAAGTTTCTGGGGTGGAGAGTTCGACAAAAAGTAACGGTCTGACGATTCCCAATATTGTATCATTTAAACCTCTTTAATGTGAAGCAAAATCATATCATTCAGAAAGTTTTTCTTGAAATTACTGTCAACAACAAAGAAAAGGCATTGCGTATAAAAGATGATATCAACAGCTTTTTATCTATTGATGTTTTTCCGGAAATAGAAAAGCATATCAGGGCTTTAGAATATAAGTTGGCTGGTCATACGTTGCAGATTCCCCGTTTAGAATTAAATGTGGAGGTAAAAAGCAGCGCATTAAATATGGAGTTAAAAGATCAGATAGCTGAACTCTTTAAAGATGAACTGTCAGAAATTACTCAACCCACTGAAACTTCTCATCAGGAAACAGAAAATAATACTAAAGCCTATCTGGTAGACAATCAGGAAAAGATGCTCAAAGCATTGATCTATTTTTTAGAAAAAGGAGCTATGCCCTGGTGGAATTCTGAGAGCAATACTATGGCTATATTGGAACCAAAGGTTTTTAACCTTCTAATTTCGGCCAATAATTTTCAAAAGAACATAGTATCTGTTTTGTCAAAAGAAAATGTCCGAAACCGGCTTATCAATCAGCTTTCCAATGAACAAATTGCCCAATTATGCCTGGCAATTTTGAAAAATAAGGAGTTGAAGATCAACCTGGAAACGGATACAATACATCATCTATCGAAACTGAATCATACGGATAGAATTGCCATCTGGCGTTTGATCTTCAATGTAATATCAGAGTATTTGACTACATCCAATCCTCATCTCCGGGAGTATCTTTTACGGGAAATTTCAACAATAGAACAGATGGGCTTATCACAAACAAAAAGCAATCATCAGAACAGGAAAACAGTAGTTAAGATATTCCCTTTTATTACAGAAAATGAAATTTCTGAAAGCTTCAAAACAGATGTAGCAGATCAACCTGAAAATGTAATAACTTCACAAGAAACCATTCAGAAAAAAAATGCTGAAATTCAGGAAGATACCAATCAGAACGAGGGACAATATATTCAAAATGCAGGGCTTATTTTGATCCATCCATTCATCAAAACTCTATTTGAACACTGTGAGCTTCTTGATCCAAAAACCCAGCAGCTTACTGATCCGGAATTGTGCGCTCATCTCTTACATTATATCGCCACCGGAAAAATAAATGCTCCTGAATACGACATGATTTTTGAAAAATTCCTGTGTAATATCCCAATGCATCAAACGATTAACAGGCATATTAAACTTTCACGTAAGCATAAAAAACAGGCTAAAAATGTAATAGAGAGTGTACAGCACAACTGGGCTCCCATGAAAAAATCATCTGCTGCCTTATTGCAAAACGAGTTTTTCCAGCGACCAGGGAAATTAGTCATCACCGACTCTGATTACACCCTTACCGTAGAACGAAAAACACAGGATATTCTCCTTGAAAAACTCTCGTGGGGAATTGGTCTCGTAAAACTCCCCTGGCAGAAAAAATTCATATTCGTAAACTGGTAATAACAGGTTACATTTTCTAAATACTCTGAAGCTTTCCAATCTCTGAAGTTGCTGATTTTACATCAGCAATACCCTCACTGCAACCCTATTAATTCAAAATAAGATTATGAAATCTCCTATTAACCATGAACCCTCATCATTAATAAAAACACCTATTAATGAAAAAACAGAAATAATCAATCCCTTACTCCATTCCAATACTGTAAATCATAACTCTTTAAATGAAGAAATGAAATGGCTGCAATCACTTATTGAAAAGCGATGCAAAGAGTTATTTCTGGAAGAGGGTATAGAATTGAATGGGGATTATGAAATACCTGAACCTCCAAAATCAGATGACCAATCTCCTTATTCCATTACCATAAACACCCACCAGCTTACTGTTCTGGACAGAATCATCTTAGCGCTGGGCATTGCTTCGGCTCATTATCCGTCTATCCTGAAAACCTTTGTCCAGATAGAAGAAAGCAGCAATGCATTTGCTATTGAAGCAGGTGGTGAATATGATAAAATCAGCCGCAGCTTTAAACCGACTTTTCAAACTGCACTTTTTTTGCTGGCAGGTAAAGATTTATCACTGTGGTCAAAGTATGGTGCCCAGCTCATCAATGGCAGTGTATTGTTGAAAAATGATCTTATTTACAACCGTTCTTCAACAGAATTTATTCATGGAAAAATTGAACTGGATACCGCTTATCTCAATTATTTTTTATCAGGGCAGAAACCACAGCTGGATCATGGTTCTTACTTTCCGGGCAGGCTTTACAAATCTGATCTCACCATGGAAGATATTATTCTGGAAGATAATGTGCGAGATCAGATAAAACCTATTGGACATTATATAAAAGCATTGGAAAACGGCTTTTTCAAAACCGATGAGCATAGCTTTAAACCAGGCTTCATTGCTTTATTCTACGGTGCACCGGGAACAGGGAAAACGATGCTTGCCGGAATTCTTGCTAATTCGTATGGTATTGATATGTACCATGTAGATCTTTCACAGGTAGTGAGCAAATACATTGGTGAAACTGAGAAAAATCTTGAAGTGTTATTCAACAGGCTGCAGGGGAAAAACTGTATGCTGTTTTTTGATGAAGCTGACGCTTTGTTTGGGAAACGTTCTGATGTAAAAGATGCTCATGACCGCTACGCCAACCAGGAGGTCTCCTATTTATTGCAGCGAATAGAAAAATTTGACGGATTAACAATTCTGGCTTCCAATTTTGAAAACAATATGGATGATGCTTTCAAACGCCGTATTGATGTATCTGTCAATGTAATACGCCCCACAGAAACAATCAGAAAAGCTCTTTGGGAGCATTATTTGCCTAAAAACATAGCTTTTGAGAGTAATGATCTTTTACAACATTTAACCAAAGAGTATACCTATACCGGTGCTAATATCAGAAACATTATGAAAAATGTAGCAATGGCATTACATGACCGTAATGAAACCCGTATTACCTATTCATTAATAAGCACTTATTTAATGATAGAAAACGAAAAGGCTTTCGGAAAAAACCAATCCCGCCTCAGCCCATTTGTACAAAAAACAGAATAACACCCTTAGCACGGCATAATAAAAACTCATCTAATAACCAATACCATGAGCAGACACAAAAAAACATTTGCCCCCAGGGCCGGCAGGTCCGATAAGCAAAATACCCATAGTAAAGAGGATAAAGATAAGCATGAGCAAATCACCGATCAGGACAGCAAAATATCCCTTGCAAAAACAGAATCTACCCAAATAACACACGACCCTTTTAAAAACAGAGCATTTAGAAAAGTAGAAAAAAATATATCTGTTATTCAATTATTTGACAAAGGGCAGCATGTTTCAGCACTTCATAACGCCCTTAATACATTAGGACATAAAACCTCTGAAAATAAGAATCTTTTCTGGAATGAAACAAAGACCGGGATCATCAATTTTCAACGTAAGAATAATATTAATACTTCCGGCACTCTTAATAGGGAAACCTTGCTGAAAATGAATGAAGCATTGAATGTCTTAAACAGTCGGAAAGAAGTTGGGCTTCCTGTTTCTGAACGTGCGAAAATGCTGTACGAAGCTTTTGAACACAGAACACTAGGGATTTTTGGAGGAACTGATGAAGATAAAGTCTTCAGGGCTTTAGAAAAACTTTCCTATGAAGAAAGATACGAGCTTATTCAATATTATGACGCAACATACAAACCTAAAAGAAAAGTAGGGTTAGTACAGGATTTATATGAAGAATTAGGCAACAAAGACTTATTTAAAGCGATACGGCTATTATATGCAAACTATGAAGAGCCACAACCAGCACTGGAGCCAGAGCCACCACACCCCGAAGGTGAGCTGTTGCAGGAAGTTGTTGTCACAGGTAAAGGATCATGGATTAAGCCAAAGACAAAGTATGCCATAGAAGGACAACCTATAGAGTTTGATTGTATCTATCAATATGAAACACCTGTTATTAGCGCCAAAGGAAGCAACCCTAAAATGCCGGAAGTTGTCCGGAAAGTATTGATCCAGAATGACGGCAGAGTATACAACTTGTTTGAATACCCTTTTAGAAAGGATACTAAAACATTCGGACAGGATGGAACTGCAATCAGTCAATTTTCTATTAACACCCATAAATCAGGGAACTATACATTTATATTCATCATAGAAAATACCATAACAAAGGAATTCAGGGCTTTAACCAAAGAATATCAGGTTAAGACCCTTGAAGAGGCGGCAGCTGGTGATTTAAAAAAGAATAAAATCCAAAATTATTCAGATTTCAGACAGCAGGTAGCCTTTATTGAGTTCAATCTTTCAAAAGGAGCAGCTGAAGAGCAAAAAAGCAATCCAAATTTCTTTATTAAATCCGAATCTAAAAACCCTGAAGAAGCTGGAAATGTTTATCCTAACCATATTCCACATTTGTATTATTCAATTAAAGGGCAACCCATTCCTAAAGATCATCATTATTTCTGGTTTGCAGAAATCAATACTCCAAAAGAAATGGGAGTAGAATATGCTAAAAATGCCAATGTCTTCGGTTATAAAAGAGGAGAATACTTTGGGCGGGATGGCTGGAATATGAATTCGGCGCAGGCAACAGCTACTTTTGTGGGCTCACTTACAGGAGTCTTTATAATCCATTGTCTGGTATTAGACAAAAATAATAATCCAACAGGCCAGGAAGCATCTTACCGACAGGTTATCTTACCAAAAGATGATTATCAGGCTCTAAAAAACGTACAAGAATATAAGAAAAATATTGATAAAAGCTTTAATACGATTGCTCCCAAAACAGCATTAGCCATTAATGCCGTAGCCATCAACGAGGAAACAACAGAAACCTTGTCACTCAATGTATTTATAGGAAAAAGCAAAAAAAATCCAGCCAATTATGTACTCACAGATCTTACTCCAGGCGTACAACATCAGCATACTTATGAAGGGAATAATTTAAAAGATTTATTTGAAGAATTTGACAGCAAAAACACCTATCCGAATGGTATTCTGGCTTATGAAATTCCGTCTAATACATTCGGTTATCCTACCCTAAAAGGTAATTTCAGTACTAATGGAGCATCGCTTTGGGAATCACTTTCCACCGGAGCCGGGTGGGCTTCTTTAGGTTTCGCAGTTGCAGGACTGGTAGCCACATTTACACCGGCAGCACCTATTGCTCCTTACTTATTTATAGCTGCAGGGGCCACAGGTGTCACTTCCGGAGCCTCCAGCATTATTGATAAAGTACAAAAAGGAACATTGACCAACGAAACCCTTACTTTGGATGTCATTATGATAGCTTCCAGCTTTTTAGGGATGGCAGGCTCATTATCCAGCATCGCTAAGGCATCCTCTATTATAAAAATATCATCAACAGGGATGCAGTATATCATTCTAACTGATTTTGCCCTTAATGGTACTGCTGCTGTGATGATTACAGCTGATGGTTTAGAAAGTATACAGGATATCCATGATAATAAAAACTTAACAACAGCAGAAAAAATAGATGCTATCGTTAAAATTTTAGGACAATTGACATTAACTGCAGGATTGGTGATGCTAAGCAGTAAAAACTTAAAAGGAGCAGAATTAGAGAAACTGCCAAAGATAAAAAGACAAACATCGAAGCAAACCTCAAAAAAACCTTACAACCCGGAGCAGCATAGCGAATTTATTGATACGCCAGAAAATTTAATGGGCGGAAAACTACCTAAAAACACAGTCAGCAATAAACCAGCAGTACACGCTCTGGAGAATACTTATAAACAACCCGATTTTAATAAGTTCCTAAAATCCGTTGAAACTGGTTTTCCATCTGATGAAATAGCAAAACAGGCTTATGATTTATTTAAAAATAAAAACTGGAAACAATTAGAAAAATTGTTTACGGATAAAAATCTCAATGGAAACTGGCCTCCAAACCGTGGAGCAACAAGCACCCTGGAGGTTACCTTAAAAGAAGGAAGCGTTTTTGACAGATATGGCGGATGGATCGATGAAAACGGAGTTTTCCAGGACAGAGGAACCTTTGCAGGAAAAGATGGCACTCCTTACACAGACAGAGCTTTACCTAAAGGAACAGATAGTAAAACTTATACAAGGTATAAAGTATTGAAAGATATCAACCAAGTCAGTGAAGGAGAAATCATCCCTTGGTTTGGAGAAAAAGGTGGTGGTATTCAGTATGAACTGCCGGCATCTATCAATGATTTAATAAAAGAAGGATATATAAAACCTATCGGTAAAACATCAAAAAATACTAATTTAGCTAAAGCAAGATCCATTAAAGGGAAAAAAATTAGAAATAATAAAAATGAGGAAGAAAATTTAGTAAAAGACGATAAAACTACCATCGTAAGCAAAGCTGCAATAGATGAAATAGATGCCATTATTGAATTAAGAAAAAAACAAGCTATTGAGTTTTATCTTAAACATAATCCTGATATGAAAATGAGAGATATTGAATCTCATATTGCAGGGATTGATTTTAGCAGCCCAATCGAAATCGTTAAACTGTCAAAAGGAACAGAATTAATACAATACACAAAGGTAAATACGGAAGGAACGGTATTAAGAGGAGACTATTATACTGATAATCCGCTCAATACACCGAATGAACTTGGAGTTTCAGATAAATATAATGTCAGAGATCCTAATAATGGCTGGAAACAAACGCAAGAGCTAAGAAATGTTAATAAAGAAATAACTAAATTACCAAAAGATGCAGAAGGCCTAAGGAGTACTTCAGCTAAAATTGATGACACATGGTCAAGAATTGACTCAGAAGGCAACCCTATCTCAGTTCATACAGAAGGTGGTGGAAGCCAGCTATATATACCAAAAACTCAATTTAATTAAACAAAATAGATAAATGTATACAGATTTAGAAGACAAGTTAACGAAAAATTATTATCGTGAAATAGTTGGAAAAGCCTTATTGCAGGCAAAAGAAGAATACGAAAGATCTCCTGATAATCCAATGAATGTTTCTTTTTATAATCAATTACTGGATATAAAAAAAACAGTCATTGACAATAATGAAGTTTATACAAAAGACGAAGCTTATCAAAAATATCCAATGGCAGTAATGATAGCAAGAAATTTTGTTGCAGAAGAAGCCAATACAGATTATGCCAATATGCTGAAAGATATCGTCTGGGGAATATCACTATATCCGACTATGATTGAAGGGTAAAAAATTGATCTAAAAAACTCAAAACATGTTAGATAAGCTTTTTAAAACAAAGTTTATCATTAAGAATGTATTAAACTTATAACTAATCGGATATGATTAAAAAAAACGAAATAACCAGGCAAAAATTATTTGATGGCGATGAACAGGAATGTTTAAAAGAAATTTTTGAAATTGAAAATCAGAAAATCAAACTGATTGATTTTTACAACAGTCCCTTAAGAGACTTAAAAAAAGAAATAGATAGTGAAAGTTTTGAAACCATCGTCAGAGAAAGTGAATTGAATGTAAAAAACACTTTCATTGAAAAATATGTATCTGAAGAGGGATTAGAAGTTCATTATCTGAAAAAGAATGATGTGATCTACCTGTTTTCCTATGGAGAATTTCAGCCCGGAAGGTATATGCTATTTTTAGAAGGCATTTATCATTAAACAAAAAATACAATCAGAGCAGATTATTTCTGCTCTGATTTCTTATCTGAAAACCCCATCAATATTACAATAAATTAGTTTTATCAATCCGCACCAAAGCTTGCTATTTGCACTTTCCTTTGTCTTATTGAATTTATGTTTTTGAAATTGAAGGTACATTTACGTCCTATCTTTGCTGCGTTTTCTGGATTATATTGAGTAGATATTTTTACTGCCCGTTTTCATCTTCCTTTTCTCTTCAAGACTACAAACTCATACAGTCGCCACAATTTTAATTTCGACAAGCTGTTCAGGTAATGCAAGCCCGCTTACTCCAACCATTGTGCTGGCAACAGCTTTAGGGTTATCGTAAAATTCTGCTTTGAAATTTTTTCTCGCCTCAAAGGCCGTCGTCATATCCATTGCATAGATAACTTCTTCCACCACATTTTCCATCGTCATATCATATCTTGACAATAGTTCTTTGATATTTGCATACGTTTGTTTCATTTGTGCTTCCATTCCTTTTGCCAATTCGCCTTTCTTGTTGTGACCCAACTGACCGGAAATCCAAACCGTATTTCCTTTTTTTACCGCCTGTGCGTATCCGTAGATATCTTCCCAAGGCATTCCAAAGCCTTCTGCTGTTTTGTTTTCCTGTAACATTTTCTTATTGTTTAAATTAATAAAGCAAATATAGAACTGATAAAAACCTTAAAAATTGAACTGGTTTAATAAATGACTTTTTTTTTCATTCTAAATAAAAAGGTGATTTACACATTCTGTATAAACCACCCTAAGAACTCTTCGAATTTTTCGCTTTCACTTCAAGAAAGGGAAATTTTCTGCTTATTATTTTTGTTTTTCTTTAATAGCTAAACGTTTTCTGATTGTACTCACAAACTCTTTAGAAACTCCAAGATATGATGCAATATAATACTGCGCCACACGCTGCGGGATGGTAGGATAAACCCTGATAAATTCCAGATAACGGTCTGTCGCAGGTTGAGAAATTGTATTAATAAGGCGGTTTTGAAGGGTTACCACATAACGCTGCATCATCAGCCGGAATGCTCTTTCAAACTTGGGAACCTTTTGCAGTAATTCTTCCTTGGTTTCCGGATTCAAAATATAAATTTCGGTATCTTCCAGGGCTTCTATAAAAATCTTCGAAGGGGTTTTACTATTAAAAGAATCAATATCCGTAATCCACCAATCTTCAACAGCAAACAGAAGGGTCACTTCAAAACCGTTTTCATCAAGATAATAAGTTCGTGTACAACCCTGCTTTATAAAACCTTCAAACTGACAAATTTCTCCTTCGCGCAGAAGGTGTGTTTTCTTCGGGTACTTCTGAAGTGTTAACAAACCTTCATAAATCTTTTCCTCTTCCTGTGTTAAAGTAACAAATCTTGAGATGTTTTTGATAATATTTTGAAACATAAATTTATTTTACCGCTGCAAATTAGAAAAAAGTGTGTAAACTTCAATCTCCGGAAGCCCGCTTCCACAGCTGTAATGAACAATTATCTTTAAATTTTGATTTAGATTTTTACCATTTTTTTAATCTCATTTTCAAATTTCTCATCCCATATTGAACCCAATAAAATAATATCTGCTTCATTTTCTTTAACATATCGAGGAAAACTCTTTCATCATCCTGGATTTCCACTTTCCAACCTCCATTATTTTCGATGATTTTTTTATAATTTCATGTTTTTTTATAAATCATAAAAAATTAGGCGGATGGGTGAGTTTGGAAGAGAAAGTAAGATTGAAATAGCTATCAGAATAAAAAAAATTTAGCAAAATGTACGAAATTAAACTAGATTAATTTCTACCTGCTTTATCCACCATACATTTGCTGAAGAAATAAGAAAACAAAAACTTATCAAATAAATTAACCAAACATTAAAAATTCAAAACAATGAGCACATTACAATTAAAAGACGGAACAGAAATTTTTTATAAAGATCAGGGAGAAGGACCTGTATTAATGTTTCACCACGGATGGCCATTATCATCGGACGATTGGGATGCACAGGTAATTTTCTTCCTTCAGAGAGGTTACAGAGTGATTTCTCACGACAGAAGAGGCCATGGGCATTCCAGCCAGAATATTTACAATCACACCATCGAGCAATATGCTTCTGACGCTGCAGAATTGGTTGAATTCCTTGACTTGAAAGATGTTGTTCACATTGGTCACTCTACAGGAGGTGGTGAAGTGATCCGTTACGTTAACAAATATTCTAACGGAAGAGCAAAAAAAGCAGTTTTAATCAGCGCCGTTCCACCGGTAATGGTAAAAAGTGAAAACAATCCTGACGGTGTTCCTATGGAAGTTTTTGATGGAATCAGAGAACAGACTTTGAATAACAGAAACCAGTTTTATTTTGATTTGACTTTCCCTTTCTACGGATACAACCGAGAAGGCGCCAATGTAAAAGACGGAGTACAAAGAAACTGGTGGAGACAAGGAATGATGGGTGGAATTGTGGCACATTATGACGGGATCAAAGCATTTTCCGAGACTGACTTTACTGAAGATTTAAAAGCTGTGGATATTCCTGTTTTGGTTCTTCACGGAGAAGATGACCAAATTGTTCCCATTGAAAACTCCGCCATTAAATCTGCAAAACTATTGAAAAACGGAAAACTGATTACGTACCCAGGTTTCCCTCACGGAATGCCTACTACGGAGCACGAAACCATTAATAAAGATCTTTTGGAGTTTATTGAAGCTTAATAAACAAATAATATAAAAAAAAAGGGAATCGAAAATGATTCCCTTTTTTTATACAAGACAAAATGATTTATTTAATCTCTACAGGAACTGAGATTTTATCCCAATCCATTGTAAATCCATTATTGTTTACTTTATACACTAAAGCTTCCTGTGTTGCTGGTAAAGCTTTTGTTTTTACATCCACACGTAAAGCATCTTTAGCTTGTTCGTATTTATAAGCGCCCCATTGTTTTGGCTCTTTGTTAAAAATTGCAGTCCAGGTTCCGCTTTGTTTAGGGATTAAGAAAAAGCTGTATTTACCTGCAGGCAGTTTTTTACCCTGAACGGTAATGTCTTTATCTGTTTCGAAAGTAGTAGCTTCATTGGCACCCGCACGCCAAACTTTATCATAAGCTTCTAATCCGCCCCAGATGGTACGCCCTTTTACAGAAGGACTGCTATAGGCAATTGTAATGTTTGCATCTTTAATTTTTCCCGTAGCAGTAGCCGGAGGACTGGCAGGTTTTTTAGTTTCCTGTGCAAAAGCGTTTACTGAAAGCGTCACTGCTGCAAAAAGTACTGTAGCAGATTTAATCATTGTTTTCATAATATTTTATTTGTTTGTTTTTATTATTATTTGCTTACGAATTTACTGTTTTCTGCTTATAAAACAGCAATCCGATTGCTGAAAATATAATCACCGCTGCTGCCCCGATTACATTAAGCCAAAGGAAAGAAACAATATCAAACTGATAAATGGCGATGACCGTAATTTCTGATAAAATGGCAGCAATAAATACATTCGGCCCGTCAATTTTTTTATAGTAAAATGCGACCAGAAAAATCCCCAATATCGGTCCGTAAAAAAGGGAACCCAATACATTAACCGCTTCAATAAGAGAACCCATTTGCGTGGCAAACATGGCTACACCGATAGAAAAAACACCCCAGGCTAAAGTATGCAGTCGGCTGTACTTCAATTCGGTGGCATCATCAGGAATATCTTTTCTAAATATCAAATGAACATCTTTTAATGAGCAGGCAGCAAGGGAATTCAGTGCAGCTGAAATGGAACCCCAGCTGGCCAGAAAAATGACAGCAAACAGTAAACCGATCATTCCTACAGGCAAGGTATTTTTCACGAAATACAGGAAAATGTAATTCGTATCCGTTTTCTCCGCATTATAGTTTGAATGATTGATCGCTTCCTCTACCCTGCCGTGAAGTTCTTTTACCTGGGTTTGAGTATTTTTAAAATCCTGAATCGTTTTTTTGAGTTGGGGAGATTGAGTTTCTTTCAGCTTTAGAATTTCTTTCGATTCTGCATTAAATTTTATTTGTAAATCCTGATGTTCTTTTTCAAAAACGGCAGCCTGTTCAGGTTTTGTTTCCTTTAAATATTGGTAAGAGCGTTCGTTAAAATAAATCGGAGCCGGTTTTAGAGAAAAGAATGCGAAAAGCAAAGCACCAATCAGAAGAATAGCAAATTGCATAGGGATTTTAACCAATCCGTTCAACAGCAAGCCCATTTTTGCGTTGGTATTGTCTTTCGCAGTAATATACCTCCCAACCTGGCTCTGGTCTGTACCAAAATAAGAAAGTGCCAGAAAGAAACCACCAATAAGCCCGCTCCAGATATTGTATTTATCTTTCCAATCGAATTCTGTAGTGATGACATTGAGCTTTCCGGATTTCCCTGCCAGATAAAGTGCATCCTTAAAACCAATTCCATTCGGCATATTTTGAATAAGCAAATAACCTGCAAAGGCCATTGTTCCCAGAATAATAAGAAACTGTAATTTTTGGGTGTGAGCAATTGCTTTTGCTCCGCCAACATAGGTATAAATCAACAGAATACCACCTGTCAGAACATTGGTTAAATAAATATTCCAGTCTAAAACACTTGATAAGATGATACTTGGAGCATAAATGCTGATTCCTGTGGATAAGCCTCTGGAAAAGAGAAAAAGCAGGGAGGTGAGTACCCTTGTTTTTTTATCAAAACGGTTTTCTAAATATTCGTAGGCGGTGTAAACATTTAAGCGTTGAAAAATCGGGATGAAAGTAATGCAGATCACAATCATCGCCAAAGGCAAACCAAAGTAATACTGCACGAAACGCATACCGTCTGTATACGCCTGGCCCGGTGCTGAAAGAAATGTAATGGCACTTGCCTGCGTGGCCATAATCCCTAAAAGGACAATGTACCAGGGCATTTTATTATCTGCTTTCAGGTAGGATGCGTTGCTTTTTTGCCCACGACCGATAAATACGCCGTAAACTACCACTGCAACAAGGGTAAAAATAAGAACTGTCCAATCTATATTACTCATGCCCAGAATTTAGTAAACCCATAATAAAATACGATCTGTACTACTAATGCAACGGCTAATAGTATGTACCAGATATTCCAGTTTTTAAGTTGTTTGTTCATCAGTTTTTCTGTGCAGATAAAAAGTTTAAAAATAAACGTGCCGCTCCAACATTTCCCGCAGGCAGCTGTCTGAAAAATGCCAATGGGGTATAAATAAAATTACCCTTTCCATATTTGGCATATAAAGTTGATCCCTGCAGAGGCTCTTCATCTGTATCGTGCATTTCAAAAAGCGGTTCATACGCGGCATCCCATTGAGCAGGGAAATAAGCGCCACGTTCCTGTACCCAGCCTTTAAAATCATCCACCGTAATTTTGTTCGGAAAGTTCAGTAATTTATGATTGGGATTTAACAACGTAACCTTGGCATTTTCTTCAGTAACCCGTTTATTGGCAATACTGAAATTATACATTCCCAATTTGTCAACGGTGGTATCCTGGTTAGTATTATACTGCATCATCAAATTGCCTCCACCTTTTACATAAGACCATAAAAAAGGCATCCATCGCCCCAGCTTTTTCTCAGTGTTATTGGCACGAATACCCAGTACGATGGCATCATATTGAGACAGCTTGCTTTGACTACCGTTTTTGCCGGATTCATCTATGTTTCCATAAAAATCTTCATCCTTCAGTACATCTACCTGAATCCCTGCAATGCGTAGGAACTCCGGAATGAAATCGCCCGCACCTTCTATGTAACCCACTTTTTTAACATTCGCCTGAATATCACTTTTCATTACAGTTACAGTGGCAGGCGCAAAATATTGTAAGGAAGGTAAATGCGGGTACTGAATTAATACCTGTTTTTTATTATATGTTACTCCATCTGCAACAAAATTGGCATCCAATAGCAAACGAGCCGAATGTATTGCGGCAAGCTTAGCTTTTGGAATAACATAATCGATGGTAGTATCTTTTCCATTGAGCGAACTTACCTCAGCACTGCCTAACCGCTCTCCGTTATACATCAGGTTGAGAATACCGTTACTGTACTGTTTGTTAGAATTAATTTTAACATTTAAACTCAAGGGTAAATCTTCATTTTCTTTAACCCAATAAAGAGGTTGCGTAAATTTCAGTTCCAATGCGGGAACAATGCGCAAGGCTTCAACCACATCACCAAGCACAGGATCTAATTTCTTGAACGATAAAGGAAGTTTGACCTGAAACTTTTCTGAACCGATTTTTACATCAAGCAAAACATTCAGTGGTGATTCTGCCTCTGGCAAACCGACTAAAGTATCATTGGGAACAGAGAACGTTGCCGCATTCACCGCTGGCTTTGCCAACCAGTAAGGTTCTGTGAGCGCTGCATCTGCAGGAATCTGAATATCATGCTGAATGGTAATCAAAGAATCTTTTGATAGTTTTCTGTTGAAGCTTTCTGATTGAGTTAACCATTTAATATTTTCTAAAACAACAGGGTTTGTAGCTCTTGAGATCAAATTTAACCTGAAGTTGTAATGATCTCCGGCAACTGCTTCAGCCTGGTTGGTAACCACCTCACCCATAAATCCGGCACAGCTTAAAATAATATTGTCGAGAGATTTCATTTTATCCTTTTTCAGGTCTCCATCTTTTAATGCCATCACCTTTTTTCGCAAAGCAAGCAAAGCAGGTAAGCTGAGGTCTGGACTATTGAAATTGAAAGCGGAAATAATTGCATCTAATGATTGGTCAATATCAGCATTTCCTTGTGAAGTCCAGGTTTTAACAACTCCATCGAAAAGTGTTGTTTTTGCCGGTTCACCGATAACATGGGAAAAATATTCTGTTCTGATTCCGGCTACAGACTGTGTTCCGGCCCCCTGGCTTTTATGTAAACTTCTGCTTAATCCGGCCAATTCACCATAGCCCATTCCCAGTTGTGCATCATATTGCCCAACGGTAACTTTCAGTTGATTTTCTGCGGTTGTATTCACCCCGCCAAAGCGAAAAGTATTCCACAATACGCGTTTTGGCTGCCATGCATTAACATATTTCAGTTGATCCGGGAAAGCCGTCTTATCGCCTGCAAGCTTAAAAGCTTTTTCCGCAACCACAGCCGAAGCCGCGTGTTGTCCGTGTCCTGCCGCAGCAGTAGGAGGAAAACGACAGATGATAACATCAGGACGGAATTTACGGATTACCCAGACTACATCTGCTGTAATACTGTCGGCATCCCATTGTTTAAAAGTATCGGTCGTATTTTTAGAGAACCCGAAATCAATCGCACGGGTAAAAAACTGTTGGGCGCCGTCTAACTTTCTTGCCTCTAAAAGCTCATGTGTTCTGATTAAACCCAATGCAGCACCTTGTTCCGTTCCTAATAAATTCTGGCCACCATCTCCTCTGGTTAAAGACAAATAACCCGTTTCTACATTCTGGTCATTGATTAACCAGGAGAGTAATCCTGTATTCTCATCATCGGGATGAGCTGCAAGGTATAAAACTTTAGGAAGATGTTTCAGCGTTTTGATTTCACGGTAAATTTCAGATGATTTTGAAGGCCGAACCTGCTGAGCCGAACAAAAAACCGTATAAAAACCAAGGATACATACAGTAATTACTTTTTTGAACATGTGAATTTGCTTTGCGACGCAAATATAAGTAAATCATCGTTCTTTCAACATTAAAAGAAAAAGCGCATGCAAATTCCAAACATTCTATTATATTTTTCGTAAAATATTTACATAAAGTTGAAAAAATTAAAAATCAACGATGTCACTTTAATTGTCTTTAATGCTTATAATTAAATTGCAATACACTTGACCTACAAGATAATGATCTGATAAAAATTAAGCTTTGTAAAATAGATTATGTTCAAAATTATTTTTGATTAAAAAGATAAACGCAAAGTTCATTAATAATTCTGCTTTATTTTAAGTGAACAAAATGATGCAACTTTGTCGCTGATGAAGCAGCACGCTTATACCTACACTTCGGAAAATCAACGAAGTAGATTCAATCCTTTGCTTTCCTAAAATCAACAATTTCAAAAATGAAAGTTTTGCACCAGAAACTCATCATCAACATATTATTTTTTCGATTAAACCCCAATTAAATAATATGATTTGTATAAAAATAGAATTTGATATTAATAATTTTAACCCAGTATAAAATATCAAAATCAAACAAAATATTACCAATTAGTTAATTTTCATTAATTATAAAGCCAATGTTTTTTATTATCCATAAAAAAAAGTTATATTTGACATACAACATAAATCACCTTAATATGAAAACAAAATTTACACAATGCTGTGCTATCCTTATTTCAGGATTCTCATTTGCCCAAGTAGGGTTTAATACAACATCACCCAAAACAACAGTGGATGTATCTGCTAAAAGAGATACTTCAGGACTGATTACGGATAACACACAAACATTCGGATTACAGGCTCCGAGGCTTACAAGAGCTGAGCTTACAGCCAATACGGCTACCTATGGCAGCAATCAGAGTGGAGCATTAATTTATATTACAGATGTTACTGGCGGAGATGCTACAGGACAACGTGTGAACGTTACTGCGATGGGCTATTATTATTTTGATGGATCTGTATGGCAAAGACTTACACAAGCTACCAATGCTGTCGCTCCGGCAATTTCTGCATTACAATGTACTACAGCTTATTTAAATCCTTCTACTTATACTCCCGGTACTCCTTTCAGCGGGAATCTGAGAGTTACCTACAGCCAAGGAAACGGAGGTTCGTATAATTCAGGAGCTCCTTTTACCGTAAACGGATTAACCTTCCAGCTAAGACCCGGCACTCTGGAGTTTGGGGATGGCGAATTGGTATTCTCAGTGAGTGGAACTCCTACCACTGCTAATGATATGACTCTTTCCCTAAACAGTACAGCTGTTCCTTTCTTAACAGCAGCACAAAACTGTACCGCTACCGTAGGAAATACCAGTCGTGCAGACATTGCACCTGTTGCTGCAATGGGATATCCTACCCTAACAAGCGATCCCAACGGGAAACAAGCGTATACCTTCCCTCTTGCTACCCCGGATGGTAAGTATTCCATCAGGGTAATATTTGATACCACCAGTGGTACAACCGCCGCAATTCCTAACGTACAATTATATAACAATACAGGCGCTACCGTAAATCTATATTGGAATTATAATACCGAATATGGCGGCTATATTGGTTCAGCGGTAACCACCAACAATATTACTTCAGGAGTATGGGGCGGTATGGCAGATTCATCTGCGACCTGGTTTCCTCAGGGCACCGGAGCAATAGGAAACGCTTACTGGGGGAACGTAGGGATTATAGATGGAGCCAGCGGCGGACCTGAGCATAGAAGATATACCTGGATAGACAGTAATTCTTCTTCAAAAACCGCTTATACCGCAACCATTATGGCTGGAGCCCCTACTTCAGGCAGTGCCCAACCCAACCTTACTAAAATTTACATAAAGATAGAGCAGGTAAAAGCTCAATAATATAATGCCCCTGAATAAAGGGGCATTTCTTATTAAGGTACGAAGTTTACGGTATATATCGATGTAAAATGATAGTGATATTCGTACCACCTACTCTCCGAAGCCTCCTACCTTTGGAGCAATTTTAAAGGAAATAATCTTATACCCTTACTAGCTCAGGGGAATTATATTTGAAGTTATTTCTGAATTAAAAAGATGAACACAAAGATCATTAATAATTCCGTTTTATTTTAAGTGGGGCAAAGTGATGCGACTTTGTCGCTGATGAAGCGGCATGCTTATCCATATGCTTCAGCAAATCAACGAAGTTGATTCTTTCCTTTGCTCTCTTACAATCAACAGTTTAAAAAATGAAAGCTTTGCGTCAGAAAAATAGGTCATCAGCACATTAATCAACTGTATCAAAAATTTCCAACCTTTTATTTACAACCAACTTCTTATTCTTAACTGGTTTCAGTGATCTTCTTTTCTCTTTTTCTCTGAAGAATAAGGTGTGCGGCATCCAGCATTTTAACCGTATGAATGTAGGGCATCACGATATTTCTTTGCGGTAGATTTTCATAGACACCCATTTACTTCTGATTGTGTTGTTTTTGGAGCACTGCAGGCATTTTAATTAAGATTTGTTTTCAAAATTTTAAGTTTTTTTTAAATACCACATCTTTGAAGATATCGTCTTTAAGGCACGCCGCTTGCAAAGTTTATAATACCATTTTAAAAATATAAAAATATGAACAACGAGAAAACAGTTTCAGTATTGAATGATTTACTGAACATTACCAACGACAGAATTCAGGGATTTTCAAAGGTTGAAGACAAAGTATGGGATCAGTACCCACAGCTGAGAACAGATTACGATATCATGGTATCTCAATCTCACACCATGAAAAACGAGTTGAGCAATCTGATTACAGAAAGAGGAGGCACACCGGATCAGTCAGGATCAGCTGCAGGAGCCATTCACAGAGCATGGATTGATGTTAAAAATTCTTTTGCCACAGATACTGCCGGCTCTACATTAGGAAATGTAGTGTATGGTGAAAATGCTGCTATTGATGCTTATCAGGATGCTTTAGACAGTGGTGATCTCTGCCCGGAAAGTTCCAGGGTTGTACAGGATCAGCTTCATCAGATCAAAGCTTCTCATGATAAATTTGAAGTTCTTGAAGACTTAAAGAAGTAAGCATCCTTTCTCTACTGAGGTAGAGTTTATTTAATCATCAGACAGTAATCAAACAGGGTCATTGGAGGTCATCACCTCCGATACTTAATACAAAAACAGTACTATGTCAAAGAAAATCGCAATACTGGCCACACATGGCTTTGAAGAAAGTGAATTAAGTTCGCCTAAAGAATATCTGGAACAACAGGGATGGACCGCACATATTGTAAGTCCTGAATCCGGAAGTATTAAAGCATGGGCAGAAAAAGACTGGGGTAAGGAATATCCGGTAGATCAAACGTTGGAAAATGCAGCTGCTTCAGATTATGATGCTTTGGTATTGCCGGGAGGCGTTATTAATCCGGATCAGCTGAGAACCCATGAGAAAGCACTCACCTTTGTGAAAGATTTCTTTGCTCAGCATAAACCTGTAGGTGCTATTTGCCATGGACCACAGGTACTGATAAACGCTGGTGTTGTAGAAGGCAGAAATCTGACTTCCGTGAACTCCATCAGCCAGGATTTAAAAAATGCTGGTGCACGCTGGGAAGACAGCGAAGTGGTAGTAGATGCCGGACTCGTTACGAGCAGAACTCCAAAAGATCTTCCTGCCTTTAATGCAAAACTTGTAGAAGAGATCAGGGAAGGAAAACATACAGAACAAACACTGTAAAAACAAAAAAGTCTGGTCCTGCCAGACTTTTTTCTTCTCATCAAAGAAATAAGAGGTACTCATCTGCTTAAAAAGTACCACATTTCTATCCTATGGCAAAAAAATTGTAATGATTAACATCAAATCACCATCGTATGAACAATATAGTAAAAATTACATTGGCTCTTGCAGCAGGAAGTTCTTTGCTTTATCTGGGCCTGCGAAAAAAAAGCAAGAAAAACAACATTTATCTTTCTCCTGATGGAAACACTTATAAAGAGAATCAGATTTACCGTACTTACGATAATAAACTTTATAAGAATGGCAAGGCGTTTCATTATTCCCTGCCTCAGTTAGAGAATGATCAGTATTCCAATAAAAATTACAGTACTCACACTGATAATGCTTATTCAAACTATAAAACCGATCATAAAAGCACGCAATATCATCATAAAGGTTTGAGGCATCAATAAAGCGAAGCCTCCGGATACACACTACACCACAACACTAACCACAAAAATAATATTATGAGAAATTTATTATGGCTTGTAGCAGTAATCTGCATCGCCGTCTGGCTTCTGGGAATGCTTGGTATAATTCCCGGTATGGACACTGGCAGTTTAATCCACACACTTTTGGTTGTTGCCATTATTGTCGTTCTGATTAATATTTTTACGGGCAGAAAACCGCTTAATTAAAACAAAAAGATCAGAGTAGAAAATGATCTACCCTGCTCTCCGAAGTCTCCCGACTTCGGGGCAAGTTCAAAGAAAAAAAACCTTATTTCATTATCTTAAAATCAGGAGGCTTTCCGTTGCAGAATTTAAAACAAAAAAATCCCAACTTTTCGTTGGGATTTTTAAACAAAACAAACTGAAAGTCTCAATTTTTAAAGGATCTACCTTATTTTTTCACCATCTTGACTTTACAATTTTGCGCCTTACTCAACCGGGGCTTTCTGTAGAATCTGTATGGCTCCGGTAGCTGTATTTCCATAGAGCTGAATATAAATATCATCGCCATTTGCTCTTCTGATGACATATACTTTTACGGGTTCATTCCAATAATCTATAGAACCTTCTTCGCCAAAGTATTTGGCAGCTTCTTTTATCCTGTCCAGCTCTTGCTGAGAAACTTTACCATCAAATATTTTTACACCACCCGCTTTTGCAATAGCATCATCATAGCTTTTCAAAAAATAGGGCAATGACCATTCTTCCTTATTACTTTTCCCATTGATTACATATGTTTTCCATACTTTTCCTTCTATGGGTGTCATTACGCCGTTAAGTGGAAAATACAGCATGTCAAAACTTCTTTGTAGCGGTTTATTTTGGAATTCCAGTCCTTTGGGAAAACTGAAAAAGGGAAAATCACCCACTTCAGTGGTAGAAACCGGTACTGAGTTGATGTCAAATTGAGTAGCTTCTCCCGGAGATTTTTCTGTGGCTGTAGTATTTCCTATGGCGACAGTGTCCTTAGCTGCATCTGTTTTCTGTTCATCCTTTTTGTTGCAGGCAGCAAGCAAAGCGCCCATTGATAGAATAATCAGTGTCTTCTTCATTTTAATAAATTTAGTTTTTGGGTGTATAATTTTTTTAAAACAGTGAAGAATAAAACAATACGAAGCCTTCTTCATCAGAATCGTTCTATATATTTTTATCCTGTACTATTTTTTGCGGCACTAACTTACAAATATAAATTAGGATAGGAAATCCCTAATTTTAAGGAGTTTAATGAATAAAAAGATAATATACTGATGATATTTTGACGCAAAGATTTTTATTTCTAAAACTGATGATTTTTAAGAAAGCAAAGTATAGAATCAACTTTATTGATTCACTGAAGCGTATGGATAAGCTTATCGCTTATCAGCGACGAAGTCGAAGCCCTTAGCTCACTTACAATACCACGAAATTATCAATAAACTTTGCGTTAAAAAGAATTTCAGTGATGATCTGATGAAGATCTAAAAAACTTACGCATTCCTAATTACATTCCGCGTAAGATAAATATAATTAAACATGCAAAACGTTGCTATCGCCCCGAAAGTATGCCATAAAAAGTGCGTTCCAAAACTCAACCATTCCCATTTATCAACGATACGGAAGGTCAATGCAAAAACAAATGATAGTACAGCAAAGCCTACCCATTTACCAGCTTTCCAATGGGTATATACCAAATACCTTATGACCGAGAACACTACCAATGAGGCCATGATTGCATAATTGACGTTGATAAAGAGAGAAGGGTTATCTACCAAAATCCAGTTTCTCAAAGTAAACATAAGTGCTACATATCCCAGAACCATTACAACAGCATAATACCATCGGGTACTCTGGGCTACAAAATAAAATCCGGCTGACAGACATAATACCATAATGGGCAGCCAATCCATCATGATAAATACCGGCCATTGCCTGAATGAATGATAAACAGTTCCCCCAATAGCACCAATATATAATAAAACCAGACAATAGGTTAAAAAAGGATATTCTTTAAAATGATCCTTTATTTTAAGGGTCCAGAAAATGGCTATGGCTAAAAATAATAGGGCAGTTATTGCATTTAATGGCTCAGGGAAGAACTGAGTCATATCTGTTTCTTTATATAACATGCCTCCATCCGGAGGTATTAGGTTTATCGGCATTGTCTTTAATATACTTCCTCTAAATATAGAAAAAATATGAAATCATATAGCTGAATGGGTCCGATTGTATTTTATAAAAATGTTAATTCTACTTCTTATACCCATAAAACAGAGATTATTGTAAAACACAGATTACTTATATTCCTGACTTATCAAGACCATTTTGACTATTTACTCCTTCTTACCACTTCTTTCACTCCACCTTTTGTCAGAATTATAGAATTGTAAAGCCCTGTGTTGTCCTGAATAAATTCAATGGTTCTGTCATTATTATCTGCTCTGAAAAATTTGGTTTTAGATTCCGGGATGAGTTCCATATCAGCATTGTTAAAATAAAGTTTACCATCAATTTTCAATATGTCTATTTTATCATACTTACCAATATATTGATCGTATAAATTGGGATCTATTTCAACCCGGTGATGTTTGTAAGGAAGCTCAACCTCTTTTCCCAATACAATAGCGGAAAGTCCATAACTTATAATATAGGAAAATGATTCATTATTAGAAAGTACGGTCACAAAAAGCTTATCGTCTGTAAAGCGGTTAAAGGAAGTCATTGTCCCGAAAAAGCCACCATCATGAGCTATTAATTGATGCCCGTGATTGTAAAACGGATTGATGATAAAGCCATAGCCCCAGTTTTCATCACCATAGGGCGTAAACATAAGTTTTTTCATCTGAGCAGAAAGAATCTCAGTTCCATATAAAGCCTTATCCCACAATGCCAGATCTTCAACAGTAGAATAAACACCATCATGGCCTACATTAATCTCCCAGTTGATATGAGGATTATGAATAAGCCCGCTTTCTGTACGATAATAAGCCTTTGCTTTTTTTTCAACGATCGAATCGTTATTACTAACGCCCGTATTCTTCATTCCTGCCTTTTCAAATATATTCTTCCTTAAGAAAACAGCATACTTCTCCCCTGACACTTTTTCAATGATCTTAGCCAACAAATAATAGCCTATATTGCTGTATCCGCTTTTAGTTCCTGGAGAGAACTCATAAGGGATTTTCTTTATTTCAGCATAGGCAGCATCCTTGTCCATCGAGCTTAAGGCTATTTCTTTAAAACCCATAGCCAGCCCTGAAGTATGTGATAACAACATATGGATCGTAACACTATCGGCCTTGGGATAATCCGGTAAAAATGTACTCAGTTTATCATCAAGGGACAGTTTTCCTCTTTCAATCAATAGAAGTATAGCGGTGGCGGTAAATTGTTTTGTTACTGAGGCCAACTGAAATTTAGTATCTATCGTGTTTTTAATATTCCATTCGTAATCAGCCAAACCATAGGCTTTTTTTAGCAAAATACGACCATCTTTCGACACAAGAACAGTTCCGCTAAAATTATTTATTTCAACCTGAGCCTGCATATATTTTGCAAGGTTTTCTGATACATTTTTCTGTCCGAAAATAAGAATTGGGAATAAAAGTAATACTAGGATTGGCTTCATAAACTATTGAATGACATGATTAAGCTGCAATGTTACTACATAATCAATCATCATCATTGTATTTTTGTAAACCCTGCTAAATAAACATCCATTTTATAAGATCTTTTTCAAGTGTTGTTATTTTTGAAAAAAAAACTTTTGGCGTAAAACCTGTTAATTTTTTAAAATCCCTGATCATGTGTGACTGATCAAAATAATCTACACTATAAGACAACCCTGCTCTATTTTTATCATCAAGCTGGCTTTGAATAGCTGCCCTGAATCTGATGATTTTTTTGAACTGCGAAGGTGTTTTACAAATATGCTGATCGAAATGCTTGTTGATCGTAGTTCGTGACCGACCCGTTGTATAAGACAATTTCGTCATAGATTGATTGATGTTATTGGCATCGAACATTTCAGTCAGTACCTCAGCCAGCAAAACATTTTTAAACGGACGAAATTTTGAAAGCCAGTACAATTCTATCGCCTTGATTTTTTCAGTGTGATCTTTTAAGGAAAGAATATTTGCCATGGTTTCTTTATAATCCTCGTACGGACTAAAATCCGGAAAACTTCCCTCTGAATAATCTCTCAAATTATTCGGTATAAAAGCATTGATCCCCAATGGCTTGAAATAGGTCGTAATTTCATTGATTACGCCTTCATAGCTAACCAATACCGGTTCATTAAAATCACTTACCAGATTGGTTTCAATTGGGTTGGACTGGCAGTATCTGGTTGTTATTTTGTTTTTGGTGACCAGAGTTTCCGTGTTCTCACTAGCCGTGACAATGGTATAGATGCTCGGAAAGGTAAAATAAGTAGCTGAGGGTTCTTCAGAGGCTTGCTCAAGGATATAAAAGCATTCAATATATTTTTTGAGTACAGGGTTTTCAGGTCTATAGATTTTTATGGTCATCCTTTTTGGCTTTTAAATTTATGGGAATCCAGCTCAATTAGCCAATATCTTTTTTCCTGGATTATAAAAGGAAAGATACAAACTAAAATGCTCAACAGAATTCAAAACAAAACAGATATTGATAAAATATTAATTATGAAACACATATAATTAAAAATAGATTTAAAATCTCTTAACAATTGGTTCGATACACCAACCAGCAAGTTCACAAAAAGTCAAACAATTCATACGAAAGAGCTATATTTAAAAAATAATTACCATGATATGCCAAAGCAAATCTTGAAAACACCTTTTATAAAAAATTGATTTATACAACACTTTTAAACATTGCAGTTTTCCAGGGATTCATCTTAGGCTTAGTTATTTTAAAGTCTTCCCTGTTCAATAGCAATTCCAATAAATATTTAGCCTATTTACTATTTACGCTTTCAATTATTTTACTGAATTATGTTTTTGAGCTTCATCATGTATTTGCCTCCTATCCTCTTCTACATTTTACAGACAATATCAATTGGGTATTTCTAATGCCTGCTTTCTTATTCCTGTTTATCATAAACCGGATTGATCATACCAGAAAATACAAACAAAAAAAATATTTGTGTTTTATCCCATTTGCCTTTTCCGCTGTCCTTAATATTATCAACGATCTTGATCATGTTGCAGGAGTTTATACCTTGTCTGAGTCAGGCATGGTTATCATCCAAATATTGAGTCTGATTCAAATTTTTTTAGCCATTACATTCATTCCATTCCTTCCCATTTACTCTTATTTTATGATAAAACATTTAAAAGATTCACAGGAAAAAAAATGGATACTTACCTTTTTGACAATTGTTTCTTCTGTGCTGTTTATCTGGCTTATTACCGCTCTATCCGGCTTATTTTTTGACTATGACATTTCTTCCACAATGCGTGTCATAGCTTTATTTGCTACATTCATCATTCATTGGACAGCGTATATAGGTATTTACAAATATAAACTTGCCAAAAATAAAGATGCCATCTATAATTTACTCAATAATGATACCGCTGTTTTGTATACCCATCTGCCAGTGGTAGATAATAGCATCCCGCAAGAGTATAAGGAATCTATTACAGCAGATAATCTGTATTTTCAAAAACTGGAACTTCTTTGCAAAGAAGAGCACATTTATACCGACAGTACATTAAACAGAGAAAAAGTTGCCGAAAAACTAGGGATAAGCGCAGGGTATCTTTCACAAATTGTAAACACCATAACAGGAGATAACTTTGCCCATTATATCAACCAATATCGGGTGGAAGCGGTCAAGGAAATGATATCAGACCCGGAATATGAAAACTATACTTTGCTGACAATGGGATTAGAAGCCGGGTTTACTTCAAAAACAACTTTCTATAATTCCTTTAAAAAGGTAACCGGTCAAACTCCCAATGAATATAAAAACACCATCAAATAAGTACCATTTTATCCAGTCTTAAGCTTTTGAAACCTGCTTTAATTTTGATTATATGAGTTTTGCACTCAAATAATTCAAATACCTTTTTTATGAAAAAAAAATTTTCACTACTCATCATTTTGTTTGCTTTTTATACTGTCCAAGCTCAAAGTGAAAGTGAAACCACTCCAAATTCTTATCAGAAAAAAAATGAAATTAAACTGAATCTTATCTCTCCGCTATCCGGTGCTGCGGAAGTAGGTTTTGAACGGTACCTCAACAAAAAATCATCACTGGGAATCTCTGCATTTTTCGTCTATGACAATACAAAAGAGAAAGACATGAATTACTTCATCTCCCCCTATTACAGATATTATTTTGGAAAAAAATATGCTTCCGGTTTCTTTGTCGAAGGATTTGGAATGTTCACCTCCATTGATGGAAAAAAAATATACGCAGCAGACAATATTACATTCACTGAAAATAAAGATGTTTATGATCTTGCACTGGGTGCAGGTCTTGGCTGGAAGCTGGTTACCAAAAAAGGACTTGTTTTTGAAGCCAATGCAGCTTATGGAAAACTGATGTTCAATGCCAATAAAACAGATCATGACCAGGTTATAAAACTTGGATTGAGTATTGGCTATCGGTTTTAATATCCAATATATCTAAAAAGGATAGCAGAAATTTTGTATGCAGTGGATACATTACAAGAAATGAAGAATACATAAAATCCTGACGAAAGTTGGGATTTGTAGATTATATAACCTTTGTTCATTCAAGCAATTATCTCACTGATAATCAAAACACAAAAAAATAAATTATTCCCGTTGCTTTCAAAAATAAATCCTATACGAAATAGGAATTATTATCTTGAAAACATTTACTTATTTCGTTCACAAAAAATAAATTTATACTCTATTCTTATATTTTTCCCATAAACTTTTTGCATATTCACTGAAATATTTATATTTGCTCAGTCAAAAAACTAATAAATTTATTTAACCATGAAAAGATTCAGAACAAATCTGCGTACGGTTTCTGTGTTACTTACACTAAACGTATTTTTAGCTTCATGCTCAAACAGCATTGATGATGCTTTAGGGAATTCACCCGAAAACTCCAAAACTGAAAAGAACCTTAACGGTCTTTCTTCAAAAATGGCCCAAGAATATTCCGGGGAAGAATTATTTGAAGGAATATTCTTTGCGTATGGGGATTTTGCCAAAAACATTGAATCTCACAAAGAGATCGTTGAAAAAGTAAATGCTGCGCCTGCTGATCAAAAAGATTTATTTAACAAGAGATTCAGCAATTTCGTTAAAAGTGTAAAAACGAAGGATGCCGATTATTTTGAAAACTTCAAAAAAGAGATATTGAGTGGTGATAACTCAAATATCCAAAATGCGATTAAAAATGGATCTATCCATATTTATGAAAATGTAGCTATTATCTTACCTGAGTTTCAGCCTATAATGGATAAGCTTGAGCAAGATGAGGAATTACAGAACATGGTAGCAGAAGGCGGAGAAATCAGTCCGGAAGATCTTAAAAATTTAAATGTTAAATATCAGAAGTTTTTAGCTCAGAACTATGATGTTGAAGCAATTCCTTGCTCGTGGGCTGTAGCATGTTTTTACTATGCAGCTTTAGCAATTCATAATACAGTTGCAGTTACAGCTAATCTTGCTGTTGCGGGAGCTGTTGCGATTTACTTAGGGGTTACTTGGTGGGGACCTAAACTAACAAGTCCTAGAAAAGGGAAATCAATAAGCGTTATGAATGAGGATTATTTAAAATTTGAATTATTTGTTCAAGAAATTGCTGATGCTTCACAAAATTAAAAACCTGTTTTTAAACCTTAGATACACTGCCTTAGCAGTGTGTCTGGGTTTATTTGCAATAATTTCATTTATTATTGTTCTTATTTCAAGTATTCCTTTTAACCCTATTCAGTATAAATTTAACTATGTAAGTCAAGTTTACACCTATGCTCCTCAAGGTTGGGCATTTTTTACCCGGGAGGCAAAAGAAGATCAGGTTTATATTTATAAAATTGAAAATAATAAGCTTGAGAAAATTAGCCAGAAACATGCGAACCTAAGCAACTTTATAGGGTTATCCCGTAAAGTATCAAAAATGACAATGGAAGTGGAAATCATTGCCACTATGCTGGACAAAAAAAAATTCCCTAAAACAACATGGAATTATGATGAAAATCTTTACGGTAAAATTCCAGATCAGTTTATTACCATTAAGAATCTCATAAAATCACCTATTTTGTGTGGAGATTATTTAATTGTTTACCATAGTATCGTTCCATGGGCATGGAGTAACTCAGCGTATAAAACAAGAATGCCCGCCAAAGTTATTAAAGTAAGAATAACATGTCAAAATTAAACACTATTGAAAATAAACTGAGAGCATTCGCTTTCACCCATGCACCTTATACCAATGTTGTGGGCTTATCAAGAAGCCTGATCGCACTGGGAACACTATTAACTCTTTTAATTAATCCGGTTGATACCATTTTTGTACGTAAAGTCTCTGGCAGCTTTATGATACCCACCTTGCAAAATGAGTTTGCCAGTAAAATCAACTTTTTTTATTTGCTTGGCAATCAGGATCTGGTCTTCATGAAATGGGGCGCAATTATTATTTTAGCCCTCGTTATCAGTGGTTATTTCCAAAAGATAACCTGCATATTACATTGGTGGATTTCTTTTAGCTTTTTGCATACTGCAGCAGTAATTGACGGAGGTGATCAGATTGCTACCATTCTGACTTTGCTTCTCATTCCTATTTGTATATTGGATAATAGGAAAAATCACTGGGACGCTAAAAAAGAAGAGCATCGTGCAACAAATCTTATTTCGATTTGCTTTCTGTATATGATCCGTCTGCAGGTGGCCATCATCTACTTCCATGCCTCTGTAGGAAAATTTGCACATCCCGAATGGGCTAATGGAACTGCTATTTATTATTGGCTTCATCATTCCAATTTTGGGATGCCTGATACTTTTAATTTTTTAAATCCATTTTTAGGAAACCCTTTATTTATTACATGTTTAACCTATGGTGTACTGATTTTAGAATTGTTACTTTTTTTAGCGTTATTTGCTAGCAGAAAGTACAGATTATCTATTCTGGTAGTGGCTTTAGTATTCCATTTCTTTATCATTATTTTCCATGGGATATTTTCGTTCTTCTTCTCGATTAGTGCAGCATTAATTCTGTATTTGTATCCAACAAACGAAAATTTCACATTAAAATGGTTTCAAAAAAAATAAAATTATTATTCTGCATTCCGTGCCTTATGGTTTTACTTTATACAGCCTATGTGCTCTATACGTATGATCGTATCCCCGAAATGATACCCATTCATGGATATGGTGATCATGTGGACGGATATGGAGATAAAATTTATTTATTTTTAACGATTGGATTGAATGTTCTGTTATTATTACTCATTTGGGTTTTGATTAAGATTCCGCAAAATCTCAATCTGCCCATTGAGATTAATGATGATAACAGAGAATCTGTTTTCCAGAATATACAGATATCTTTAGTTGTGCTCGCTGTTATTATCACGGTAATATTTTGTGTCTTATTTAAAGATACCGTATTTTAATTTTTTAGGAATGAAAAAGTATCTCAATTTATGTCTTCTTACCTTCTCTATTTTTACTTATTCACAAAGTAGAAAGGAAATCGGAAGTAATTTCATACAAGCCTTATTTATTGAAGGAAATGCTGAAAAAACGCATCATTTTTTTGATGAATCTGTTGCCCAGCAAATTCCAATTGACATTTTAAAATCTCTGCCGGGACAACTGGAAGGACAGTTTGGCAAATTTAAAAATGTTATTGAAGTCAATAATGAACAAGATACTTATTACTATTATTCTGAATTTGAAAAATCAAAACCTGATATTCAAATCACTTTTACTGATCATAATAAGATTATAGGTTTTTATGTATTGCCTCATAAAGATTTTATTAAGGAAGATGATAAAACAACGTTAAAAATAAAGAGTGACGGATTAGAACTAAAGGGTACATTATTGCAGCCGACTGAAGACAATAAGAAAAAACTTGTCATTTTTGTTCATGGTTCCGGAGCGAATGACCGAAATGAAACGGTAGGAGAAAACAGTCCTTTTAAAGATATTGCGGAATACCTGTTAAAAAATGGAATTTCGTCATACCGATATGATAAAAGAAACTATTCTTATCCTGCAAGCTTTGATGATCAGTCAACCGCTGAACAGGAAACCATCAACGATGCAGTCAATGTTTCCGCCTATTTTAAGAAGAATAATGATTTTAAAGGATACCAGATCATTATTTTAGGCCATAGCCTGGGAGCTTATCTGATGCCCAAAATAGCTTCTAAAGCAGAGGTATCCAAATATATTTTCTTATCCGGAAATGCAAGACCTCTGCAAGATTTATTATTAGACCAGTTTGAATACCTTCATAAAATTGATGCTTCAGCGGTGTCAGATGAAAACATTCAGAATCTGAAGAAAGGGATTTCACTATTGAATTCCAGTACATTTAATGCAAATACCCCTAAAGAAGAATTACCAATGGGAATTCCGGCTGCTTACTGGAAATACCTGCAGAATTACCACCCTTTAGAAGAAGTAAAGCACATTAAAGTGCCTATGTTTTTTGCTCAGGGCGACAGAGATTATCAGGTAACTGAAAAAGATTTTATGCTCTGGAAGACTGCATTAAAAAATAATACCTCTGCAGAATTTAAGTGGTATCCGGGATTAAGTCATTTATACATTAAAGGTTCCGGCATCGCTTCTCCAAAAGACTATACCGTAAAAGGGAAAGTGGATGAGGTATTTTTAAGGGATTTGAAAAATTTTATTCTAAAATAACAAGCATGTCGGACAAACTGAAACAGCGACAAAAAATTTGAAAGTAAGTAAAACTAATAACTATTTAACATGAAAAAAAGTACCATTCTCTTTTCTGCAATTTTAGCAGTAATTGTGGGATCTTCATTTACCCATGCTAACTCTAGTAAAGGTCAAAATCTAGATTTAAATGCTATCAAAAAAGGACATATCGTTGATGTTAAAGATTTACGAGGCCATAAGCAAATTGTAAATGTTGTCATAGACGGATCTATTGTAACCAATCAGGTTAATACAACAGATGTTATCGTTACCCAAAATTATGCGGTAGTAGGCACTTCACCAGGTACTGGGACCGGTACAGGAAAAAACACGAAACTCGCTAAACTGATCAATGATTATAAATAACCTTTAAAATTTAATAAACATGAAAAAAAGTACATTCCTGTTTTCAGCAGCTTTAGTCGTAATCGTTGCCTCTTCATTTTCACAGGTAAACTCCAGCAGAGTTGAGGATTTAAACAATACAACAGGAAACAAGAACCATTCAATTTCAATAAAAGATCTAAGGGGTTACAAAAACAATATAATAACCGGTACATCTGCTACAGCTATGCCTGGAACATTAGATAATCTAGCTACGACAGATTTAAGTACAGGATATTTTCTATCAGGCCCTGGGACAGGAACAGGAACTGGTTTAGGGACTGGAAAAAACACGAAACTTGAAAACTTAATTAATCATTACAAATAATTTTTAAAACTTAATAAACATGAAAAAAAGTACATTCCTATTTTCAGCAGCTTTAGTCGTTATCGTTGCCTCTTCATTTTCACAGGTAAACTCCAGCAGAGTTGAGGATCTAAACAATACAACAGGAAACAAGAACCATTCAATTTCTATACAGAATTTAAATGGCTACAAAAACAATATCGTTATTGGTTCATCCGCTACAGCTTTTCCTGGAACATTAGATAATCAGGTTACAGCAGATTCAAGTACAGGAATCATTCTATCAGGCCCTGGGACCGGAACTGGAACAGGTTTAGGGACTGGAAAAAATACAAAACTTGAAAATTTAATTAATAACTATAAATAGTAGTTAGCCTGAAGCTTTTGAACCCTATGCTGTTCATCAGTTATCAATAAGGTTTTTTTTTACTATTCTCGAATAATAGTTTATTAATTTCCAATAAACTGTTGTTCGGGAATATTCTATATATAATTATGAAAAAACAAGAATTTCCTTTTAGAAAAAAGATTTATTTAACAATTACCTTTACCATAATTTCAATCATCCTGTTATCGTCTGTAAAAACAACAGTAGACAGTGTGTGCAATTATTATCAGTATGATAAGAATACTCCTTTAAACAATTTTCTAACCTCTGTTTATAATATTAAGCCTTTAAGAGTTTTTAATTCTTACACGGGTTTTGAGACCGGCTATGGTTTTTTTGGGACGAATGTATCCAGTGATTTTGTGATCATTTACGACCTGCTGGATAAACAAGGAAACAAGGTTGACAGCAAGAAATTTAAATTGAATACCAAAGAAGCCAGCGTTCGTTTTACTTCTTTAAACAGGTTATTTCTTGATAAACTGACGGGAGACAAAAATGAAATGTTTAATAAATATATTGACATCGTACTGAAAGAAATGTCAAAGCATATTTATAATCAATATAATGGTAAGTATGGGGTTCATCTCAAAGTATATCTTTACAACTACCCAACATTACAGGACTATGTAAAAGGCAAGAATAAGACAGAATTATTTTTAACTAATGAAATGACCTATACTAAATAATGGACAGAATTTATACTTTTTTCTTTACCCAGCAAAATAACAATTTTTGGCTTACCTTTTTCAGAATTGCGGTATCTTTACTCATCATCATTCATTTTGTATCCATATTACCTGATTTCAAAAATCTATATTCAGTAAATGAAGGGGTAATCGGGTATAATGTAACGGATATTTTTGTTCCGGATTACTTAATAAATTTACCCAAAATCATTATTTTTTTTGATACAATGGGGATTGCCCCTGATACGACAATTCTATCATTTAAAATACTCTTCCTGGCTGCTTTAGGTACGTTGTTATTAGGCTACAAACAAAACCTATCAGCACTTGTTGTTCTTCTTTTACAAATCGCTCTCGTAAAGAGTAACTCTTATTATGCTTATGGCGTGGATTTTTTCACCAGCATGTCTCTTTTTTATCTAGCCATCATTCCTCGTGATTTGTCATCAATCGCATTATCTCCTTTTAAACGATTATTTCAAATTCATGTATCAATCGTATACTTTTTTGCAGGTTTTGATAAGATCATTGGCACCAACTGGTGGAATGGAGAAAACATATGGAAGGCCATTAATTTACCTTTCGCTACCAATACATATGACATTACATTTCTAGGGCATTTTCCTATCTTATTAACTGTTTTTGGACTGTTAACCGTTATTTTAGAGCTTACCTATCCTTTTTTTGTATGGCAGCCAAAAATTTCAAAATACTGGATATATTTAACGATTTTGATGCATGTGGGAATAGCATTTATATTAAATCTGTATTTTTTTAGTTCCATAATGATCATTTGGAATCTGACTTTACTGTTTTCTTTTAACAATGAAAAACCTACTCAGTCTTAATCTTACTGATTAAAAAAATCCGTTTCAGTGGTGAAACGGATTTTTTATGGTAAAGATTATGTATTGGAAATATTTTTAACAGTATTGAGAAAATACTCTAAATAGTTAAATCTATTGACACCCTTCCACTTACCTTCGCTTAAAAAGGCATTTGCATGCTCAATAAAATCTTCGTACTCATTCCATTCCGTAAGATTTTGTCTAGGTATCACAAAATAATTGTATTTGTATAGCGGTTCAGACTCATTTGAACTTAATAAATTAAAATTGATGATCTCTCTCGGATTATATTTATCAGCCAATCTTCTCATCTCCTTTAATGAATTTTCATATTGATCAATAAATTTAATTAGCCTGCTCTTAAGTGGAGACCTATCCAGACATTCTGTATGAATTCCAACATCACTAAGCAAAGAAAATTCATCGAGTTGATTAGTTATTAAATTGGGAGTCATAATATATTCCTTCTCTTTATTTAATATATCGTTACACAAAGGACATTTTGTTATATTTTCAAATACTATTGCCATAAATTAAGGTTTTCTAATCATAAATGGAGGATTAAAGCCCTCACTAATATATTGATATCTTAGCTTATCTTCATATTCTTGATCCGCACCGAAATATTAAGCCTCTTTTTGAAAAAACCCAGGCCATGATTTCCGAAATATTTCATGATAAATTAGGACCTATCAAAAAAATCAGAGCAGAAATAATCTACTCTGATCGTGTATTGATTAGCAATTATTTAAATTCTTTTCAGAACAGATTATGAATTATCTGAAAAGAGCATATCTTTTTCAGTTACTGTTTTTGCAGCCTTATCATTCACATACACAGGGATACCGCCTACCCAAGTTTCCAATACCGGAATGTCTCTCATTTTCATATATTGTAACGATGGGGTATTTAATGAAAGAGGATCCTGATCCAGGATAACGAAGTCTGCAAAGTATCCTTCCTTTAACGACCCTACCCATTTATCCGCGTAACACTGCCAGGCAGCATCATAAGTAACCGCAATCAAAGCCTGTTCTGGAGTAAGACGCTCGGCGCTGTTTAACACTTCAATCTCCGTTGGATTCTTTTCCATGATTCTGGTAATCGACTGTTCCATCATTCTTAAAGGACCTAACGGGCTTACCTCATTATCGCTATGAAGGGTAATTCTCATACCAGCCGCAAGCGTTGATCCGCAAAGGTCAAGCATCTGCGCTTTCTCACCAAAGATCACTTCCTTAAAAGCATATCCCCAATAGCCTACATGCCCGATAAGGAAGCTTGGAGAAACTCCCATCTGAAGCATATTGGTAATTTGATCGGCCGTCAGCAGCGAACAGTGTTCTATACGGTTACGAAGCTCACGACCTTTATATTGAGCAAGACTACGCTGATAGGCATTGATAGCAAATGTTACGGCCTGATCTCCATTGGCGTGAACCATTAGCGGCCAGCCTTTTACAGCCACCACCGTATTGATTAATGTATTATAGCTTGGCGGAATTGTATGGGCAGGAATACCTGTCTGCGGAAAATTAAATACCCCTGTATTATTAGCGGGATCACACAGGTAAGGAGCGCTCTGATAACCTGTGAGTCCTTGGTTGGAACCATCTGAAACCACTTTAATATGTCCGTAGTATACAGGTTTATAGTATTCCGGTTCTTGATAAGGCTCAAGATTATCTACATCTGCCTGATTGGAACAAAGATATGCCCCGCCTGTTCTTACCCATTCAGGGTGAGTCTCGAAATATTTGGTTAAAAGTACTTCTGAACCCTTATTCAGACCCGCATCATACATAAAAGTAACTCCTCTTGAATTGGCTGTATTGAAAAGATTCGTAAGATACCTGTTAATCTCTATGCTCATCGCAATGATCTGCAGTTTTACCGTCTTCAATGCAGGAGTCATCTGTAAACCTTCCTGCAATTGGCCTTTGGTTTCACTGATATATTTATCAACAGTTTTATACTCTTCACTGATATCAGAATTATGTTTAAACACATACTCCAGTGCTTTGGTATTCAGATAAAGAGTATGCATAGAAGCACTTAACAGCATCATTGGGGTATCATGATTAATCGTATCGAGTATTACATTATCAATCGTTATTAGCTCTTTTTTACCATTTTTATCTTCAAAAGGCATTAGCGAAGGATCTAATCCTCTTCCTAAAATAACAGCTCCGGGAATTTTAGGAATGTGATTGTTGATGATTGTTCCCACAGATGCCAAATCGTATATAGCTTTTAAATTCTGTCCTTCAAAAGGGCTCAGATCCAGCCAGCCATGCATCATTGCCGTAGGAACCATATGAACATGGGGTTCTATCAGACCAGGAAGTAAAGTTTGGGTACCGGTCAGTTCTCTTCTTTGAAATTCCTGATAATTCTCTTTCATATATGCTTCTACCTGATCTTTTGTACCGGTTACCACAACTTTTCCATCTGCAATCCCAACAGAAGGAACGGTGTCTGTAGATCCTCCAATCATAGGACGGATGGTTCCTCCGCTGATCATCAGAGTTTGTGGTTTTTCGTGGGTTGCTTTTCCGGAACCCGGATTTATTTTGGTCATATTTTCTGCACTGAAGAGTTCTTCTTTAAGAACATCTAGAACAGGATTGTGGCAAGAGCAATGCGTGCAGCCATGCGTGTGTGAATGTGATTTTTCCATAAGAATAATTGGGTTTAAAAGTGTGTGTAAGTTTAATTCTGTTTGTATCGATTTTTAATTGTGATATACATAGAAATACAAGCCTGTCATTGGATGAGGCTTATGATATAATGAGAATAAATAAGGATTGTTCTTAGAATATTATACTCAAGTAAATACTGGGATGTGAATAAATTTCATTTGTTTTCATGTTTTAGTTTATTTCATAAAAATAATAAAAATATCCGTTCAAAAATTATTTTATCACTTGACATTGATTAATTATTCACATCTAAATTTTTAATTTACAGCAGGTTGCTACTTAATTCACAATTCCATTCTGAATCCTTGAAATGGTTAATCATGCATGGTATCTCAAAATTTTCACTCTTGAAATAGGATCAATCCTACTTCTTTCTGGTGAAATAACCCGTCAAATATCAATTACCGAAGTCTTTAAATGACTACATTAGCAAAGAATTAAAATGCGCTGAGATTTCTTATGAAAAATATATTCCGTGTATTGCTTATTTCAATGGTACAGCCTGTACTGGCACAAACCAAATTAGAAAAGGCAATTACCAATCTTGAGGATAATTACGAGCAGGAGAAAGTATATGTACTTACCGACAAATCCCAATATGCTGCCGGTGACAAAATATGGTTTAAAAGTTTCGTATTTGACGGATATAACCGTTCTCCATTATCTACTACCCTATTTGTTGAGCTGTACAATGCTGATAAAAAATTAATAGACTGGAAAACCATCCTGTTGACCAATGGGGAAGGCAGCGGAGATTTTCAGCTGAAAGAAGATCTTCCCGAACAGGTTTATTTTGTAAGAGCTTATACTCCTTACATGACTAATTTTAATGAAGACTTCCAAATTGTAAAAACCATTCCGGTTTATAATCCAGGCTCTGCGGAATCATTAGTTATTGCAAAAAATTCCGATTGGTCTGCAAAAGCATTTCCCGAAGGCGGAACTTTCATTAGCGGTATGCCTACAAAATTTGCAGTGAGGCTGTCATCCAATTCATCACTGCCGGAAAACTGGTCCGGAAAAATAATAGATTCTCAAAATCCCAATACTCTAATCACCACATTTAAATCTTTTGATAAAAATGTGGCCTCTTTTAAAATAACTCCGGCCTCAGGAAAAAAATACCAGGCCATTATTCAGGACAATACGGGGAAAAGTCAAACCATAGATCTGCCACAGGTTGCAGATAGCGGCCTTAATATTGAAGTTTCCAGTACTAAAGAAGGGATAAAATATGCTCTTAAAGGTGTTAATCTGAAACAACAGCTTCAGGGTTATAAAATTGTCGGAATGATCAATAACCACCTTGCCTACAGAGCGAATATCAATCAATTAACCAATGAAGCATCCAGTCTTATTCCTACCAAAATAAGTAACGGAGCGAACGGTATTTTACAGTTGGTTATTTTTGATGAACAGGATAACGTTGTAGCAAAAAGGCTTTGCTTTATCAAGCCCGGCAATTTAAAGATTGAGAAAGCGGAAATAATAGGCCAGAGCTTAAAAACAACGCCAAGAGCATTCAACAGCATTGACCTTTCTCCAGAGTCTTATTTTAAAAATTATACGGTTCTCGTAAGCGAAGATGATGGCACTCAAACTCCGGAAGAAGAAAATATCCTGAGTGGACTTTGGTTGACAGGAGATTTCACCTCAAGAATAGACAACCCTGCACAATATTTCTCCAGGAATGCCAACAGTGAGGCTCTTGATGCCCTGCTTATTTCTGAAAACTGGAAAAGATTCGACTGGAATTCTGCACTCAGTGGATCAGCACCCTCTATTAAGACCAAATCTGAGCAATATCTTTCCTACAGGGTAAAACCTATTAAAAACAATACAATGCTGGTGAACACCACTGTCAATTTAATATTGAGATTGGGTAAAAATACGCCTAGCTTTAATCAGTTTAAAACAGATCAAAACGGATATATTTATTTAAATAATCTCAATAATGATGAACCTTTAGACGTATCATTCTTTGTAAATTCAGAAAACAAAGAATCAGGGAAGGATGATTTGTTTGTCACCATAGAGCCGTTAGTTACGCCCACACCATTTAAAGGTAACTTCCCTGCTACCAAATACACATTGGTAAAGACAGATAAAAATAAGACGGTTTCTCCCAAAATTTCCAGAGCCATCAACACCCAAAAAAATATTAAAAAGAAAGAAAGTGCTGAAATACAGATTCAGGAAGTTGCTTTGGTAGGAAAAAAGAAAGATCCCACAGAAGAGCTGGATAAACAACTGTCCAGCGGAATGTTCAGTTCTGTCAATACCACCATATTTGACTTTGTGAACGAAAACCAGCATACCGGAGGATCAATGAATGTATTAGACTGGCTGCAGGGAAGAGCTACTGCCGGATTAACCTTTCAAAGAAACAGTTCAGGAATCAATGTTCCCTCTATCCGCGGCCAGCAGGCTAAATTGTATTTGGATGAAATATCTACAGATGCCACCATGATTGCCAACCTTCCTATCAGCAATATAGCGATGGTAAAAATCATTAAAGGATCAGGACTGGTAGGTGATGCCATAGCCGTCTATACCATGAAAGGAAATATGAAATCCAAAAGCAATGAAAAAGAAGCACCAAAGAACAATGCATCCATCATCAAAGGATATGATAAACCTTCAGAATTTCCTATTGAAATGATCGATGATAATGCTCCGGAAAAAATTGAAAGTGATACCCGCGAAACCCTTTACTGGAACCCGAATTTATTTGACAGCGATTACGTCCCTCCAAGAATTAAATTCTTCAACAACGACAGCGCCAAACAATATAAAGTACTGATCATAAGCTTTGATGAAGACGACAACATTCTTTATGACCAGCAGATTTTGAAGTAATAAAAAGCCTTTCAGTTTTCCTGAAAGGCTTTTTAGTTTTGAAGCTGGAAGCTGGAAGAAGGAAGTGGTGATGGTTATAAAGAATAGATATTTGTTTGTTTTTATGAAAGAATCAACTTCGTTAGTTTCATCTTTACTTCTTCAAAATATGACAATAATACTTTTGAATCCTTGCTTATAGAGAGTATTAATCATCGTAAATTAAAGTAACTTCTCCCCAACTCTCCGAAGTCTCACAATATAAAGGATCGAAATTAAGATTTTCGGTTTCTTATAATTAATTCCAGATTTACAATTAGAAAATGAAGGAAAACTCCTATTCCAATACAATAGATTATGATATAATGAAGAGTGTATAATATATTAGCGATTGGTGTTAAAGGAGACATATTTCCTGTAAATATTGAAGATATACTGTACGGAAGTAATGTTGCAAAAGTCCAAAAATTATTTCTGTCTAATTCAGTCTTTTTAACTTTATAATAGTTAAGTTCCTTTTTAAGGTAGTTAATATCATTATTAATTAAACTTCCAAATTTCATAGAGTCTAATTCCACATGGCTTCCACTTCTACCTAACTTCTTTTTTAAAATACCATTTTTGTCAAATACATAAACAGTCGCCATAAAATCTCTACCAGTAATATTTAAATTAATATCTGAATGTATTATACTACCTTCTGTAAAAGTTAATTTCTTTAATTCATTTAATTGTCTGTTTAGGATTGTATTATTTGAGAGTTTAATATTTTCAAGATATTTAATCTCATAAGGAATATTCTTAGAGTCTTCAGTCCATTCATTCAAAACTATTTGTTTTCGATTATCATGAATAGCAGTTTTAAATTCAAAACTTGACGGATTATTTTTGAGCATTAAGGTATACAAAAAAGGAAATACAACTAAATGCAATGTTAACATGATTGAAAGACATGAAATAGCATATTTAGATTTGTGATACTTCTGATATTTAGAAATCCTGTAGAGATATGTGGAGAATGATAAAATAATTAAAATTAAAAATATTGTTGAAAAAAATTCGCCAACACCAAATGAGATATTAAGTAAGGTTAGTATCATATACGTTTTTTAATCACAAACATACATGAGATAATAATACCTTTATTACGGATTACCATAATGTAAAACTCTCAACTTATGATAACTTTAGTCTGTTAAACAAATTTATTATGGAAACAATTAAAGCAATTAAACCTGGTCCAAAACCTGATAAGTCTGACGGAACCCCAGACAGAAGAAGAAGAGTAACACCGGAAACAAAACCAAAACATCCAGAACTAAAACCTCATAAGCACAAACCCGGAGATTCAAAATGATCAATTTTCCCAGCAAAACTGGGATTTTTGTTTTTATATAAACCGTGCTTCTTGTACTAAATTGATATATATTAATAAAAACTATTGAAAAATAATCGACTATAAGTATTTAGGAGATTATACAAAAAAACAAAAATAACCCCATTATAAAATGCATGACACATAAAGAAATTAGAAAAGCTCATCTGGAAAATAATAAACTTTATGATCATAAAGACATTAATTTCCAAGAGTATATTAACAAGCAATTTGAATTACTCAGTGAATTAGATAGAAATATATATAGATTAGAAAATATTCATTTAGAGCTTTTTAAAGATGTAAAAACTTGGTTTAGAAAAAAGTTTTATAATGACATATAAACTACAGTAGTTACAACCTTTCTTCCTCAAAAGATCTTCCCTTCTATTGCCCAAATTCCTTCGTATGATTTTATCGCCACATCACTATTCTAAAAATAATATGATCTAAAAATCCTTTTCATTCGAATAATCTTTTGTACGGTAAACTCATCCTTGTCAAGGTTTAAAACCTTGACAAGGATATCAAACGAAGTTCTTTTGTATGAGACTTACACTTTAAAGACAAAAACAGTACGCTGCTATTTTATTTTAGCCCTATGTAACGGTTCCAGAATATTCTTTTGCGGTTCTAAACCCATCCGAAAACATATAAAACCCTTCCCTTGGGGTTTACCAACCAGAAATTATGGATCACGGACCTATCGGCAGAACATAAAGACCTTAAAGGAGCATTTCAGAACCCCCAAATAGCTTTCCAAAACCTCAAAGAATGATACCGGGAAACTTTTTCTATTGTAAACAGCAGAAATTTTCCAAAAAAACATCATCTTTTAAAAGAAACTCTCAAATATTCCGTTTAATTCTTAAATTTGGCTTATGCGAAAGAATCTTTATTTCATCATTATATTATGTACGCTTACCAGTTGCTATACTTATCAGGTAAAAAAGCCAGTGGATCCGGCGGGCGGCAATAAGCAGGACTCTAAAAAGAATACAGCGATTGCCAATAATACCGCTCCTCAAATGAACACTACCGCTGCACCTCAAAGCCTGGACATCCAGCAGGCACCTGCTCCGGTTAATATTCAGGAGAAATTAGCTGCTGGTAAAAATGTTAAAATTGAAGTGGATAACAAGAGTTATAAAGTTATTGTTGACCGATGGGAAGGCGACAGTCTGGTAGCACACCCTGTTCGTAATGTTAAAAAAAGTTTGAAATTCCATAAGAACCAGATCAATAGCGAAAGAATTGCAGAAAAACGTTTTTCTCAGCCTATTGCTGATATTCTTACTGTTACGGCTTATGCTGCCATTGGGGTTGGAATCTATCTTCTTGTCAAATAGTTTTTTAAACTTCACTATTCTTCAAAGTCTCTCTATTTCAGACCAGAAAAAGACTGAACACAGGCAGATAAAAGAAGATCTTGATATAGTACCTAACAAAATAGACTGTCTTTTCAGACAGTCTATTTTTATGAATTATTTTTTGTTGGTTTATGGCCAGATTACCCCGGATTGCTTAGGGCTTGTCCATGGTTTTCCTGCCGGGCTTGTTCCCGGATGGGCAGCAAGACATTCACTTACCCATGTAGCACCCACAGCATGAGATTTCACTTTTTTTATAGAACAATAGGTAGTTCCGAAGTTATCTTTATACAGCTGGTAGTTAGGATAAGCACCTTTCGCTACTAACTCTTCATTATCCAGAAGTTCAACATCATCACCTACCTCAGCCGGATAATCCACAATAGCACCCAGAACCCATGCTATGGAATCTCTATTGTTACCCGCAACCAGACTTGGCGGAGGACTGAGTGTGATCTTAATTGTAGATTTTGATTGGTCTACAGAGTAAGAAGAAGAATAGGTAGATTCTTTAACACTCGCCAAAGGAATTCCTAAGAAAGAAAGCGTAGCGGAAGTAGACTGTTCAAAAGTTTTCTGAATACTCTTATAATCTTCACCCGTTACAGTGATCTCTACCGTAGGATAATTGGAAATCGCCACCCCGTTCAGTAAACCGAAAGGTCCTTCGGCATTGAATTTCATACCCGGATCCGGAGAAAATTTATATCCTGAGATATGTTTTTCTTCCTCTTTGTCTCTGCTGTTGATCTGCGCTTTACGGATCGGATCAAACCATGCCCAGTACATATTACTGGCTATATTAAAATCTGTTGGTCCAAAGTTAACAAGAGTAACTCCTGTAAACATCATTGATATTTTGATAGAGTTTTTACTTATCGCAATATCTTCACTGAAATAATTGGCATTGCCACCAATTCCCAACGTAAAGAAATCAAAGATAGGAATAGAAAAACCCGTTTTTCCCTCTACGGAAACCCGGAACTTGCTTTCAGATTCACGGCTGACTTCCATATCAATCTGAGCGGTCTGAGCGGTATTTTTAAGACCGTTTAAAATATCGCTAAGCGGTGTTGTCACCTGAAAAGCTGGTAAAATACTGTCGTCATTCATCAGCAGTCCGCCATTTTCTTTTTTAGGATTCTGTACATTCTTTAATGCTTTGGATAAGTAGCCGTTATTCATCGTCACATTGTTCTGCAGAGAGATCGTAGCACCCAGCGCATCCAGATAATTAGCTAGCACAGGAATAATCGGTTTTCCGCTTGCCGGAGTCTTGTTCAGCAGAGCATCAAGGTTATCACTTTTCTGAATCTGATACAAAGTAGTAGCAGGATTCGCCCATTCTGTAGCAATTTTATCCATAATGATATCAATAGGCTGCATGGTGTCGGTAGCAGGAGGAAGCGTATTATAAGCAGCTACCCACGCATTAAGTAAAGCCATTTGCTGATCTGTAGCTCTTGTATGGGCATCATTCAGTACAGCGGTATCTTCTACGGATAAAGAATAGTTAACTTTTGAGAAAGCATCAATAAAGTAATTGGTAAATACCTGATCCAGCTGCACCGGCTCCGTATTGGCTCTAAGGTTGGAAGAGATCCAATCGTAAGTTTTCTTATTAAACTTCAGATTAGACGGATCCTGCCAGTAATAAGGGAAATTTCCTTTGCCATTGATGGTGATTGCGGACAGGTCTGTACTTAAAACACTGGAAAGAATATCATTGGCTCTGTCTTTCAGTTCTGTAATAATTTGTGATGCTTCTACAAAGGGAGCAACATTTTCTGGATTTTTCATGATGATAATATTTGGTATGGTTCCTACTCTTTTGTTGGCTTTTCGGATACTGCCGTTGTTCAGGGTTTGGAAGCTTCTTTTGAACATACCAAAGTAACGATGAAAAAAGACCGGATTTTAGGGTATAAATCTCTGATTTTGAAGCCAAGTATTTGTACTGTAGCGCATAGGCATTTTTACGTATAAAAAATAACCTTCTTAAAAATCTTCGCTTTTTCTCTTAAGCATACTCACGCGTTGAAATAAAAAACATATTTAAAATCAACAGGCCTTTCAGGTTTGAAAGGCCTGTTGTAAAATGAAGATCGTTAAGAATACAGATTGTTTTGAAAATAATGCATCAGCCCAAAAACCGCTGGCTCATTGTTTCCAATACAGTTTCTATTCCCTCTTTTCTAAGCCATTCATATTCTGCGGTTGCCAGATCACCAGCGATATAATGAACCTGCTGCTTGTGGTCTGTTGCTGCTTCATACACGATATCGGCAATAGTTTCAGGAGTATCCCGTTTCGCAGTGGAATCTGCTCTCATCGATTTAATATATTGATTGAAAACATTCTGGTAATCCGGATGGGAAACCATTTGGGCATTGCTTCCAAAATGAGTCTGCATATAAGCAGGAACCACTGTTTTGATACTAATCCCCCACTCTTTCAATTCATAACTCATGCCTTCTGACCATTTTTCAAGCGCTGATTTTGTTGCAGCATATACGGAAACAAAAGGATATGGAATGTTGGCTGTGGATGAGGTTACCGTAATTATTGTTCCCTTTTTTCTGGCTCTTAAATAAGGAAGAAATGATTTTGTAACCAGTATCGTTCCTAAAAAATTAGTATTGATCTGTTGGGCCAATTCTTCGTCGGTAGTTCCTTCAAAAGGTCCCATAAGTCCATAGGCGGCGTTATTCAGCACTATATCTACAGGGCTTATCTTTTCTGCTTCTGAAGCAATTCCGGAAATCTGTTTCGGATCGCTGATGTCTAATTTCAGGAGATGGATATTGGGAAACTCTGTAAGCTCAGTTTCTTTTTCCGGATACCGCATAGCAGCAATTACCGTCCAGTTTTTTGATGCAAACAGCTTTGCAGCCGCCTTTCCTAATCCTGATGATGTACCTGTAATAAAAATCGTTGGGTTCATTTTTTATTTTTTAAAATTGATATCACAAATGTGCAACGATAAAAAAAGAACCTGTTTACCATTTGGTAAAAAGCAGTTTACCGGATATTTTTTCTGATTCTGCTGAGTGACTGCTGGGTAATCCCAAGATAAGAAGCAATATATGACAAAGGAATACGGTTAACCAGTGTGGGATATTTTTCCATGAATTCCAGATAGCGGGTGGTAGCATCCTGAGCAACTAACGGGCTTACTCTTTCTAATTTCTGAGCGAGTGCTTTATTCGTGATTTTCTGAATGATATTTTCCCAGTCAATAATCGTATCTGAAATATCTTTCCAGTCCTGATTAGAAAACACAAGCAGCTGGCAATGGGTTGCAGCCTGTATATATTCTGTGGAAGGCACATTTTTCAGATTAAAAAGTAGATGGTTCTCTTCCAGAAAAATCTTGGTAATTTCTTCTCCTTTGCTGTTGTAATAACAGATACGAAGAATTCCGTCGAGAAGAAAACCTACCTGTCTCAGGACTTTCCCTGCTTCTGCAAAATACTCATCTTTGCTCAGCTCAATTTCTTTGGCTTTGCTTGTGATAAGGTCTATTTGTTGCTGGTTTAAATGACCGAACTGCAGGATATATTCTATAAACTCTTTCATTATGACAAAGTTAGCAATACTTAGGGTAGAATATTTACCATTTGGTAAAAAGCAAGTTGGAGAAGAATTATAATAATTGAGAATGCATATCAATAAAACACTGCAGAGCCTTGGACTGTGGCCCGTCTTTTCTGAAAACAAGAATCGTATTCATCGTTCCCAGCTGTTTGTTCAGTCCATACGTCTTAATGCCTCTTCCTGCATAATATTGATTAACCACTTCCTCCGGCAATATGCTGACTCCCAGGCCTGCTTCCACAAAGTTAATGACTCCTTCAATAGAATTCAGGACCGTACTTTTATAATTAAGAATTCCTTTATGGCTCAGCCAGGATTCTAATCGTTCCCTGAAAATACAGCCTTCATCAAATACCACTATTTTCAGGGGTTCATTGGCGATGAGTGTCTGCAGATTCGGGCCTTTTGAGGAAGCCAGAATCACAAGCTGTTCTTCCTTAATACAGATTTTCTCCAGTCCTTTGGCATTCACAGGGGCAGAAACAAAGGCTGCATCAAGCCTGTATTCCAAAACATCAGACAGTACCGAATCTCTGGTATCTGACTTAAACTCCAGCTCAATACCAGGGTATTTCTCATCAAAAGTATTGAGGATTTCCGGAACTTTTAATGCCATTGTTGTTTCTATACAGCCTATTTTCAGGCATCCCCGGATGTTGTCACCGCTCAGAATATTGTTTTTTGCTTCTTCCACCAAATGCTGAATCTGTTTAGAATACTGCATCAGGATCATGCCTTCAGATGTAAGCTCTACTTTTCTTGAGGTACGTGAAAAAAGCTTGGTATTAAACTCATCTTCAAGACTTTTTATTCTTGCTGTAACATTGGACTGGACGGTAAACATGACAGAGGCTGCTTTTGTAAAACTTCCCGTTTCTGCTACGGCTTCAAATATTTTTAAATCGTGTATATTCATTTCAATTAATCATTATTAGTGATTTAAATCATTATAATTAATCGTTTTTAATAATCAAATATCCGTATTAATTTTGAACTATCAAAAAAAATAAATGAAAATAATTTCAAGACAATTCATTGCAGGTTTATCTGTTGCCTTATTCACAGGTACGATGACCATGGCACAGTCCAATCAAAAATTACATTCAAACAATCACATTATGGAAAACTATCCTATTCATTATCGCAACATCAAAGTAAATGATCTTAACCTGTTTTACAGAGAGGCCGGCCCAGCCGATGCTCCCACGATCCTTCTTCTCCACGGATATCCTACCTCATCTCATATGTTCAGAAATCTGATCCCGATTTTGAGCAAAAAATACCATGTAATTGCGCCGGATCTTCCGGGATTCGGTTATTCTGATGCTCCGGATCATAATAGGTTCTCTTATACATTCGACAATCTTGCTGGAACGGTACAGGCCTTTGTAGACAAGCTGGAGATGAAACGTTTTGCCGTTTATATCTTTGATTACGGAGCTCCGGTAGGGTTACGTCTGGCGATGAATAATCCTGAGAAAATCACGGGAATCGTTTCACAAAACGGAAATGCGTATGAAGAAGGTTTAAGCGATCAATGGAATCCCATCCAGAAATACTGGAAAGATCCTTCACAGGCCAACCGTCTTGCCTTAAGAAACTTTGTGTCTGAAGAAGTTACCCTGTTTCAGTATCAGCATGGTGTTTCTGATCCTTCATTAATTGCCCCGGAAGCGTATACCCTCGATCAGAAATTCCTTGACAGACCAGGCAATATAGAGATACAGCTGGATTTGGTAAAAGATTACAAAACCAATGTGGCTTTATATCCCAAATTCCATGAATATTTCAGAAAATATCAGCCAAAATTATTATTGGTGTGGGGAAACAAAGATCCTTATTTTCTTCCTGCCGGAGCTGAAACCTATAAAAAAGATGTACCGGATGCGAAATTAAAGTTTTATGATACGGGACATTTTGCCCTGGAAACAAATGCAGCAGAAATAGGTGCTGAAATCTTTGAATTTATGGGAACATTACCCCGATAAAATCTATAATCAGAAAATCATTTTCCTTAAAAAAAGAATAAGAGAAATATCTCACTATGAAAACAATTCTCATTACAAACTATGGCGGACCGGAAGTTCTGCAGCTTACGGAAATGCCTGATCCTGTTATAAAAGATCCGTCTCAGGTACTGGTAAAAGTAAAAGCAACCTCTATTAACCCGCTGGATTATCAGATCAGAAGAGGTGATTATGCATCACTTTTCGATCTGCCTATAATAACAGGGCATGATATTGCCGGTGATATTATAGCTGTAGGTGAATCCGTTAAAAAATGGAAACCTGGTGATAAGGTGTATTATTCCCCGCGTTTTGGAAGTTCGGGCAGCTATTCCGAGTATCATCTTACCGATGAGTCTTCATTATCCAGAATGCCGGATACTATCAGCTATGAGGAAGCCGCTTCTATTCCCCTTATTGGAGGGACAGTTTGGGAAATGCTTGTGGTAAGGGCTCAATTGAAAAAGGGCGACCGTATTCTTATCCTTGGTGGTGCCGGAGGTGTAGGAACATTGGCCATACAGGTTGCTAAATCATTGGGTGCTTTTGTTTATACCACCGGGCAAAGTATTTTACATGAAAAACTAAAAAATCTTGGAGCTGATGTTGTAATTGATCATCATAAGGAAAATTATATTGAGGAAATCAAAACACATACGAATGGAAAGGGTGTTAATGTAATCATCGACACTGTGGGAGGAACTACCCTTTCAGACAGTCCGCTTGCATTAGCAGATTACGGTTCTGTAGTAACACTCGTTGATATTCCACAGCCTCAAAACCTCATCAATGCCTGGGAAAAGAATGCGACGTATCATTTTGTTTTTACCCGACAAAGCAGGGATGAACTTCACCATATCACTGAATTAATTGAATCCGGACATGTAAAACCTGTTATAGACAGCATATATTCACTTGAAGATGTCCAAAAAGCTCATCAAAGAATTGAGGATTCGAAAAGAGACAGACCTTTATTAGGAAAAATTGTATTGACCGTGTAATTATTTATAATAAGGTCATAAAATTTGAAAGCATCATTGAATTCAATAATGCTTTCAAATTTTTATATTCTCTGAAAGGAGATTCATCTTTATAAAAAATGATAAAGGAAAATGACATCACCTATATAAGCGGGCTTTGTACGATCTTTAATTAGCAGTTGAGCTTCTACGATTACTTTAATAGTTCCCCTAAGATCAATCACAGATTTTACCGTAGCCTTCAGCTTCACAGCACTATTTACCAGCACAGCTTCTCCGAATTTAAGATTTTCTATTCCGTAGTTGATCTCCATTTTTACATTTCTTACATCTGCAATCTGTTTCCAGAGATAAGGGATCAATGATAAAGTTAAATAACCATGAGCAATTGTTGACTTAAATGGCCCTTCTCTTTCCGCTTTTTCCTGATCAGTATGAATCCACTGGTTATCTAATGTAGCATTTGCAAATCTATCGATCTGATCCTGATCTATCAAATGCCAGGCAGAATATCCCAATACCTGCCCTTCAAGAGACTTATATTCATTAAAATTATTAATAATAATCATATCTTTTTCTGAACCTTTTGAGGGATTACAATATGTATAGCTCAATGATTATCACCGTAGCCGAGTGTATATCAACTCTGCATATTTATTTTCCAGGCATCCGGCCTTAGTCTGTCAATATTCAGACCAATTGCTTCCTTATTTTTTTAAATCTCTAAAAACCTCTTACGTAAAAGTAAGAGGCTAATGAACATAATGAAAATAAAAAGTAATTTACATTACATCAATGTTCTTTCAAACAATATATCCAGATATACTAAGTTCCATGAAATTTTGAACTTATAAAAATATGAGACTTGATATGGCAAAATATTTTTCTAATATACCTGCAATTAAGATTTTAAATTAAGCTAACTTTACGTTAACAGCATTTAAACCTTTATCACTTTTTTGTACATCAAAAGCTACTTTATCATTCTCGCGGATTACTCTTGTGTTTAATCCTGAAGAATGTACAAATATGTCTTTACTTCCGTCTGCCGGAGTAATAAAACCGAAGCCTTTTGCTTCATTAAAAAATTTTACGGTGCCTTCTTGCATTGTAATTGTTATTAAAAATTGTGTATTATAATCTGTAAACGTTACAGATTTTATTTATGATATACTGACAGGCATTGTGTTTCCTATCAGCGGTTGAATATTTTTAAGATCCGGGAGCTTCACCGTTTGTGGTATTGAAGATGCAGGACCTGCAATAATCTCTACAGGATTGTTCAGGATTGTTTTGGCGAAATATTTTAAACTTCCCGGCATTGTAGCAGAAAAAAGCAGGTTTTGTCTTCTATGAGAAACCAGATTCAATATTTTTTTTATATGATTAGTGAGTCCCATATCAAGCATTTTATCGGTATCATCTAAAACAAACAGCTCAATTTTAGAAAGATCAATATGTCTCTGATTTTCTACATCAAGCAATCCTCCGGGTGTTGCCACAAGAATATCTACTCTTTTTCTTAGTGCTGCAAGATGGCTACCAATGGAAACCCCTTCATAAACAGAAAGCAGAGACAATGGTAAATATTTACTATAGATTTTAAAATTCTCTTCTATCTGTATGGCCAGTTCCTGAGTTGGTGTAAGTATTAAAGTTCGTATTTCTTTATGATCCGGAGTTTGTCTTTTCAGCAACTGTAAAATAGGCATAGCAAATGCAGCTGTTTTTCCAGCACCTGTCTGTGCAGACACTACAATATCCCTTCCTGCCAAAATATGCGGAATTGCAGAGTACTGTATTTCAGTAGGTCTGGAATATCCGGCTTCTGTCACTGCACGGATAATAGGATTAATTAGATTTAAATTTTTAAAATTCATTATAAATTCCGGCATTCCCGGTATCTTAAAACAAATCTGTTGATCAGAATTTGAATCGGTGTATTATAATGACAAACAAAAGAGTATTCTTTTCTGTTCATCTTTCTCTTGCCTCAGCTACAATAATATTTTTATCTATATTACGGATGGCCCGGCAATAACGTGTCGCTCTTATCTACAATAGAACTTTATAATCTCTTATTTCCATTATGAAAACAAAGGCTATAAATTGGTAGCTGAAAAAGCAAAACTGAAAGAAAAAAGTGATTTTAAACTATGACAGAATAGCAAAGGCAGTGACCTGTTTTTATAAATGTTCTGCAAACCTACAATAAAAAAAACGAACATCACCTTATATAATTAACTGATTATCAAAAATTTATTCGTACCTTCTGCAAATTAAACGAATTGTTTGCTGACGCGGATGATTTTAAACTCCGGAATATGCAAACTTCTTTTCCCTTACCCAGCCCTTCCCCCAGAACATTAGAGTCCCATACAGGCCTTCATGTAAGAATTGCTTATTTCATTATGATACATCATAAACCTGAAATATTTAAAAATATGTTTCAGAAGATCTATACCAGGGATCAGTTTTATCTTATCCATATTGATAAAAAAGCAAAACAAGAGTTCATTGAAGAAATACAGCTTTATATCGTTCATTTTCCCAATGTTTATATTCTGGACAGTATAAATATAGTTTCGGGAGGTTTCAACATCGTTCAGGCAGAATTGAACGCTATGGAATTCCTCCTGAATGTAAGCAAAGAATGGGATTATTTTATTAATCTGAGCGGTGAAGATTATCCACTGAAATCACAAAATATTATCCGTAAATTTCTTACCACCAATAAAGGCAGGAATTATCTTTTTTATTATGATCAGAAGTTTTACAGACCAGACACGCTGCAAAGAATACAAAATCACTTTACAGAATTGGCTTATGTTATTTCATCTTTCATCTACAAAAGATCTTTTATGAAAAATGTAATACCCTATATAGGTGGCAAATGGTTTATGTTTACAAGAGAAACCTGCTTATTTTTAACAAACAACAAAACTGTAATGGATTTTGAAGACTATTATCTTCATACTTTTTTACCTGCAGATTCATTTTTCCAGACTGTTCTTATGAATACATCATTCAATGATATTATTGTCAATGATGATAAAAGAGCGGTACTTGAGACCTCCTTTTTTCAAAATACCCAGAATACATTCAATTATATTCAATCATTAAAATCCGGCAATCAGCTTTTCATCAGAAAGGTTAACAAAAAAACAGATGAAAGTATCAGAAAATACATTGAAGACAGCTATCTTACTCCCCTTCCTTATGTAAATGAAGTAGAAAGAGAATTGAAAAGAAATAACCGTCAAAACAACTGATTTTTGAACTTCATCCCCAATATGCTTAAGACAGATACTCTTTACTGCTTTTCTGCTAAATCATTATATTTGAAAGAAACATCATAAAATCTGTTTTCTTGGAATTACAATATGGAAAAGAAGCTGACTCCGGAACATGTAAAGCTTGCCACTTTAGACTGTCAGGGATTAATACATAGTACGCCGTTCGGAACTGGAAAAACTGCAGTTTTGAATGCAGTGGAACATCTTGGATATATTCAGATTGATACTTTATCGATGGTGGAACGAGCCCATCATCATACGCTTTGGACAAGAATCCCCGATTTTCAGACAGATTATCTGGAAGAACTGGTGGAAGACCGTAAAGTATTTGAATATTGGTTCCATGCTGCTTCCTATCTTCCCATGCAGGATTTCCGGTATGTTTTACCCCAAATGCTGACGATCAAAAGAGGAGAATCCCGTTACTACAATGCAGATCCTAAAGTGATGGAATATGTCATGGACACTATCCGCAATGAAGGACCTAAAAGAGCCAGAGATTTTGAAAATGAAAGCCATAAAGCCGGAAGCTGGTGGAATTGGAAGCCTGCCAAATTAGCGCTGGAAAGACTTTTCATGCAGGGAGATCTGATGATCAGCGGACGTTCCGGAATGCAGAAAACATATGATCTCGCTGAAAGGGTTCTGCCTTCTTTTATTGATACCACGGAACCTACTCCACTTGAGTTTGCAGAATATCTGGTAAAAACCAATCTGCGTGCCTATGGATTGACAACGGTAAAGCAGATTACCCACCTTCGGAAAGGAAACGACTTAAAAAAGAATGTCAATACCGTTTTAAAAACTATGCTGGATAAAGGGGAAATATCTCAGGTCAAAATAGAAGGACTCTCTTCTGCTTTTATTCAGAATGATGTTTTTGAAAAGACATTTGACCTGAAAGATTCCAATATACATCTGCTGTCTCCGTTTGACAATTCTATTATCCATAGGGATAGAATCAGGCAGATTTTTGATTTTGATTTCCGGCTGGAATGTTATACGCCAAAAGAAAAAAGACAATACGGTTACTTCTGTCTGCCCATTCTGTATGGTGACCAATTCATAGGAAGAGTTGACTGCAAAGCTCACAGAAAAGAAAAAAAACTGGAGCTCATTCATTTACATATTGAAAACAATACTTTGGATATTGAATTGTGGCTAAAACCTTTCGCAGAAACTATAAAACGTTTTGCTGTTTTTAATGGCTGTGAATCTTTGACTTTGACAAAAGTAAGTCCATCAAAACTGAATGCTCCCGTGAAAAAAGAATTGTCCGGATTAAAGTTTAAAAAGTAATAGCTGCTTATCTGAATGTTTCTATTAAAAGACAAATCGCATTATTGAGCTCAATAATGCGATTTTATTTTTATCAGGGTAATCCCGATTAGTTTAATTTCTGATTTGTTTTCTGAACAAAATCATCCCATTGCTGGTTCAGGTAAGTGAGTGCTTTCTTTTTCTCGCCGTCATTCATAGAAGAATAATTAATGGAATTGAAAACCAGTTTCTTCAAGGCTTTTAAATCCAGATCCCAATATACCTGCGTTACCCAGAAATCATAGCTGAGCCCTGTATATCCATAGACGGAAGGATCATCGCTGCTGATAGAGCATTGTATTCCATTGCTCAGTAAAACCCTTGCAGGATGATTTCTCAGGTCACTTACATATCCTAAGATCTGATTACTGATCGGGCTTACTTCAACCAGTTTATTCTGTTTTCTGATTTGTTCCATTGTTTTGGGAAAATAAATCAGATTCAATCCGTGCCCAATTCTTTTATTGTTTAACAGCGCTACATCCAAAACATTTTTATTCAGGATAGAGCTGCTTTCTCCGGCATGAAGGTAGAGAGGAAGCTCTACTCCATACTTTTTATGAAGTTCATCCAGTTTTGTCCAGCTTTTCTCAAAAAAACTGATGTTGTGCCCTGCTGCTTCATCTGCCACAAGATCAAATCCTGAGATCATATCCGGAAATTCTTTCTTCAGTTCAAATGCTGTTTCCAGTTGTTTTCCAATACTTTCATTATCTAAGAATTTAAAGCTTGAATAGATCAGTTTAAGGGTGAACTGCGGATCCGACTGATGTATTTCTTTAAGAATATCCTTCAGATCTGTGATGGAAGTTTTCAAAGGATATTTGCCATGCTGAAAATCATAAAGTTCATCAAAGATATACCTGATTTCTACGTGCTGTACTTTATCTTTTATCAGATCTTTAAATCCTTTCAGATAATATTCTTTAAAGAATGGACGGTACGGAAGCAGCAGACTGATCCTCTTAAAACGTTTTTCAAATTCAATCCAATAATCTGTATAAGAGCAAAGATTGTCACGTTTCAGTGTAAGAAGATCCTGGAGTTCCTTTTCAAAATCAGGAGTTGAGGTCAACTTTTTATCAAGACTTACAAATCCGTTCGGAACTTTTCCTTTTTCAAAAAAAGCCAGCTGTCCGAAAATGAACTGATCATTATCTTTCTGATCATACACATAACATTCCTGATATTTTCTGGCGGCCGAAATGATCCATTTCACATCTGTTATTCCTCCACTGTGGGTATGCAGCAAACCTCCTTTCGGCATAGTCTGAAGGAGTTCAAACAATTTGCTGCTTTCAATTAACGGCTTAATTTCATTAAAAGAGCTGTTATATAAAGATATTTTTTTCTTTTCCGTATCACTGAGAAACTGTTTGCGGACCTGGAATATTTTCTTATCCAAAACGATTTCCGTATCCGATAATTTTATATCCGCATCAAAGGCCATCGCCTCATTTTCTTTCTCAGACGATGCCCATTTCTGTTGATAGACAGATTTTTCCGCCACTTTAGTTTGTCCCCAAAATAGAGGTGAGCCTAAAAGTGATATATAAATAAGGTATTTTTTCATCATAATAAATATTGGAGGAGTTTTTTGTACTATCGGTTATATTTTTAACCGTTAAAAAGTAGCTTTTTACAGCAAAAATTGTGCAAAATAAAGCTATTTCAAAAATAATATTAATTTTATTAAAATCCTCAGGTAATTATTATGCTTTAATTGTTTTCTGATCGGTCTCACTTACAGGGTGTGAGGTACGCCAATTGTGACGGAATTTTTAAGGACAACATTCAATAATGAGAAATAAAGAAACCATTTCCGAATTCTCTACTGAAAAGAAGTTCTGAACTCCAATGGAGAAAGACGGGTTTTATTTTTAAACAATTTGGTAAAAGACTGTGGATGTTCAAAACCGAGCTCATAAGCAATCTCACTTACGGACAAATCTGTGGTAGAAAGCTTTTCTTTTGCTTTTTCAATCAGTTTATCATGAATAAACTGCTGGGTACTCTGACCGGTAAGCGTTCTTAACATACGACTTAAATAATTGGGAGAAATTCCAAGATGATCTGCAACAAACTGTACGGTAGGTAATCTTTTTGACACAAGATCATTATCATTGAAATAATCATCCAGCATAACTTCTAAACGATTCAGAATAGTATGGTTGGTTATTTTTCTGGTGATAAACTGCCGTTCGTAGAACCTTTCTGAATAATTGAGCAATGTTTCAATGTGTGAAATAATAATATTCTGACTGAATTTATCGATCACCGAATGATACTCCTGTTCAATATTTTCTATAATTCCATTGATGGTAAGCTCTTCTTTTTTTGAAAGAAATAAAGCTTCATTCACTGAATAATCAAAAAAATCATACTGCTTTATGGTTTTGGCAAGTGAAGTATGCCACAGAAAATCAGGGTGAATTAACAGCATCCAGCCGGATTGTTTTTCTTTCGGACCGGAATCCGCTTCAATCCTGAAAACCTGGTTGGGAGAAATAAAGAAAAGGGTTCCTTCATCAAAATCATATTCCTGCTGGCCATATTTCAGCTTGCCATTCATTCCTATTTTTAAAGAAATCTGGTAAAAACCCAGCATCCAATTAACTTCACCAATGTCGGCAGGCCGCTTTACATCCTTATAATCGATAACACTGATCAATGGATGTTCAGGAGGATTCAGCCCTCTTGAACGGTGAAATTCCGTAATGGTTTTTATTCTTTTGATAGCCCGTCTTTCCATATCTATAAAATTACAAATTGTTTTTGCAGTAAACTTTTGTTGTAGAGTTTTTCGCACAGATGACACAGATTTTCACAAATATTTACGTTAATACTATTATTTTCAAAACTTATTTGAACTTCTCTACGGCAAAATTTTCTCTTTTTTTAATTAAATATTTACTTCTTTTGTGACTTTTGTGATTTATTTTTCCCGCAGATTGCACAGATTTTCACAAATTTTTACGTTAATACTATTATTTTCAAAACTTATTTGAACTTCTCTACGGCAAATTTTCTCTTTTTTTAATTAAATATTTACTTCTTTTGTGACTTTTGTGATTTATTTTTCCCGCAGATTGCACAGATTTTCACAAATATTTACGTTAATACTTTTATTTTCAAAACTTATTTGAACTTCTCTACGTCAAAATTTTCTCTTTTTTTTAATTAAATATTTACTTCTTTTGTGACTTTTGTGGTTTATTTTTCCCGCAGATGACACAGATTTTCACAGATGGTTGTGGTTAAAGCAGTGCGTTATTTTATTCTTAAGTGTACTTTTCAGCGTAAGATATGCTCTTCGTCTTACTAAAATGCTTAAAAACTTTTGTGACTTTTGTGGTTCACTATTTACACTTCATCATTTTGATAGACCTCAGCAAATTCCTTTACAAAGTCGGTCAGTTTTACTTTTCCCAAAACAGGCTGATGCTGATCATAATCTTCATACAGAATCCCGCTTCCCTGAGCGGCCTGAGTTTCTACAAAACCTCTGGCCACCTGCTCATTAAAGCCGATATCAAGCCAGCTTTTCAATAATTCCTGATCTGAGATCACCTTCCACTGAAGATCCGGCTTACCGATTGAGTTCCCCAAAGCTTTCGCAATTTCATTAGGAGAAACTTCATCACTTGCTACGTAACGAACTGTTCTTCCTTCAAATGGTTTTTCAGTTTCTTCTGCAATAACAGCCGCAATATCTAATGGAGAAACCCACGGTTCTTTCTGATCTCCTCCCCAATTGGAAATAATAGCACCTTTGTTTTTAATCGTACTGATGAATGAAAACATATTGAAATAAATACCTACCGGACGAATAAATTTGATGGCAACTTCATCCGGAAGCTGCTTCAGAATCTGTTCTACATGATGATGAAACACAATAATCCCCGTCCCTTTATCCGTGTGAGCTCCAATACTGCTGAGATGAATAATTTTCTTCACTCCAGAGCGCTCCACAGCTGTTTTGTAATGGTGGCCAATTTCGCAGATCTTTCCAATAAAATCAACATCTTTATCAAAAAAATCTCCTGCTGCTTCCATGGTCTCCATTAAATAAACAATATCTGCCCCTGTAAATGCATCAGTGAGAAAATCAGGATCAAACATACTGCCTATCGCCGCTTTTGCTCCCAATGCTTCTATAGCTGACATTCTTTCTACAGTACTGCTTATCACTGTTACCGAGTGTCCTTTCTGTACAAGCTCTTCTGTAAGGGGTTTTCCGATGTTCCCGATGGAACCTGTTAAAACAATATTCATTTCTATAATTTTTTGTTAGAGCAAAATTCTGAAATACCTGTAAAGATGACTTCACCGGATCTATCTTCTTCTTAGCCAAAAAAGGAAACTTGATGAATAGATGTATTTTTTCGGTAAACAGAACACTTTTTAACACTTTTTTAATCTATAACGGTTGCACCTATTTTGAACTTTACCTACCTTTGCCTCTGGGATGCGGAAAAGATTTCATCAATATTTGTACAGCTTGTTATTTGCATTGCTTACCGTTTTAGGTTGGTACTATGGGCAAATCCAGCAGTATATTTCAACAGATATTTCTTCCGAACTTCATTTTACCACTGATCTTCTTGTTCATCAGAATAAAAGCTTCAAAGCATCTTTTGCCTTTCTTAAAAATCATGAGGCCAATGATGCTTACAATGTCAGCCATCCCCGCTACAACAAAATCAGAGCTAATCTTTCTGAAAACGACAACGAAAATGACGACAATGTAGAAACATCCGGTTCTACTGAGCTTCTCGCTCTTTTCAAAGATGGTTTCTGGCATCTGATCTCAGGTTTTGTTACTACATTTCACGACAGACAAATCGCTGTTTCACTCGCTCAATCCGAACACTTAAAGCCTTTAGATGATGATCTGTACATCCAGTACAGGGTCATCAGACTGTGATTTTATAGTAATTTTTTCGAAAACCTTATATGCTTTCAAATCCTATTTGAGAGCAGGTAACTCTATTTTTTCAATTATAAATTATTATAAAAACAAAATTTATCATGGTCAAGAAAAGTCTCATGTATATCAACTTGTGCCTTATTTTCTTGTTTGCAGGCTGTCAATCTGAAAAAAAGGAAAAAGCAGAAGCAGCATCATTCAACGTTACAAGCCCGCTTATAAAAGATACTTTGGTTAACAAAGATTATGTTGCACAAATCCGTTCTATTAATCATATTGAGCTTCGTGCCCAGGAAAAAGGATACATTCAGTCTATTTATGTAGATGAAGGGCAATTCGTACAAAAAGGGCAGCTGATGTTCAAAATTATGCCTAACCTATATGAATCGGATGTAAACCGCGCCAAAGCAGAGTCTAAATATGCACAGATAGAATATCAGAATACCAAAAACCTTTCTGACAAAGACATCGTTGCTCCTCAGGAAATGGCAATGGCCAAAGCAAAATATGAAAAAGCCCAGGCTGAACTTGCTTCAATGAATACCCATTTGAGATTCACCGAAATCCGTGCTCCTTTTACCGGAATTGTAGGAAAATTACATGTAAGAAAAGGAAGCCTTGTAGACGAAGGTGAACTTGTAACGGAACTTTCCGACAACAGCAAAATGTGGGTATATTTCAATGTACCGGAAGCAGAATATCTTAACCAGATGGATGCTAAAAAGGATAACAACCCAATGCATGTACGTCTGAGAATGGCCAATGGCAAAGAATTCACTCAAGACGGTGTGGTACAAACCATAGAGTCTGATTTTGACAATGAAACAGGGAATATTGCCTACAGAGCTACATTTCCCAACCCTAAAGGGCTGTTAAGATACGGAGAAACCGGGAATATTGTCATTACTTCACCTTATGCCAATGCCATGATGATTCCTCAGAAAGCCACTTTTGAAGAACTGGAAAAGAAATATGTCTATGTAATTGGTAAAGATGATAAAGTACATGCAAGAGAAATAAAAGTAGCTGCTGAACTGCCCCATATTTATGTAGTTTCTTCCGGGCTTGGAAAGGATGACAGAATCTTGCTGGAAGGGCTTAGAATGGTTCAGGAAAACCAGAAGATTGGTTCAAAATACCAAAAACCTGAAAAAGTAATGTCGAATCTGGATCTGTACGCCGAGTAACCCAAAAACAGCATTATGTTTAAAAAAGTAATACACCGACCGGTTTTCGCTATCGTAATATCGGTTGTTATCCTGTTTATGGGAGGTATCGCCATGAAGCAGCTTCCAACAGAGCAGTTTCCAAAAATTGCCCCTACCACAGTAGCCGTTTCCATTGCTTATCCAGGTGCAAGTGCAGATGTATTGGTAAAATCATCTCTGATTACGATTGAAAATGCCATCAACGGAGTTCAGGGAATGCGTTATATCACCACCGATGCTACCAGTGCCGGAGAAGCTACTGTAAATGTTGTCTTTGATCCGGGAACCGATCCCAATGAGGCCGTAGTTCTGGTAAAAACGAGAGTAGATCAGGTAATGCCTCTACTGCCGGAGCTTGTACAAAAAGAAGGAGTGGTTGTAAACCCTATTCAGCCAAGTATGCTGATGTACGTGAATCTCTACAGTACGAATAAAAGTATGGATGAAAAATTCCTGTACAACTACTCTATGGTGAATATCATCCCGGAAATCAACCGTATCCACGGGATTGCAAAGTCTCAGATTCTGGGTAGCCGAAGATATGCCATGCGTATCTGGCTGAATCCTGACCGTATGCGTGCGTATTCTATTTCTGTAGATGAGGTGATGAAGGCTATTGGTGAACAAAGTATCATTGGCCGTCCGGGAAGAATCGGACAGAGTTCCGGTATTGCAGCACAATCCCTGGAATATGTATTGACCTATAAAGGGCAGTACAACAAACCGGAAGAGTATGAAAATATCATTGTACGTTCCAATGCAGAAGGAGAAAATGTGAAACTGAAAGATATTGCCAAAGTAGAATTGGGAAGTGAATTCTTTGATATTTATTCCAATCTTGACGGACATCCATCCGCTTCTATCGTTTTAAAACAAAACTACGGAAGTAATGCCAATGACGTGATCAGAGATGTAAAGGCCAAACTTGCAGAAATGAAAGGAAACTTCCCACCGGGTGTTGATTATAAAATCAGTTATGACGTGTCGCAATTCCTGGATGCCTCTATTGAACAGGTAATGCATACCTTGAGAGATGCATTTATCCTTGTAGCTATTGTGGTTTTCATTTTCCTTGGCGACTGGCGTTCTACGTTGATTCCTATTATTGCCGTACCGGTTTCTTTGATTGGAACTTTCTTTGTCATTCAGTTCTTCGGATTAACCATTAATCTTGTTACCCTTTTCGCACTGGTATTGGCAATCGGAATTGTGGTGGATAACGCAATTGTAGTGATAGAAGCTGTTCACGCTAAGATGGAAGACAGTAATATCTCGCCTTATAAAGCCGTAAAAGAAGTGATGGGTGAAATTGCAGGTGCTATTATTGCGATTACAGCCGTAATGGTTGCGGTATTTATTCCTATTTCCTTTATGACGGGTCCTGTGGGAACTTTCTACCGTCAATTTTCTATTACCATGGCAAGTTCTATTGTGATTTCAGCGGTAGTAGCGCTTACACTGACTCCGGTTTTGGCAGCAATGTTATTGAAAAACCATCATGGAAAGCCTAAAAAAGTAAATATTTTCACCAAAGCGTTAGATTCTTTTAACGGAGCATTTGATAAAGTAACAGGAAAATACGCTTCATTCCTTAGAAAAATCGTAAGCCGAAAGGTGGTAACATGGGGAATCCTGATTGCTTTCTGTGCCGGAATTGTTATGATTAATAAAGTACTTCCGGGTGGATTTATTCCGAATGAAGACCAGGGAACCATCTATGCCATTATCCAGACTCCTCCGGGTTCTACCCTGGAACAAACCAATAAGGTTTCCAGAACATTACAGAAAATCTGTATGGGAGTAGACGGAGTGGAATCTGTATCCTCACTGGCAGGATATGAAATCATGACGGAAGGCCGTGGTTCCAATGCCGGAACCTGTCTGATTAACCTTAAAAGCTGGAACGACCGTGAGCATTCTGTAAAGGAAATCATGGAAGAACTGGAAAAAAAATCAAAAGATTTGGGAGCTACCATTGAATTCTTCGAACCACCCGCTGTTCCGGGATTCGGATCATCAGGAGGTTTCTCTATGAGACTTCTTGACCTTAACAGAACTACAGATTATCAGGAATTTGATAAAGCCAATAAAGACTTCATCGCCCAGCTTAAAAAACGTAAGGAACTTTCAGGAGTGTTCACCTTCTTTGCAGCCAATTATCCCCAGTATGAATTGGTGTTTGATAATAATGCAGCCATGCAGAAAGGTGTGTCTATCGGGAAAGCGATGGACAATCTCAACATTCTGATCGGGAGTACCTATGAACAGGGTTTTATCCGTTTTGGGCAGTTCTTCAAAGTATATGTACAATCATCTCCGGAATTCAGAAGACTTCCTACAGATATTATGAATCTGTATGTGAAAAACGACCGTGATGAAATGGTTCCTTATTCAGCATTTATGACCATGAAAAAGACTCAGGGACCTAACGAAATTACCCGTTATAACATGTACAATTCAGCAGCAATCCGTGGACTTCCGGCAGCAGGTTATACAACAGCAGATGCTATTCAGGCTATCAATGAAACGGCAGCAAAAACATTACCTCACGGATACAAAGTGGCATGGGAAGGATTGTCTTATGATGAGGCACAGCGTGGTAATGAAGCCATTTATGTCTTCCTTGTTGTTTTGGTATTCGTTTATCTGGTTCTGGCGGCTCAGTACGAAAGTTTCCTGATTCCGTTTGCAGTACTTTGTTCACTTCCGGTGGGAGTTTTCGGGTCTTTCTTATTATTAAAAGCGATGGGACTGGAAAATGACATCTATGCACAGGTAGGATTGATTATGATTATCGGATTACTGGGTAAAAATGCGGTACTTATTGTAGAATTTGCCGTGAAAAGACGTCAGGCAGGAGATTCTATTCTTGAAGCCGCTGTAGAAGGTTCCAAAGCGCGTTTCAGACCGATTCTGATGACTTCTTTCGCCTTTATTGCAGGATTGGTTCCGCTTGTTTTTGCAAGAGGTGCCGGAGCCATTGGAAATCACACCATCGGAGCATCCTCACTGGGTGGAATGCTTATAGGAACACTATTCGGAGTGATTGTAATTCCGGGGCTCTACTACATATTTGCCAAGTGGTCTGACGGTAAAAAAATGATTAAAGACGAAGATGAATCTCCATTAAGCGAAGACATGATCCATTATGAATAAAAGAAAAATATATCAATATGCAGGTCTGGCAGTCGTCTTATTAAGTCTTACTGCCTGTAAACCTATCGAAATAGAACAGCGTGCTGAAAATAAAACCGTCCCTGAAAAATACGGTTCAGCAGAAAATGATACCCTCAATACAGGAAAAATGAAGTGGAATGAATATTTCAGTGATCCGCATCTTCAGGAACTGATTACTCAGGCTCTTCAGAATAATCAGGAACTGAATATTGTCTTTCAGGAAATTGAAATATCTAAAAATGAAATCAAAGCCAGAAAAGGTGAATATCTTCCATCTGTAGGTTTAAAAGCTGGTGCAGGTGTAGACAAAGTAAGCCGCTACACCAATATCGGAGCGATGGAAGCCAACACAGAAATAGAACCCGGCAGAGAAATGCCTGAGCCTTTGTTTGATTTTGGAATAGGTGCCCAGGCACAGTGGGAAACGGATATCTGGGGTAAACTTCATAATGCTACAAGAGCACAGGTACAGCGGTATCTTGCCAGCATTGAAGGAAAGAATTTTATGACCACTCATCTTATTTCAGAGATTGCAGATTCTTATTATGAGTTGCTGGCACTGGATAACGAGCTGGTCATTTTGAATCAGAATATCAAAATTCAGAATGATGCACTGGAGATTATCAAAGATTTAAAGAAGAATGCCCGTTCCAACGAACTGGCTGTACAGAGATTTGAAGCCCAGGTTCTGAAAACCCAGGGAATGCAGTATGACATCCAGCAAAAGATTGTTGAAACTGAAAATAAAATCAATTATCTGGTGGGCAGGTTTCCGCAATCTGTGGAAAGAAGTCAGAATTCTTTTGATTCTGTTGTTCCACAAGCTGTTTACGGAGGAATACCTTCTGAGCTTTTGGAAAACCGCCCGGATATTAAACAGGCTGAGTATGAGCTGGCAGCAGCCAAACTTGATATCAAAGTGGCTAAAGCAAGATTCTACCCTTCTCTTGATCTTTCTGCAGGAGTCGGTTTACAGGCTTTTAATCCGCTGTATGTCATCAAGCCTCAGTCGTTTCTGTTTTCTCTTGCCGGAGAGCTTACGGCTCCACTGATCAACAGAAGAGCAATTAAGGCGGCTTATTATAATGCCAACGCAAAGCAAATCCAGGCGGTATATCATTATGAGCAGACTGTTTTGGGAGCTTATATTGAGGTAGCCAATCAGTTATCTAAAATTCATAATCTGGAAAGCAGTGTGAATATCAAAACAAAGGAAGTGAATGCTTTAACAAAGTCTATTGATATTTCTAACGATCTGTTCAAATATGCCAGAGCTGATTATATGGAAGTTTTGCTGACTCAGCGGGATGCGCTGGAATCAAGGTTTGAGCTGGTGGAAAAGAAAGTGAACCAACTTAAAGCAAGCGTTGCAGTATACAGAGCACTTGGTGGTGGCTGGGATCAGAATTCTCTGGAAGTCCCGGACATTCGTAAACAATAAATTCTTTTCAATCTTGTTTTTATAGGAGTCTGCCGAGAGGCAGGCTTCTTTTTTTAGGTTTTGGCTGAAGCCTGATGAATTTTTTAATCTTCGGTAAACGGGCTAAAGCCCGTTCCTATTGAATATTTTCATTTTTCCCACAGATTTCACGGATCAACACAGATGTTTGAGTATATTTTTTACATTCACAATTCATAATTCACAATTTATAATTCATAATTCTATTCTAGCTCTGATAGCAGCGGTTACCCCACAGCAGGAAGTGGTTTCAACCAGGAGCGAGGAGTATGAGCGGATAGCAGGATCAAGCTCCTGATGCCTGATCTTATGATTAACAATGCTATAAAATAAGCAATAAGTCTACAAAACAGATAGACTTATAATGTTAATTTTAATTCACTTTCTGGAAATTAACTTTTTTATCATTTTTTAACATTTCAAACAATAACATAAATAATTGAATAACAAACAAATAAATCAAATAATTCTGATTTTATTTTATTAATCTACTAAATTAGTAGACTAATATGATTTATCTCATACGTCCTTTTTATCGAGGTTCATGAATTATTAAATAATTTTGACCCAGCTAAAAAAAAATAAACTTTATTCTCATGAATAAGAATACCTTTAATTCTTACGTATGCACCCTTATGGTAGCGGATTCTGCACAAAAGTGTTCTGCAGAGCCTGCCTATTCACAGCACAACTGTATTTCTAACGACATGTGCTTTGAGATGATGTGCAAGATGATGATGTCATAACTTTCTAAGAGATACATTCATTACTGTAGGAATTAAAGCCTAAGAGTTTAAGGCTTCTTTCATCCGGGTACATCTCCTGTAAATTTTACCATTTTACTTCTTATATCCTCCCTGAAAAAGGAGGCAGGGAATTATTATTTCTTACAGAGAGATCAGCAGTAATACACAATTCAGTTTTAAACCTAGATTAATATAATGAAAAAGAAACAATGCAAACTTGGTGTATTGGCCTTACTCCTATTCGCGGAATATGGTTTTGCACAAAGTAAAGACAGTCTTTCCAAGGAAACCTCCATCAAAGAAGTGGTGGTGGTAGCTTTTGGAAAGCAGAAAAAAGAAGAAATTACAGGATCTGTACAGTCACTGAAGGCTAAAGATCTCTCTAATCTTCAAAACGGAAATATTCTTCAGGGAATTGGAGGAAAAGTAGCGGGAGTACAGGTAATTTCCTCAGGGCAGCCGGGTTCCCAGCCTACCATAAGAATGAGAGGAATAGGCTCTATCAATGCTTCCAGTGATCCGTTAATTGTACTGGATGGAATTCCTTACAGCGGAAACCTGAACAGTATTGCAGCATCGGATATTGAAAGTATTTCTTTTCTTGAAGATGCTTCATCCAATGCCTTATATGGTTCCCGAGGAGCCAACGGAGTGATTATTGTGAATACCAAAAGAGGGAAAAGCAAAGGATTGAGTATTGAAGCTGATGTAAAAACAGGGGTCAATTTCAGATCTATTGAAGATTATTCCGTGTATACGTCTCCGCAGGATTATTATACCGCATATTATAACAGAGCTAGAATTGGTGAAATTGCAAGACTGAAACAACCGGGAGCTGTTCCTTCAGGCCCTTCTCCTCATGATGTGGGACTTGCTGCACTAAGCAAACTGGGATATAATGCATACAGTGTCCCTTTCAGTCAGCTGATTTCCAAGGATGGTTCTTTCAATCCCGAGGCAAAATTATTGTATCAGGATAACTGGAAGAAACTCCTCTTCAGACCTTCGTTAAGAAGAGAAGCTACGGTAGGCATCAATGCCAATAGTGACCAGGTAAAATCATATACATCCCTTAATTATCTGGATGATAAAGGATATTTGATTTCTTCAGGTTTTGAAAGATTCGGAATCAGGTCTAATGTAGACTACGCTATCACCTCAAAACTGAAATTGACCAGTGCTTTGTCTTACACTTATAGTAAACAGGATTTTGGGGAGACTGGTGGTTTCTCCAACCCTTTCCAGTTTGCCAGAAATATTGCCCCTTTTTATCCGGTTTTCCTTAGGGATAACAACTACCAGAGACTTTATGACAGCTATGGAAATGCTTTATACGACTATGGCGACGGCCAGGGTCCCAACGGTGCAACAAGATCTTATGCTGTTTTTGAAAACCCGGTTGGAAACCTTCAGAAAGATAAATCACAGATCATCAGCAATATAACTAACCTCAACCTTGGTTTAAATTATGAAATCATCAAAGGACTGGATTTTACTTATAACTTTGGGGCCTATCTTGAAAATACAAGAAACCTGCAGTTCGGAAATACGGAAGGTGGAACTTCTTCTTCTGTAGGAGGAACGATTTCACAAGGTTCTAATTTTAAATATACGCTGAACCATCAGCAATTGCTTACTTATCAGAAAAAACTGGGAAATCACAGCTTCAATCTCCTTGTAGGACATGAGCTGAACAAGATTAAAGATGATGGTTTTTCCGGTTCAAAACAGCAGCTTCTACTGCCTGACTCACAATCATTTGACAATGCCGTAAAAATTACCGATTTGTCAGGAAGCGGTTATGAATATGCTGTAGAAGGCTATTTTACAAGGTTATTGTATAATTATGACGGCAAATATTTCTTTAATGCCAATATACGCAGAGACGGTTCTTCAGTCTTTTCTCCTGAAAGCAGATGGGGAAACTTCTATGGACTAGGACTGGCATGGAATATTGCAAAAGAAGATTTTCTTAAAGATAACAGGGTAATTAATTCCCTGAAATTAAAAGCTTCTTACGGCCAGCAGGGAAATGACAACATTCTATTGAGTGGTTCCAACAGAGATTATTATGCCTACCAGGATATCTATGGAATTAATAACTTCGGGGATGACAAGCCTGTTCTCTCCCTTAAAAAACAAGGAAATAAAGATCTGAAATGGGAAACTTCCAAAAACCTGAATGCCGGTTTTGAAATCTCCCTGTTAAAAAACAGAATAAATTTAAATGCTGATTATTTTGAAAGGAAAGTTTCGGATATGATCTACACGCTTCCTCTCCCACCTTCCAATGCAGGTTCTTATGTGAAGTATGGAAATATCGGAGATATGACCAACAGAGGGGTTCAGGCTAATCTTAGTGTGGATATTCTTCGCGGTGAGGAATTCCAATGGAGCTTTTATGCCAATGCCACCCATTATAAAAATAAGATTACCCGATTGCCTGCCGAACAGAGAAATACAGGTTTAGTAACCGGTTTATTTATTCTTACAGAAGGTGGAGACCGTTATACGTATTTCCTTAAAGAATTTGCCGGAGTAAATCCTGAAAATGGAGACGCTTTATGGTATCGTACTGCCATAAACCCAACCACTCAAAAGGAAGAAAGAACGGTTACCAATAATTACAAAGAGGCTACTGATTATAATACAGGGAAATCCGCTATTCCAAAGGTGTATGGTGGATTCGGAACAGATTTTACTTTTAAGAGATTCAATCTGGCAGTGAATTTTGCGTATCAGTTCGGAGGATATGGCTATGATGATATTTACAGAAGCTTATTCCATTCTGACAGCTATGGGTCTAACTATTCAACAGATCTGGATAAAACCTGGACACCGGAAAACCCAACTGCGGCATTGCCAAGAGTAGATCTTACGGCTACCAACCAGAATGGAAATTCAACACTCTATCTGATCAAATCAGATTATATCAGCCTTCAGGATGTAACATTTTCTTATCAGCTTCCTGAGGATTTTGCAAAGCAGGCAGGGTTGTCAGGTCTGAAAATCTATCTGACAGGAAACAATTTGTATCTGTGGTCAAAGAGAAAAGGATATGACCCAAGAGCTTCACTAACAGGAGTTTCGGATTCCTACAGATATTCTCTGCTGTCAAGTGTTTCTTTAGGCTTTAAACTCAATTTTTAAAAGAACAGAATGAAAATAATAAAATACTTTATATCAGCGGTAACCATAGGTTTTATAGCGACCAGCTGTGCCAATGATCTCAATACGTTGCCGCAAGGAGATATTTCCGGTGAACAGCTGAATAATGACTCTAACAGTCCGGAAAAAATCCTGGGCGGAGTATATCTTGATCTTCGCAGCAGCGGTGCCGGCGGTACTACCGTTCACTCAGATTTCGGAATCATGGGGATCAAAGCAGGTGCAGATCTGATGTCCAATGATGTCATCCAGTCTACCAACCAGCATTTGGGAATGTTTTATAATTATGAAGCCACCAATGCCAGCAACATCGCTTCAGAAATTGTATGGACCACTTTTTATGCAAGAATATTTGTGATCAACAAACTTCTTGACAGCCTGGATAAAAATGCCAATGCAAAAAACAGGGCAATTGCAGGGCAGTTACTGGCGTTAAGAGCTTATTCTTACTTTTATCTGGTTCGTTTTTATGCTAATGATTATAATGGTCATCAGTCTGAAGCAGGACTTCCATTGGTTCTTACCGCCAATAATCCAAGCCAGGGGCTTCCGAGGTCAACAGTTGCTGAGGTGTATGTACAAATCAAAAAAGATATAGAAGAATCTGTTAGCCTTTTGGATACCTATGCCCGCCCATCCAGAGCCCAGATAGATCAAAGAGCAGCGAAAGCAATTGCAGCTGAGGTATTTTTACAAACAGGAGATTACATAAAAGCCGCTCAATATGCTGAGGAAAGTAAACAGGGCGTTGCTCTTATGACGGAGGACGATTATACCACGACCGGATTTTCAAACATCAATAATCCTGAGGTAATATGGGGTTTCCATAATACGATTTCCACGATGAGTATCGGAAATTATTATGCCTCTTTCTTCTCAATGTTTGATAATACCAATGAAGGATATGCCGGAGCAGCACAGATCCGTAAGCTGATCGACAAGCGTCTTTACGAAGCTATTCCCGCAACGGATTATCGTAAGAAAGTATTTAATGGAAGCCAGAGTGCACCATATACTTTTAATGGAAAAACAAAAAATTATCCGCCTTATGTAAGCTGGAAGTTTAAAGATCCTACCCTTTTTGAAGGAGATTATATTTATATCAGAGCTTCCTCACTGTATTATATACAAGCCGAAGCCCTTGCCAGACAGGGAAGAGAATCAGAAGCCAGACAGGTATTATTCGAAATAACTTCAAAAAGAGATAAAGCCTACACGCTGTCGGTAAAATCAGGTAGTGCGCTGATTAATGAAATTGTACTGCAAAAGAGAATAGAACTTTGGGGAGAAGGCTATGCCTGGTTTGATATGAAAAGATTAAACACCCCTTTAGAAAGAGTTTACACAGGAACGAATCACACTTTTGGAAGATTTAACCTGACACCGGATAAATTCAGATTCCAGATTCCTAATAAAGAGATTAATAATAACCCACAAATCAAGCAGAATGAGTAGATAAACAAGAAACAATTTTACATTCAAATATATTCAGTGACGAGGCGCCATTTACAAGTAAATGGCGCCTTTATTATTGACTAAGGTAAGGTTCATTTTCACTTGCTAAAAATCTTTGATTTTTTCGCGCCTTAAAATTTTACATTGAATTAAAAAAGCTTTGCGTCTTTGCGTTTTCAAAAAAATATAAATAAGAAAGGTATAATTGGAAAACGCAAAGACGCAAAATTCTATCAAGAAGGTTACTATAAGACGCAAGGATTTTATCTTCGATAAAATTGAATACTGCTTATTTCCAAGTCTCTTGCAAATTATTTATTTTATAATAATATCAGACTTATAATTATCTTTTAAAAGCTCACCATTTTTATACAACCGCTGGTTGATGATCTTTCCTTTTTCGTTGAAATAAAGCCATAAAGCATTTTTTCTTCCTAAAGAATCCAGGCGTCCCATTTCTTTCGGCATTTTGTTATGGTGAAGAATCTGGATGGGAAACAAACCTTTCAAATCTTTTAAAGAATCCAATTTTTCAGGAATCAGTTCTGCTTCATTCCCTATTTTGAAAGTATACTTTTTTCCTTTATTGCTGTTTAGAATAAGCTCATCTCCTGATATGTCATATTTCCCTTCTGAAAATGGAGCTGTTGAAATCTGATCATAGCTTATATATTCTGTTTTTAAAAATTCGAAGGTTCCGTCTTTTATATACAGTGAATATACTCCACCTCCGGATTGCAGCTCAACATATTTCGGATATTCCTTATCTTTTTTACAGGAAACAAAAGATAAAAAGAGTACAAAAAGGCTTATCGATTTAATTCTCATGGAAACTAAATTATTAAAATATTTAGAATAAAAGAAAAACAGGAAATACATATATTTGGAATCCTATTTATTTTTTACCCTTTACTTTTTTCCAATAACAAAAAAACAATAATGACCACAGCAAAACTATTCTTCACAGGCTTGTTTTCCACCCTGTTATCTATTACCGCAACAGCTCAGAAAAAAGACACCTACGCTCATAAAATCGACAGTATTATCACAGCATCCAGTCCGATACAATTCAACGGCGTTGTCTTGGTTGCTCAGAAAGGAAAAATACAGTATCTGAAATCCAATGGTTATAAAGATTTTGAGAAAAAAATTTCGTTGAAAACGGATGACCAGTTTGAAATCATGTCCAATTCAAAGCAAATCACCGCTGTGTTGATTTTACAGTCTGCTGAACAGGGAAAACTGAACCTTCATACTCCTGTTAAAAAATACTTACCTTCCCTTACACAGACCTGGGCAGATACAGTTACGATACATCATCTCCTGAATCATACTCATGGAATTACAAATACAGAGAAACCCACAGCTTTTAAGGCAGGTTCCCAGTTCAAATATGGCAACCTTTCCTACATAATGCTGGGAGAAATTCTTAAAAATACAACCGGAAAAAGCTTTGCCGAATTAGCAAATCCTCTCTTTAAAAAGCTAAAAATGGATCAAACTTTTGTGTATAATGCCCAGAATACTCAATCTCATGTTCCTGGTTATATAAACGAGAACAATCAGTTTGAAAAAGTACAACAGTCATTTCTGAACAATGATAATGCTTCTGCAGCAGGGATCATTTCCACTGTACAGGATCTGGCAAAATGGGATCAGGCACTATTTAAAGGAAAACTGCTTTCTCCGGAATTCCAGAAACAGATGATGACCTCATCCACGACCTCTCAGCATAATGTATTTGGAAAAGAAAGCATGGGATTTGGCTATAATGTGAGGTTTATCAAAGAAGCCGGTCTGGATTATTTTGCAGTAACAGGGCTTGGTGATGGGTTTACCTGTCTTAATGTCTATTTTCCTTCCACAGATACTACATTGGTCATTCTGGAAAACCAGATGCCTAAGGACAGTCAATACTGGAGTTTCAAAGAAGCTGCAATAAAGAATGCCGTTTTGAAAGGGATTACCTCTAAGTAATAATTTCACTCAATATTGATGATCCAGTTTCAAAACAGGAACTGGCTTTTATATTTTAATCTAATAAAAATTGAAACGCAAAGTTTAGCACTTCAAAGCATAATTAAAGAAAGCAAAGAAGCAGCGACAAAGTCGCGATGAAGCTAAATAATAATCATCCGCTTAATGAAAAATCAATCCAATTGATTCTAACTTTGCTTCCTTAAGAAATTATGAAAAAGGGACATAAACTTTGCGTTAAAATAATTTTCTTTACAAATTATTATATAGTTCTTTTTAAAACCCGGGATTTAATAATGGAGAAAGGTTTTTCTATCATAAACCTGTAGACCAAACCACCCAAAAGACAAGCGAAAAGACACACAAGAAGACTTATATTATCTGAAATTTCAAGTTTAAAATAATCAAAACATTCCTGTACCATATGAATAATTCCTTTATGTGAAAGATAAACAGCATAGGATAAAGCAGCCAGCTGAGCAGTAAGATAAGACTTTGAGCGATACAGAAAAGAGGATGGGGAAACCGCTGCCATAAGAATCAATCCATAACTTACAGCCACCAGTGTAAATCCAAAAACAGAAGCTGTTTGAGAAGCCTGTTCGTTACACACCCAGAATGAAATTCCCAACAGTATGATTCCAAAAAAGAAAAGTCTATTTCCATTGTGTTCCACTATTCTTTTAAACAGGGATGAATGCTGCATGAGATACCCGATCAGGACTCCTACCCCAAGTCCATCCAATCTTGTATGAGTAGGATAATATATTTTCATATACCATAATTTCCAGAAGTCTGTAGAATTTGGATCCATTGCTGCAATCCATTGATTCCACACCATCCATCTTACCATGCAAGATGATCCAATCACGACTATCATCAGATAAGGCAGATATTTGAACCATTTTATTGGGAGTAGGATTAAAAGTAATAAAGGCAGAATGAGGTAAAACTGCTCTTCAATACATAAGGACCACGCATGGGAAAATGTTCCGCGATTGATAACATCCAGTCCGTAATTTTGGGTAAAACTCACAAACTTCCACAAAGGAGATAAAGCCTCCCGTTCCCTGAAAAAAGGAAAAGTAAAGTAGAGAAAAAGGGTAAAAAAATAGGCTGGAAAGATCCTGAAAAACCGTTTTATATAGAATGTTTTCAAACCGATTTCTCCCGTATTTTTTATTTCTTGAAACAGCTGGCCGGAGATCAGGAAACCGCTCAAAACAAAAAAGAGATCCACTCCTGTCCATCCAAACCTTCCGATACTGTCAATCCAGTCCGGATGTTTAAATGCCCGGTAATGGTACATGAATACAAGTAAAATAGCAGCAGCTCTCAGATGATCCAATCCATAAAGCCTTTCAGAACGTTCCGTCATTATTTTTTTGTACAAATGTTGACAAATTTCAAACTGCTTTTTTATATAGAATCCAGACAGCACAATATTCAGGATCAACAGTAAAATATTCCTTTTGCACCGTAAATGATGTTACCCGTCATTATTTTAAAGCCATTAACATCGTATTTCTCTGAGGTAACTTAAGATTTTATATTTTTGAGGATGATGAAAACCCCATCAGAAAATCTGATCAGACAAAACCTATACTTCCAGCTGTTTTTCTGGACTGCCTTATTTTTGTTTGGAACCGCAAGAATGTATGGAGAATATAACGAAGGAGCTTTTAAAGAAGTGATCATCTACAATTTTTGTCATTGGATTTTCCAGATTGCCGGAGCCAATTTTATTTATTTCATCCTGATCCGTCATTTCTTTGACCGGAAAAAGTACCTGGAATTTGTACTGTCCCTTCTTCTTAGTCTGTATGTTATTTCTGTTATCAACCGGTTTTTTATTGTTTATCTCGCAGAACCTCTTTTCACCAATGAAGTTAAGGATAGTATTTTCAATATTTTCACAGATATTCCTTATCTTTTACTTCACTACACTTTTCCCATTATCAGCGGGGCATTTATCTTTATCTCAATCATGTTTATCATACGGTATAAAGATGAAAAGGAACGTACCATCAAACTTCAGAAGGAAAAAACAGAGCTGGAACTGCAATCTCTCAAATCTCAGCTCAACCCTCATTTTCTTTTTAATACTTTGAATAATATCTACTCTCTGTCCATCAGCCATTCTGATAAAACATCCCAATCCATCAGCCAGCTTTCGGATATTCTGGATTATATTTTATACAAAGGACAAAAAAAGTGGGTGCAGGTTTCTGATGAACTGGATATTATTAATCATTACATTGCATTGGAAAAACTTCGATATCATGATGAAAGATTAAAAATTAACCTGAACACCGTCTTACAATCGGCGAATACCATTCCGCCACTCCTCTATCTCACTCTGGTAGAAAATGCTTTTAAACATGGAGCAGGAAAAAGTTCAGAAACAACGGAAATAACGATTGAAATAGAAACGAATCCTCAGCATTCTGTTTTTAAAATTGAAAATACCTTCTCAGATTCATCCACATCTCATGAGAAAGGAATCGGACTGCAAAATATAAAAAGACAGCTTCACTATCATTATCAGGAACATTTTACTTTTCAGATCTCACAGGAAAATAATATTTTTAAAGTTGAAATAACAACGCCTTCCCATTATGATTAACTGCATTATTGTAGATGACGAGCCTTTAGCCGCATCATTACTGGAAAACCATATCTCCAAGATTGACGATCTGAAACTTACGGGAAAAGCAGAAAATGCTATGCAGGCTTATAAATTACTGCAAAACCAATCTGTTGACCTTATGTTTCTGGACATACAAATGCCTCATCTTAATGGTATCGATTTTTTGAAATCACTGCCTCAAAAGCCTAAAACCATTTTCACCACAGCCTATCGTGATTTTGCTATTGAAGGATTCGAACTCGAAGCTGTAGATTATCTCCTGAAACCTATTACCTTCGAACGTTTTTTCAAAGCTGTAGAGCGCCTGTTAAGAAATACCGTTGACCATAAAGAAGATTTCATCCTCATTAAAACAGAGGGAATGCACCGCAAACTTTTCCTATCTGAGATCGTATATTTTGAAAGCCAGGGAAACGATATTAAAATTGTCCTAACGAACCAGGAAAGCTGTATTTCAAAAAGTAAAATTACGGATCTGGAAAAAACTTTATCGGGTAAAGGTTTTGTAAGGATTCACAGATCCTTTATCGTTAATATTGCTTTTGTTACGGCTTTTAATAATAATGAATTGATTGTCAACAAATATCAAATCCCTGTCGGCAGAAGCTATAAACAAGAATTCGATGCCTTTACAGCTGCCGTTTCTAAAAACAAACTGTTGTAGTTTCTTTAATTTTAATTCACAAAACCTCTTTTTTAATAATTATTTAAAATTAATTTTTCTCCCAAACATACTGGGGTAATTTTCAATCTGTTTTTCAACGCATTACATCCTATCAATGAGCATAAATCTGTCACAAATAGAAATCACCACATTTTCAGAAAACAGGATCAAACCCATGATTAACAATTCTTTGTATAAACAATGAAATCCATAGCATCAGCAGATAATCCCTTATAAATATTAAAAAAAAATGTTACTTTTGCTTTACGAATAAAATTGCTTTTTAGCTTTTTTATGATTAAATTTATGTGCACCAAGTTTATAAAACATTAAAATTCATTCCATGAGAAAAATAATTCTACTTATTACATGTATGTTCGGTATTTCAGTTTTCTCACAGATCAAAGTGTTGAAAAATGAAAGTTTGGTGGAAATTGGTAAAGATAATTCCGTTGGTCTATATAAAAAGGAAGATAAATTTACAGTCAACTACCAGGATCTGAACACTGCTAACCTAAATACAATCCGATCTTTTTCATTCCAAAACCTTAATGGAGATGTTGCCGGATTATATAAACTTATTATGGATGGCTTCATCTCCACTCCTGATGAGAATGTTGTATTGGAACTTCCTAATGATATCATTGAACTTCATTATGAAAAAAACTATGGTCAGCAAACCATGCAGTTTATCCAGGTGATCAACAAAAACAGAAAATACATTGGAAAATCTCAGTTTTTAAACCAAAAACAGGTGGAAAAAATCTTTGGACGAACCAATGGGAAATATACCATGTATGACAAACCTGCCAGTATAAATCCTGCTGCAACCAAAGGAGCTGCCAATACAGCCTCTACAGCAACTCCTGCCTCAGGTGGTGCTAAGAAAAAATCAAGAAAATAATTATATTTTATAAATATTGCGAAACTCATTCTATCGGATGAGTTTTTTTATTTTATTTTTGCAGAAAGATCGTAAAACTTATGCCGCTTCAGATAATCAATTTAACCAAAAAATTTGGTGAACAGACTGCCCTTGACAACATCAACATTTCTATTGATAAAAATGAAATCATCGGTCTACTTGGCCCAAACGGTGCCGGAAAATCTACCCTGATGAAATCTATTGTCGGTGCACTGAAAATTGATCAGGGTGAAATCATTTTCAACGGCTTGAATATTGCTGACCGTGAGATCGAAAGCAAAAAGAAAATAGGTTTCCTTCCTGAAAACAATCCGCTTTATCTGGAGATGTATGTAAAAGAATACCTTCAGTTTGTTGCCAATATCCACAGAATCCCGGAATCCCGGGTAGATGAGGTGATTGAACTGGTAGGAATTACTCCTGAAAAATCTAAAAAGATTGGCCAGCTGTCTAAAGGATACAAACAACGTGTGGGCCTTGCTCAGGCTATTATTCATCAACCTGATTTACTGATTCTTGATGAACCTACCAATGGTCTGGATCCCAACCAGATTATTGAAATCCGTAATGTGGTAAAAGAAATTGGTCAGGAAAAAACCGTTTTACTTTCTACGCACATCATGCAGGAAGTGGAAGCGCTTTGTTCCAGAGTCATTCTGATTCATAAAGGAAATATTCTTCAGGACTGCCCTATTGATGAATTTAAAGGTAAATTTGAAAGTCTGGAAGAGGCTTTTGCTAGTTATACCGCATAAAAATAACAAAAAGCTCCAAATATTTTGGAGCTTTTTGTTTTACTTTTTGTCTTCAAAGCAACTCTTACCTTAAAATCATTTAAGCCTTTCTGTTAAGAATTGTTATCCGTTTTTTCTTCAATTACAGTAACTGTTTCAGCATTTTTCTTTTGCACCTGTTCCAGGAGCTGAAGTCCTAAAAGTCCGCTGATTCCTCCATTTGCTGAATCTCCGCTTCCTCCGATTAATACTTCAGGCATAATTCTTACATTCTGACTGGCAATATTTTCCATGATTTTCAATTGGGTAAAATTATTTCCGCCCATTGCTTCTACAGATAATTTGTAGGATTCCGCATTCGATTTACCAATGGCCAGAATCTTTTCTGCTTCAGCATTACCAGTTAATGAAATCTGTTCAGCACTTGCTCTGGCCAGCAGTTCTATCTTTTCTGCTTCGGCTTTTGCAAGAAGTCTTGTTTTTTCCGCTTCCCCGGTTGCCAGAAGCTTCAATCGATCACCTTCGGCATTTGCCTGCAGTCTTACAGAATTAGCATCTCCGGTAGCCTTTTTCACCGATGCATCAGCAATTCTTTCCGCAATTACAACCCCCTGATCTGCTTTTACAATTTCCTTCTGCATATCGGCAACGGCCGTTTCTTTTTCCAGAGCCTGACGTGTTTCCTGCGCCAACATTTCGGTTTCGTAAGTAATTTTCTGCTCTTCCGCCAGTTTTCTGTCTGTTAATGTTTTCATTAAACTTTCCGGAGGAACAATAGCACCAATTAAAGTATCAACAGCATTTACATTATATTGTTCCAAAACACTGCTGATATGGTCTTTGGCCGATTGCTGTCTTTCTTTTCGCGTTCCCAGAAATGCGATCACATCACTGTCTTGCGCTGAATTTCTAAAATAATTTCCAATAGTAGGCTCTAAAACCTGACTTACAAGATTGATCATATTTCCAAAACGGGCAATGACTTTTGGGGCTTCATAGGTCGGAATATGAATAATTTGGGAAACATCCAGATTGAAAGGGAAACCGTCTTTACTACGCACCGTAATGGTGGAAAGGTTTTTATCCAGCTGGTGAGATTCGCTTCTTTCATATGCCCAGTTCAATACCAAATTGGTGGTAGGAACAAGTTCAACCTTCATGATATAAGGATTGATTGGATATTTTCCTGGACCAATAGGCTCTGCCCAAACTCCTTTATGACCTTTTTCAACGATATTTCCATGTTTAAAATCAACGCCGCTTAAATCTTTTCCTTCTTCTCCCACATAACTGATAATAACCCCAACATGGCCAATCGGAATTTCCGTCATTTTCACCATTTCCACTTTTGTAAACCAGGGATTCAGAAAGTAGGACCCAGCCAGAATTACCTGCTCCTGAAGACCTTTATATCCTCCGCTATTTAAAAAAGTATCAACATCCTGAAACTTATTATGGTCATTGATAATTTTACCTGCAATCTGACCTTCTTCTAAAGGACTTCCTTCCATTGTTGTGATAATTCCCACTGCATTGTCGGGAATCTGAGTCATATCCGTTAATTCTATTTCAAATAATAACGTATTGATTCTATAAGATCCTGGAGCAACAATAGCAGTCTGACGGCCTTTTCTTCCACCGTTTTTTAAAAAGGCCTCAGCATCCTGAAAAGAATCACAGTCAACTTTTCTGGCCAGAATCCTTCCGGTTTCCAATTCTACGCCATCTTTTGCCAGTAATAATCCTATTTTACCCGTCGGAATCACTGTAAAGGGTTGAAAATCGATAGAATATTGCCATATCCATTTTCTAAAATACACTCCGGGAGCCAATGTCTGAGCCTGAAAGCCAGCCTCTCCGTTGGTTGCTATAATCCTTCCTTCAGGAAGTTCCTGCTTGCCCATCAACACAAATTTTTTGGTAACCAAACCAATTCTGTCCTGAGGAACAATGATTAATCCAAAGAAAATTCTTAAAATAAATTTGTAAAAAATTACACACAAAAGCGCAATTACAGCCGGAATCATCCAGCCATGAAAAGTTAATTCCATAGTTTGTTGTTTTTGTTTTTTGATTAAATTTTAAAACAGGGATTGTGCTCTGGCTCTTCAGAATACGAATGAGCAGAGTATGAATTAAATGATAATTCTTTCGAAAAAATTAAGAAATTACTGGAGGGGAAGTATTAAAAATCGTGAAGATGATTTCTGATACTTTTAATAAAAAAAACTTAAAGTTAATTAGTTTCATTTTGATAATAAAGGAACGAGATCCTTTGATGGTACAAATGTACAGAAGAAAAGTATTCAGTTGTTTTAAAAATTGGCAATATTTCATATTCAAAATAATAACACATTGAAAATCAATACAATTATTTCTATAAACAGACATCTGCCCATCTAAAAAATTTCTTTCCGACATCCTGTATTATTTTTTTTGATTGAAATATGGCGCTATATTTGATAGACTCTGAAATGTTAACCAATAACCACTCAATATGATAAAGCACATTTTATTAGGGACTTTCTGCCTGGCTCAGTTTTCATTTGTGTATGCTAAAGAGGTTCCGAATCCGAAAACAGACCGTTTTATAACTTCTTCCGTGCTTCAGCAGGTACCGAAGACCGTTATTATCAAAACCAAAAAGTTCAAAATCAGAATAGACAAGCAGCCGAATGGCAAGTACCTTTATCAATCATGGAATGCCAATGCAAAGATTACGGCTAAACCAAGCATGATCATCAGTGATGGCGAACTGATCCCTGATGGTACTGGAGGAAATTATTATATCAACTTCAACAATGAGGGACACAGCTATCAGGTTTGGAGAAATTATCTTACAGATTCTGCGAAAAAAGCACCTTATACTTTGGTTGTAAATGATGCTAACGACCGTGAGATTGTACGTCAGGACGGATACGTGGTAAAAAATTAAAGCTGGAAGATGGAGGTGAGAAGCTGGAAGTTGTTATCGTCCTTCTATAACTTCTCTTTAAGAACTTTCCACTCTTATAAAATAAAAATCCTGTATTGATTGATACAGGATTTTTTTATGTTCCGGATTGTCTCAATTCTGTAAAAAAGGCACTTTCTTCATAGCTTTCTTTTGCTGCCTGGTAACCGATATTGAAGATCTGCTCCAATCTGTCTTTTCTGCGTTCAAAAGTTCCGTAAGAAGATAATTTTTGAGAAGAAATGAACCAGTCACAGTAATCGAATTTCACTTTTTCAATTCTGTAGGAAAGAAGGTCGTAAGAACGCGAAACGATTGCTTTAATAGAGTTCAGGTCTTTAATCTTCGCTTCGTTGGGTGGAGAAACGAATACACCAATCAGTTTATCACAATCTTCTCTGATGATATCTGCAGGAAAATTATTCAGAACTCCTCCATCACAGTACATTTCCTCACCAATGATGTAAGGGGTCGTAATTCCCGGAATAGAGCATGAAGCAATGACTGCATCAACAATTTCAAAATCTTTATCAAAAATTTTCTGGGTTCCTGCTACTAATTCGGTTGCTACAATTTTCACTTCGATATCAAGATCTCCCAATTTCATTTCATGGAAGATCGGTTTCAGATAGTTTCTGAAGATCACCGAAGAAACAAGCCCCGGCTGATTGAATGTAAAATGCTTCCAATTGAAAAAATATATGGAATTGAAGAATTCCAGAATTTCTTCCGGAGTTTTTCCGATGGCATGAAGGCAGCCTACAATAGACCCTGCGCTACAGCAGGAAAGGATGTCAACCTCAATTTCTTTTTCCTGTAAGAATTTTAATACTCCTGCATGAGCGATTCCTTTGGTACCGCCGCCTGATAAAACAAGTCCTACTCTCTCAAAATTCATAGAATAAATGTATGAAAACAGCCTGAGATAAATAAGTTAATTTTTATAAATATGCTAATTTTAAAATTATTTTAATAAAATCAATGGTTTTATAGATTTATTTAAACAAAAAAACCCGGATTTCTCCGGGCTTTTATATTATAGATTTCTGTTAATTTCAGAATTAAATGTGAATCACTTCACCATACGCAGCAGCAGCAGCTTCCATAATTGCTTCAGAAACTGTTGGGTGCGGGTGAATAGATTTGATGATCTCGTGACCTGTAGTTTCTAATTTTCTGGCAACAACAGCTTCAGCAACCATATCAGTTACGCCTTCACCAATCATGTGGCATCCTAACCACTCACCGTATTTAGCATCGAAAATCACTTTGATAAATCCATCTGTGTTTCCGTTTGCAGTAGCTTTACCACTTGCAGAAAGAGGGAATTTACCTACTTTGATTTCATATCCTTTTTCTTTAGCCTGTTTTTCAGTAAGACCTACAGAAGCTACTTCAGGGTGGCAGTATGTACATCCAGGGATATTGCCATAGTCGATTTTCTCAACGTGCATTCCTTTAATTTTCTCAACACAAGTGATTCCTTCTGCAGAAGCAACGTGAGCCAATGCCTGAGTTGGGATGATATCTCCGATGGCATAGTAACCAGGTACTGAAGTTTCATACCATTCGTTTACCAATACTCTTCCTTTATCTGTTTGGATTCCTACTTCTTCTAATCCGATGTTTTCGATATTAGCAGCAATACCTACAGCAGATAATAAGATATCAGCTTCAAGAGTGATGGTTCCGTTAGCTGTTTTCACAGTAGCTTTCACACCTTCCCCTGTTGTATCAACACTTTCTACAGAAGCGTTTGTCATGATCTCAATTCCTGTCTTTTTCAGAGATTTCTCTAAGTGTTTAGAGATTTCCTCATCTTCTACAGGTACGATGTTTGGCATAAATTCAACAACAGTAACTTTAGTTCCCATTGTGTTATAGAAGTCAGCAAATTCTACCCCGATAGCTCCAGAACCTACAACGATCATAGATTTCGGCTGCTCAGGAAGAGATAATGCCTGTCTGTATCCGATTACTTTTTTACCATCCTGTGGTAAGTTTGGTAATTCTCTTGAACGAGCACCTGTAGCGATAATGATGTGAGTACCTGTATATTCAGTTACTTTTCCTTCTTTATCTGTAACAGAAACTTTTTTACCTTTCTGTACTTTTGCAGTACCAAGAATTACGTCAATCTTATTCTTTTTCATCAAGAATTCGATTCCTTTGCTCATTTTGCTGGCAACACCACGGCTTCTCTGAATTACATTCGGGAATTCAAAGCTTGCCTCCACTTTATTTAAACCATAATCTTCAGCATGGTTGATATAATGAAAAACCTGAGCAGATTTCAATAAAGCTTTAGTGGGAATACATCCCCAGTTAAGGCAGATTCCTCCTAAATTTTCTTTCTCGATAATTGCGGTTTTGAAACCTAATTGCGCTGCTCTGATCGCAGTAACATATCCACCAGGACCACTTCCAATGACAATAATATCGTAATTCATTACTTTAAAAATTTTTATGCGAATTTAAGGAAAAATATTGGATGTTTCATGTTTCTGTAAACTGATCTTAAAATGCATCAATAAAGCTATTTTCATTCAATTTTACACAAAGAAAGAGAACACAAAACGCATTCTCTTTCAATAAATTTTCTGTTACATTGAAAACTTCTCAAAATTTAAAATATAAAAAACGGATTTTCTTATTTTAATAACCGCAAAAATTCTGTATTATTTTGCCTGTCTAAGTAATCGTTTTTCAGCCGCATATCTTTCGTTTAAGGCTTTCATCTGATCTCTCTTCATCTGCTTGGTAGCAAGAGGGTGATTAAGAATGAGTTTTTTCTCTGTATTATATTTTTTGGTAAGCTCCTGCATTTTAATATTCACCAATTCACTTTTTGAAGGATGTGGAGGAACTGGCGGATGTTTTTGAGCTGAAACATTCATTGATAAGCCTAGTAACAATACTGTTGAAATTAATAACTTTTTCATAATATTCTTATTTTCGAATGATTTTCAATTAATTAAATTCATTCCGGTTCATGATAAATCTTACATATATCATACCAATATTTTTTTCAAAGAAAAGAAAATGCATATCCAATTGAGGATTGATTTGAAATAAATGACTCTGGTAATGGTCTATTTTTCATACATTTATTTATCTTTTAAATTTAAACAAGTACTTATAAAAACTATGAAAAAAAATGATCTGACCCAAGACAATATCTGGATGAAGGAACCGGAAGATCATGATTTTCCTGCAGCACAGGACTATCTTGAACTTCTTTTCCTGCCCGGTGAAGCACAAAAAATGGTTGAAAAATTAAAGGCTGCGCCTACCCTCATTAAAAAATCGAAAGACATCTTAAGAGCCAGTAAACTTTCTCTGCTTCCTGAAACGAATATTCATGTGAAGGAAAACCTGAAAAAAGTAGAAAAAAATAAAAAACTTTCACCGATATTATTGGTGAGAGGGGAAAATGAACTCATCATTGCGGATGGATATCACCGCCTTTGCTCCAGCTATTACCTCACGGAAGATTTGGAGGTTCCCTGCAGATTGATTTAGATTTTTTTATAAAACAACTCCTATCACTTAAAAGGGAATTAAAATAAAAATATTTAAAATATTCAGTTTCAGTTGATTTTTAGCTATTTTTTTTTATATTTTTGTTTAAACCCAATTTTATACAATATGAAAAAATACATCTCGATTCTTTTATTCGCTGCTGTTCCCTTAACTGCACAAGTAGGTATTAATACCACAACCCCTAACAGTACGCTTGCCGTAAATGGTTCCTTAAGGGCTGGATATAGCGAAGTCACAGCCACTACTTATAGTATTCTGACGACCGATCATTATATTACTTATAATGGAACGGCCGATGCTACATTTACTCTTCCCGTCATCGGAACCGGAACCACAAGTTTTACAGGGAGAATTTATAAGATCAAAAACATTTCGCCAAATGCGATTACGCTACAGGCTTCCAGTGGAAATACCTTAAGAATTGACAACACTCCTGTTGCTTCTTTTATGATTCCTACAGGGGCCTATGCTGAGGTGGTAAACAACAGCAATACAACTGGTGGAACATGGGATTTATCTTTTACCGTTCTTCCAAAACCGAGCAACGTAGAAATTTATGGTACACAAGTTCTCATTCCTCCTCATAGACTTGGAACCGCACCTGTTGCTGACTGGACCGCTCATGGTAATGCAGGTTATGATACAGGAGCAGCAAACGACAGATGGTGGATCATTAGTAAAACATCTGTAGATAATGCTCACACTGCCCTCTATTCCAATGCCAGCAGAATGACCTTGGTTTATGAATATCAGGGCACTCCGTTCAACGTTAACAATATGTATCCCATCCTTACTGCAGGAAATAATTCAAGTTTCCCGGATGTATTTACAGCATCTTTTGTAAGCCTTGCCAATAATGGTACTGCAGGAAGAACAAGACTTACTGTATCTGTGGCCCGTATAGACTTTATCGGAAATAACGGATCTAATAACAGTAACTGGACAGGAACATTCTTGCTGAACGTTCTACTGGCAAGAAAATACTAAACATCTATAACAGATATATAAAAAGAGCAGAAATTTCTGCTCTTTTTTGCTTTATAAAACTTCAATATTCTGTTTTAAAGGAAGGCTTTTGGATGAGTTTCCAACCATAATCCTATAGGTTCCTTTTTCTACAGTCCATTCCATTTTTTCATTCAGAAACTGTAAGTGTTTTATGGGAACTTCAATGGTAACAGATTTGGATTCTCCGGGCTGCAATGCTACTTTCTGAAATCCTTTGAGCTCAATAACCGGTCTGGAAACAGAAGCCAATACGTCTTTCACATACAGCTGAACGACTTCGCTACCCGCTTTTGACCCTGTATTTTTCACATTGACTTTAGCCATAATGGTTTCATTTTCTGAATATTTGGTTTTATCCAGCTGTAACCCGGAAATTTCAAAGGTGGTATAACTTAAACCAAAGCCAAACGGATACAATGGCTCACCACTCAGATCATAATAGTCATTTCCTCTTCCTGTAGGATGGTGATTATAAGTTAAAGGAAGCTGGCCTTCTTCAGTAGGAAATGTTATTGGTAATTTCCCGGATGGGTTCTCTGCTCCGAAAAGTGTTTTTGCAACGGCATTTCCACCTTCTTCCCCAGGATACCAGATGTCTAAGATAGCTCCTACTTTATCCTTCCAGGCTGTTGTTTTGATGGCAGATCCACCTAGTAAAACAACTGTGGTGGGTTTATTTAGTTTTGAAACTTCATGAATGAATGTTTCCTGATTTCCGGGAAGACTTAGTGATGAACGATCCTGAAATTCTCCTTCATGAATTCCGGCAGTAACAATAATGTAATCTGCATTCTGGGCAAGGCTCAAAGCTTCTTTACAATCTTTTTGATAATCATGCAAACCGTAATTCCAGATCAGTTCCAGATTGGCTTCACCACGATTTTCATGAAATTCAATCTTAATATCATATTTTTTTCCTTTCACAAAATCTACATCAACCGTTTTTGTAGAATAGCTCAACTTTTCCCATTGATCAATAACTAATTTCCCATCCAGATATAGCCTGAAACCATCATTCCCACGCAATCCCAATTGGTATTTCCCCGAATCCGGAGCTTCCAGTTTTCCTGTCCAGCGAACACTATATTCATCAGGCTGGAGTTTTTCAGGATCAGGTGAGTATAAGGTCCATTTAAAATTAACCTGTTCATCCTGTTTTTCAAATGCCGGATTTCCTTTTACATCCGTATTGGAGAAATACATTCCTTTTAATCCCTTCTTGTTTTCAAAAGATAAATATTCATGGGAAACCGTTGCAAAATCTTTTACATTCCAGTCAATCCCTTTTGAATACATGATTTCAATATCCTTAGCTTTAGCAAAATTTTTAAGACCATCCAGAATATTAACTTTCTTGTTCCCTGGCCCTGAGTAACCGCCTAACCTTGCATCCACAGCATCTGTACCCACAATCAGAAGCTTTTTTACATTTGCTGGAATTGGAAGTGTGTGGTTATTATTCTGAAGCAGAACAAAGGATTCTGCAGCGGTTTTTTCTGCCAAAGGTTTGTGATTAAGTTTCTTTAATTCTTCAATATCCCTGGATGAAACATAGGGATTTTCAAATAATCCAAGTTCAAATTTGGCTCTCAATACTCTTGAAACAGCATCGTCAATTCTTTCTTTTGAGATTCTTCCATCCAGAAAAGGAGGTATAAAGAGTTCGTAGTGTTTATATTCTGTCTGAAAAATCACGTCAAGCCCTGCATTTATTGCCTGTGCAGAAGCATCATCATAATCTTTTGCTGTAAAATGTAAGACATTCGCTCCTCCTACCGCACTGGCATCACTGATCACAAAACCTTTAAAATTCCAGTCCTTCTTCAATTTCTCTGTTAGCAGCCAGTGATTGGCCGTTGAAGGTCTTCCATCAAGCAGATTATAGGAAGTCATCACCGAACGGCTTTTTCCTTGTGTAAAAGCATTGTAAAAAGGGATCAAATGGGTTTCTTCCAAATATCTTTTGCTCCAATGGATTGGGTATGAATCTCTTCCTCCTTCTCCTACATTCGCTAAAAAGTGCTTGGGAGTGGTAATGATTCCCTGATTTTCAAATGAACTGACAAAGCTTACTCCCATTACAGAAGTTAAAAAGGGATCTTCACCATAGGTTTCCTCTGTTCTTCCCCATCTTACATCATTGGCCAGGTTGACTACCGGTGTCAGAATTTGACGAATTCCTCTCAGTTTTGATTCTTTTGCAATGGCTGATGAAACCTGAGTCATCAATTCCGGATTGAAAGTGGCCGCTAATCCAATAGCCTGCGGAAACGCTGTAGCTCCTTCCCGAACCAATCCATGTAAAGCTTCGTCAAAAGGAATAATGGGAATTCCCAATCTTGATTCTTCCACGAAATATTTCTGAATGGCATTGATTTTTTTAACCAATCTTTCTGCATCTTCACTGGCATTATATTTCAATAGCTGTCCCGCTGCACCACCGCCCTGATTTCCTGCGCTTACCTGTAATCCGAAAATCCCATGGAAATATTGTCCTTTCGGAACATGATCCAGATCTCCGGGAATCATAAAGCACTGCCAGAATTTTTCCTCAGGGGTCATTCTCTTCAGCAGATCCTGAACTCTGGTTTCAATGGATTGTTTGGGATCTTTATATAACGGTTTTTGAGCAGAGATAAATACTGAGCTCAACAAGAAAATTCCTATAATTTTACATCGAAGTTTAAAATACATCTCAAGAATAATTTAGTTTAAAATCTGTTCTTTTACCTTGAAGCAAAAGAACCAAAAGTTCAAGACTTGGAACTCTAATATAAATATGAGTCACAAATTCAACTATTGCATTATTTGAACTACAGTTGCATATTTCAGATTTTTTCTTTCTTCGGGTAATGTAATTTCAATGGTATTTTCAGGTGTTTTTTTCCATTGAATTTTTGAGGAAATACCTAATATTTTCAAAGATTTTGGTTTAAAAATTTCCGGAAGGGAAAAAGTAAGTTTTGAAGGAGCTTTATATTCTGATTGTTCATCCAGATGGAAAACATTTACCGTCTTATGATCTTTACTTTGAGTGTAATAGTAATTTCCTTCGTGGTAAGGAGCAATAGCTCTTGTGGCAAAAACAGCAGTCTGGTTTTTCTCCATCCAGCTGGAAATCTGCTGTAATCTTTCATAAACGATGGAATCATAATCACCATTAGGTCCCGGAGCAATATTCATGAGGTAATTTCCACCTCTTGAAATGATTTTCACCAGAGTTTCAATAATCTTTTGAGAGGTTTTATAGTTGTCATTGGGAACATAGGAAAAGGAATCTCCCATTGTGATGCAGCTTTCCCAGGGAATGGAAAGAGCATGTTCCGGAACAGCCTGCTCAGGGGTAATATAGTTTTCCCATTTTCCGGGAACAGTACGGTCTACAATGATAATCCCAGGTTGATTTTTTCTTGCCATTGTTCCTATTTTATCCATATCAATATCCTGTTCTACTTTGATGGTACGCTGCCACTCTACTTTTGGATCTATAGTATGAAAAGGACGTACCCAGCCGCCATCCAGCCAAAGAATATCAATTTTACCATAATTGGACGTGATTTCATTGAGCTGATTGAAAGTAAACTTTTTAAAACTTTCCCATCTTTCCGGATATTTCTTAGGATCATAGTTGACATTCCTGTCTTTGGGTGGAAAGTAAGACCACCAGTAATCATCGGAATGCCAGTCCGGTTTTGAAAAGTAAGCCCCTATTTTAAATCCTTCTTTTCTGAACGTGTTGAAAATCTCTTTCGTTACATCGGATTTTGGATTTTTTGAAAATAGTGTTTTGGAAGAAGTGATCTTATACTCCGACTGTTGGGTATCAAACATGGCAAAACCATCGTGATGTTTGGTGGTAAAAACCACATATTTCATTCCGGCCTTTTTTACTGCATCAGCCCATTTTTGAGGATTGAACTGAGCGGGATTGAAAGTCGTTTGAAGATTTTCATAATTTTTTACATATTCATAGTAAGATTTTCCGTGCTCAGGTTTTCTCTGCGTCCATGATTCGTCTTCCGGACATAAGCTCCAGCTTTCAACAATTCCCCACTGGCTGTAGGTTCCCCAATGCATAAACAATCCAAATTTCAGATCCTGCCATTGGTCCAGATTCTGAACAACCAAAGGGTCTGTAGGTTTCTGATAGCCGTCGGATACATTGTGGGCCTGCGAAAATACGATTGAACTGATAAAAAAGGATGAAAGGAAAAAAGGTTTTATTTTGGATATACCCAACATATGGAATAGTTTTCCGCTAATTTAATTATCCTTTGGGAAACCTACAAACATTAGGATTCCAATAGATTAAGAAGAGCATCATCAATTTCCGGATATAAAAACTGAAATCCACTTTTTTGGAGTCTCTCCGGGTAAACGTTTCGGCTTTTCAACAGTAATTCGGTTTCTGTATTCAGAAATACAGACGCGATTTCCAATTGCCAGACTGGAGCATTAAGCCCAAAAGGAACTTTCATTTTTTTCCTCAGTTTTCTCATCATATTTTCATTGGAAACCGGAGCCGGAGCCGTTATATTAACAGTTCCTGAAATATTCTCATGCTGAATAATCCAGTCCACAGCTTTGCAAAAATCCTCAATATGAATCCAGCTTACCATTTGATATCCTCTTCCCTGTTTTCCCCCTAAACCCATCCTGGTAATCATTTTCAGTTTTGGAAAAGCACCACCGCCATTCCCAAGAACAATAGAAGTTCGAAGGGCTACTTTTCGTATTCCTCCATTTTTGACTGTAAAAAATTCTTTTTCCCAGCTTTTGCAGATATTCATGGAAAAGTCATCCCCAATAATTCCGTTTTCTTCTGTATTGAGATGCTTTTCAGAATGAACGTAAATGGTTGCAGAACTGGCATTCAGCCAAATTTTCGGTTGATCAGAACATTGATCTACAGCTTTCTGTAATATCCTTGTACTGTCAATTCTTGAGGAATAGATTTCCTGTTTATTTTTCTCATGATACCGGCAATCCACAGATTTTCCTGTAAGGTTGATCAGAATATCTGCTTTTTCCAGGCTATTTTTCCATTCACCTATTGTTTGTGCATCCCAATAGATTTCATTTTTACGTTGAGGATTACGGGTCAGAATGTATACCTGATCACCCTTTTCTGTAAAAAATTTTTCTAAGTTTTCGCCAAGAAATCCGGTGCCTCCGGCTATGATTATTTTCATTGTTTTAAAGTTTAAGGTTCAAGGTTTAAAGTTCAAGGTTTAAGGTTTTCCCACAGATTTCGCAGATTTTCACAGATACTTGTGATGAGATATATCTTATTTAAACGCTGTAAACTTTTAAGAAAAAAATCAAAAATTTTTACAGACTTATGTGTACTTCTTCTGCGTAAGATATGTTCTTAATATCGCTTAAATGCTTATCTTTTGTGACTTTTGTGGTTCCATATAATATGTTCTCACGGATATTTGTGGATAGGAAGGTTTTGCATTTTTTGCTTTTTCAGCTGATATATTTTTTGGTTTTGACTTGGATTTCTGAGCCTTCGGCTAACATTACTGAAACAGGCTGTTGATGGTTCAGGCATTCAAAATCAGTTCCGTAGATCTTTTGAAAATCAACTTCCAACTGGTATTCTTTTATGGTGTAGCATTTCCATTTTGGATGGCATACTTCGTATTCGGAGGTTGTATTTTCTTTTTTGGTAAATCCAAAATAATGTTCTGTGATAAATTCAAATTCAGAGTTTTCTTCCATAGGTTTTGCCGTGTTCTCCGCCATTACCTGAATAGAATGCCAGTTTTTATCTTTCCACGAGTAGCGGATCAGCAGTTCATCTTTATTTTCATGGATCTGGTTTTTCATGGGCATCGTGTGATAATTCTCTTTGTAAATAGAATTTGCAACCAGGCTCAATGCAGGTTTGGGAACAATTTCTTTGATGAATACCACTCCTCTTTTCCAGATTCCATTTTCTTTTTTTCTGACATAAAATCTTAGGTTCACTTCTTCAAAATTCCGGTGAAAAGGAATGGGAAATCCTAAGAGTCTGGTATTTAAAAACATGAATCCGACCAGACTTACGTAACATTTGCCTTTATAAAAATCGAGTTCTGTTCCTTTTGGAAGGTATGGCAATAAGAGGTCAGGATCAATTTCGTAATTGATGATGGCCAGTTTTCGCCATTCTGCTTTTAAAAAGTTCATAATTCTATGTTTTAGGTTAAAAAATGGCTATTCCGTCATAGGTAGAAGATTCTGCAATGGTTTTGATCAGTTCATTTCTTTTGAGCAGGAAATTTTTAAGGTATCCTCTGAGAAAAATGGCATTGAATAATTTTCCTATGATGCTGAGCGGAGATTCAAATTCAAAAATATCGGTCATCAATGTTTTTCCGTTTACAGATTTAAAAATATGCCGATGGCGCATAGACTTGAAAGCTCCTTTCTGCATAACATCTATGAACTGAATGGGTTTTTCCATGCTGGTAATTTTTGTGGTAAGGTTTTGATACACTCCCAGATGTTTTGCCCGCCAGGTAACAGTCTCATTTTCTTCAATCAGTCCTGAAGTACGTCCTGCGATTGCTTTTTCATGAGTTTTTGAGGTGGATTGCTGATGTAGATCAATATTCCTTGCCAGATCAAAAACATAGTGAATATCTGCGTTGATTACTGTATTTAAATAGATTGTTGACATTTTCAGAGGTGTTAAGTTTTTTTAAATTTTAAATTCAATGGTGGTCAGAATAATGATGGCCAGTGCCGTTATTCTAAACAATATCCAGGAGATCGTAGGCAGAAAGTTCAGTTTAAGTATTCTGCATCTTCTTATATGTTCCAGAAACATGATCAATACTACAATTCCAAAGTATATTATGTAAAAAACAGGAGTAAAACTGGTCATCAGAGCAGGAATTAAAAGTAAAGTCCCGATTAAGGAAACAGTCATCATATTTCCGATATAATCCCAGATTTTATCTTTGAGATAGGTTTTTAAAAAGAAGGCCTGCCAAGCGATCTGGCCAAGGCAAACTGCAAATTCTCTCAGGAAATTCCTTTCTAAATTCAAGTTTAGTTTACCAGAAAACAGGCTTAAGATATATGCTGAAAAAATAACAACAAAGCTGATGTATGCTATTCTGTATTTCAGGTTAAAATCCGGAATGCAGGATTGTTCTGTATCATCTTTTGGGGAAGGAATAATCTGTTTCCGGTTATAAGAAACAAAGGAGTACAGTTTTTGAAAAAACCAATACAGAGGTTTTATACGAGCCATTTTTACCAGCCATGGAAAAGAGTTTCCAATGATGAGAAGCAGGCTGTCTAAACCATACACGACTTCATTTTTGGTATGGTCTACCAATGCAATTTCATTTTTCGCCCGATTGAAATCGATCAGGCTTTTATTTCTGCCTGAGAGTTCTGTAAATGCTTCTCTTCCATCTTCATCCAGCATTCCACATTTTGTAAAACCTTTGGAATAGAGATTACACATTGGGCATTCATTGTCGTAGATTAATGTGTGATTTTTGAGCGTTTTCATAATTGTGATTTATAAGGTTCATAAGTAGTGTAGCAATCATAAACATATGCCGCGGCCATCACAGGGCTGTATAAAAGAGCGGCCATTAAAACATATCCAAAAAAGTCATTGATATGTTTCTCTGTAAACAAAATGGCTACAATAATCCAGACCGGTGCTATTACAATTCCATACGCGATATACAGTGCTGACTTTTTTGTTTTAAAAAACAGTTTGATCAGGAAACTTAACATTTGCGGAATTCCTACTATAAAATAAAACAGAACAAATCCCGACAAACCACCAAATAAAAAAGCCTGAGGTCCTATTATTATAAAAAACAGCTGAATGTAATAATCATATTTTGCAAATGTTTTCATGGTAATAACTGTTTAAAGTGATCCTTTTCTTCTGAAATAAATAATCAGGAATAAATGAATGATTAAATTTTTCATACTTATTGTTAATTTTATATTTTCAGTAATTTTTGAAAGTTAGTTTGAAATAAAAAAGGATTTTCATCCTCTTTCAGTTTTCTATTTCAACAGATTGGTAATCTTCCCTACCAGCCAGTGGTCATCACTTTTTATTGCCAGATCCATAATATTGTTGATTTTTCCGGTTACAGAACTGAAGTCATTCATCAGCTTGATAAATTCCTGAGCTTCTTCCGAGTCTTTATCCTCAATATTTTTTAATTCTTCTAAAAAAGAAATTACAGGTTCAATTTCTCTCTTTCTGCGTTCTTTGGTTATCTGTTTGAAAAGATACCAGACATCTTTTTCTGCAACAAAATATTCTTTACGGTCTCCTTTCACAAATTCCTTTTTCACAATTCCCCAGTCTATCAGGGCACGAAGATTCATATTGGCATTTCCTCTTGAAATCTCCAGCTGCTCCATTACTTCATCGGTAGAAAGAGGTTTGCCGCTAGCCAAAAGCAGTGCATGCACCTGCGCCATCGTACGGTTGATTCCCCAATTGGTAGCAAAGGTTCCCCAGGTCTGAATGTATTTTTCTTTTGCTTCTGAAAGTTGCATTGTGTTTCACTTTTAATTTCTGTAACAAATGTAATTATATTTTTCGAATTTTCAATAATTTTTGAAAATTAATTTTAAAAGGTTTGCTTCTTTTCAGTTTTGGTGTCATCGAATTCTGTTGTATCCAGCTTTCAGAAGTCATTTTAAACTTAACTTCTCTTTTTAAATGTTGCTTTCTTATAGCCAGTTTTTTCTCCTTGTCCAGGTTTAAAACCTTGACAAGGAGAAAAATTATGGTTCAATACTCGTTGTAATTCCTTGATTCCAATATTTTGCTTCCGGCATGTAATAGAGATAAACATTGCTTGATTTTCCTGTGTAGGTTCCTGCAAACTCTACTTTAAGATCAAGATTGATGGTTTTCGTTTCTTGTGCATTGAAATGTTCCCAGTACAGCACCAGATAATTATCAAAGATTTCATAGTAAGAAACCTGCTTTTTATCTATCAGATCTTTCAATAAAGCATTTTGAAGAGTCAAGCCTGCAGGAATGCCAATTTTTGCTATAGTCATGGGTAACTGGCCATTTATTTTATTTTTAATGGTAACAGTCATTCTCCTGGTTTCTCCTACTTTAGACGCTCCGGGTTTTAGCTTTGTGTCCATGATAAGAGGAATATCCTTACTTTCAGGTGCCTGTAATGTATAATATTGATATTCCAGTTTATAAGGCAGTCCATTTTTAGTGGGATAATGAATATTGATTCTATTTTCACCCGCTTTGTATGCTGATGAAAGGCTTATTATGGGTGAAGTATTGGCCTTATTGATTGTGATAACCGGTCTTTCAACTCCAAATAACTGCTCATTTTTAGAGAAAAATTCGGACAGCGCCTGTACTGCTAATGTTGTTGCCTGAGTAGAACCGAATCCATAATATCCATTGAAACTGATTAATTGATCTGCAGCTTCTGCTATTTTCAACTGGTTGAGGTTTTCATCTTTCTGAAGTGCCATGATATACAGGGAAAGGGTTTCGGCATCGGCTGATATTCCCCATGAGCCTGTAAAAGTGATTTGGGATTTTATTTTCTTTGATTCATATTGCTGATCAAGAATCTTCATCAAATCATCATATTCTGCCTGCTTACCTAAATGAGCTGCTGCATTGGCAAGCAGCGCCAGCTGATAAGAGTCTTTTGTGACTAAAGCTCTTTTCATCATCACTTTAAAGGAATCTTCAATTTCATTTTTAAGACCCAGTTTGGATAAAGCATAGACCACGTACATATTTCTCGACCAGGAATATTCGGAAAATTCTTTTTTGGATTCATAATCTCTTCTCACCTCAAACAGACCATTTCCGTTTTTCTTTGATAAGATAAATGAGGAAAGCCCATGAATAAGTTTAGCATCTTGATTTACATACTTTTTTAAATCCGTAAATTCCAATAATGCAAATGCTGAAAGTGACACATCCGATTCTTCGCTGTTGAAATACCCGAATCCTCCGTCTTTATTTTTATAGCTCAACATTTTCTGGAAGCCTTTTTTCATATTTTTAATGACTTCATTTTCTGTTGCTGTATTTATTTTTTTACTTGATTTCAAATAATCCAGAATAAAAATATTAGGATACACCGTTGAGGAAAGCTGTTCAAAGCATCCGTATGGTTCTTTCTTCAATTGTGCCAGGTTATCAAACAATTGCAAAGCAGTGCTTTCAAATACATAATATGAGGAAAATAAGCTTCCATTGATATACTCCGGAATATTGATTTTTATCTCTTCTGTTTTGTTATTGATAATGGAAAACTGATGGGGAAATCCTTTTTCTTCAACTTTAAACGGAAGGATCATTGTTTCTCTGAAATGTCCGGATCTTATGGTAAACTGAATATGGGAATCTATGATTTCATCGGTCTGTATTTTAACAAATAACCTTCCTGATTCCAGTGGTTTCAGGGTAATCAAACTGTCAGACTGCAGCAGCCTTACATGATTGGGAACAATCACGTCCATGGTCATTTTCCTGATTTCAGAGGAATTATTTTTAATAACAACAGGAATGGTCATCTGATCGGTTCTCGTCAGGTATTGTGGGATTTTGCTGTCTATTGAAATGAGACTCTGAGCAGCATAAGTTGTTTCATCTCTCCCTACAAGTCCTGACGCAGCAATACCTTCTGTCATAATTCTAAAGGTAGAATTGGCATCTGAATTATAAAATTCCACTTTTGCCTTTCCGTTTTTATCGGTTTCTACTACAGGATTCCAGTAAAGAGCTTCTCTATAATCAAAACGGTAAGAGGTATTGGTGGTCTTATATTCAGGATACACAAATTCTCTTGATCCTGCATACGAAACAAGTCGTTCATAAGGCAGCGCTTTTATGGCAAGATAGGATTTCGGGGTAATATCAAATCTGATTTTTGAGCTGCTGTTTTTATATGAATTCACAATCACCACTCCATTTGCAGCCCTGCTTCCATAAATAGCAGTCGCTGCAGCATCTTTGAGAACAGTGATGCTATTGATGTCATTCGGGTTGATGGTGGTATTGAAATTTTCTACAGGAGCACCGTCAATAATAAATAATGGACTTTTATTGGTCATAGAAACTGATCCTCTGATATGGATCTGTGCTCCCGTTCCCGGCTGTCCGGTACTGATGACGAGTCCTGCGACTTTCCCATTCAACAAAGAAGCTACATTGGGATTTTGAATCTCCGTAGTAGATGTTATTGTAGTGGACGACATGGTATTACTCTTCTTCGCCATTGAACTATATCCTAATACAACAACTTCTTCAATGTTTTTATTCGTAACAGTATCTTTTCTGGAATGACCAGAATTACTCAGCGGGCTGGTGTTGTTCTTGTTTTCTTTTAATGCTTTTTCTTTTTTTTCAGCTTCTTTTACAATTTCTTCTACATCTATATGGGAAAGATTTTGCTTTGTTAAAGGGTTAATATCCAAGTTATAAGACAAAATCCTGATTTTCACCAGATGCTTAGGCTGAAAAGATTTGGCAATAATTTTATGTTCATTACCTGCATTAAGATCCGAAAAATAGAACTTTCCATTTTCAGAGACCGTCTGTTTAAGGATTTTTCTACCACTTGTGTCCAACAGAAAAACCTCTGCTTTTACTGGTTTTTTGTTCTCATCTTCCACAATTCCATAGATTGAGTTTTTCTTTTCAGGAAGGAATTTGTATTTATTGGTTTTTAAAACCTCCGGGATGAGTTCAAAGTATCTGTAGCCATTTGTAAGCATGACCAGATCTAAGCTTTTATCGGCTTTTTCTTCTTTTTTATCAAAATAAAACTGGGGTTTTTCAATTTTCCCTCTCAACTCAGAGTCCATCAGAAGCCAGGAAACAATGTGATTCTGTTTGTCATCGGAATAGGTCCATAACTTATCATCCACCACACTCAATCCAAGGTTAGCCGGAATCGGGCTGTTGTTTTCATCGGTTGTTTCAATATTCAGGATCACTTTTTCTCTGGGCAGATAATGTTGTTTTACAGGGTTAACCTTTATATTCAGCTGGTTCACTTTATTGGTAAAAACAATACGTTCTGCAATAGGAAGAGTATGGTCAAGAACCGTAAACCTGCAGATTCCCACAGGAAATTTTTTCTCATCAATTTTAAATGAATTGCTCCCATTTTTTAAGGTAAGAGTTTTAGAATATATTTCTTTTCCGCGGAAACTTCCCTGAAGAGTAATCGTTTTTTCCTGAGTTGAAGTGATGATAAAATTCAGCTTTTTATTTTCATTTTGAATATTTAAAACCAATCCGTCATTCTTTGCTTCAGGAAAATTAAAAGTCTGGTTTATATTTTCCGGTTTACTCACTTTTGCATAGTAAGATTCTCCCTTTTTAGGGGTAAAACGGAAGCTTCCCATCCCGAAATTGTAGGCTGAAATTTCTTTTATCTTTTCATGATTCTGATTGTAAACAGCCAGGACAGCATCTACAGGTTTTTCAAATTCATCGAGAATTTTAAAGGCTATATTTTGTTCTATTCCATTGATAAAAGTTCCTCCTTCAGGTAAAAATTTCACATCAAGATTATTCAGAACAATCGGAATGTTTCTGGAAATAGATTCTGTAAATCCATCAAAATTCACTTTAATATTCAACAGTGCATCAGAGGATTTCAACACTTCAGGAAGTGTAAAGGTTAATATTTTCTTACCTTCTTTATCAGTAATCAGTTTCCCTTCTGAAACGGTTTCCCCATTGTGCATTACGGTATAATCTGCTTCATAAAAAGGAATGGGAAGGTTACTCAGACTTCTCATTGAGAAATCGGCTGTCACCTCATCACCCGGCCCATATCCTTTTTTAGGAAAATCGAGTTTCATTAAAATCCTGGGAGAAACTATTTTCTGGAGGGTAATTTCTTTTTCAAAGGTATTTTTCCCTACTTCATTCTGCATCCAATTGGTAAAAGCTCTGATTTTATAAATCCCGCCTTTCATATCTTCATCAAAATAGAAATAGCCCTGAGCATAGCCATTGGTAATTTCATATTTCATTTTTTTCAAAATGCTTCCTGCCGGATCAACAATTTCAAAATTGACAACTCTGCTTTGTTCTACCGGAAGATTATGAGTTCCTTTTACCACATATATTTTAAAATACATTTCCTCGCCAGGTTTATAAAAAACATGATTGGTCTGAATGTAAGTTTTTTCTTTTTCAAAATCCTGAAATGACTGCTGGGCTTTCACAGAAAAAGTTGAGAATAATAAGCTCAGCAAGATGATATAGTTTGATATAAATTTGAAATTCATGGGTTAAAATTTGAGTGAAACAATGCATCCAAATGTTTTAAATGACGGAAGGTTGAAAAAATCCAATCCTCTCCCATTATCCATATCATAAAAATTCTGATTAGGATCTGCACCTTTATTGGCTTGCCAAAGCATTAGATTATTCACGTAAAAAGTCAGCTTAAGATTCTGATTTCCATAGTTAATCGGAAAATTGGAAGACAGTGAAATATTGTTGATTCTTATGTAATCTGCCTTTTGAATATAGTTTTCCGCTACTCCCAGATAGCCATATCTCGACCATCTGTTTTCCTGAACATTCCGGCTGGGATCATAGAAGTCAACAGGAATCTGGTTGATGCTTCCATTGGCATCTACACCCTGGAAAACATAATTTTTACTATTTCTCTGGTCTCCGGAATCGGAAGAACGTCCATAATAATCAAGAACAGCCTGTGTTCCGTTCCAGAGGTGACCGCCTTTTTTCCATTCCCAATTGATATCTAAGGATAGATTTTTATAGGTAAAACTATGATTGAACTTCATTACAAAATCTGGTGTAGGATCTGCAATAATTTTCATTCCATTGGCTTTTTTAGGGAATCCAAACTCATCAATAATCAGTTGTCCAGCTGCATTTCTCTCAAAATAACTTCCCATTACTGCACCCAAAGCCTGGCCTTCTGACAATGTTTTATAAATGTCTTTAAATCCTGAAACAGCCAGATTCTGATATCCGGGAGCGATGCGGTCTACAATGTCTTTATATTTGAAAAATGAAACTTTATGGTTGGTATAAATATGATAGCCAAGGCGCAATCGGTTGTAAGCAAAATTGAATTCATATCCGCTGTACGTATGGTCTGCAATATTCTTTAGCTTCAACTGATTGTTTTCAAAAACAGGAAACAGATCATCTGTATTTTTTCTGTTGAAATATTCTCCATCCAAATTTATATGATAACCAATATTCAGCATGGCTCCTACTTTCCATTCTTTGGAATTGACGTTGGATAATCCTTTGAAACTTTCCACTTCCTGTACCGGGAAGTATTGATTATAGTTTTCTGCATTCAGCAAAGTTGTGGCATAAGAAGCATAGGATCTTGTAATTTCCGGTTCTGAACTCAATTGAGTATAACTTCCCAGTAACTTAAAATTATAATTATACCAATCGAAAATCTCATTAAATTTTAAATAGAAATTCGCTTTTGGCAGCCAATAATTATTTTTAAGGGAGGTATTGGAAATATAAAATGCATTCCCAAGATTAACACCTGCTTCAAAATCATAATTGCGAATCTCCATATTATAATTAAAAATATGGTCCTGTGAAGTTCTCTGATAGAGAGATCGCTGGTTGATAAAACTGTTATAAATATCAGATTTTCTATCATTTAAAATAAAATTCAGGCTGAAAATATTTTTAAAATCATAGTCTCCCAATGTATAGGAACCTAATATATTGGAATGATACGCACTGCTGTTCTGAGTTCTTTCATTCAATACTCCATTGCTAAAACCATACGCAGAAGGTTTGTACTGATCAAGATTCCAGATGGTATTTTTTTCGTAGGACTGGCTGATATTCACTTTAAAATGATCCCAGTTTTTTATTACATTAAGACTAAACCATCTTTCACGGTTCTGATAACGGTATTTGCTGTCCTGCTCAAAAAGAAATGAAGGGTTGTCTGCATATTGGCTGTAGCTTCTCTGAGAGCCATTGTTCAGAAAAGTATTCTGTTCATTGGAAAAGGAAACCGGTGTTAGCAGTGAATTCTGATAGGCCTTATTGAACAGCCCAATTCTATTGGTATTGGTTGCTTTATCTTCTTCATAATTAAAAGCAAGATTGATGTTATATCCTCCTAATTCTGTATTCAGTTTTGCTTTAAAACTATTCGCGATATCAAACTGATCGATAAAATACATCTGATTTTTCTGCTGCCCCAGATTCAGGGAAAGCCGGATTTTTTCGTTGTTCCCTTCTTGTATAAAAGCATTTACGTTCAACTGATTGTTGTATCCTACTGTAGTTTTAAAAATGTCGTTTTTATATTTCCGTGCATGCTGAAGACCATCAACCCAGGGGATTAATTTTCCGTTCTGATCATATTCGTAAGGCAATCCATTAAATCCCAATGTAGAAATATCGGGTCCGAAACTGAACATCTCATGGGTTTCAGGTCCGTTCCAGACAAGGCTTCCGTTTTCTGATCTTCCCTGAACATATCTGCTCTGCGTTGCCGGAACCGCATTTCTGTTTTTAATATCAAAAGAGGTCGTAAAGCTCCCGTTAAACATTAACATCCTACTATCAAGTCTTTTAACAGTATAAACACTGTCATTCTTTTGCTTTAATTTTCTTATCAGATTAAAATAAGAATGTGATTTTTTACTTAGTCGGGTCTTTGTTTTTTCAATACTAAAGTCATCTCTAATTTCCTTTGAAACCAAAGTATCATAGGCTTTGCTGTAAATATTTTCTACATTTTTCTTTTCTGTCTGACTCTCCAGAATAGCTCTTAATTCTCTGAGTTCATAGGTAGAAATAACGTGAATGTTTTTACCCTGATTCCACACTAAAGTATCATAAGGTTTAGCAGCAATGATTGCAAATCCTTCCTCATCAGTCAGTTCATAAATGCCGCTGTTTTTATTATGAATCTTTAAAAAGTTCTGTACTTTATCTTTAGGTGTTAAAAATTTCCCGGAATAATACAATTGTGAGTTTTGTGCCTGTAATAAGCTAATGGTAAACGGTAATAACAGCAAATAATTCTTTTTCATCGGTAATTAGTATGTTTAAAAGTATAAAAAAAGAAATTTCCGGGGAAATTTCTTTTACAAATTATTTTTGAACTGTTTTATAACTTTCTATCAACCTTATAAATTCCGATCGATAGCCTTCTTCATCTTTACTTTTGCCCTGTTTGGCGAGGTTTTCGATATCTGAAAGGTCTTTCTTTGTAATCAGTTCAGAATTCCTTAGTACCAGTCCGAACCATGCCACTGAAGAAGCAAATTTAAAATCCGGGCTTACTGAAGATTTATTTTCTTTTTTAATCACGTTAGTTATCTCAATGCTTTTGTCTCCATCAGGTTTTTTGTATCTGAACTTTACCGTTGCCATTTCATCTCCAAAATTCTTCTTCTTAGAAATTTCAGAATATTTCAGTTTTGTTTCTTTGGGAATAAATTTAGAATCTACGTTTGCCGGGATAACTTCATATAAAGCAGTTACCGTATGTCCGCTTCCTAGTTCTCCAGCATCAATCTTATCATTGACAAAGTCTTCATTTCTCAGTTTTCTGTTTTCATACCCGATCAGTCTGTATGATTTTACATATTTAGGATTAAATTCAATCTGCACTTTTACATCTTTGGCAATGGTATAAATATTTCCTGCAAATTCTCTTCCCAAGAATTTATTGGCTTCCTGCATATTATCAATATAAGCGTAATTTCCATTTCCTTTGTCTGCAAGGGTTTCCATGGTATTATCTTTATAATTTCCCATTCCATAGCCAAGGCAGGTAAGGAAGATTCCGGTTTTCCTTTTTTCTGTGATCAACGTTTCAATATCGGTGGTAGAAGAAGCGCCTACATTAAAATCACCATCTGTCGCCAGAACGACTCTGTTATTTCCTCCTTTGATAAAATTTTCCTTTGCCAGTTTATAGGCAAGCTCAATTCCTGCTCCTCCTGCCGTACTTCCTCCTGCCTGAAGATTATCCAACGCTTTAATAATTTTTTCTTTTTCACCTGCTGACGTTGGGGACAAAACCACTCCTGCACTTCCCGCATAGACTACAATCCCAACCTTATCCTTAGGTCTGAGCTGGTTCAGTAAAACTTTAAGAGAAGACTTCAGCAATGGCAATTTGTTTTCCGCATCCATAGAACCTGAAACATCAATAAGAAAAACAATATTGGATGCAGGCAGATGATCCATCGGGATATTTTTTCCCTGAAGTCCTATTTTGAGCAGTTTATGTTTTGGATTCCATGGAGATTCACTGTATTCTGTATTAATTGAAAAAGGATCGCCATTGGCGGGTTGAGGATAATCATACTTAAAATAATTAATCATTTCCTCTACCCTTACTGAATTTTTATCAACTTTATTTCCATAATTAATCATTCTTCTTACATTGGAATAGGATGCATTGTCTACATCTATAGAGAATGTAGAAACAGGTTGGTTACGGGTTAATTCAAATGCATTTTCAACTAACGCTGCATATTCTTCATTGTCATAATCAATATCCTGATCAGCTTTTGTTGTAGTCTTTTTAACATTTTTTTTGTCACCCACCTGATGGTCATAAACTCTTCCTGGTTCATGGAATCTTATGGAACTTTCTACTTCCATTGCAGTAACTGACTTTGGTTTTGGGCAGCCATTATATTCCGGTAATCCCGGAACTGTAGGACAGGCATCGTCTTTATCCAAAATCCCATCTCCATCTGTGTCCGGCCATGGACAGCCATTATTTTCAGGAGGTCCCGCCACTGTAGGACATGCATCATCTTTATCAATTACCCCATCTCCATCTGATTCTACCCACGGACATCCTTCATTTTCTATCGGACCAGCAATATCAGGACATTTATCTAACTTATTAGGAATCCCATCCTGATCTTTATCTTTCCTGACACTGTAAGCCTTTGGCTCGTTGGTTGTTTCAGTATTTTTTTGAGTTTTACAGCCTGTCAATAATACAAGCCCTAGCATGGTTATTAGAGTTTTTTTCATTTTGTTCAAATTTCGGAAGGAAATTATTAAAATAAATTCAAACCTGTTAATAAATATTTTATCATGCTTATTTCTCTACAGTAAGAAAAGAAATTTCCAAAGAAATCTCTTTTCTTAAAAATCACTTTTGAACTGTTTTATAACTTTCTATCAACCTTATAAATTCCGCTCGATAGCCTTCTTCATCTTTATTTTTGCCTTGTTTGGCTAGGTTTTCAATATCAGAAAGGTCTTTTTTCGTAATCAGTTCAGAATTCCTTAGTACCAGTCCGAACCATGCTACTGAAGAAGCAAATTTAAAATCAGGGCTTGCTGAAGATAATCTGTTGTCAGCATTTTTAACAACCTGACTGATTTCACGGCTGGTATCTCCATCAGGCTTTTTATATCTGAATTTTATCGTAGCCAGTTCATCTCCAAATTCTTTCGAAGAGGTGTTCTGGGTATATTTCAGATCATTGTTCATGGGAATAAAGTGTGATTTTACATCTGCTGGAATCACCTCATACAAAGCAGTTACTGTATGCCCGCTTCCTAATTCTCCTGCATCAATTTTATCGTTGATAAAGTCTTCATTTCTCAGTTTTCTGTTTTCATATCCTATTAAACGGTAAGATTTTACCAATTTAGGATTGAATTCAATCTGAATCTTTACATCTTTGGCTATGGCATACATACTTCCTGCAAATTCTTTCCCTAAAAATTTATTGGCTTCCTGCATATTATCAATATAGGCATAATTTCCATTGCCTTTATCTGCAAGGGTTTCCAAGGTGTTATCTTTATAATTTCCCATTCCAAAACCTAAACATGTTAAAAAGACTCCTGATTTTCTTTTATCTTCAATCAGCGTTTGAAGATCTGAAGTGGAAGACATTCCAACATTGAAATCTCCGTCTGTAGCAATAATAACACGGTTGTTACCTTCTTTCACAAAATTTTCCTGTGCTAATTTATAGGCCAGCTCAATTCCTTCTCCTCCTGCAGTACTTCCTCCCGCCTGAAGGTGATCCAAAGCTTCAATAATCTTATCTTTTTCTCCAGCTGACGTAGGTGGCAGCACCATCCCTGCGCTTCCTGCATATACTACAATTCCCACTTTATCTTTAGGTCTAAGCTGGTTCAGCAAAACTTTAAAGGAAGACTTCAACAATGGCAATTTGTTTTCTTCATCCATTGACCCTGAAACATCGATAAGGAAAACAAGATTGGATACAGGCAGATGATCCATCGGGATATTTTTTCCCTGAAGTCCTATTTTAAGCAATTTATGCAGTGGATTCCATGGGGAGTCGCTGTATTCTGTATTGATCGAGAAAGGTTCTCCGTTTTTAGGCTGAGGATAATCATATTTAAAGTAATTAACCATTTCTTCGATTCTTACAGCATTTTTATCAACTGCCTGTCCATTATTAATCATTCTTCTTACATTGGAATAAGAAGCATTATCAACATCAATAGAGAAAGTAGATAATGGCTGGCTGCGAGTTAGTTCAAAAGGATTTTCAATAAAAGCATCATAGCTTTCATTATTTTGTGTAACCGGCGTAATCTGCTGTTGACTATTAATTTCATCCTGCAGCTTTTTCAGTTTTTTTCTTTCTCTTCTTGAAAGATCTTTGGTAGTTACTACAATAACTCCATTTGCTGATCTGCTTCCATAAAGTGCTGCAGCTGTGTTTTCTTTTAAAAGAATAACGCTTTCAATTTTGTTAGGATCTAATTTTCTGAAAATCTCCTCATTTGTCAGTACTCCGTTTACAATAACCAGTGCTTTATTTCCTGCTGTTACAGAAGATGTTCCTCTAATCCGCAGCTGATTGTCATTAATATATCCCTGAGTGATATTACTCCCCAGATTTCCTCCAGATGTACTGATTTGTATCCCTGCTACTTTTCCCTGCAACGATTGATAAACCGTAGCCTGGGGTAAGTTGCTGACAGAGGTGCTTGTAACTGTACTGGATGCTGTCACAGAACTTCTTTTAACTTTTTTTGAATATCCCATTACCACCACTTCTTCAATTTCTTTTGTTTTTAAAGTATCACTGTATATCGATGGTGAAGGTATCAATATTTTACCGGGAGCTTCTACTTGTGATATACCATGAGTAGCTCTTAATATATAGGGATCTACGGGTTCAACAAGTGTAGGCTGGTGAGCAATAGGACTCGGTAAAGACAACTCTTCTTTTCTGATTTTATCTTTTATTTTCCGATCTATTTTCGCAATATCCGTTTGGGTAATCGGACCTCTTGAAGTGGTATTTTCTGCAATGACAGGTTTTAAAGGCTCTGCAGTTTCTTTTTTATTCATAAAATAAAGGGCACCTAAACCAATCACCAGGCTTGCAGCAATACCATACGGCAGCCAAAGAGGAATCATTCTCTTTTTTTCTTCTTTTTTATCTAATTTTTCTTCAATCTTAACCCATACTTTTTCAAAACCAGGAAAAACGGTTGGTTCTTCAGAAAGCTTAGAGGCTTCATTGAATTGTTGATCTATATGATTATTTTCCATTGTTGTAAAAGTTTAAATGTTTTGATTCACTAAAAGTTCCTGCAGCTTTTTTCGTGCAAAATTGAGCTGGGATTTTGATGTACCCTCGCTGATGGAAAGCATGGTTGCAATTTCCTTATGGGGATATCCTTCAATAGCGAAAAGATTAAAGATGGCTCTGCAGCCTTCCGGGAGAAAATTCAGTAAACTGAGAATATCTTTTTCCAGAGAAAGATTTTCTGTGGTTCCCTCGGAATGATCAATGAAGTTTTCTTCCAGGGAAATAAAGAGTCCTTTATTGGTTCTTAATTTCTGCAGGCATTCGTTTACTGTTATTTTTCTAGCCCAGGCTTCAAAGGTTTCGGGGTTCTGAAGCTGAGTAATTTTCGTGAAAATTTTGTAGAACGTATCAGCCAATACTTCTTCTATATCTTCATCGTTTTTCAAATAGCGTCTGCAGACTGCGTAAAGCCTGCCCGCCATTTTTTCGTAAACCTTCCGCTGGGCATTGCGGTCGCTACGCTGGCATTCCAATAATAATTCTTGTTCCATAGTCAGGAGTTATACTATTATAGATGCATAAACTTTTCCAGGGGTTGGAAACATGGTCAACTTTTTTATTAAAATATCGAAAAAGCCAATTTTCAGATCAGCCATTTGATATTTTTTTCATTTCAAATTTAACTTTTCCATCTGTAACAAATCTCTATTATCAACGACTATTAATACAAATAATCTTTTTATAGTAATGAAAAATGCCAAAATTGCATCATTACTTTTTGTTTTGTCTGCAGGAAGTATGATGTTTGCCCAAGATGACTTGATTAACAAGTTGAAAAACAACCAATCTCAAAATGCTAATTTTCAGTTCACGACGTTAAAAGACGTTGGCGCAACTTCTGTAAAAAACCAGGGTTCATCAGGAACTTGCTGGAGCTACTCCGGAAATTCTTTCCTTGAATCTGAAATGCAGAGAATGGGCAAAAAACCTGTAGATCTTGCCGAAATCTTTACAGCAAGAAATTCTTACCATGATAAAGCAAAATTATATGTTTTGAATAATGGTGCAATCAGCTGGGGTGACGGAGGAGAGCTTCACGATGTTATTAATATGTACAAGAAGTACGGAGCAGTTCCTCAGGATGCGTATACAGGATTAAAATCGGGACAGACTACCAACAACTTCAAGGAAATGCAAGGGAAACTGAAGCCGGTTCTTGACAGCCTTGTTCAAGCTTCTTCAAAAGGGAAACTTACAGATAACTGGATGGATTCTGTAGATGCAATTCTTGATGAGTATTTAGGAAAAATACCTGCTAACTTTACGTATGAAGGGAAAAACTATACTCCTAAAACATTTGCTAAAGAAGTAGTAGGAATCAACCCTGAAGATTATGTAGAATTATCTTCTTACAAAGATTATGCATATTATGAGAAATTTGTAGTTCCCATTCCTGATAACTGGAGCCACGATTCTGACTGGAATATTCCGATGAAAGATCTTACAGCGATCATCGACAATGCGGTAACTAAAGGATATTCTGTAGGTTGGGCAACTGACGTTTCCGAGCCTTATTTCTCTTACAAAAATGGGGTAGCTTACGTTCCGGACATGGATCTTGATCAAATTACAGCAGAGAATAAGCAGACTTTGTTCACAGAGCCTAAAAAAGATAAAACCATTACTGAAGACATGCGTCAGAAAGCCCTTAACAATCTTTCTACAACGGATGACCACGGTATGCACATTGTAGGTTTGGCAAAAGACCAGACGGGTAAAGAATATTATATGGTGAAAAACTCATGGGGTGTAACCAATGATTTTGCCGGATATCTTTATGTAACAAGACCTTATGTTGAATATAAATCAACGGCAATTCTTGTTCACAAAAATGCCATCCCAAAAAACATTTTAAAGCAACTGAAACCAACGAAGAACATTGGTTTGTAAGAAAAGAAATCATTTCTGCCATTTTTAAAGGGCAGTTTTAGATATTTAAATCTGTTAAAACCCGCTCCCGGAAATTCCGGAGCGGGTTTGTTTTTATTCTGAAGTATTTCTTTCCATGAGAGGTATTTATATAAATTCACATTGGAATATAAACTCTTGTCTGGCTTCCAAAAAATATTATATTTGTATAAATCAACAAATTATTACCTATGAAAAATTTAAGAAAATTATTAAAGTCAGATTTAAAGAGCATCATTGGAGGAAATGCTCCGGAATGTCCGGAAGGAACTACAGCTTGCTATATTCCAGGCAGCAACGGAATTCCTCCCCGCTGGAGATGTGTTCAGGATTCTATAGGCTGTCCATAGACTTATAAAAATCGGCTTTCAGGAAATCCTGAAAGCCGATTCTTTAATAAATAGGTGAAAATTAAATATAAAATAAAGTGAATTATGCTGATTTAATACCAGACAGAATTGTCAATTCAGCTTCACAAGTCAATAAATTATGCTGTTAAAAAATTGACCGCGGAAGTGAATTCACCATTCCTTATTGATATTAAAATAAAACGCCCATACTTTCTGCTGAGAAATCCAGAAGAGCTTCAGTGTTTCCTTCTTTGATCTTCTGTACCCATTGGTGATCCTGTAAAATGGCTCTTCCTACTGCAACAAGATCAAACTCTTCATTATCAAGTCTTCTGATCAGTTCTGTAAGATCTGTTTTTTCTGTTCCCTCACCAGCAAATGCATTAAGAAAATCTCCGTTCAAGCCTACAGAACCTACTGTAATGGTTGGCTGTCCGGTAATTTTTTTAGCCCATCCTGCAAAGTTTAAATCAGAACCTTCAAATTCCGGTTCCCAGAAACGACGCTGTGAACAGTGGAAAATATCTACACCAGCTTCTTTTAAGGGTAATAACCAGTCTTCCATTTCATTAGGAGTAAATGCCAGTCTGGTTTTATAATCCTGTTGTTTCCATTGTGAAAGACGGATAATAATGGTGAAATCCTCTCCTACTGCTGCTCTGATAGCTTTTACAACTTCTACAGCAAATCTGCTTCTCTCCTTTAGTGTTTTACCTCCGTATTCGTCAGTCCTTGTATTGGTAACTTCCCAGAAAAACTGATCAATAAGATAACCATGTGCTCCATGGATTTCAATACAATCGAAACCAAGATCTTTTGCTGATTTTGCAGAAGCTGCAAACTGTGCAATGGTATCCTGAATATCTTCAATCGTCATTGTTGAAGCTTTTTCCATTTGAACTAACGGATAGTCTTCCGACATTCTTGTATCTCCTACATGCCAGATCTGAGGACCCATTTTACCTCCATTCTGATGTACAGTATCGATTACATTTTTCCAGCCGTTTAAAGCTTCTGTTCCATAGAAATCCGGGATATTCTGCAGATTTTTTGATCCTGGTCTGTTAATCACAGTTCCTTCAGAAAGAATTAATCCTACTTCTGAAGCAGCTCTCCTTCCGTAATAGTCTGCAATATTCTGAGTAGGAACTCCATTGTCAGATTGTGCTCTGGTCATAGGAGCCATTACTATTCTATTTTTAAGCTGTAGATTCTTGTATTGAAACGGTTTAAATAATGATGATGTGCTCATATTTAAATTTACATTTTATAATTGTTACACAAAGTAACTAATAATAGTTCACTTTTGTATCTTTTATTAAAAAAATAGTGGTAACTTCGCAGTAACTTACATTAGTAACATCAAAGTAACGTATGAAACTTTGGTTTTATATGCTGTTTAAAATAAAGATCTCCTTATGAAAAAGAATGAATTGATGCAATACAGCTGCCCTCTGGGCAAGGCAATGGCCGCTTTGGGAAGCAAATGGAAGCCCATTATTGTTCTTGTTATTAAAGACAGGAAGTTACGTTTCGGGGAACTGGCAGTACGCATTAATGTCATTTCCAGAAAGGTCTTGACTGATCAATTGAGGGAGATGGAAACGGACGGACTGGTTATCCGTGAAGAGTTTAAAGAACTGCCTCCACGAGTGGAATATTCTCTTACAGAAAAAGGATTGGCTTTATTACCTATTCTGTATTTACTGGAAGAGTGGGAAGCAAAATATCAGGTGAAAGGACAGCATGAAGATAAAGATTGTTCTTTTTTGAATGAAGATATAAAAAATAAAAAGGCTGTCAATGTTTGATAGCTTTTTGCTTTTTAAAACAATTCTGAGCATTATTTATTAATTATCCGGCTTACTTTTTACAAATAAGGATAAAATAAAAAATGTAATTAAAAACATAATAAACTGAATCAATAATACAGGCCATATACTTGGATCGGCATATCTACATCCGAAACTCAAAATTGAGACAGGAAATGTTACTATTAAAGCATATAAAGTCCATTCACCATATAATAGATCACTGCCATAAGCTGAACATACTGCCAATGTTCCGGTTCCTACATATAATATCGAAATAATGAGCGCCCATTTTCTCGACTTCAAAAATGAAGTTATTTCTTTCATGTTTTATTTAATATAATTAAGCACTTTCAAAAAGGTAAGTATATAACGAAAAGGTAAGCATATAGGTTCAAAGCCATTTCTGATGCAAATTTGCAGAAAATATTTCACTATGAATTACAAAGAAATTGCAAAAGAAACCATTGGAAACCTATACAAAGCCCACAACAGCATCCGAAAATCCGGTATTGATGAAAAACTGATCGCTTTGGTAGAGTTACGTGTCTCACAAATCAATGGCTGTGCCTATTGCTGCAGTTATCATGCTAAAGAACTTTCTAGTTTCGGCTTTGAACAAGACGTTATTAACAGGCTTCCAGGCTGGAAACATACCAATGCCTTCACTGACGAACAAAAGCTTGTTTTAGAATGGGCTGAAGCTATTATTTACAGTAAAGATGGCTGGCAACATATCAAAACAAAACTAACGAAGCAATTTACGGAAAGAGAAATTGTAGAGCTTACTGCAAGCATTACCTTGATGAATACGTTGAATAAGTTGAGGATTACTTTGGCTGAGGGAGATTAATCAAGAAGGAGCTATAAATCTATGGCTGTTTTTATTTTTGAATAGATAATTTATTAAGCTTTATTTGAACACTTTCATGGTAATCGCCATTAAGATAATATACAAATCCTTTCTCTATCACAGCTTTTGAACCTGCTGTAGGAATTGAATCTTTGTATTTAAAATAAAGGGTATCATTTTTTAAGCTATAACTTCCGCTGTACACATCGTTGTCCCGCATCATTCCATGAGAAATGAATTCGAAACTGTTATCATCATACATTTTCAAATAAATCCAGCCTAAAGGAGCTTCTCTGTCTGCCAGTAAAACTTCTTTTTTATTCGCTTTCTTACAACCTATAATTATTAATATTAAGATCAAATATAAGAATCTAATTTTCATGGTTTATCACTGAAGGATTCAAGTAAATATAAACAAAAAAACCGCTCCCAAAAGGAAGCGATTTTAAAATGTATCTAAAATCCCAATTAGAATATCGCAGGATATTTCTGAGGATTTGTTTCATTAAACATTGCGTAGATTTTTTCTACCATATCATCTGTAGACGGCTTGCTGAAGTAGTCACCATCACTTGCATAGGCAGGTCTGTGATCATTGGCAGAAATCGTCAACGGATCTGAATCCAGGTATCTGAATGCTTTTTGTTTTTCAAGGATCTGCTGTAAGATAAATCCTGTAGTACCTCCTTCCACATCTTCGTCAATCACTACTAATCTGTTGGTTTTCTTAACACTTTCAGCAATTTCGTGAGATAAATCGAAAGGAATCAATGACTGGATATCAATCACTTCTGCAGAAATTCCCAGTTTTTCCAATTCGTTAGCTGCTTCCGTTACAATTCTCCATGTAGAACCGTAAGTTACCAACGTAACATCTTTTCCTTCTTTTGTTACTTCAATCTTTCCTACAGGCACAGTGAATTCTCCTAAGTTATCAGGCTGTTTTTCTTTTAATCTGTATCCGTTCAGACATTCTACGATGATTGCAGGTTCGTCCGTCTGAAGCATTGTATTGTAGAATCCAGCAGCTTTCGTAAGGTTTCTAGGGACAAGAACCAAAATACCTTTTGAAAGGTTAAGAATACCTGCCATTGGAGAACCTGAATGCCAGATTCCTTCCAGTCTGTGACCTCTTGTTCTGATGATCAATGGAGCTTTCTGACCACCTTTTGTTCTGTAATGTACGGTTGCAAGATCATCACTCATTCCCTGCAGACAGTAAAGAACATAGTCTAAGTACTGGATTTCCGCGATAGGTCTCAATCCTCTCATTGCCATACCAATCCCCTGTCCAAGGATCGTTGCTTCACGGATTCCTGTATCAGCGATACGTAAAGCACCGTATTTCTCCTGCATTCCTTCCAATCCCTGGTTTACGTCACCGATATTTCCGGTATCTTCTCCAAAGATTAAGGTTTCAGGATATTTTTCAAATATTTTATCAAAGTTGTTTCTGATTACGACTCTTCCGTCTACATCTTCAGAACTGTCAGAATAGACAGGCTTAATTTCCTGAATATTTTCTGCTTTCCACTCAGACTGAGAGTATAAGTGAGAAGAATAGTTATCCTTTTCAACAGCAGAAACTTCATTGTACTTCTGCATCAGTTGATTTCTTTCTGCAGAGTCTGTCCCTCTTGTTGCCAGTAATGCTTTTCTTACCAAATGGAAGATATCTTTCTTAGCTTTTGAAACTAACTTATTGAAGTTAGCAATATATGTTTCCACTTCAGCATTCTGACCTTTAAGATTTTCTACTAAAGGTAAGATAGACTGGATAAGCTCTGAAATTGCTTTCTGATAGTTTTCCCAAGCTGCCTTCTGTCCTGTTTTTGCTGCCTTCTTCGCTTCCTCATCAATAGCGTCTAATTCTTCAGCCGTAGCAATCACTTCTTCTTTTCCATCAATATCGATAGAATAGTTCAGGATCCACTCTTTGAATTTTGCCAGACCGTCATATTCAGCTTCCCAAGCCAGACGCTCTTCGTTTTTATATCTTTCATGAGATCCGGATGTAGAGTGTCCCTGAGGCTGCGTAACATCAATTACATGCACTACTACCGGTACACTTTCTGTTCTTGCGAAATGTTCTGCCTTAGCATAAGCCTCTAATAATGCAGGATAATCCCATGCTTTCACCTGGATAATCTCACATCCCTGATTTTCTCCTTCTTTTCTTTGGAAACCGCTTAGCATTTCACTGATATCAGCTTTTGCTCTCTGGTTTTTAGTAGGTACTGAAATTCCGTATCCGTCATCCCAGATTGAAACAATCATAGGAACCTGAAGAGCACACGCTGCATTCAGCGTTTCCCAGAAATGTCCTTCTGCCGTAGAGGCATCCCCAATAGTTCCGAAAGCAATTTCGTTACCTTCTCTTGAGAATTTTTCAGAACCTTCAAATTTTACGCTTTTATAAATTGTAGAAGCCTGAGCCAATCCCAATAATCTTGGCATTTGTCCGGCTGTAGGAGAAATATCTGAAGAAATATTTTTCTGAGCTGTTAAGTCTTTCCAGCTACCGTCTTCATTTAAACTTCTTGTTGCAAAATGCCCGTTCATCTGTCTTCCAGCTGAAGCAGGTTCTCTTTCCACGCTTGTATCTGCATACATCTGTGCAAAGAAACTTTCTACTGTTAAGGCATCTATTGCCAATGCAAAAGTCTGATCCCTGTAATATCCTGAACGGAAGTCTCCATTTCTGAAAACTTTCGCCATTGCAAGCTGAGGAAGTTCTTTACCATCCCCAAAAATTCCAAATTTAGCTTTTCCCGTAAGAACTTCTCTCCTTCCGAGATAAGACATTTCACGAGAGATCCTTCCTAACCTGTAGTCTTCAAGTATTTGATTTTTAAAATCTTGAAAGGATATTTGCTGTGTTTCAATATAGGTTGTTTGCATAGCTAAGTAAAAAAGTTTTTTAATCTTCAAGTATTTTGCTAATATACACTTTTTAAATTAATTTTAATTTTTAATAATCTTTTTTAAAAATTTGATAATAAAAAAAATTGTGCTTTATTTTGAAAAAAATTGTAAATGATGGAGAAAAAGTCACCTCACATTTTGAATGCTTCAAGCAATCTTTTAGGGTTTTCGTTGATTATTATTACCTCATTGAAAATCTCTAAGATCAGTCAGAGTACGTATTTGGATGAATTTGCAGGATTTGCCTGTATTCTTTTTGCATGCAGCTGCTTCTTTTCTTTTCTGGCGATCAGAACAAGAAATACAAAGCGGGAATACACGTTTGAGAATATTGCGGATTATTTATTTTTAATCGCTTTATTTTGTATAGTTCTAGCTGTTATTATTGTAACCCTAAAAATTATTTAATTTAAAATTTTCGCTCAATTACATAATCCAGCATAATATGTAACGACTTTCTTGCTTCAGAATCCGGAAATTCATTCAGAATGTTTTTCGCTTTCTGCTGGAAATCTTTCATGACCGTAATGGCATATTCCAACCCACCGGAGCTTTTAACAAATTCTATAAGCTCTTTTACACGTTTGGGATTGTTATTATAACGTTTTATGGTATCGAAATAGTACTTTCTATCCTTTTCGCTGGCTGCCTTCAGGGTATGAATTAAAGGAAGAGTCATTTTCTGTTCTTTAATATCAATTCCTACCGGCTTACCAATCACGTTTGAACTTAAATAATCAAAAAGATCATCTTTGATCTGAAATGCCATCCCGGTAAAGGTTCCAAAATCCATCATTTTTTTGGCAAGAGCCTCATCTGCATTGTTGGAAAGAACACCTATTTCACAGCATGCTGCAATCAGAGTCGCTGTTTTCTGGCGGATAATTTCATAATACACATCTTCAGTGATATCCAGCTTTCTGGCCTTTTCCAGCTGAAGAAGTTCTCCTTCGGACATTTCACGGATCGTTCTGGAAATTACTCCAAGCAGGTCATAATCTTTATGGTCTGTAGATAGTAAAACCGATTTTGATAAAAGATAATCTCCCACCAAAACCGCAATCTTATTTTTCCACAGTGCATTGATTGAAAAGAAATTACGACGTTTAAAGCTTTCATCCACCACATCATCATGTACCAGAGTAGCAGTGTGGATCAGCTCAATCATAGAAGCACCACGATAGGTTTTTTCCGTCACTTCACCCACCAGTTTGGCACAAAGAAACACAAACATAGGACGCATCTGCTTTCCTTTGGTGGTAACAATAAAACGGGTTACTTTATCTAATAAAGCTACTTTACTCTGCATTGATTCATAAAACTTCTGTTCAAAAAGTTTCATTTCATCATTGATCGGTCGTTTAATCTCTTCTACTGTATTTGCCACAATCTGCGAATGCTGGGTGAATAATTATTAATTCTCACAAAGATAATTTTTTTCGCTCAATTTTAAGATAAAATTAATCTTTGAGTTGATCTTTCGGAATAAAATAAAAAGAGGGTTTTGTAGTTCCCAACGGAGATCTGAACTTTTCTCCGGAGATATACATTCCTGTTTCATCTACACTTATTCCTTCAATCTGTGACAGGGAAAGTGCTGTTCCAAGGTAATAATGTTTGGGTTTTTCTTTAAAAAATATTCCGGGCTCTGTCTCTGTAAAGATATCTAAAAATACTTCTGTTTTCTTGGTATATCCTATTAAATAAAGCTTTTTATCAAAATAAGAGACATCTGTAACCACAAAACCTGTAGTATAGGCCTCTATTTTTTCTGCCTTTTGCAGTTCTGAAATTTCAGGATCTACGATATAGTGTGAGGTTGCTTTTGAAGCCCATTCTTTGGTAAATACATGCAGTTTTCCATTTAAATAGATCATGGCCTCTGCATCGAAGTCATTTTTTGTATTTTTAGAGGCAAAATCAGTCTGTTCCGGATAATAAAAAAGAATTCTTGTTCCATCCAAAGCTCTTTCTGAACCGGGAATTTTAATGGTATTAGCTGTATCAATACGTCCGTAAGGAACTTTATAGATCATCAGATCTTTCCTGGTTCCCGCATTATTTCCGAAATCTCCGATATAAAAATTTCTCCCATCATTAGCCAAAGCCTCCCAGTCTGTATTGATTACATTGGTTTTCAGAGTTCTGATAATTTCGCCACTTTTTTTATCAATCTCAAAAAGTTCAGCAGCATTTCCACTATCATTGAATGTGTACAGCTTTCCATTTAAAATATTCAGTCCTGAGGTTTCCTCAATTTTATCATCAAGATAACCTACTCTGTATTTTTTTATTTTCAGAAAGTCAGTCCGCTGTGAAAATGCAGACTGGAAGACAAAAAGAGCAACAATCAGAAGAAATTTTTTCATAGGACAAAAATAGGGTTTTATTGTGAGCTAGTTAATTGGAGAGCTAGAGGGCTTGAGAGTGAGTATGAGAGATTTCGGGATGTGATTTTGAGATTTTGAGGATGAAATGGTTCATTTACAAATTACTTGGCTCTTTTACCTTTTATCTGTTACTTTCAACTATTGCCATCATCTTCCTAAAATAGAAAAGCGGACTAAAATAGCCCGCTTTTCCCTTAGATTTCTATTGATTTTAAATCAAAAGTTAAGCAGATTTCTGCTCTTTCTGATTTAGCTGTTGTTCTTTCTTTTTAGCCTGTTTTGCAAAATACTCTTTCTGGTATTGCTTTACTGTTTTTCCGGTTCCGTCATGTCTCCATCCCGGTGAATTGAAAATATAATTAATTCTGTCTGTGAATTTTAATCCCGGCTGCTTCAGATCTTTCCAGATTTTTCTCCATTCATAAAAAAGAACCGTATCCGGTCTGTTATCGGGCATTTTAGGATATATTCCGTATTTTACAGGAATATTGGGATCTTCTTTCTGAAAGGTTCCGAATATTTTATCCCAAATAATCAGACACATCCCCATATTTTTATCCAGGTATTTTACATTGCATGCATGATGTACACGATGGTGAGAAGGAGTCACCAGGATATATTCTAAAAATCCCATTTTCTTCACGGTCTGTGTATGCACCCACGTCCCGTACACCTGCCCAATAGCGTATGCCACCATAATATGCCATGGATTAAATCCTAAAAATGCGAGTGGTGAAAAATACAAATATCTGTAAAGCGGCTGTAGTACAGGGCTTCTGAATCCTGTGGTAAGGTTAAAATATTCTGAACTGTGGTGCGTAATATGAACTGCCCAGAATGCTCTGGAACGGTGATCCACATAATGCAGCACATAATAGGCAAAATCTGTGATGATAAAGCATGCCAGCAGATACCATATACTAAGATCCCATGAAAGAAGTCTGTGATTGTAAAAGAAAAACATTACGCCCATGGCAAATGCCTTCATGATAAGGTCAAGACCAAAATTCATCAATGCCAGATAAACATTGGTAGCCAGATCTTTTCCACTATAGAGCTTAGCTTCTGAAACGTGACTGTAAATCATTTCAGCTAAAATAACAGTAGCATGCAGCGGGATAGCCCATGCATACACATTTTCCAGCCCATCCTCGCTCATTAAAAAATCCATCATCACAAAATAATTTGTGCAAAGGTAGGGTTTTAGCCTATGTTTTAAGAAAACCTTAGGCTTTTTTTAAGGAAATTTTAATCTGTTGTTTTGTTGGCCAACTGTCCGCAAGCTGCATCAATATCACCTCCACGGCTTCTTCTGACCATTACAGTAACCCCTGCATTTTCAAGCTGTCGGATATAATTTTCTTCTGCCTGTTTGTTGCACTGATCATATTTTCCATCCCCGATCGGATTGTATTGAATAAGGTTTACTTTTGAAGGTACCTGTTTGCAGTATTTGATTAAAGCTTTGATATCTTCATCCCCATCATTGATTCCTTTCCAGACACAGTATTCAAAAGTAATGACAGAACCTGTCTTTTGATACCAGTACTGAAGCGCTTCTATAATATCCGTTAACGGGAATTTATCAGAGAAAGGCATGATCTCATTACGCTTTGATTCAATAGCGGAGTGAAGAGATAAAGCAAGCTTCACACGTAATTCATCATCTGCAAGCATTTTGATCATTTTAGGAATACCGGATGTAGAAACGGTAATTCTTCTTGGAGACATTCCCAATCCTTCCGGCTGGGTAATTTTTTTGATAGCTTCCACTACGTTTTTGTAATTCATCATAGGCTCTCCCATACCCATAAATACGATATTGGAAAGTGGTCTGTCGAAATACATTCTGCTCTGGCTGTCAATCAGGGCTACCTGATCTACAATCTCAGCTACTTCAAGGTTTCTCATCCTTTTCAGTCTTGCTGTAGCGCAGAATTCGCAGTTTAATGAGCATCCTACCTGAGAAGATACACAGGCTGTTGTTCTTGTTTCTGTAGGAATAAGAACAGATTCCACCATCAGCCCATCATGAAGTTTCACTCCGTTTTTGATGGTTCCGTCAGAGCTTTTTTGAAGAAGGTCTACGGAAACAGGATTAATGGTATATTCTTCCGAAATTCTCTCACGCAGTGATTTGGAAAGATTCGTCATTTCGTCAATCGAATGGAGGTTTTTACTCCATAACCAGTCATAGACCTGTTTCGCACGAAACGGTTTCTCTCCTAAAGATACGAAATAGTCTTTAAGCTGGTCTAATGATAATATACGGATATCTTTCATTGTAAGGTTGTAGATTATAGGTGGCAGGTGGCAGATAACTACTACCTGCCACCTTTTACCTATTATCTTTTTTAAAGAATTAACATTGCATCACCGTAAGAATAGAATTTATACTTTTCTTTTACGGCTTCTTCATAAGCATGCATGATGAAATCTCTTCCTGCAAATGCAGCAATCATCATAATCAAAGTAGACTTCGGTGTGTGGAAGTTGGTGATCATTGAGTTCGCAACTCCGAAATCGTGAGGTGGATAAATGAATTTATTAGTCCATCCGTTGAAAGCAGAGATTTTTTTGTTTGAAGAAACAGAAGTTTCCAATGCTCTCATAGTAGTAGTACCTACTGCACAAACTCTTCTGTGAGTTTCTACTGCTTTGTTGATAATCGCAGCATTTTTCTCATCAATGATGATCTCTTCAGACTCCATTTTGTGCTTAGAAAGATCTTCTACCTCAATTGGGTTGAATGTTCCTAATCCTACGTGAAGGGTAACTTCAGCAAAATTGATTCCTTTGATCTCTAATCTCTTCATCAAATGTTTAGAGAAGTGAAGACCAGCTGTAGGTGCAGCCACCGCTCCTTCTACTTTAGCATAGATCGTCTGATATCTTTCTGCATCTTCCGGCTCTACTGCTCTTTTGATATATTTTGGAAGCGGAGTTTCTCCCAATTCTTTTAGTTTCGTTCTGAATTCGTCGTAAGAACCGTCGAATAAGAATCTTAATGTTCTTCCTCTTGAAGTCGTGTTATCAATAACTTCAGCTACCAAAGACTCATCTTCTGTGAAGAATAATTTGTTACCAATTCTGATTTTTCTCGCAGGATCTACCAAAACGTCCCAAACTCTGGTTTCTTTATCAAGTTCTCTTAATAAGAAAACTTCAATTTTAGCACCTGTTTTTTCTTTATTTCCGTAAAGACGTGCAGGGAAAACTTTAGTATTGTTGAAGATGAACAAATCTTCTTCATCAAAATAATCCACTACATCTTTGAATAATTTGTGCTCGATAGTTTGTGTTTTTCTATCAAGTACCATTAATCTAGCTTCGTCTCTGTGCTCTGATGGGTGTTCTGCTAATAATTCCGCAGGAAGATCAAAATTAAAATCTGATGTTTTCATTTTTTAAATTACGGTTTAAAAATTATTGAAATTACAAGGTGTAATTTTCGGAGTGCAAATATACGACATTGAATACCCCTTTGTCAAGTATTATTTACAATCAAATATAAAACCGTGATTTTACGGGGTTTTTAAAGGCTTAAAAATAGTATTTTTGAGAAAATTAAAATTCAATATGGAATCTGTAAGTAAAATATACTTCATTGATAATCCGTATCCTAATGGTCATAAAATTGAAACATTCAGCTGGAGCGGAAGGATTGATGAGTATGGATCTATCTGGTTTGATTTTCATCTAAAAACTGAAAGTTATTATGCCGATGATGAGGAAAACAGTGAGGAAGAAAATGAAGATTTGTCTGACTGGGACTCCAAAATAGTGTGGGGAAATTATCACGCCTGCATATTATCGTCAAATTATTGGGGTGAAGAGAAAGGAATCAGAATTGATAAACCCGGTGAAAAACTGGATTTCGATACTGTTATTAAAAATGATCTTTTCAGCAATGATTTGCCGTCTGAAAAACATTTTGATGACGACAATCTTGCCTTCAATATTTATCTGCTGGGACATGACAGCTGTGCAGGTCATCACATCCGGTTCTTAAAAACAGGTGACCATCAATATGATATCACATGGACAGGTAAAATAGCATTGACCTACGCGGGTGATGAGGAGTTTTCTCATGATTTCAAAGCACAAATCTTCAATGCTGAGTTCGAAGGTTTTCATTATCCCAAAACCTGGTCATTAGAAAAAGCGGCAGAAATATTTAATGCCAAGCTTGCCCGTTTTGAAGACTATGAATTTGTAGATCTGAATCCTAAAAGTAACAAACGGGAATATAAACTCGACAAACTAAGATAATAACATAGTAAAACAACACATTAAAAATATTATAATGAGTAAATATTCAATAGAAGCATTTATCAACGAGACAAAAGAGAATCCGCAGCAAAGAGATTATTTTGAACTGGAAACAAAACACCTTCTTGAAATCAACCTTAATAATCAGGCGGTATGGACAAAAAAAGGAAGTATGGTAAGTTATGTGGGTAATATCAATTTTGAAAGACAGGGAATGCTGGCTGGAGGAATTGGAAATCTTTTGAAAAAAGCAATCAGTGGTGAAGGAAGCAAACTCATGAAAGCAGAAGGAACCGGAAAATTATATGTAGCCGATTCCGGAAAGAAAGTCCGTATTCTTTATCTGAATAATGAATCAGTTTGTGTAAACGGAAATGACGTTCTTGCCCACGAACAAAGCGTAAAAAGTGATATCACCATGCTGAAAAGCATTGCAGGAATGATGTCCGGAGGTCTTTTCCAGGTAAAGCTTTCAGGTACAGGACATATTGCCATTACCACTTATGGAGATCCTTTAACCTTACTTGTAACTCCTGATACTCCTGTGTTTACAGATCCTAATGCTACAGTTGCATGGTCCGGAAATCTAAGCCCGGAACTGAAAACCAACGTTTCTCTCAAAAGTCTTATTGGCAGAGGAAGCGGAGAAGAATTCCAGATGAAGTTTTCAGGACACGGATGGGTACTGATTCAGCCTTATGAAGAGGTGTATTATATGGAAAAATAAAACAAACAATCCTTAAGGAGTGATTTAGAATTTTCGTAATCATTAAAATTGCATCCAGTGAATACCCTTATAAAACTATTTTTCGTGATCATTCTACTTCCTAATGTAATGATTGCCCAAAAAACAAAGAAAAATTACGAATACCATATAGATCTGCTTCACCTGTCTAATGATAAAGTCCGGGTTTCATTTTCACCTCCAAAGAATAATCTTAAACAAGGTAAGTTTATTATTCCCAAATTGGTTCCCGGATTTTACCAGGCTATGAATTTCGGACAGTATGTTTCTGATTTTACGGCCACCGATAAAAACGGAAAAAAAATCTTAACCGAGCGTTTGGATAAAAACAGCTGGATGGTTCATGATCTTAAGAATGTAAAGAAAATATCATATCAGGTCGCTGATGGATGGGATTCTTTGGAAAAGAATAATCAGGAAGCGAAGTCTCCAGGCACGATGTTTAAAAAAGACAGTGTCTTTGTCATCAATTATAATTCTTTGGTGGGATATTTTGAAGAAATGAAAGGTAATCCCTACCAGATTAAGGTTACAAAAAACAAGGGTTTCTATGCTTCTTCTGCTTTGAATTATCAACAGAAAAATAAAAACACCGATATAGTTTGGGCTAAAGATTACCGCCAATTGGTAGATTCCCCTGTTTTATACTGCGTTCCCGATACTACATGGATCAAAATAGGCCACACCGAAGTACTCGTATCATTTTATAACGATAAAGAGCGCCATTATTCAAAAATAATAGCCCGTGAAATTGAGAATATTTTGAAAAATCAGCAAGCCTATCTGGGTGGAACATTACCGGTCAATAAATACGCTTTTCTGATCTATTATGAATCTTCAAATGAAAATGGATATTTAGGAGACGGATTGGAGCATTCTCATTCTACCCTGTGTCTGTACCGTGCCGGAAGTATGAAATTTCTTCCCCATGCTTTAAACAGAGTGGCCTCTCATGAGTTTTTTCATATCGTTACTCCTCTCAATATTCATTCTGGGGAAATTCAGCATTATGATTTCCTGAACCCTGTCATGTCTAAACATTTGTGGCTATATGAAGGGATGACAGAATATGCTACCATACACATGCCCATCAAACAAAAAATGATCAGCCTGGAAGATTTTGAAAAAAGTCTGGAAGAAAAAATACAGGGCATGAAGGAGTTTGACAATAAACTGTCCTTTACGGAAATGAGTAAAAACTCTATGGAAAGACAAGACCAGTATATGAATTTCTACCAGAAAGGAGCATTGCTCGGAGCGTGTCTGGATATAAGACTAAGGGAACTTTCTCATGGAAAAATGGGAACTCAGGATCTGATGCAGATGCTTATGAAAAAATATGGTGAAGGTAAATATTTCGATGATGACCATCTTTTTGATGAGATTACCAAAATGACTTATCCTGAAATACGCACTTTCTTCAGAGATTTTGTAGAAGGCACCCAACCCATTCCGTTGAAAGAATATCTGGAAAAAACAGGTTTTAATTATGATGAAACCACCGGAAAAGTAACCTCTTTCCCCAATCCGGATTCCAAGCAGCTGGCACTAAGAAAAGCCTGGATCAATCAATAGATTTTTAGATAAAATGGCAAAGAGGCAAAAGGTAAATGAAGATACTCTCCTGCTCACAAACCTTTTCATCCCAAAAACTCTAAAATTCTTTTCCAAGCAATAAATATATACTATCTAGCTTCCTACGGAATGACAAAGTGAGCGGATACATAAAATGCTTAGGTTCTCCATTCCGTAGGAATCTATACTCTTACAATTTCAACGCTTTTACTCTAAAACCCTCTTACTCTAAAACCTTCTAACTCGCACCCCGCACCCCGTAATTCATAAACCCTCCCACTTAATATCTCTCACGCCATCGGGATTTACAAAAGTTTTAATATATTTAAGAAAAAAATAGATGGACAATAGCAATTCCCGCAGGAACTTTCTTAAGACAGCAGCTTTAGCAAGCTTTGGGGCACTGGTTTTACCCAATTCTTTATTTGCCTATTCAAATGATTTTAAAACAGATAAAAAAGTCCGTGTCGGGTTTATCGGTGTCGGTCTTCGTGGTCAGGAACATGTAAAATTACTGGCAAAACGTAACGATGTAGAGATTGTAGCCTTTGCAGATCCTGAAAAAAGGATGCTCGCTGCTTCTCAGAAAATCTTAAAAGACAATAATAAACCGGCTGCTCAGGAGTTTTCCAACGGGGAATATGACTATCGAAATCTTTTAAAATTAAAATCAATAGACGCTGTGGTTATTGCGACCCCTTGGGAATGGCATCTTACACAAGGTGTGGAAGCTATGCGCGCTAAAAAAATTGTGGGCATGGAAGTTTCGGGAGCCATAAAACTTCAGGACTGCTGGGAGTTTGTAAAGGTATATGAAGAAACAAAAGTTCCTATCTTCATGATGGAGAATGTATGTTACCGCAGAGATATCATGGCCATTCTGAATATGGTCCGTAAAGGAATGTTTGGGGAATTGGTACACGGAAGAGGCGGCTATCAGCATGATCTGAGAGGTGTTCTTTTCAATGATGGAGTTAATCCATACAATTCCGGTGCTGAATTTGGAGAAAAAGGATTCAGTGAAGCCAAATGGAGAACAGAACATTATGTAAAACGTAATGGCGAGCTCTACCCTACCCATGGATTAGGTCCGGTTGCCATGATGATGGATATCAACAGAGGAAACCGTTTAACAAGACTGTCATCATTCTCATCAAAAGCGGTAGGACTTCATAAATATGTTGTTGAACATCCAAAAGGTGGAGAAAACCATCCTAGCGCGAAAGTAAAATTCAATCAGGGAGATGTGGTAACCACACAGATTGCCTGTGCCAACGGAGAAACTATCCTTCTTACGCATGATACAAGCTTACAGAGACCTTATGATCTTGGTTTCAGAGTTCAGGGAACCGAAGGATTGTGGCAGGATTTCGGATGGGGAGATTTCAACCAGGGACATATCTATTTTGAAAAAACAATGAACCATACCCACCGTTGGGACAATACGGAAAAATGGATGAAAGAATATGATCATCCGATGTGGAAGAAGTTTGAAAATGTTGCTGCAGGAGCAGGACATGGCGGAATGGACTTTTTTGTCATGAATACGTTTATTGAATGTATCAAACGAAATATTGAATTCCCGATGGATGTGTATGATCTTGCCTTATGGTATTCAATTACCCCATTGAGTGAAGAGTCTATTGCCAAAGGTGGTCAGGTGGTTGATATTCCTGATTTTACCAATGGAAAATGGAAAACCCGTAAACCTGTATTTGGAATGACCGATGAGTTCTAAGAAAACATTACTCATATTAGCAGGCGGATTAGGCAGCAGATATAAAGGTCTCAAACAGATCGATGGAGTACTCGGTAACGGTTCGCCGATTTTGGAGTATTCTATCTTTGACGCATTGGAAGCTGGTTTCCAGAAAGTAGTCATTATCGTCAACAAGCTTATTCCTCAAAATTATATGGAAAGGCTCAATGCCATTTCAAAGAGTAAAAATTTTGAACTGCATTGGGTATATCAGGAAATAGACAGTATTCCCATTTCATTGGAAGGTTTTGATTATCCTGATCGAGAAAAACCATGGGGAACTGCTCATGCCGTTCTTTGTGCCAAATATTCGATACAGGAGCCTTTCGTGATGATCAATGCGGATGATTTTTACGGGAAAGAAGCCTATCAGCTGGCTGCCCATGAAATTAACCATCATCATATTTCAGATACCCAGTTGGGAATGATTGCTTATCCTGTAGGTACTACATTGAGTGGAAACGGAGCTGTAGCCAGAGGAATATGTACGCTGGATTCAGAAAATAATCTGATCAAAGTAGTGGAGCAAACATCTATTCAAAGAATAAACAACTCCATCGTTTACATTGAAAACGGAGAAAATATAAAATTGGATCCTGACACCTTAGTATCCATGAACTTTTTTATTTTCCATCCTCATATTTTCTGTTATCTGGAAGCTTATTTCTATGATTTCATAGAATCTGATCCCTTACCGAATCAGGAGTTTTATATTCCTTCTGCAGTACAGAAAATGATGGATGAAAACAGAGTAAAAGTAAAGGTAAAAGCCTCTCCTTCTCAATGGATGGGAGTTACCTACGCTGATGATAAAAAGGAAATTATAAATTTTCTGACTTCAGAGATCAACAACAACAGATACCCGGAAGATTTATGGAGCTAAATGATATTGTTATTGAATTTATCGGTACGGATAATTATGACCTCTTCCCTATTACTGATGGATTGATCAACACAACTTACCTTCTGGAAGATAAGGATCAGGGGAAGAAGTTTATCCTGCAAAAAATTAACAATCATGTCTTTAAACAGCCTGATGTGATCGTCAATAATCATTTAATGGTTAATGAGGTTCTCCTATCGAATAATTATCAGTTTCAAATTATTGAGCCTATCCCTTCTCTTACCCACAAACTTCTGGTAGAGGATGCAAATGGCCAGCCATGGCGCATGCTAAGTTTCATAGAAAACAGTGTTACTTTTCTTATCGCTCCTTCTTTGCAAACGGCTTTTGAAGCAGCTAAAACCTTCAGTTATTTCCTTAGCGTCGTTAATACTGAACAATTACCCGCCCTTGAAGATACTCTTCCTAACTTCCTCAATTTTGAGAAGAGAGTTGCAGATTATAAAAGCTCACTAAAAAATGCGGCCCCTCATTTAAGAGAAAAAGCAAAGGCTGAAATAGAAATCACCAACCAGCTCCTGTCCTTGCCTGATCAATGGATTGAGATGGAAAAAAACAATCAGATCCCCAAAAGAATCATTCATGCAGATGTAAAAATCAGTAACATTCTCTTTGATCAAAATCACAGTCCGTTAGCAGTAATTGATCTGGATACCATGATGATTTCTACTATTTTGTATGATTTTGGAACGATGATCCAGTCCTACACCAATACAACACCTGAAGATGACGGAAGTGCCCAAAACAATTTCAATCCTGAAATGTATGAGGCTGTAAAAAAAGGCTTTTTATTCTATCTCAAGGAAAAACTGACTTCCAAAGAATCTGACAATCTTGATTATGCTGCACAAGTCGCTATTTATATTCAGGAGCTTCGTTTTTTAACCGATTATCTGAATGGAAGTGTTTATTATTCTACGAAATACCCTGAGCATAATTTAGACCGGACTAAAAACCAACTGGAGCTGTTGAAAGGATTGAGAGAATATTTGGGAGTTTGAGAGTGGGAGAGTCAGAAAGTTTGAGGGTTTGAGAATAATAGAGTAAAAACAGGTTCCTGCGGAATGACAAAGTGTACGGCTAGATAAAGCGTTCCGTTTGTCATTCCGTAGGAATCTATGCTCTCACAACTCAAACTCTCCCACTCTCAAACCCGAACCACAGATCCCGAAACTTACCCTAAAATCCAAGATTCGTCACTGAAAAAATATGTACAATGCTGAGATTCCTACGGAATGGCAAGGTGCATGGATAGATAAAGCGTTCCGTTTGTCATTCCACAGGAATTTATGCTCTTACAACTCAAACTCTCCCACTCTCAAACCCTCAAACCCGAAACCCGAATCCCGAATCCCGCAACTTATCTTAAAAATCCAAGATTCGTCACCAAAAAAATCACGTACAACGCTGAGACTCCTACAGAGTGACAAAGTGTACGGCTAGATAAAGCGTTCCGTTTGTTATTCCACAGGAATTTATGCTCTTACAACTCAAACTCTCCCACTCTCAAACCCTCTAACCCGAACCCCGAATCACTAAACTCATCTCAAAAACTCCAGAATTCTTTTCCATTCTTCCAGTTTCTTTTCAAAGGAAACAGTGTGGAGCGGACTTGTAGAAGGCAATAGAAAAATGGGTCGCTTATAATTTTTCCCAAGCACTTTCTGTAAATTTTTGTAGGATTTTCCTCCATTGCAAAAAATAGCTTTAACATTTGGATGTTCTTCCAACAGCTCAGCAATCTGATTCGCTTCTTCATTTTTGATTTCGGAATCCAGACTTCCTTTTCTCTCACAGGAATCAATGACATCCCAAAGGGCAATATGATGTTTCTGTATCGTTTCAATTCTTTGAGTATAATCATGAGTAAATTCTTCGTTCAGCAATTCAAAAATGATTTTCCAGAATTTGTTTTGAGGATGAGCATAATATTGCTGTTTTTCCAATGATTTCACCCCGGGAATTGATCCTAAAATTAGAATGTCAGACTGATAATCAATGATTGGTGGAAATGAAGAAATACGGTTTTGCATATTCAAATATAGAGATTTAAATTATTTTAATCTGGCTGGAAGCTGGAAGCTTGAAGAAGGAAGTTATTGAGGTTTCAAAAAACGGTTGTCCCTATTTTCATCTTTCTAAACAGTGATATCATTAATGTATGGTAACCTCTATCAATGTTAAGATTAACAGCTACTCCCAGCTTCCAATACCCTGAATTTAACTCCCTTAAACCACTCAGATTATTTAGATTTTGGCTAAAGCCATTGGATATTTTTCATAAAAAAAGCGGGCTAAAGCCCGCTCCTATTGATATTTATTTTTATTGATCTTATAAAGTTTCCTTCAGCCAATCAAAGAATTCTCTCTGCCATACCAATCCGTTTTGAGGATGAAGTACCCAGTGGTTTTCATTCGGGAAGTAAACCAGTTTAGATTTTAATCCTCTTAATTTTGCTGCCTGGAAAGCTTCCTGACCCTGCTCGTAAGGAACACGGAAATCAATTCCTCCCTGAACGATCATGATGGGCTTATTCCATTTTTCTACAAAATTACTTGGGTTGAATTCTGTATACGCTTTTGGAAGCGGTTTCTCCCATGGAGAACCAAGATCCCAGTTTGCAAACCAAAGTTCTTCCGTCGTCAGATACCATGACTTCATATCAAATAATCCGTCATGAGCGATGAAGGTTTTGAATCTGTTTTCATGGATTCCTGCCAGCATAAATACACTGTATCCTCCATAGCTTGCTCCTACAGCCGCTACTCTGTCACCGTCTACATAGGGTAACGTTTTCGCAAAATCTGTGGCTGCCAGATAATCTCTCATCGGCTGTCCACCCCAATCTTTTGAAATATCTTCATTCCATTTTGTTCCCCATCCTGGCATTCCTCTTCTGTTTGGTGCTACCACGATATAATCATTGGCTGTCATTAAGGCAAAGTTCCATCTTACGCTGAAATATTGCGTCAATGCAGATTGTGGTCCTCCCTGGCAATACACCAATGTTGGGTATTTTTTATTAGGATCAAAGTTCGGTGGATAGTGGAACCAAACTCCCATTTCCTTTCCGTCTGAGGTTTTCACCATTTTAAGTTCAGATTTCCCTTGAGCCAGCTTAGCATAAGTATCTTTATTAGCTTCAGTCACCTGCTTCATTTCTCCGTTTTTAACGTTTACAGAGAACAATTCCGTGGCATGGTTTACATCTGTTCTTCCTACTAAAAGTGAAGATTTATTATCTGTAAAGATTTCATTAACGTCAAAATCTCCTTTGGTAATCTGCTGTACTTTTGCTGATTTAGAATCCAGAGAGAAAAGTTGTTTTGTTCCTCTGAATGCAGCCGTAAAGTAGATTGTTTTTGAATCTGCTCCCCAAAGTACATCTCCGGAAACACTTTCGTCCCAGCCAGAAGTAAGATTAGTGGTTTTCCCCGACTTCCAGTCCAGGATTTTTACATCATTTTTATCTGCTTCATATCCATCTCTGGCCATACTCTGCCAGATCAAAGATTTTCCATCCGGGCTGAATTTTGGATTAATGTCATATCCTTTGTTTGATTCTGTAAGGTTTTTGGTGGTACCTGACGCTAAATCATAAGCAAAGATATCTGTATTGGTACTTGTAGCGTACTCTTTTCCGCTTTTAGGCTTTGTAACATATAAAAGCTGTGCAGAATCCGGGCTCCAGATAAAATCTTCAGCACCTCCAAAAGGTCTCTGAGGAGAATCCCAGGTTTTTCCTTCCAAAAGATCTTTTGCCCCTTCTACTTTATCAGCAGTATTCACTACAAATACGTGGTTGTATTTTCCTTCATTGAAATAATCCCAGTGTCTGTGGTTCAGATCTGTGTAAACCTGAGCAGTAGTTTTAGGAGTATCACTGAATTTATCTTTCCCCATCACTTTTTCTACCAATACCTGCTTGCTGAAAGCTATTTTCTTCCCGTCCGGAGAAATTACAACGTTATCAGCTTCACCAATCGTATAAAATTCTGTCCAGGTTTTTCCGGCATCTTTAGAAAGATAGATTTTATCACCTTCCTGCGCATAAATTCCGTTTTTATCCCATTGAATAAGGGCTTTTTTACCGAAATCAATTTTAGAAGACTGATGATTAAGAACATTCAGAAAATAGTTCTCGTTTTTCGTTTTCTCTGTTTTCAGATCTACCTGCCCTACTTTATAGATAAGGGAACCCTGATCTGGTGAAACTGCCTGTACCCCAACTTTTTTCAAAGTCCAAAGAATTTCAGGCGTCATTACTTGTTGTGCATTCATTAAAAGCGGAGCTGCCAAAGCCAGCAGACTGTACTTAAGTTTCATATGTTGATATTCATTTTTTAACGGATCTATGAAATCGCAGTGATTTTATAATATCCTTTTATTAAATTCAAAGATTGCCAAAGTTAATATTTAAAATAAAAATGGACGAAAAAATTAACATTTAAGTTTTACGATATTGAAAATAAATAGTTAATATGCAGCTGAATTTTTATTAATTTTATAAAAACTAAACTAATATCCATTTTACATGAAAAAATTTCTTCTTTTTTCTGCACTCTTTGTGTCTTCTTTCTTTTTTTCACAGTTAATGATAAGCCCTTTTCCCAATCATTATTATAATGCTTATCAGGCAACTCTTTCAGGAAACGGAACTATTTATTATACTACTGATGGGAGCACCCCTACATTGAGTTCCAGTTCAGCAGTCAATAATGTACAGATTACCATTGATCAGAATAAAGAAATCAAAGCATTTCTTGTTGATGGACAGGGAAGTTCATCAGCTGTCATCAGTAAAAAATATTATACAGGAAGTATTCCTACGGCCAACATTTACTTTAAAATTCCTTCTATATGGACTACCGGAAGCTGTGTAATGATTGATATGGTGAGTCCCAATTCCATTGACGGATTTGCCATGGATACCTTCTGGCCAGGGGTTGTAATGCAGCCGGCAGGATGTGAATCCTGGTATAAGGCTGCCAGAAATTTTGAAAGTGCCAATGTACGATTTAACAATTGTACTCTCTTTGAAAATATTCCTGCAACCATCAGTACCAATTTGATTCCTATGGAAAGTACTTTGTATTATGATTTTACTGACGGAATCATAACAACTCCACCCTCATGTTTATTTTTAGCGACTCATGAAACGCAGCAAAAAAACAACAATGTTTTAATCAAAGTTTACCCGAATCCTGTTTCAGATATTTTAAAAGTAAATACCGACCGGAACTTTCAGGAATATGAGATCATAGATGGAAATGGAAGAATGGTGGTAAAAAATCAGTTTGTAAAAGAAATTTCTATTCATCAACTTATTGCAGGAAATTACTTTCTAAAACTGAAAGATTCAAAGGGAAATTTGGTGTTGTTGAAGTTCATTAAAAAATAAAAAAAATCCGCTCAATGAGCGGATTTATATTTTGATCTGTAATGTTTTTAATTAATCTCCATCTGAGAACATTGAGTTCGCCAAAGAGGTTACAATTGACAATAATATACTGAATATAAATGCCCACCAGAAACCATCTACCACCATACTGTCTATGAAATAATCTGCAATCAGGATAATCCCTGCATTAATCACAAGGGCAAAGAATCCTAAGGTAAGGATCGTTAACGGAAGGCCGAACAGACTTAAAATAGGCTTTACAAATATGTTAAGAACCCCAAGCACAATCGCAAAGATAATGGCTGAAGAAAATCCTTCAAAATGTACTCCCGGTAAAATTTTTGTTAAAAGATAAGCTACAATTGCCGTAATAAATAGTCGGATAATTAAGTTCATTGTGATATTTTTTAATGTTTATGGGGGATATGGAGCAAAAGCCATTCCATTTCAAAAAAAAGAATTCCGTGAAACCCTTTATTTAAGGAATATTTTGTCTTTTATTTCCCGTAACGTCTTATTTTATTTTCATCATGGTGACTAATGAGGTCGCTACATGACTTTCTGAGTCCGAACCTTCAGTCTGAACATAAATTTCTGTCCTCACAACAACAATTTTACCTCCACCTTTGATAACATAAGATTTTGAAACCAAAGCATCACCCATCGCAGGACGAAGATAATTCACTTTCAACTCAACGGTCACTACATAGCAATCTTCCGGATAATGGCTCACAGCGGCATATCCTGAAGAAACATCAACCAAAGAGGCGATCATCGCTCCGTTAAACATTCCTGCTTTTCTGGTCATCATTTCCATTTTAGGAATCTTCATGGATATAAAATCGGTTTCTACTCCCAGCAGTTCTGCTTTATAGAATTTCAAGGTTTCCGAACGGTTGAAGCTGTCTGTGATGAGTTTTCTTTTCTCTGGTGTCATTACTTTTGAATTTGAATGTAAAGGTAGAAATTGATTTAAAGATTAAAGAATTTAAAGATTAAAAATTTCCAGTGGCAGGAAGCTTTGAGGGAACTGATATAAACTTATGCTGCTCTTTGATCTCTATATGAATATTTAAATCTTATAGGTATTGAAAACCTGTAACGTTTTTTTGTGTATCGTTTTGTTCAGCAATAATCAAAATTTTTCAGTTCAAAAGGTTAGATTTGCAGGAAAGCTTTATGATGGGTTTAAAAAGGTTTTTACAATTTTTAGGTTTATTGGCAGGATTCTGTTTTCAGGCACAAACATTACATTTGTATGGCGGTGCAGATCAGGATCAGTATCTGGGATGCCTAAACTGTGATAATTTTGATAAAAATTCGATCTGGAACAAGTTCAGCGATTACGGAAATGTCTTCAGTTCAAAATCCATATGGAATCCATATGGAAATTATGGGAGTACCTACAGCGCCTATTCTCCATGGAATTCCTATGCTTCCTATCCTCCGGCAATTCTGGATCAGGACGGAAATTTCTTTGGATTTCTTACTTTGAATCCTTATAAATCTGACAGATCAGAACTGGAACTGGCTGTTATTTTATGTAAGCATCATGAAGAGATTAAAAGTGATGTTGGGGGCTGGTATGAGAGGTTGTTCCGGTAACCTATGAATTCTCACTTCTTCTCCTGGAATATTTATATAAAAAAAATGGTGAAAACATAAGGCTGGATTCCTACGGAATGACAAGTATACCGCTTAGTTTATCCACATCGTTTGTCATTCCGTAGGAATCTAAACTGCATAAATTAAGCTTTTCAGAGAATGACTGTGTATATTTGTTGTTGACTCATTTTTTACAGAGCAAATTGTTTACCTTTTCATAGTATTGAATTCAAAAAAGAAACTCCTTCATTATGCTGAATGATTACAAAAAACACGAACTGTTTGGAAAACCTTTATTACAGAAGATTGATCTTAAAGCGCCATTCAGATCTGATTTCCCGGTTTCTGAGCAGGCTTGTTTTCTGTATGTTATTAAAGGAGAATTTCAATATAAAACAGCAGAACAGGAGTTTACTATTTCTGCTAATTATTCGCTGTTTCTTAATTGTATCAGCTCCGGAAAGTATATTCAAAACTCAGAATCGGAGGAGCATTGTGAAATCGTCATCGTTACTTTCTATCCGGATATTCTGAAAAGAATCTATGACAGGGAACTGCCTGTATTGCTGCAAAAACCGGCAAAAATGGTCTCGAACCAATCCAATGAGAAAATAAATAATGATTTTCTGATTCAAAAATATGTTGAAGGACTGCTCTTCTATTTTGAAAATCCTTCCCTCGTTAATGAAGATATATTAATTCTTAAATTAAAAGAAATTATGTTGTTGCTGGCTCAATCCCAGAATGCTAAAACTATTCAGCTGATCCTGTCACAACTGTTTTCTCCCACAACTTATTCTTTCAAGCAGATTATTGAGGCTAATTTATTTTCACAGCTCACCATTGAACAACTTGCAGCGCAAAGCAATCTGAGCCTGTCATCCTTCAAAAGAGAATTCACCAAATTATATAGTGATACGCCCGCCAACTATATAAGAAACAAAAAGCTGGAAAAAGCGGCCGAATTGCTTTTACGATCAGATGAACGGATTACTGATATTGCATTTGAATGCGGATTCAATGATCTGGCTACTTTTACAAAAAACTTCAGTGATAAATATCGTGTCACTCCTTCAAATTACCGCCAGGAACAAAAGGGGAAATAATTGAGGAGCATTTTTAGGTAATGACACCGCTATTTCTTATTTCCATAAGGAATGTTTCTTTCTGGACCAAACTCTCAAATTCTTGAACTAAATCACAAAATCATTTCTGTCTATCTATCGCAAATTTGTACCATCAGTTACAGGGAACAGAAATATACCTGTCATTACAACTGAAAATGTATCAATTTAAAATACGATCAATATGAATCTATCAGGTTTAGGAATTTTTCATACCATTATCGGTATAGCAGCCCTTGCAGGGGCCATCACAGGGTTTATTAAATATGGTAAAATCAATCTGGCTCAGCGGTCCGGAAAAATATACTTGTATGCAACCGTCATTACATCACTTTCAGCTTTGGGAATTTCTAAGGCAGGAGGTTTCAATGCAGGACATGTATTTTCCTTATTTATCTTTGTTCTGATATCCATTGCTTATTTCCTTTTTTCCTATAAAAAGCATGTCGGAAAAGCAAGATATTTTGAGAATTTTTTGCTGTCATTCAGTTTTTTCCTATCATTGGTTCCCACAATTAATGAGACCTTTACGAGGGTTCCCATTGGGCATCCTTTGGCTAAGGATATCAAAGATCCGGTAATTGGCCAGACGCTTCTTGTTATTTTCCTGCTTTTTGTGATTGGATCAATCTTTCAGTTTATGAAGCAGAAAAAAGAGAATGTTGAGATTACACGTCTTCAGTAGGACATTTGTATTGTGCTAAAGATGGTGAAATTGTAGCAGGTAGGGCTGGATTCCTACGGAATGACAAACTATATGGATAAACTAAGCGTTGTAATTGCCATTCCGTAGGAATCTCTGTATAAATGAAAAGCAGGAAGATTGTTGGAAAACGCAAATACGCAGCTTATTTCCTAAGCTGTATGTTTTTAAGGCGCAAAGATTTTATCTCCGATAAAATGTGATAATGTTCAAAATTGTATCATCTATCTATGAAGTTCTGGCTGGCCATTATTTTATTATCTTTCAAGGACAATGCTCATATAGCGTATATTAAAATTTAACGCGTTTGACTGGCAGTCAACAGGTTGCGGTTTCGAATCCCGTATTCTCCACTCAATAATGATATTTAATTAGCTAAGCTGTGTCTGGAAGTCATCACTCAAAGTTAAAACACCTTCTGCAAGATTTTCCGGATGTGTGGTAAAGCCTTTCAATTTTGAGGTTTTTCCCTTTAACACAAGGTCTAAAAGCTGCTTATCAGACAATTTTTTACCGAAAATTTCAAAGGTAATTTTGAAACCGCAGTTTTTAAAATCGGAACATCCCACAGCTGTTTTTCCTTTGATTAGGTTGTGTTCTTTGCATTTCGGACATTTCGTTTCTTCCCAGGACTGAAGTTCTTTTTTCTGTGCAGGTTCTCTTTTTTTCTTTTCCTTTACTTCTTCTTTTTCTTCTTCCTGAAGGGTAATCACTTTTCCTTTTCCGTACACCACTTTTTCAGTAAGTTCGGTAACCATCTGAATCAGTTCTTCTTTGAAAAGATTGGCTTCATACTCTCCTTTTTCAATTTTACGAAGTTTGGATTCCCATTCACCGGTCAGTTCCGGACTTTTTAGCAGCTCATCTTCGATGGTATCAATCAACTGAATTCCGGTTTGGGTAGCGATGAGGTTTTTTCTTTTTTTCTCGATGTATTTTCTTTTGAAAAGGGTTTCAATGATGTTGGCACGGGTGGATGGTCTTCCGATTCCGTTGTTCTTCAACATTTCACGCAACTCTTCATCTTCTACCTGTTTTCCGGCAGTTTCCATGGCTCTCAGCAGAGTTGCTTCGGTATAAGGCTTTGGAGGTGTTGTTTTTCCCTGGTGAATCATCGGATCGTGTGGTCCGGTTTCTCCTACGATAAATTCAGGAATAGTTTGTTCTTCCTCTTTTTCTTTTTCCTTATCGGTAGTTTCTTCCTTAGGCTCTTTGGCATAAACAGCTCTCCATCCTGCTTCAAGCACCTGTCTTCCGCTGGTTTTGAAAGGAATTGTTCCTACTTTTCCTTCCACCAATGTATTTGAAATTTTACATTCCGGATAGAAAACGGCAATAAAACGTTTGGCAATCAGATCATAAATCAGTTTTTCTTCCCTGCTCAGATTTTGAGAAGGTGGAATTTCCGTAGGAATGATCGCATGGTGATCGGTTACTTTTGTATCATCGAAAACGGCCTTTGATTTTGGAATCGGAGCTTCCAGTAACGGAGCAATCAGCTCCTGATAAGGATACATTTTCTGAAGAATACCTGTTATTTTCGGATATAAACTCTCGGATAGATAAGTGGTATCAACACGCGGATAGGTTACGTGCTTCTTTTCATAAAGACTTTGGATATAATTCAACGTATTTTCTGCTGAATAACCGTATTTTTTATTGGCTTCTACCTGAAGTCCGGTCAGGTCGAAAAGTCGTGGATTTTTTTCTTTCCCTTCTTTAATTTCGAAAGAAACAATCTCAAATGGATTGACTTTAAGATATTCCAATCCTTTTTCTGCACGTTCCAAGGTTTTTAAACGGTCAATTGCTGCATTGAAAAGAACATCACGATATTTGGTTTTCAGTTCCCAATACTCTTCTGTGGTAAAGGCATCAATTTCTTTCTGACGCTGCACCAGCATGGCCAATGTGGGAGTTTGTACCCTTCCAATGGAAAGAACGGCTTTGTTTCCTCCGAATTTCTTGGTAAAAAGTCTGGTCGCATTGATTCCCAACAGCCAGTCTCCGATAGCTCTGGCATTTCCGGCCAGATACAGATTTTTATAATCTTCCGCAGGTTTTAAGCTTGCAAAACCTTCTTTAATAGCATCTTCCGTCAATGAAGAAATCCATAAACGCTGGATAGGTTTGTTGCATTTCGCTTTCTGCAATACCCAACGCTGGATGAGTTCTCCCTCCTGCCCGGCATCCCCGCAGTTGATGACCTCATCACATTCTTCGACCAATTTTTCAATGACTTTAAACTGATTTTCAACGCCTTTATTCGGGATCAGCTTGATTCCAAAACTGTTAGGAATAATCGGCAGTGAAAAAAGGTTCCAGGATTTGAATTGTGGCCCGTAGTCGTGAGGTTCTTTCAGGGTACAAAGATGTCCGAACGTCCATGTCACGCAATAGCCGTTTCCTTCCATATAGCCTTGTTTAGGCGTGGTAGCGCCCAATACTTTGGCGATATCTCTGGCAACACTGGGTTTCTCGGCAATACATAATTTCATGAACTCGGGTTTATTGAAGGAGTGCAAAAATCGGGATTTTTTTTGGATTTTGCTAATTTAGCTCTAAGTATTGAAACTCTGGCCTATACCCATTAATCTCACTCGTTCCAACCATTCATATATCATAGAAGAGTTATATTTCAAATCTCCATTCTCATCTTTTTCTTTTTCTAAAGCAATTGCCATCAATGCAAACTCATTTTCCAAAGAGGTAGAAAAAATTCCTTGGTCATCAGTATTTATAGATACTGAAAGTTGTGGACAATTCCTTATTTTTTGATGATCTAGCTCTAGTCCTAAATTAAAAAATTTAGTAATTGGGTGTTTTGCATATCTTCTAAATGTTCCAATAAGATAGTTTGATGTAGGATTAGTTTCAATGGCAATATTTTTATTCTTCAATTCATGCATCATTTTAAACTGAACCGCTTCTACCAATTCCATATAAGCATGAGATATTTCAAATTGTTTAATCAGAGCGCCAGCTTTCTTAATTTTTGTATTAAAATGATACTGTTGATAAAGACATTTTATATCTATATTATTTCGAATATTTTTATTCTTGGGATATTCTTCATTGATTCGGCATCTTTCCCAATAAGTCAAATTTGATTTTAAATAAACATCTTCATCTAAACCTGATAAATACAAGTAAGGATCATCGCCTCGAAGTTTCCAGGCATCGAAATAAGTAGTATGATGAATGTATTTTTGTTCTAGCAAGCTTCCTTTATCAAAATTAGCTGTATATAATTCATAAAATAAATTCTCATACAGTTTCTCAAGTCGATTCACTTCATTTCGATGAATTCCAATTCCAAATTTTCTAATTTTAGCTAATAACCAAACAATATTATCAAGAACCATTTGTTTTGGCAGCATCAACTTAAACTGCTTGAAATCATAATATTCTTTAACATCAATTCCTAATGCTAATGCATGCCCAATTCTATCACCTTGTGTAAGATTTAAAAATCTGATACTTTCATCTATGGCACGTAAACCATCTACCAAATCATAAAAATCTTCTCCTGCATGATAAGTTGCATATATTTTAGGTTCTTCCAGTTTATCTTTTAAATGGTTAAAATACCCTTTTATTTTGTGATTCTTCAAATAACGAAACCCTTGCGCAAAAACTTCCGGACTTGCATTGAATTCACTAGATGCAGCATCAATTCCTCTGATCAAATCTGAAATTTCAGAATATCCTTCTCTTAACTGGCTTATGGCTATTGATTGATTCTTTATTTCTATCCTTAAATCATGATGTCTGCACAATACTTCTTGTGATAAATCAGAATATTTTCTACTATCTCTTTTTTTTATATAATGTATGGTGTAAAATATATTATGTTTTTTTAAATCAAATCTATTATCATCAGATAATGATCGATTTAATTGTTTTGATAATATTGCTTGATTATCTAAAGCTTTGTTATATCCTTCTAAGCTTGATTTTAATTTTAACACACTATCCTTTGGAGCAACTCTTAATTCAAAAGATTTAATTTGACTATGTGATTTTGTATCATGTACCGCCAAATTCATAAATGCTGTATGATAAATAGAATCATCAGGTAAAAAAAATTCTTTTCTATCCTGATACATTGAGAAATTACCAAAACCAACTTTATCATTCACCTGAATAAGCTCTGCTCTAAACTGAGCTTTAATTAACAAATAGGCATGGAATAAATAAATAGATGATTGAAACCGTTTATCACCTGAATAAATTAGCTTAAAGCAATCATATAATAGTTTTCGTTCTCCATAAAACACATAAGATTTCTCAAGATTTTGAATATGAATATTTTTAGGAATAGCATAATCTATTATTTCCATATTACCTCTATATTCAAATTGATGCCCCAAATCATATCTTAACACTTCAATATTTTTTGAAAGCTCATACATATTCATCAACAGATCAAAAGATGCCGATGAATTACTTTCTTTAGAAATATCGATAATAAAATCTTTACTTTCATCTATTTTATTTACCAGCCTAAACAACTCATATCTTATATAAGCTGCTTTATAAACAAGTATTTTTAATTCCTTTTTTGAACTTTGAGATGCATTAGTAGTTTTTGTTAATAGACCTATTTCTTTTTTCAGATCTTCAAATGCTTTTTCAAAAGAGATTGGATGATTCATTATATTAATCCAACTTAAATCAAAAACAGGACCTGACCCTTTTAGATGAAAGTGATTTTCTGCCAATCCCTTTTTTAGAAGTTGATGAAGCCTTTTATTATCCGAAAATGCAGTAGGTCGCCAAGCAAAAAAGTCTCTTTGCCTTCTAGATCGATTATCTAAACAAGCATAAAAAGACGTGGTAAGTATATCCTCTCCAATATAATAAGATAAATCTCTCCATTTTAAAAGATGCTCATACACTACAAATGGTTCTAGATCTTGTTCTAGTAGAACTTTAGAAGTAAAGTGATTTAGAATATGGAAATAGTTCTTATTCTTTTCTTGATGAACATCATGAAACCAATCTGACTCAAGTTTATAGTAAACATTTTGAATTTCATCTACGGAATAACTTGAAAAAGTTCTAAAGCCTTTCTCTAGGAAACTATTTACATTGATATATTTATCTTGATCTTTTACTGATAAAATAAAATCTGAACAATAATCTGTAAATAATAAACGAATTGCTTTGCGAAGATTATCCATTTATTAAGTTTATTAAATAATTTTGTAAATCATTTTTATTTTCTGTAAAATAATCTGGATCTGGGTCGTTAAATTTACTTTTTATTTCTTCAAGATAATTAACGATCTCTTCTGTATCATCAAAATCTCTCAATTTATCTATACGATATGTGATAAATCTACTTGTAAACTTTTCTGCTTTATTTAAATCATTTAAAAAAGTTAGTAAGTAATTTTTTGTGACTAAAGACAATTTATATTGGTCTACTCCCCTAGATAATTCATATATATCATTTATTATATCTTTTAAGTTATTAATCATAACAAAGTCTTCATCTTCAAAGATTTTATGTATATCATAAATTTCATTCAATTCAGAAACTTTCTTATTACTATAATCTAAATTATTAAAATGCTTTAATAATTCATTTATAACAGGATATTTAATGTAGTCATTAACGAGTCCTTTTACCTTATATAGGTTCTCAAGTTTATTTAATGAGTAAATTGTACCATATATAAATAGTAAACAAATATCATCAAAATAATTATTGGGTAAAGAATCTTTAACCTCCTTAAGTCTAAATTCATTTATATATTCAAACAACTTTAAAGTAAAAGATGGATTATATAGTTGTTTTATAAAAATGGAATTTTCAAACCATTCTTTATTTAATTTAGTAAATTCATTATTGATATCAAAGTTTAAAATTGAAGATAAAATTTCAATATTATACATATTATGCCAAATTGCGAATGGAGAAATAACTCCCTTTGTATATCTTTCAACAAAAATATCTTTGTCCATTTTATGTCTATAATCTTCATTTCCCTCACCCAAATAAAAAACAAACAATCCCAATATAAAAGCTTCATTTTCTTCCAATTCTTCAAAACACCAATCCAATGAATACTCAAATTCAATAAAATCTCGAGATCTACCATTTTTTTCCTTAGATAATATATACATATATTTATTTACAAAGCCATATCTAGTAAATTCTAATTCAACCAAATTTTTATCAAGGTCTAATAATCTTATTGAAAAATATAATTTAAATAAATCTAAAAATTCAAAACTTTCATAATCATCAATAGAAATTGTACTTTCAAATTCCTCTATTAAAAAAAATATATCACCTAATGAAATACTACTTTTAATATTAGCATTAGATAATTTAGTATAAGCTACTGTTTTTCTATCCCTTGGCCTGTATTCAAAATTCAATCTTAAAAATTTTCTTAAAACACTAATTAAAAAGAGATCATCAGAAACATTTTCTAACTCATCTATAATATTTCTATATTTATCATCCAGCTTATAAACTTCATTTATAGTATATTTCCTTAATTTGTCCAAACTTTGAGAGTTCAGTAAAGTATTAATGAAATTCTGAGTTTCCCGTATGGTATTTGGTAAAATAAAATTTCTATTTAGTTGATTATTAGTTTGTAATAAATGTAGTTTTTCAAAAATTAGATTAATTATTAATTCATTAAAATTTCCTTCATCTCCATTGAAAATAACTTCTTTATCAATAAGCACTTTGAATCTTATTTTATCTAACTTTTGAATGTCAGGTAAAAATATCCGTCTGCTAAATGGAATTAATTTATCTATATATCTTTTAGCTTTATCGCTAACCTGATTTTCAATCTTCAGATCTTTATATTGAATCGCAATTGCTTCATTCAATTGTTCAATTTTACATGATATCAGTAATATTACTTTAGGTTGAATTAAGAATTGTCTTATATCTTCAAGCATTTTATATGCAGCTTCAATATTGACATCAAAATCATCTATTGCTATTACTAGAAATTCTTTTTTCTCAAAATGCTCCAAATAATATTTAACTAAATGGTTAAAATCTTCTCTTAAATTACTACTAATTGCTAATTTACTTAGTGCTTCTATGGATTCTTTTTTATATAAATCCTTACGATCAGAAATTATGATTTGTAAATTCTGAAATGTTTTTTGAAAATGCTCAATTAGCTCCCTTTTATATACTTGATTTAACTCACATTTATCTTTTTTTATTTCAATTTGAAATTTTTGAAACATTTTTGCTAAAATAATCTCAAAAAGACTCTCACCTCCTCTAAATAAAGAAGGATCTATAACATCTATTTCTGCAAAAGTTTTATCTTTTAAATAATTTTCGTTATCATTCTTAAAAAACTCTATATTATTCCTACATTCTTTATTCACTAAAGAATCTCTAAATGAAATCATCGATGACGTTTTACCCTTTCCTCTCTCTCCTGTAAATGCTATTATATTATTGAAGTCATCATATTTGGAATCTTTATGAACTTCAGAATGTCGTACAATTCCAATAGTATTTCTTAATGCTTCTAAATAAACATTTTTAAAAATTGACTCATTAAAACTGTTGCCTTTTTCAATTTTTATTTTGTATTCTTCATTTAAATTAATTTCTAAAATGGCTTTATCACTCATAAATTTTCAATTGTTTTTTAGTTTTTAATCGCCTAATATAATAAAATTTAACACACAAAAATTACGGGTTTCCACAATAAAAAAGCCCCCTTATAAAAAGAGGGCCGGATCAACAATGTAATGAAACCAGGTTCATTATTTCTTTTGAGCTTCTGAAATGGCATCAGCAATTCCTCCGCCTGCGGTTTCAAAGAAGGCAGGGCCAGCCAGAAGATATACTTTTTCTAATTTTTTTGTAGTGGATAATTTGTGGTCTTTCAGGTAATTTTCTGAACGGTTGGCATGCACGATTCCTCTTACTACGTTTCCGGCTACCAAAGCGGTTGGAGAGTCTATTCCTGCATCTTTCAGATCACTGGCGAAGGCAAAATTGGTAACGCCTAATCTCATCGCTTCGCGGGCAGCTACTTCACCTACGGAGGTCATTAAATCAGCAGTGAACTTGTTGCGGTCACCTAAGCCAATCAATAATAATTTCTTTGCAGACATCGATCCTGCAGGAGGTGTAATTAAAAGCGTTTCCAAAGAATGTCCCTGGAACTGTCCAGCCTTTCTTATATTGGTTAGTTCTCCTTTTAAAGCTTCATCCAGGTGAACCAATCCGTTCAATTTAGCAGGTAAGGCCTGAGCATTGAAGATGTCTCCTTCTGTATATTCGAAAACACAGGCTACCTGAAGCTGGGCATCGGCAGAAGATGGGCCTTGTACCAATCCTACCATGGAGATACCGTCTACGGTTCCCCAGGTTTTGGAGGTTCCGATGGCTGTTGTTTTTGCAGTGGTTGCAGTGGTTGTTTGTGCAAAATTTAATATTGAGAATGCTAATGTTGCAATTACCAGTGATTGTTTTAGTGTATTTTTCATGAGATTTTTTGTTGTTAGTTGCTGGTTATTTTTGTTGCTAGTTGTGTGTGTTTTGTTGGATAACGCTAAGGCGCGAAGTTTTTGCTGATGTTTTATTTTTTTAGGCGCAAGTCGCTTCGCTCCGGCTATTTTTGTTTTTTCAAAGGTAGTTTCTGTGATGCAAAGGTGCATTGATGTGGGATAATTTGTTGAGACGTGCAGGTTGCGAGTGTTTTATTGGATAACGCAAAGGCGCGAGGTTTTTGTTGATGTTTTATTTTTAAGGCGCAAGTCGCTTCGCTCCGGCTATTTTTGTTTTTTCAAAGGTAGTTTCTGTGATGGAAAGGTGCATTGATGTGGGATAATTGTTCAATTAATTTTCAAATTATCTCATTTTCAAATTTTCAAATTCCCTATATTTTTTTAAAACTTAAATACAATTCTGGAGTTGATAAAGAGTCCGTCTTTGTCGTTATCGATGACATCGTTAATGAAAGCTCCTGTATTAAAATACTGTATTCCTGTATTAAAGGTTAAAAATGAATTGATTTTATAATTAAAGCTTCCCAGGAAAGCCGTTCCGATGTATCTCTTTTTTGAGTTTGAAGATGGTAGGTTTAATGTTCCGCTGGGTCTGTAAATTCCGTCCTGGGTAGAATATCTCCAGTTGAAAACTACATCTGCCTGCACCGTTATTTTTTTACCTAAATCAATGGTTGCATAGGGATGAATATCAATTAAGTTTACAGGTCCGATCTGAGGATTAAATCCAAAATATCCACCTTTCGGATACAGAGGATTGAATGTCCCTAATGTTCCGTCTCCTTTATTGCTGTCGCCTGAGATATAATCATTTCTAAGATTGATGGTTGGTTTTCCTTTTACATTTTCAAACATATATCCGATGTCTGCAGAAGCCGTCCATGCGCTGATATTTCCTTTATTAAAGTTGCCAAACTGATAGGCTGCTTCAAAATTGTAGATAAAGCCACCGCCATATTTCCAGAATCTTCCTCCAAAAGTATGTCTGTTTTCGTCTGAAAGTCCGTCTTCAAAGCGTACATCTTTTCTGTGAATCCCCAGATAATACAGCTCCAGGTTTCCACTTCTGGGAATAATCCATGTGTTGTAACTTCCCCAAAGGTTGACTGATTTCGAAGATTTGTTATCGAATGCTCCCGGGTTGATTTCACTGGCAGCCATCATAAAAGCATCTGATCTGAAATTTCCTCTTTTGTACATGAATTTTAATCCATCAAAATAGAGTCTTAAATTCGGGCCTTCTCTTACGGAGATCAGTCTTCCGCTTCCATAGTCCAATTCCTGTCTTCCTGCACGTACGGTCAGTTTTTCTTTATCATTTTTCAGAATATCGACATCAATGAAGAGGTTCTGAATATTCAGATGGTCTTCATCAATTGGTCTTGGTCCATTTTTCCTTCCATTTTCCCATGCACTTCTCACCTGCCCGAAAATTCTTACCCGTGAGCCCAGATGCAGATCTCCATGTATCGTGTATCTTTGAATCAGAAAAGGATTGCTTCCAATTCCCATTCTTCCCCAATCTTCATTATTAAAATCCACAAATTCCAGTCTTGCTTCTCCTCCCAATGACAGATATTGGTTATTGTTTTCTGTAATCGGGATGTATTTTATGGAGTTATAAAAAGTTCTTGCAGAGTCTTTGTATGCCGCATAATCTTCATCAAACCTCATCAGCTTAAACTGAGCTGAGAGCTGAATTGGAATAAAAATCTGCAATAACAGTACAATGGCAATCAGTTTTTTCATAATTATTTCTTTGTTAAATAATGATCCACTGAATATTTTCCTGAACCCACACATAATAAAAACAGGTAACACAAGCTGTACATAAATGGAGTATCTTTTACCAGTAATGCATCATTCCAATGGAGAATAAAATATCCTGTAAGGGTTACAGCCAAGATCGGCAATACAGCAATTCTTGTGAAAAATCCAAAGATTACAAATACCGGAAATACGAGATTGGCAGCATCTGCAAAAAGGCTATTGAATGATTCCGGAAGGTGCAACGGGTTCGGAACCTGCTCTGCTTCTGAAACACCTACTCCTATTTTTTTTAATCCGTGGGCTACGATTAATTCTATAGAAAGTAAGACTCTGAAAACTAAAAGTGCAATATTGATTAGTTTTCCTCCCGGATTGGTATTGGTGATGATGTGGATTAACTTTTTCATGATTGTTGTAACTGTTTTACTATTGAAGACTTTTATGGGTAAGACCACCCCGGCAAAAATTCTTTGAATTTTTGCCACCCCTCCGGAGGAGGGGAATTTTTACCCCTTCAGTTGAAGTGTTTGTGGATTTTGTGGTATAAAAACTATTTTGTTTGATAGCCTCCGTAATATTTCACGGGTGACCATTCCGGAATGACTGGAAGCGGTGCTGGTGCAGCTGTTTTGTAGGTTTCATCTCCGTACACTACTTTTCCGTCTACGATGGTTAGTTTTGAAGTAATGTTTTTAATTTCTTCATCCTTAACCTCGAAATAGTCTTTATCTAAAATGGTAAGATCTGCAAAATATCCCTTTTGTATTTTTCCTTTCTGATAGTCTTTTATTAATTCATAGCCACCATAAGTAGAAAGGGATAAGGCTGTTTTTCTGTCCAGGGTATTTCCTTTACCCATCACCTGAGTTCCTCCGATGGTTTTTCCTGTTGTGATCCAGTATAAAGCAACCCATGGATTGTAGCTTGCGACTCTTGTTCCGTCTGTTCCCAATCCTACGGGAATTCCCATTTCAAGCATTTTTTTCACAGGAGGAGAAGCTAAAGCCGACTTTTTACCATATCTGTGGATGAAACTTTCTCCCTGATACGCCATTCTGTGCTGTACTGCAATTCCTCCACCCAAAGCTTTTATTCTTTTCATATTGTCTTCAGTAACGGTTTCTGCGTGATCAATAAACCAGACTAATCCGTTCAAAGGAGTTTCTTTGTTGACTTCCTCAATGACATTTAAAAATCTTGTGATACTTTCATTATAGGTAGCATGAATTCTGAAAGGCCATTTATTTTTTACCAGAAGACTTACGACCTCTTTCATATTTTTCTCCATGGTAGCGGGAAGTTCTGGTCTTGGAAAAAGGAAATTTTCAAAATCGGCACCATCAGACACCAGATTTTCCCCACCTCCGTTCACATGGTAATCTATTTCATTGAAATCATTGTGGCCATGATCATCAATCTCTACCATTCCTATCCATTTGGTATAATCTGCAAGCTCAGAACCTTTCTTTTGAGCAAATAAATAGTAAGGTAAGCGAACGGTAATTTTTCCTTCTTTGTTCAGCTGATCTGTTGTTCCATAATCGTCAGGAAAATTTTGGAATCCTCCTCCTGCATCCATTACAGCCGTTACCCCTAATCTGTTCAGTTCCGTCATATACTGGAGGGTTGAGTTTATTTTTTCTTCTTCTTTCAACTCCGGTAATTTGGCCAATGTTGAATAAAGGATGAATGCGTTAGGCTCTGCAACCAATAATCCTGTGGGATCTCCATTGTTGTCTTTCTCGATTAAACCTTGTGCAGGATTAGGAGTTTCTCCATTGATATTGAGTTCTTGTAATCCGGCTTTATTCAGCCATGCTTTTCCATAAAGATACATGATGAATGTGGGAACATTTCCCGTGGCCTCATTAATTTCAGCCAGTGTGGGAAGTCGTTTTTCTTCAAACTGATATTCATTCCAGCCTCCAATCACTCTTACCCATTGTCCTTTGGGTGTTCTCTGCGCCTGTTCTTTCAACATTTCCAGTGCTCTTTTTAAAGATTTCACCCCATCCCACCGAAGTTCTGTATTGTAAAATCTTCCTCCACGGATCACATGCAAATGGCTGTCAAATAAACCGGGAATCACTCTGTTTCCTTTGGCATCAATAACTTTTGTATTGCTGTTTTTTAATTTTAAAATCTGGGCATTGGTTCCCACCTGTAAGATTTCATGGTCTTTGATGGCAACAGCCTGTACTTCAGGATTTTTATCATCCATGGTGGTGATCTTCCCATTGGTAATGATCATGTCTGCTTTCTGAGCATGGAGTATTCCTGTTCCTAAAACCGCAGAAAAGATAAGTGTATTCAGTAATTTCATTATTTCAATATTTAAGTTTGAAGGTTTCGGCAGGCTTTCAGCCTGCCGAAACAGACCATTAATGTTTTAACATTTCCTGAGCATACTGAATTCCAATACCGTAAGCTCCACCGTGTTTTTTCATCAAATCATTGACTGGTTTGTACGTTTCTTTTCTTGCCCAGTCTCTCTGAAGTTCCAACACATACTGAACAGAAGTAATTGGGTGAGCTCCTGCCTGAACCATACGGGTGATTGACTGATCATGAGCTTCTTTAGAAATATCCCCTGAAGCATCTGTTACCACATATACATCATACCCTTCATCAATAGCTGATAATACAGGGCCTACGATACATACACTTGTCCATAATCCTGCAAAAACCAGTTTCTTTTTATTTTTTCCTGTGATGGCTTTGTGAGCGTTAGTATCTTCCCAGGTATTCATTGTGGTTCTGTCTACATATCCGCTTGTTGCTTCAGGATATACTTCTGAAATTTCAGGGAAAACAGGTCCGCTGAATGATTTTTCAGCCACCGTTGTTACCACTGTAGGAACATTAAAGATTTTTGATCCTCCGGCTACCAGTGCTACATTATTTCTCAGTTCTTCCATGCTGATGCTCTTTGTTGCAAAAGCCATTTGACCTTCATGATCAATCAATACTACGGCATGGTTGGTAGGGTTTAATAATGATTTTCCAGGGTTTTGAGCTGATGCTGTGAATGATAATAAACCAGCTGCAAATGATAGGATTAATTTTTTCATAATTATTTAAAATTTAAGGGTTGTTATTTCTGTTTAATTTTCTTTTACATGGTCATTGGCACCTCCATTACAAGGATTTCGGTACCTTCTTTAATGGCTTTGATATTAATATCCTGAATATCCCAGACTCCAAATCCATCGCGTTCTTCCAAAATTTCTCCGCCGATTTCTGCACTTCCTTTAAGAATGAAAACATAAATGCCGTTTCCATTTTTTCTGATCTTATAATGCGTTTCTTTATTCTGATCAAAAATTCCCAGATGGAACCACGCATCCTGATGAATCCATACTCCTTCATCGTCTGCATTGGGAGAAAGAATCTGTTGAAATGTATTGTGACCTTTTGTTTTATCTAAAGTGATCTGATCATATCTTGGAGTTACATTTCTTTTTTTAGGATAAATCCAGATTTGAAGGAATTTTACCAGCTTATCACTGTTTTTGTTGAATTCACTGTGCATAATTCCCGTTCCTGCGCTCATCACCTGGATATCTCCACTTCTGATCACTGCCGTATTTCCCATGCTGTCTTTATGTTCAAGATCACCTTCTAAAGGAATACTGATGATTTCCATATTGTCGTGAGGATGGGTTCCGAAACCTCTGCCTGCTTCCACTTTGTCGTCGTTCAGGACTCTCAATACTCCGAAATGCATTCTTTCAGGATTGTGATAATTGGCAAAACTGAAAGTGTGCTGGCTCAGCAGCCATCCGTGGTCTGCTTTGCCTCTTGAGTCTGCTTTGTGGATTACAGAATTTTCCTTTATTTTTGATTCTGTATTAGGAAGGTGATTATATCCGATCGGTTCTAATGGTTCAATCTCATCGATATCATTTTTCATAGCGCTTGCCAGAGAAGCTGATGCGACAAACATTCCTGTTCCTAGTAATCCTTTTTTTAAAAAATCTTTTCTGTCCATATCTCAGTTGTTATTTGTTCTTGTTTGATGGGACAAATTTAGAGAGACCGGAAACCCTGCACATTTAACTAGTTTAATAAATGACTTTGCAGCAAAAAAAAATGCCGGATACTTTTGTATCCGGCAGTATGATTATATTGGATTGTTTTTTGAGAAAATACAGAAGTCTTTTTACTCTTAAGACCTAAAGGATAAATTTGTTTAGATTCCTACGGAATGACAAATACAACACTTAGTTTATCCATACAGTTTTTCATTCCGTAGGAATCTCTGTATGAATGATAAGCAAAAAAATAGTTGGAAAACGCAAAGACGCAAGTTGTTTTTTAAGCTAAATATTTTTAAGGCGCAAGGATTTTATCTCCGATAAAATGGGTGACTATAATTTCACAGGAATATTCACCCCTATAAAATCCATGCAAATCTCTGCAATCTGCAAGTATAAAAAACTAAGATTTATTTCTCTTTTGAGGCAAGGCGTTTTCTGATGGTACTTACAAATTCTTTTGAAACGCCAAGATAAGAAGCGATGTAATATTGTGCTACTCTTTGTGGAATTGAAGGATATACTTTGATAAATTCAAGGTATCTGTCTGAAGCAGTTTTGGAGATCGTATTGACCAGTCTGCTTTGTAATGTGGCGAGATTCCTTTGAACCAGCATTCTGAAAACTCTTTCAAATTTAGGGATCTCATGAAGTAATTTTTCTTTGGTTGCAGGATTCAGCATATAGATTTCCGAATCTTCCAGCGTCTCAATATAAACTTTAGAGGGCTTCTGCTCCTGAAATGAAGCAATATCACTGATCCACCAGTCTTCAATGGCAAACAGAAGCGTAACTTCGGAGCCGTTATCATCCAAACAGTACATTCTTACACATCCTTTGTGAATATATCCTTCAAACTGACAGATTTCTCCTTCTCTGAGTAAAACCGTTTTCTTGGGAAACGACTGGCAGGCAAGCAGATCTGTAAATATTTTTTCTTCTTCGGGAGTGATGGAGATAAATCTTGTAATATTTTTGATGATATTTTCGAACATGATGTAACATTTACCCCTGCAAATTAGGAAAAAGACTGTAAACTTCATTCTTTAAAAGTCCACTTCCTCCTCCATAATGATCGATCACTTTAACATCTTTATCTAATCCGGCGCAAAATGCTTTGATATTTTTCTCAAAATCATCCTCCAAACCTGAGCTTAAAAGGACAATATCCACTGTACTTTCCTTTATATATTCATAGCAGAAATTTTCATCACTTTGTATTTCAGCCGTCCAGCCTTCATTATTTTCTATAATTCTTTTTAAAGTATCCAGAATTTCCTGATTCTTTCCAATAACTAAAAAATGTAATGTTTTCATCTTGTTCAAGGTTTAAAGTTTAAAGTTCAAGGTTTAGGGTTTAAGGTTGAGTGTTTATATTGTTTGAATAAAGGGTAAAAGATAGATGAAATTACTGATCCTCTCAAACCCTCCGACCCTCAAACTCACATCTTCCATCCGGAATCCTTCCTACAAGTGCTTATTCCCCGTAATTTTCAGTTCATTAAGATCCAGTTGGGATTCTGCTTTTCTGATTTCATCATCACTGAAGAGTTTTTCGCGTTTCATTTTAAACAGCTCCTTTCTCTGCAGGGCAAATATATCCAGCATTACTTTGTGATATTCTGCCATATCATTTTGTCTGTTCGTACACATTTCAATAGAGCTTAAATGATTCTGATGGAGTTTAATATCATTTTCCAATGCTTTTTTAAGATTTTCAAGCAGGTTATTGCTTTTCACTGCATCATTATACTCATGGTCAAGTTTATGAACGGCAAGCCTATCCAGCCTCATCTGAATTCCTGCCTGCTGTTCGTGGGAAGGAAGAATGGGATCAATCTCTCCAATCTTTGTTAATTTAATTACCAAAGGCAATGTCAGTCCCTGAAATACCAGTGTCACAAAAATGACTACGAATGTGATAAAAATGATCAGGTTTCTCATCGGGAATTCCGCCTGAGTATTCATCATAACCGGAATTGAAAGGGCTGTTGCCAGAGAAACAACTCCTCTCATTCCTGCCCAGCCTATAATTAGAGGGTTTTTCCATCCCGGACTAGGATCACGACGGGCTTTTTCACTGAACCATCTTGGAAGATGAGCCACAGGATAAATCCACAACAAACGTACTACAATGACAATCAAACTGATAATTAAACCATATTTGATTCCTTCCATCAAAGAAATTTCCCCCAATCCATTGATGATATCCGGAAGTTCGAGCCCTATTAATACAAAAACCAAAGCATTCATCACAAAAATAAGGGTGTTCCAGACTCCTGTCATGTTAATTCTTGTGGTTCCTGTTTTAAAAATTTCATGAGCACGGAAAGACATAAACAATCCTCCGCTTACCACCGCCATCACTCCCGAAAAGTGAAAATGTTCTGCTGAGAGAAACAAAATATAAGGAGTCATTACAGTAAGGGCTGCATCAATGGCTGGTGTTGTAGGTAAAAAACGGTGAATGGCATAGAAAATATGAGCTCCTGCAATTCCTATGACCACGCCCATTCCTGCTACCAGAAAAAATTGTCCTGTTGCTTCATGCATTGAAAAAGCACCTGTCATTACTGCTGCCAGAGCAAATCTGAAAACAATAAGTGAAGAGGCATCATTAATCAAACTTTCTCCTTCTAGTATGGCGATTGTACGTTTTGGAACTTTTAACCCCTTTAAAACTGTAGTGGCGGCAACTGCATCAGGCGGCGAAACAATTCCTCCCAATAAAAAACCTAATGCCAGTGTAAAACCCGGGATCAGCATTTGTGAAGTATAAGCAACGACCAGAGAAGTCAGAAATACCAGTCCAAAAGCCAAAAGGCTGATGGGGCGTTTCCATTTCCAGAAATCATTCCATGAGGTATACCAGGCTGCTTCGTATAAAAGAGGAGGTAAAAAAATTAAAAATATAATTTCGGGATCCAGTTTTAAAACAGGAACTCCGGGAATAAGGCTGATTCCCAAACCGGCAAGAACCAGAAAAATGGGATAGGCAATTTTAATCCGCTGCGCCAGCATGACTAGCATCATGACCAGTAATAAAAGGCCTAATATTAAGAGGAGTTGTTCGTGCATGTTTTTTAGAAGTTAGAAATTAGAGGTTAGTTTTTAGATTCTGGTTATTTAGGTTTTGGCTAAAGCCAGTGGATTGATTATTTATTATAAGGCGGGCTAAAGCCCACCGCTATTGAATGCTAATTTATGCATTGGATAGATTCCTACGGAATGACAAATATTACGTTTTATCTATCCGTGTACTTTGTCATTCCGTAGGAATCTCCACTTTAATTAAACACCTAAAGGATCATTAAAAATTATAAATATATTCAAAATTAAAATACTTATTTAAAGAGTATTGAGTTGGACAATTCAATTTCTTCCTCATTAATAGAATGTCCAAAGTTAGCATATACTTTTTCTGTTACCTCCGCATTCATTTCTCGTAAAATATTGGCTGTAGCATATACTCTTTCTACAGGTACATGAAAATCCGGATTGCTGGTTCCCAGAAAAACTGGGGTTCCGGCAAAGTCGCCTTTATAGTTTTCACGATTAATTTTATCTCCTATCACCCCACCGATAATAGCTGCTGCTCCACCGAATTTCTGCGCATTACGGGCTAAAAATTCAAGGGTAAGGCAGGCTCCCTGAGAAAATCCGAAAAAGTATATATTTTCAGGTTGAATTCCCGCTTTCACTGCCGCTTTTACTGTTTCATCAACCATTTCAAGGGCTGATGACAACCATGGTTCATTTTGTTCCACGGGTGCTATAAATGAGAAGGGATACCAGGTGTGATTAAGAGCTTGTGGCGCTAACAGAGCATAATCTTTTACATTTAAATGCTGTGATAAACTCAGAATATCCTGAGCACTTCCTCCACGCCCATGAATCATAATCAAAGCTTTTTCTGCCTGATTCAATGGTACTCCTGCTGTTTTTATATTTAAAATATGACTCATTATTTCTATCTGAATTTTTCTGTTGGATAATTAATTACGGGAAGAACTTCTGCCAGACGTTCTCTTCTTTTTTCAAACTGCTGTGGCAACTGCAGATCTTCTCCTAAAAATGCGGCTTCTTCATCTACATCGAATCCAGGGCCGGAAGTGGCAATTTCAAATAACAAACCGCCAGGTTCTTTAAAATATACGGATGTAAAATATTTTCTGTCCTTCACTTCTGTATGTTCCAATCCGTATGCATTTAATCTTTTCACCATTTCAAGCTGAGACGCTGCATCCGGAGTGGCGAAAGCTACATGATGAACAGTACCTCTTCCTGCCAATCCTTTCAATGCGCTGGGTGTAGAAAGCAGATCTACATATTTCCCCGGCATATTGTCTGTTCCCAATCTCAGTCTGTCAGGAGTTTCCTTAATTATTTTATGATCCATCTGAGTGGTCAGAAGAGCCGCCGTTCTTTGATAGTCATCCTGCCAGATTTCTACGTGATGGATTCCTTTGACAGCATAATCTTTAGGAATATAACCATTGTAATATCCTTTTCTTTCGTCCTTATCATTAAAAACCAACTCCAGACCCAACCCGTCAAAATCTTCAAGATAAATAAAAACTTCATCAGAGAACCTTTGCTGCGGCTGTTTAAAAGGAATATTAAACTGTTCCAGACGGTTCATCCAATAATCCAGAGCATCTATAGAAACTGAAAATGCTGTTGTATTGAGCATTCCTTTACCATGTCTGCCATTGATCAGATCCTTACCATACGGAAAAGTAGTCATGATCGTTCCCGGTGTTCCGTATTCATCACCGAAATAAAAATGGTAAACATCTGAGTAATCGAAATTAACCGTTTTTTTAACTAAACGAAGTCCTAAAACTCCCGTGTAAAAGTCTATATTTTCCTGTGCATTGCCGGTAATTGCCGTAACATGGTGCAGTCCTGTGATAAGTTTCATTGTGTTGAAATTGTTAATTGGTTATGATGATAGGATGCGAGATTTCGGGATGCGGGATTCGGGTTGATAAGTTAGAGAGTAGCTTTATGCATCGTTTGTCTTTCACTTCTATTTTTTAGCTCAAGACGCTCAAACCCTCTTACCCACCGACTCTCAAACTCACTACAGTTCTTCCTTCATCCAGACATCGTTATATTCTTCCGGGTGGCGTTTGAACTGTGCGTGAACATACGGACACAACGGTACAATTTTCAAATCATTTTCTCTTGCATAGGAAACCAATCTTTCCAGTAAAATTTTCGCGAAACCTTTTCCTTCATATTCCTGATTTACTTCGGTATGGTAAACAGTCAGCTTTTTTCCAATGACTGATATATCCATTTTACCTGCTTTATGGTCGTCTGAGAAAAGTTGAATTTCTCCTTTTCTTCCTTCTAAAACTATTTCTGTTCTTTCCATTTTTTATATTTTTATTTTGTATTCAATAGTGAGTAAATTTTAACACAAAGGTTTAATAATAGTAATGCATATTTTAAGTGAGCTAAGAATAGAATCAGCAAACTGATCCGATGAAGCGTACTGTTATGATTACCTATAATAAACTTACTTTCTTTAATTGTGTATGTGTAATTTCTTAATTCAAAATTAGCATCTTTATCAGTAATGACCGATGATCTATGATAAGTTCGGAAGTACGCCTTCTATTTTGTCACGCATTCCTTCGTATTGAACGGGAAGTTTCAGATTTGTGCCCAATTCATTCAAAGGTTCGTCTACGGTGAATCCCGGATTATCGGTTGCTATTTCAAACAATACACCACCAGGCTCACGGAAATATAATGAATAGAAGTAATCCCTGTTGATCTTCGGAGTAATGCTCAAACCAGCTGATAACGCTTTCTCACGATATTCCATCAGAACAGTATCATCTTTCACTCTGAATGCAATGTGGTGATTGGTTCCGGCAGCATTTCTTCCGGCAGGAATGGTATCATTTTCAATAATATCCACAAGATTGGCAGTATCAATTGCATCCGTTGCCAATCTGTATCTTTCTCCCTCTTGTTTCTGCAAATCGTATCCTAAAATATCCGTCAGAACTTTGAGGGTAGGATCTGCTTTTTTTAAGGTTAAAGTAACATTATGGAAACCTTTCAAAGCATTTTCATCTTTGATATCATCTGTTGTCCATACTTTTCTGTTGTCTTCACTAAGCGGTTCGATCAACTGTAACTGAAGCCCGTCCGGATCTTTAAAAGAAATCATTTTTTCTCCGAAGATTTCGCCCTCTTCTGTAGCTACATGTAAGCTTTGTAAATGATTTTTCCAGAATTCAAGAATTCCTTTAGGTACTGAATATCCAATATGAGTAGCCATTCCGCTTCCATTATTTCCTTTTCCTATTCCTTCCCACGGAAAGAAAGTAAGAATGGTTCCCGGTGTTCCTTCTTCATTTCCGAAATAGAAGTGATACGTTCCCGGATCATCAAAATTCACCGTTTTTTTCACAAGTCTTACTCCTAAAACCTTTGTATAAAAATCTAAATTTCTTTTGGCATTGTCTGCTATTGCAGTAATATGATGCAGACCTAATATTCTATTGTCCATGTCTTTAATTTTGATGCTAAATTACACTGAACAGAAATCCTGTGCATTTAACTAGTTTAATAAATCAAAAAGGTCCAATGATTATTTAATTTAAAATTCACAGATTTGTTGGAAATTCAAGCAATACATAAAGTAAGGTTTATAAATAATCTACAAAATAAAAATGCACCAGAATAAATTTCTATCTATTTCATCCATGACAATATAAAAATTATTTAATTCTTATAAATTTCAATTTATATTACATTTTTAATAATTAGAAATAAATGATATTTTCTCTATTTTTTGAAATAAAAGGCATTAAAAACATTTTTCAAATTAAAATAAATGAGTGAATTTAAAATTATAAAATACTAATAAACAGCAATTTAAATCATTAACAATAAATTAATATTTAAAATACCTACTTTTTTAGTAGACTAATAAAAATTAAATTATATATTTGCAAACGTATTCAGGAAATAAAACAAAATGAAGACAAAATCAAACAATAATACAATTAAGAAACATACCATCAAAAATATGATGAAGGATATCTGTATGCCTATACATCAAGAATACTGTGGTTGACCTTACTTTTATATAGATATATTTTCAAAAAGGCTTTACCACGTGGTAGAGCCTTTTTTATTGAACACAACAACATCAAAAAAATAAAAATGAGCAATTCTAAAAACAAATGGTTGATTCCATTGGCTTTTACAAACATCTATGTGATATGGGGAATTACGTTTTTAGCTATTTCATTTGGCCTAAAAGGTTTTCCGCCATTCATTCTTTCAGGATTAAGATTTCTGGTTGCCGGAATTCTGATGATAGGATATCTTCTTTCTAAAGGAGAAAAAGCAAATTCTTTGATCAACTGGAAGAAAAATGCAATTACCGGTATTCTTATTCTTACCGGAGGAACCGGGCTTGTAGCCTGGGGAGAACAATATATAACGGCTTCTGAGGCGGCTATTTCTATTGCCACCGGCCCGTTCTGGTTTATTGCTATCGACAGAAAAAACTGGAAATATTATTTTTCGGATAAATTCATTCCTATAGGATTGGCCATTGGATTTGCAGGATTAATTATGTTTTTAAAAGGTAGTGTAAACTCAAATGCTGCTCATGCTATTGCTAATGAAAATCTCCGTATAACTGCGTTTGTCGTATTGGGATTAAGCTCCATCGCATGGGTATTGGGTTCTTTATATTCAAAGAAAAATCCGGCTTCTCAATCTACATTTATGAATATTGCCCAACAGCTTATCGTAGCAGGATTAGCCTCCTTTCTCATTGCTTTTTTCAGAAAAGAATGGACTGATTTTTCAGTTTCTGCTGTTCCGTTATCGGCATGGTTTGGGGTTCTATTTTTGATCTTCTTTGGATCCATAGTCGCTTATTTGTCGTACATTTGGCTTCTGTCCGTAAAACCCGCTGCCTTGGTAAGCACCCATACCTACATCAATCCTATTGTAACAGTGATTGCAGGTTGGATTATTGCCAACCAAAGCATCAATGGAGGTCAGCTGTACGGTTTATTCGTTATATTGCTGGGAGTACTTCTAACGAATGTCACCAAGTATTTCAGACTTTCAAAACGGTCAAAGGTCAAAATCAGAAGAGTAAGGAGATTTTTTAACAGAACAGGCAGACCATCAGCCTATTTAAAAAGTATATAAAATCAGAATGATAGAAATCAGAAACATATCAAAAACATTTCATCAGAAAAAACAGTCTTTTAAAGCACTGGATAAGGTAAGTCTTACCATAGATAAAGGAGATATCGTAGGAATTATAGGATTTTCGGGTGCAGGAAAAAGTACCCTGATCCGTACGGTAAATCTATTGGAAAGACCGGATGAAGGACAGATTATCATTAATGGAAAAGATTTTACCCAACTGAGTTCTAAACAACTGGCTGAGGAGCGTAAAAAAATCGGAATGATCTTCCAGCATTTCAATCTTCTTTCTTCGAGAACTGTTTTTGATAATGTAGCGCTTCCTCTTGAACTGGACCATACCAGCAAGGACGAAATCAACAGAAAAGTTAATGAATTACTGAAGATTGTAGGACTTGAAGATAAAGCCAACGATTATCCTAAAAGCCTTTCCGGAGGGCAGAAACAAAGAGTTGCCATTGCAAGGGCTTTGGCCAATGATCCTCACCTTCTGCTTTGTGATGAAGCCACCAGCGCACTGGATCCTGCTACCACGCAGTCTATTCTGCAGCTTTTAAGAGATATCAATCAGAGACTGGGAATTACCATCCTTTTAATTACCCACGAAATGGAAGTGATCAAAGCGGTCTGCAACCATGTAGCCGTGATCGACAAAGGAAAATTATTAACAAAAGGTACATTAAGCGAGATTATTTCGGATAAAGAAAACCCGATAATCCGCCAATTTATAAATTCAGACATCATGACCCTGCCACAGGAATTCATTAGCAGACTGCAGAAAGAACCTAAAGAAGGTTTATTTCCGCTGGTCGAAATAGAACTTAACGAAAACATCAGTGTTGAACAAATTCTTTCAACGCTGTACAACCAATATAAAATCCCTTATAAATTGTTAAAAGCAGATGTAGAGTATTTTGGAGATTCCAATTTCGGGAAATTGCTGCTGCAGCTTCAGGGTGAAACTGAAGAAAACCAACAGGCGATCTATTATTTCAACCAAAATAAAATTCAAAATACAGTAAAAGGATATGCTTAGTGATACGGTAATTGCCCTTTTGGCAAAAGGAACCTGGGAAACGGTTTATATGACATTTTTATCCGGATTTTTTGGATTTGTACTGGGTCTTCCGGTAGGAATTCTGTTATTTTTAACAAGAAAAGGCCAGCTGCTGGAAAATGTAGCCTATCATAGAGGGCTTTCTATTTTGGTTAATATTTTCCGTGCAATTCCCTTCATTATTCTAATTGTATGGATGATTCCTTTTACCAGAATTCTGGCAGGAACTTCCATTGGAGTAAATGCTGCTTTGGTTCCATTAAGTGTGGGTGCAGCTCCTTTTATTGCAAGACTTGTAGAAAACAGCCTTATTGAAGTTCCTCATGGTCTTATAGAAACAGCAAGAGCCTTGGGAGCTTCTCCATTACAGATTATCAGAAAAGTACTGCTTCCTGAAGCTCTTCCTTCATTAATCAATAATGCTACCATCACTTTGATTACCCTTGTAGGTTACTCAGCAATGGGTGGTGCCGTAGGTGCAGGTGGACTTGGACAGGTGGGCTACCAGTATGGATATATCGGATATGATATTGTCATTATGAATACGGTATTGATTCTGCTTGTACTTTTGGTTTTCTTCATCCAGTTTATGGGCGACAGATTGTCAAAAAGATTTGATCACAGGTAATTGGGTGAGAGTGTCGGAGGGTTTGAGAGTTGAGATTCGGGTTACTAGATGCGTGATGTGTGATCAGTATATATAAAATTTAATTAGAATGAAAAGAATAAAGATTTTTGGCTTATTGGCTGCTGGAATATTACTGTTCAACGCTTGTTCGGGAAGAAAAGATGATCCGAACTTTATCCGCGTAGGAATTACTTACGGCCCGGAACAGGAAATTGCCGAAGTTGCCAAAAAAGTAGCTAAAGATAAGTATAACCTGGAAGTGGAGCTTATCCCTTTCAACGATTATGTAGTTCCCAATGAAGCATTGACTAACGGAGATATTGATGCCAATGCCTTTCAGCATATTCCTTATTTAACAGAACAGTCAAAACAGAGAGGTTACAACCTTGTACCTGTAGGCAATACATTTGTTTATCCTATTGTAGCGTATTCAAAAAAGATTAATAATATCAGTCAGTTACAGGAAGGCAATACCATTGTAATTCCCAACGATCCTACCAACGGAGGACGCTCTTTACTGCTTCTGCAGAAAAGTGGTCTGCTGAAATTAAAAGAGGGTGTCGGACTTTTACCTAAAGTGACTGACATTACAGAAAATCCTAAAAATCTGAAAATTATGGAGATTGAAGGTGCACAGATTCCAAGAGTGTTGGAGGACAGAGATGTTGTGGTTGGAATAATCAATAATAATTTTGCTGCTCAGGCAGGTTTGAATCAGGAAAAAGAAGGAATTCTTGTGGAAGATAAAGACTCACCGTATTTGAATGTGGTAGTTGCCAGACCAGATAATAAAAACAGCCAGAAAGTAAAAAACTTTGTAAAAGCCTATCAGTCTCCTGAAGTAGAAAAGAAAGCCAAAGAAATTTTTAAAGGAGGAGCTGTGAAAGGATGGGATTGATGAGTTTGAGGGTTGGAGAGTAAGAGGGTTTGAGTGTAGATTCCTTCGGAATGGACAAACTACACGCTATACCTATACGTCCGCCTTGTCATTCCGTAGGAATCTATACACAGTGTTAAGAGCGTTGTAAGATTCGAGGTGTTGAATGAAAGTATACGAGAATAGCTTCATTCGTCTTTTACCATTTTGCAATTTCGCTTTAGTCTTTTCACTTTTATGTCACCCCATCAATTTCTCTTCATTTTTTCGCATTTAACAATATAATATTTAATAAAAAGCTGTCTGCCATTAAGCAGGTAGTTTTTTTATTTGCTAAAATTTTATTTTCTCAATTTGAGATAATAAAAAATTTTCTTTATTTTTGTTTTTAATCAAATAGAAAGGCATTATGTTAAAGAAAACCGTCATTATAAGTTTACTCACCTTTATTTCTGCTTCTTATATGGCTCAGACCAATACTACCATCCCCGTTTATTTAGATGAATCCAAACCTGTAGAACAGCGTATTCAGGATGCATTATCGAGAATGACACTGGAAGAAAAAGTGGCCATGCTGCATGCACAGTCGAAATTCAGTTCACCAGGTGTTCCAAGATTGGGAATTCCTGAATTCTGGACAACAGATGGTCCTCACGGAGTACGTCCTGAGGTAATGTGGGACGAATGGGATCAGGCCGGATGGACGAACGATTCTATTATCGCCTACCCTGCCCTGACTGCTTTATCCGCCACATGGAATAAAAAAATGTCATGGAATTATGGTAAAGCTTTGGGTGAAGAAGCCCGCTACAGAAAAAAAGATATTCTTCTGGGACCTGGAGTTAATATTTACAGAACTCCGCTGAATGGAAGAAATTTTGAATATATGGGTGAAGATCCTTATCTGACTTCAAAGATGGTAGTGCCTTACATTAAAGGAGTACAGTCTAACGGCGTGGCAACTTCTGTGAAACATTTCGCCCTGAACAACCAGGAAATGTTCCGCCATACAAGCAATGTGAATGTAGATGACAGAGCTCTTTATGAAATTTATCTGCCACCTTTCAAAGCAGCCGTAACAGAAGGTGATTCCTGGACAATTATGGGTGCTTATGACATGTACAAAGGTCAGTATGCCAGCCAGAATCAGTATCTGTTAAATGATATTTTAAAGAAAGAATGGAATTATAAAGGGGTTGTAGTCTCTGACTGGGGTGCTGTAAACAATACGGAACAGGCTATTCATAACGGTCTTGATCTTGAATTCGGATCGTGGACCAACGGACTTTCCGCAGGAACGAAAAATGCCTATGATAATTATTATCTGGCAAAGCCTTATCTTGATTTGATTAAAGCAGGAAAAGTAGGTACCCAGGAACTTGATGATAAGGTAACAAGACTTCTCCGTCTTGCCTATAAAACTACAATGAACCGCAACAAGCCTTTCGGAAATATTGCTTCTGAAGAGCATAAAGCGGTTGCCAAAGAAATTGGAGAAGAAGGAATTGTTTTATTAAAAAATCAGGGAAATGTTCTTCCTATTGATATTAATAAGGCTAAAAAGATTGCCGTTATCGGAGAAAATGCCATTAAAATAATGACGGTAGGCGGAGGTTCTTCATCCTTAAAAGTGAAATATGAAACCCTTCCTTTAGACGGAATCAAATCCAGATTTGGAAAACAGGCAGATGTACAATATGCAAGAGGTTATGTAGGTGACATCGGAGGAGAATACAACGGAGTAAAATCCGGACAGGATTTAAAAGATACCCGTTCTGCCGCTGAATTACTGAATGAAGCTGTGGAATTGGCAAAAAAATCGGATTATGTGATTTTCGTTGGCGGACTGAATAAAGCAGATTTTCAGGACAGTGAAGGGAACGACAGAAAAAGCTATGGCTTGCCTTACAATCAGGATCAAGTGATCTCTTCACTTGCAAAAGCAAATAAAAATCTTGCTGTGGTTCTCGTTTCCGGAAATGCCGTAGCTATGCCATGGATTAAAGAAGTTCCCACAGTTTTACAGTCCTGGTATCTGGGTTCTGAAGCAGGAAACTCTATTGCAGCTGTTTTAGCAGGAGATGCCAATCCATCAGGAAAGCTTCCGTTTACATTCCCAATAAAACTTGATGACAATTCAGCCCATCAGCTTGGAGAGTATCCAGGGCAAAAGGATGAGTTTGCAGCAGGAAAAGGTAAAGATCAGAAAAACCCTATCAATATTACTTACAACGAGAGTATTTTTGTAGGTTACCGTTGGCATGATACTAAGAATATAAAGCCTCTGTTCAGTTTCGGGCATGGGTTGAGCTATACCACGTTTGAATTCGGAAAAGCAAAAGCTGACCAGACAACGATATCACAGGATGGTACCATTACTTTTACCGTTACGGTTAAAAATACAGGTAAAAAAGCAGGTGCTGAAGTTGCCCAGCTTTATATCAGTGATTTGAAATCATCCGTTCCACGTCCTGCAAAAGAACTGAAAGGTTTTGAAAAAGTATATTTGAATCCTGGAGAACAGAAAGAAGTTACTTTCACCATTGATAAAACGGCTTTAAGTTATTTTGATGCTCAAAAACATGACTGGTTAGCTGAACCGGGAGACTTTGAAGCATTGATTGGAAATTCTTCCGATGCCATTAAGACGAAAGTGAAATTTACCCTTAAATAAAACCGAGAGTTAAGAGTACTAAACTCTATTTAATAATTATTTGATAGAATGCAAACAGATTCCCGATTGGAATCTGTTTTTTTATTCCTCCCTTTTTTATGCGTGCTAAACCTATCAGAGTTTTTCTAACGCAAAGTTTAAATAAAAAAAGTAACATTTTTTAAGGAAGCTAAGAAAGCAACTTTGTTGCTTAAGAAGGATTATGATTGTACGTTTGCTTAGAAAGAATCAATGTACTTCAAAACTTTGCTGTCTTAAAATAATAAGAAATTCAGATAAGAGCTTTGCGTTAAAATCTAATTATTTTTCTCCCACAGATTACAGTGATTGCACAGATTTTTAAGACAAACATAAAGATCATCTCTCACTACTTCCCTCTTCTAGCTTCTAGCTTCTAGCTTCTAGCTTCTAGCTTCTAGCTTCTAGCTTCTAGCTTCTAGCCAAAAATAAAAAGCAGATTCCAAATTGAAACCTGCTTTTATTTTTATCTAACAAATCTTGAATTACTTTCCGCCACCACCGTTTTTCTCTACGTCGGTTTTTGTATTTTCTTTTACCTTCTGGTTTCCGAAACGCTTTACAAATGTAAGAGAAACACCATACCAGTCCCATTTTGAATATTCTCTGAAAGTTCCGTCAGGGCTGTAAGTGGTATTATCACCATAAGGTCTCTTAAAAATATTCATCAGCTGCATGCTTAGTTCCATCTGGGTTTTCGGGAATATTTTAGTCACTGAAATATTATGGAAGACATTGGTATTATTCGCATATGAATTTCCGTTATTCTGATTGGCAAGCTCCATCCATGCACTCAGGTTAATATTTTTATTGAACAGATTGGTATAAGAAACATTCGCAGAGGCTCCCCAATAACTGATATAATCTTTGGCACCCAGCTTATTTTTCTCATTAAAATCTTTATTATTAATGTAATACCATCCAAATCCTGCATTCACATTCAGTTTATTTTTCAGGAAGTTCTGGTTGGTATTGGCAAACAGGTAATATTTTTCAACCTTTCCATCGAAGTTCCCTGGTAATGAAACTGTTCTTCCATTTTCCGTTACATAGGTAGTCCAGTAATCCTGATTCGTGTGCATATATCTTGCAGAGATAAAGTATTTTTTCAGGATTCCCAATTTCAGATAAAGCCGGTCATTCGGATTGGGATTCAAATAAAGGTTTCCTCTGGAATAGGTTCCGTTAATTTCAGGCGTCACGAAAGGGTTAAACTCTGAATACCAAGGCCTCCAGATACTTCTGTTATAGGTAAGGCTCAGATCAAACTTCTCTGAAAAGCTGTATTTCAGCAATAAATTGGGAAGAAAAGTACCGTAAGAATCTCTTCTTTCCGTACCTGCTACATCCTGTCTTACTTTATAATCAATATATTCGTATCGGATTCCGATTCTGGTTTCCAGTTTTTCAAAAAATGTTTTGCTATAATTAGCATATAAAGAGCTCAGATGATCTTCGTAATGGAATCTGTCGTTTTTGGAAAGATTAGCATATTCTGGTGTACCATTATCAATACTAAACCCATAGAGACTGTTAGGAATAACGTGATTGTTCAATTCGGTTTTTCCTCCTGCTTCCATGGTACCGCCTGTCTTACCAAAAGGATGGGTATAATCTATTTTCAGATAATAATTACGCATCTGATTTGAACTGATCGACCCCAGCTGCTGATTGGTTATCAAACCCTGCTTATTAATTTGCTTGTCAATCAAATTATCATTGTCATTACTGGAATAATTGGTTCCTAAATTAATATCTAAAATCCTATTCTTTTCTTTATCATAATATTTATAGAAAGCATTAGTACCAAGATTACGGCTGAATCCCCAGTTATTTTGGATTTGATGAAAAGATTCACCGGGATCTCCATCTTTTGTAGTCATCCCATCAGATTCTGCTGAAAGCAAATTCCTGTTCTGGGAATACTCCAATACAAGTCCGAAATTATTTTTATCATTGATTTCAAATTCTGAAGTGGAAGAAAGAGATGGACTTTCATTTCTCATTACATTTTCCAGATTGAACTGAGTAAGTTTATTTTCAGCATATCGGTTATCCCATGTTTGATTCTTCTGCACATAAGTTCCGTTATTATAACTTCCGATAAAGGTTTGGGTAAATTTTTTCTTATGATAGTTCAGATTGAAATTCGTGTATTGTGAGTTTTTGGTACTTTGTCTGTTGTTGAGAGAGATACTTCCTTTTAGTCCTTCATCATCCCTTTTTTTAAGGACAATATTGATAACCGAACCGGAAGTTTCATAACGGGAAGAGGGACTGGTAATCACTTCAATTTTCATAAGATTATCAGCAGGAATTGTTTTAAGATATTCCTTTAGTTCCTTCCCTGTAAAAACAGATTTCCTGTCATTGATATATACCGTAACCATTTGTCCCTCGGCTTTTACCTCATCATTGTTATCAATACTTACCAAAGGAGTCATTCTAAGAACATCCCATGTTGTATTTCCTGCCAGAATTGCACTATTTGCTACATTGAATACAGTTCTGTCTACTTTAGATTCTACGGTTGGTTTTCTGGCCACCAGAGTAACCGCTTCTATTTCTTTTGCATTTCCTTTTACAGTATCGTTGGCAGCCGGAGCTGGAGCCTGCTGGGCCATTACTAAGGAGCCTGTTAATATTGCTATAGGAAATAATATTCTCTTCATGTGAAATTATAGTTTTTCTATAAGACCACTATCTTCACAAGTTTGTTACATCAAAAAATAAAAAAAATTAAATAAAGATTTAATTCCCAGCAATATATCAACATTTAATGTAAACATAAATTAAAAATCAATACACATTTTTCAATAAACCAACGAAATACAAATCACTTCCATAATAAATAATCTTAAAAAAATATTTTATACGTAATTTAAATTTCACTTAAAAAAAATTGCAAAACCAATGCATATTACATAAATATTTTACTACCCCTATAACAAAAACAAATTTTTTACCCGCAGATTTCCTAAAAGCTGACCAATAAAAAAAGCCCGGATCTCACCCGGGCCGCTAGCAATAGCAAATTTACAAGGAATACTATTAAAAAATATAGGCTAGTTTACATTTTCAAAATAATGGATAACCCCCACTTCAGGCAGACGAAGGGGTTCTTTATTAAAATCAGACTCTCTGTTTTTACTGCTTTCCAGAAAAGAATTGCTGAAAAGTGCATAAGAAGGCTTTTCTGCCATTCCATTTTTCAAAAGCTGATGGGCTTCCACAATCGTTTTTCCATATAGCTTTCTGAAATTTCCAATATTGTATTGTGAAAAGGATCCATAATGCACAATAAATTTGAGAGCCAGATCAATGGTAGTGCTTAAACTTTTACTCAACTCCTCTATTTTCCTGTTGAAGGCACTTCTCATCTTCCACAGCATTTTTGAAATACTCTGATAAGACGGATTTTCATCATAACGGTAAAATAAAATGGCATCTCCCTCAATCTCGGAAATTTCAAAATACTGATCGTTCACATCAATCAGTGTAGACAATAACTGTCTTACAATATACTCGCCTGTATACAATTTTGTATTGAACACAAATTCGGTAAATCCGCTGAAATCCGGAATAAGAATGATCCCCTCTTGTATATTTGTCTTCATAATGATAATGGATTAAAAACCTGCTTCATCCTTACAGACGAAGCAGATTCAATTTTACTTTATTGCCAGCCGCCTCCTACAGAACGGTAAAGTGATGTAATAGCATTCAGCCTCTGGGTTTTCAGAGAAGCCAGTTCCAATTCTGCCTGAAGTTTATTCGTTTGTGCGATAATCACTTCTACATAAGTTGCTGAATTATATTTAAATAACAGATCAGCCTTCTTCACTGCTTCTCCAGATTTCACGGCCAGTCCTTCTGCAATTTTCTGCTGTTCTTCCAGTTTTTGGATTTGTATCAGCGCATCAGAAACTTCTCCTACTGCTTTTAAAACTGACTGCTTGAAATTGAGTTCAGCCTGATCAGCAACTACTTTAGATTGTTCATACTGTGTTTTCAACTGTTTCCCATTCAAAATAGGCTGTGCTACAGCGCCTGCCACCATTCCGAAAAGCGATCCCGGAACACTGAACCATTTGCTGATCTGAAAGGCATTCACGCCTCCCTGCGCCGTAATATTCAGTGAAGGATACATGCTCATTTTCGCCACATGAATGGCTGCTGCACTTTTTCTTACTTCAAGTTCAGCTGTTTTGATATCCGGTCTGTAACTCAATAATTCTGAAGGAATTCCTGCAGCAATATGATCCGGAGACTGTACATTATTCAGGCCTGCACTTCTTTCAATTTTCCCCGGCATAGAACCCGTTAGCAGGCTCAAAGCATTTTCCTGGGTTGTTACAGAACTTTCAATAGCCGGAATTGATTTCAGAATCTGATCTTTCACAATTTCCTGCTGTTGTACAGCCAATGCTGTAGTAAGCCCAAGCTCCTGCTGTTTGGTCAGAAACTTCAGCGTATTATCCGCATAAGCAAGATTGGATTTTGTAATTTCCAACTGAGTATCCAGCATCAAAAGGTTATAATATCCTTGTACTACAGCAGATACAACTTGTGTTTTCACTGCTTTTGCCGCTTCCTGTGTTTTAAGATATTCTGCTAAAGCCTGTTCCTTCCTTCCTTTAATCTTTCCCCAGATATCAGCTTCCCAGGAAAAACTCAAGGAAGTTGTATAATCTTCCATATACCTTTTTCCCATAAACTGTCCGGCCATCATTCCGTTCATACTGTTGTCTGAAGGACGGTTGATATTGGCATTGGCAGAAGCACTAACAGTCGGAATATTTGCCCATTTACTCTGATTGTAAGCTAATGATGCAAATTCTATCTGTTTTAAAGCGACCTGAAGATCGTTATTTTGTACCATCGCTTTATCTATCAATCCTACAAGAACAGGATCTTTAAAAAAGTCTTTGTAGCTGATCTTCGCAATATTTTCATGAGAATCCGCTGCAATGCTGTCACTTCGGAAAGCTTCAGGCATTTTTACTTCAGGCTGTTCATATTTCTGAACTTTACAGGAGATTGCGGTTCCCGAAATGAATGCGATATATGCTATATTTTTAATTTTCATTGTTAAAATCATTTGAATTAATATTCCCAATCTGCATCGGTTACTACTTTTCCGTTGATTCTCTCATGCAATGCCTGGAATACCACAAAAAGAACAGGAACTACGAAAATTCCTAAGATCGTTCCGAAAAGCATCCCTGAAATGGCGGCATACCCAATAGAATGGTTACCCATTGCAGAAGGTCCAACCACAAAGATCAATGGGATCAATCCGGTAATAAATGCCAGAGAGGTCATCAAAATAGGACGTAAACGGGCTTTTGCTCCTTCCACCGCAGAGGCGATAAGACTTTTCCCTGCTCTACGTCTCTGAATCGCAAATTCCACGATCAGAATCCCATTTTTTGCTAACAACCCAATCAGCATCACCAAAGCAATCTGCACATAAATATTATTGGATAATTCCGCGAAGGTAATCCCCACAAATACTCCGGAAAGTCCCACCGGAATAGCAATCAATACAGCCAATGGAAGAATATAACTTTCATATTGAGCAGATAAAAGGAAGAATACAAACACGATACATAATCCGAAAATCATAACAGATTGTGAGCTTGAACCTGCTTCTTCACGGCTCATTCCTTTATAATCGTAAGTATATCCCGGAGGAAGTACCTGCTTACTCACTTCTTCAATGGCGGACATAGCCTGTCCGGTACTATATCCCGGAGCTGCCATTACTGTTAAATTGGATGAATTAAACAGGTTGAAACGATCCACCACCTCAGCTCCTGTTACCTGTTTCAGGCTTACCAATGTATTGACAGGAACCATCTGACCTAAGTTATTTTTAACGAAAATTCCGTTCAGGGATTCTTTATCTTGTCTTGTCTCTGGTGTAGACTGTACCAAAACTCTGTAATACTTTCCAAATCTATTGAAATCAGACGCCTGAATACTTCCGTAATAGCCCTGCATTACTCCTAACACGTCAGAAACATTAACTCCCAACTGAGCAGATTTCACTTCATCTACAAGCACTTCAAACTGCGGATACGTCACATCGAAAGTGGTAAATGCTACCGCTACTTCAGGTCGCTGCATCAAAGCGCCCATCATTCCGTAAGAAATATTTCCTAAATTCTGAAGTTCTCCGTTGGTACGGTCCTGAAGCACAAGCTCCATTCCACTCGTATTTCCGAAACCGTCTACCGTAGGCGTATTGATCACAAGGAAATTGGCTCTTTTATCCTGAGAAAGCATTCCCTGAGTTTGTCCTATGATATCATTGATATTATTGACAGGTCCTCTCTCGCCTCCTTTTTTCAATTTAACGAAAATAGAAGCAGCGGAAGATGACATGGAACCACTGAATAAGTTCAATCCGTCTACCGAAATCACTTTATCCACAGCAGGATTTTTCATCAGAAGATCTTCTGTGTCAGAGACTACTTTCGAGGTTCTGTCTTTTGATGCTCCCGGAGCAAGGTTCGCAGTTACAATGATAAAACTCTGGTCTTCATCCGGAATAAATCCTTTAGGCGTTGTCATAGACATCCATGCAAACAAACCTCCGAAAGCCACAATCATAACAAGTGCCACCCATTTTCTTTTCAAAAGGAACAGCACAGCTTTCCCATAGCGGAATGTCAGTTTATTAAAGCTGGCATTGAAACCTGCAAAGAAACGATCTTTGAAATTCATTTTTTCATGCGTTCCCGGATGGTGTTGCTTTAAAAATAAAGCACATAATGCCGGGCTCAATGTCAAGGCATTGATCGCTGAAATCACAATCGCGATAGCCAATGTCAAAGCAAACTGCTGGTAGAACAATCCCGTGGAACCACTCATAAAGGCTACCGGAACGAATACGGCAGACATGATCAATGTAATGGAAACAATGGCTCCTGTAATTTCACTCATTGCTGACATCGTAGCAGCCCTCGGATTGAGCTTTTTATGTTCCATTTTAGCATGAACTGCTTCCACCACTACAATAGCGTCATCCACTACAATACCAATGGCGAGCACCAAAGCAAACAACGTAAGAATATTAATAGAGAACCCAAAAACCTTCATAAAGAAGAATGTTCCTACAATAGATACCGGAACTGCAATAGCCGGAATCAACGTGGAGCGGAAATCCTGAAGGAAGATATACACCACTATGAATACCAGAATAAATGCTTCTATCAGAGTATGAATAACCTGCTCTATGGATTGATCCAGTGCATCTTTTGTAGCATAGGGAATTTCATAATCCATTCCGGCGGGAAAAGATTTTTCCAGTTCTTTCATTCTTTCCTGAAGCGCAATTTGTACTTCATTCGCATTCGATCCTGCCATCTGGAAGATCGCCATCGTTACGGATGCTTTTTTATTATAATTAGAAGATACCGTATAACTGTAGGCTCCAAATTCTACTTTGGCAATGTCTTTTAACTTTAATACAGATCCATCATTCAATGCTTTGATGGTAATGTTTTCATACTGCTCAGGTTCTGTAAATTTTCCTTTGTAGCGAAGAACATATTCCATCACTTCTTTACTTCTCTCTCCTAATCTTCCGGGTGCTGCTTCAAGGTTTTGGGTCTGAATAGCACGGGAAACATCAGAGGGTGTAAGATTGTAGGAAGTCAGTTTATTCGGATCCAGCCAGATACGCATGGAGTAATCTTTATTTCCATATACCATGGCATCTCCTACTCCTTTTACTCTTTTCAGTTCCGGAACAATGTTGATTTTCGCATAGTTTTCAAGGAAAAGGTCACTCATCGTACCATCTTTACTGGTCAGAGAGACCATGGCAATCATACTGTTCTGTCTTTTCACAGTGGTGATTCCCGCCTGGATTACCTCTGCAGGAAGCTGATTGGTCACCTGTGCCACTCTGTTCTGAACGTTAATGGCGGCCTGATCCGGATCTGTTCCTAGTTTAAAAATAACAGTAATACTCAATGTACCGTCATTACTCGCTGTAGAAGTAATATAGTCCATATTTTCCACTCCATTGATGGCATTTTCCAATGGCGGTGCTACTGACCTGGCAATTGTTTCAGCATTAGCTCCCGGATAAGCAGCTGTTACCATAACGGTAGGAGGTGCGATGTCCGGAAATTTTGTAATCGGAAGGCTTACCATCCCGACGATCCCCAGAATAACAAGCAATACGGAAATAACCGTTGCCAGTACGGGTCTTTTTATAATTTTCTTTAACATGACTTCTTCTTAGGATTTTTTCTGTTGAGCATTTTTCTTTTGTGCCACTACAGGAGTTCCCGGCTGCAATCGGTCAAAACCGCTGGTGATATATTCATCTCCTGCTTTAAGCCCTTTCGCTACAATAAAATTATCGCCTGCTTTTCCGTTCACTTCAATAGGAAGCATTGCGGCTTTTCCTCCCTGAATGGTAAATACAAAAACTTTATCCTGAATGGTTCTGGTAGAGGCAATAGGAAGTAAAACAACATTGCCGTAGAACTGATCTAGTATAATTTTGCCTGTATTCCCACTTCTCAAAAGGTTGTTGGGATTGTTGAATTTTGCTCTTAAAGTAATGGATCCTGTTGTTTTATTGAACTGTCCTTCTACAGCATCAATCTTTCCTGTTTCAGCATATTTTTCACCTCCCGAAAGCAATAATGATACTGCCGGAGTATTTTTAATGACCTCATCAATACTGCTTCCCGTGTATTGTTTCTGGAAATTATTAAAATCATTTTCACTCAGGCTGAAGTAAGTATATACCTGGTGAATATCTGATAATAAGGTAATCGGTTCCTGATTTCCCGGAGTCATTAAACTTCCCAGACGATAGTTGAACCTTCCGATAAATCCGCTTACCGGAGCTTTAATGGTGGAGAAGTTCAAATTGATTTTAGCCGATTCAATGGTAGAAGTGGATTGGCTTACTGCTCCACGTGCCGCATTATAAGCCGCTTCAGCTTCTTTCACCTGAATATCTGAAACCATTTTGTTTCTAAAGAGTTCTTTTTTTCTGTCCAGATCAATTTTAGAGGTTGAAAGGTTGGCCTGAGCCGTAATCAAAGATGCCTGAGCACTTTTCAGCTGTTCACGGAAAACCTGATCTTCAATTTTGAATAATGGCTGGCCTGCTCTCACAAAATCACCTTCATCTACAAAAATTTTGCTTAAATATCCTGTTACCTGAGGTCTTATTTCCACATTGGAAACTCCTTCAATAGATGCTGCATATTCTCTGGAAACAGAAGCGTCTCCCTGTGTTACTTTTGCCACGGGTAATTCCGGTGCCTGCTGCTGATAGCCCTGGTTTTGATTATTCTTCTTACAACCCGCCAATACAATCAGCGAGAGAAAAAGTAGAGTCGATTTTTGAATAAAAAATCTTTGCATAACAATAGTCCTTTTAAATTTTCCGCACAAAAATCGAACGAAAAAAATTCAATAGGATTATTCGAAAAACCCCTTGTTTTGTCAAAAAGACTCCTTATTTTTAAAAACATGAGAAATATCATTTATAGACAATATAAATGACAGTATTCAATATTTTAAATCAAAATAGTATTCAATTTTGGCAAAAAGACATCTTAAAACACAACCTACTGACTATCAATACAAATCATCTTTCCTATATTCCAAAGGAGATCTTCCTGTATGTTTTTTGAAAAACTTACTAAATGAAGCCTGATCAGAAAAACTTAGCTGTGATGCTACCTCATTGACATTCAGGTTGGGATTTCTCAATAACAGCCTGGCTTCTACCGCTAAAACCTGATGAATAATATCTCTTGGGGATTTGAACACTGTTTTATTAATCACCTTTGTAAGGTATTTACGGCTGATAAAAAGCTTATCGGCATAAAACTGAACATTATGTTCTTCTTTGAAATGCTCCTGAACAAGCTTAAAGAAGCTGGTGGTCAACTCGTCTTCCCTATTGGTTACAACGTGTAGTTTTTCCGTTTTTTTGAAATAATTATCAATTTCGTAGATCACCAGTGAAAAGTGATGCCAGATCATTTCATTGAAATAATAATTGTCTTTTTCCTTGTCATTCAAAACCTGAAGTTCATCGAGATGAAAATTCAGTTTTCTGTACACATCGGGTTCATTTCTGATGATGTGGGTAGGATCTGATGAAAGGCTTTTCAGGACATTATTTGACTTATAATTAAAGCCTGCGTCAGAAATAAAATTCAATGAAAAGAAAATATATTTAGCATGGTAATCTTCCGAAATTTCGTCTACCCAAAAGGTTTCCAGCATGGGGCAAAAAACAATATCCCCTTTAGAGACTTCATAACTCTTATCATCCAACCTGAACGTGACATCTCCCTTTTGTATCATAAAAATGCAGAAATAATCTGCACGGTAAGGAATATTCGGTTGTATGATATAGTTCACCTTATCAATTTCCATCACGACAAATTCCTTGATTCTAAGATCAAATTCCACCTGCTGAAGAACTTCATCAAAAGCGAGCTGCGAAACAAAATCAGGTTTTGGCTGGGATTTTCTAGGCATTGAAAAGGTATTAGAATACGAAGATAGTGATTAAGGAGAAAGGGTAAAATAGCAATAGGCAGTAGGCAGTAGGCAGTAGGCAGTAGGCAAAATTGCTTTTTTGCTAAACAATAATAATCAGTTCTTTATCATAGCCGTTATATTTTTCATCAATATACCCATGAGGATTACAGATAACTTCTGTTTTTTCAATTTTATATCTGCATGGTGTATGAATATGCCCATGAATCCAGTACAAAGGTTGATATTCTTTGATTACATCTTCCAGATCAGATGCATAAGCAGAGGTAACGGGATCTTCTTTATAATGCTCCGGCACTGATTGGAGGCTGGGAGCATGATGGGTAACGACTATATTTTTAAGTCCTTTTGAATCTTCAAGACTTTCCTGCAGCCATTGTCGTGAAAGCTGATGAATTTTAAAGGTATCTAATGTTCTCATTTTCGAATAGGAAGGATCTCTCCTGATCATTTTATAGTCATTCATTTTAGACTGACAAAGCATTCCGTACTGAACAGGATTTCCGAATATTGAAAAATCCGTCCATAAGGTGGCCCCATGAAAACGAATTCCGTCAATGTCTACAAATGTATTTTCCAGCACATGAACATGGGAATTCACAGCCGCTTCTCTGATTTTATGGAGTGTTTTCGGATAGGAACCTTTATAGTATTCATGATTGCCCAAAACATAGATGACTGGTTTGTTGGGAATTGCTTTTTTAATCCATTCAATCCCTTTGGTTCCTAAATTGACATCACCTGCCAGCACAACAATATCCGAATGGTCAAAACCTAATTCCGTACTTCCAAATTCCTGATGAAGATCGCTGATGACCTGTATTTTCATGATGTTATAGTAAAGCACAAAGGTAGTGAAGGGAAACAGAATGGCAAAAGAACAAAAAAAGAACCGACACCTAAGCACCGATTCTTTCCTCATATAGTTTGTGTATTTTTAAACTGCTTATTACGAAACAGCAACTTCTGCCTGTTTCAATTTTAAGCTTTTCAATATAAAATAGAATAACATTCCGAGCGCCAGCAGAGCGTAGCCGATCAATATCATCAGATTCAGGCTTCCTACTGAAAATTCTGAGGGAAAAATCTGGCTCATTAAAGTCATGAATGACAGTCCGATTCCTGCTCCCAGAAAGTAACTTGTAGAGCTCAAACTTGATGCCAATCCATAATTTTCCGGCTCCACATCCTGAATTCCCATTACAGAAAGCGCAGTAAAGCAAAACGTCATTCCCACTCCTGAAATACATGCAGCTCCCAGCAAAACCAATGTTAACGGGTGTCCTGCATACACAGAAATCAACAGTGACAATCCTCCTGCCAGCATAAACAACCATCCTAAAACACCCATTTGAGAAGAATTCAGGCGTTTTGATACATGAGGCAGGATAAATTTAGCTGTTAAAGCGGATATGATACTGAATGGAACAAGCATTAATCCTGCAGAGGCAGCGCTATATCCCATATCTTTCTGAAGCATCAGTGAAATAAGGAATAAAAATCCGATAAAAAACGCACCCAAAGTGAAAAACACAGCATTGGAAACGACTAAAGACTGATGTTTAAACAGTTTTAAATCCACTAACGGCTCTGCCACGGACTTTAATCGGTAATAGACCATCACCAGCAGTATTAATGACAGAACCAAAGATCCTGCTACCAGAAAAGGCTGTTCTTTAATATGAACCAATTCATGGGTTCCGTATGTAAGGCTTAACAATCCAAGTACCATTAATATTCCTGAAACCACATCTGTTTTCTGAGCGGTTTCATTTTTCTCATCTGCAGGCAGATAATAATAAGACAGCACAAGGGTTATTAAAAGAACGGGAACATTGATCAGGAAAACCCAATGCCAGCTCAGGTAAGTACTGATAATTCCTCCCACGGAAAGACCACTTCCCGAACCAATGGCAGCAAATGAACTGAAGATTCCGATAGCCCGGTTTCTCTCCTGTTCTCCTCTGAACGTATTGGTTACAATAGAAAGTGCTGACGGCATCACTAACGCAGCTCCCAGTCCCTGTAAAGCACGGAAGATGGCCAGTACCTCAAAGTTTTGAGATAATCCTGCACCTAATGAAGTCAGCATAAAAATCAGAGCTCCCAGTAAAAACATTTTTTTTCTCCCGATCTGATCTGAAAGCTTTCCTCCAATGATCAGAAATCCTCCAAAAAATAATACATAAAGGGTCTGCAACCATTGGACGGTCTCGGCTCCAATCTGAAACTGCTGCTGAATAGAAGGAATGGTTAAATTAATAATGGCAATATCCAACGCCTCTACAAATGTTCCTACCGATGCTAAAATTAATATTACATTCTTCCTTGTATCCATGTTTCAAATTTCCTGCAAAATTAAAATTAACAGAACGTATTTAAAAATTTAACCTTAAATTTGGAACAATATTAAATATTTAAAATATTTAAAAGAACAAAAAACCTGAAACACCAAGTAAAACCTATAAAAACAGAACAAAATGGCAAGTGAAAATTATATCCCTGATGAAAAAGACTTATCAATTCTTAGACTTCTTCAGAAAGACGCTAAGATGAGTGTCCGAGATATGTCGGCAAGAATCAACCTGAGTCCTACTCCTACGCATGAACGTATTAAACGTATGGAAAAACAAGGAATTATTAAAGAATATACTGCTGTAGTAGACCGTAAAAAGGTCAATAAAGGAATGATGGTGATCTGTATGATTGCCTTAAATGTCCATAATAAAAAAACAGCGGGAAAATTCATTGAGGAAGTGGGCAAGCTGAAGGAAGTTGTAGAGTTTTACAATATCAGCGGAGATTTTGATTTTATGCTGAAAATCTTGGCTCCCAATATGGATGAATTTCATGAATTTTTTGTGAACAAATTATCTGAAATCGAAGGAATTGGTCAGACTAAAAGTATTTTTGTCATGAACAGCATCAAGGAAAGTAACCAGATTGTTTAACATGGGAAATAAAAAAGCAACTGCATAAAATACAGCTGCTTTCTATTATTTTAAGACAGATTACTCTGCCTGTGTTTATTTCCAGTAATTCCAGACCGACCCATCAAATATGGCCAGTGTTTTGCTGGCTGTATCATAACAGATCATTCCCGGATAAGGATTTTTCACATTAAGATGGGGTGATGTTATTTTAGGAAGAATCATCGCTTTATTTTGAGATTCCAGCACCAAAACTCCATCAGCAGAACTTGTGGCTTCTCCCATAATTACTCCTTTCCCTGACTCAGCAGAATTGTTGACAATAACCGCATTTGAATTTCCGGCATCTGATAAAGATTTCCAGACTTCATTTTCATAGACTTTTACTTTGTTATCTGTGACATCAAAGATGAATGTTCCGTTTGCCAAAGATCCTGTGGGAAATCCTGAAGTAGCGGGAAGAATTAAGCCTTTTGTATTCCCTGATACGTTATCAAAGTCTAACACCGTACTGTTTCCATCTATCACCTGTTTGCCAATAGCTACCTGAGCAAAAAACGAGTTAAAAATAACCAAAGCTATTGCTATCCCTATATTTTTTATATTTTTCATACGATCTATTTATCGGTTTAATCATTACAGCTTCTTTGTACACATTTCCATTCGGTCCCGTTATAAAGCTTTACACATTTATCCTGAATATCATACAGAAGCATTCCTTCTTTCGGTTCTGCGATGGCATCTCCAGGCTGTGGAGTCTGGCTTACGTGCTGAACTCTGGTAATGACAAAACCTTTGTTTTTTGATTCCATAGCCAAAAATCCATTCGGTACATTTTCCGGCCATGCATTGTTTTTCTGCTGTATGGTAATTCCGAATTTAGTAAATCCATCTGGTGTACCGGAAATGCCGGGTTTTGTACAAAATCCGTCAATCTCATCAATAATCACAGGTGCATTTCCACAACTTGATTTATCTTCAGACAATCCTTCTGGCCAAAGAGAAGGACACATGGCTTTTGTTGCATTGGGGCCGCAGAAACTGGAATTTCCCATTCCTAATCCTGTCACCGATCCCATTACAATAGCTACGATCTGACTGTCATCGCTGATGATGGAAGCTCCACCTCCACCACTTACATCCGCTTTTGCAATACAGTACGCTCTCCCGGTAGGAATACCTACATATTCAACAGAAGGATATGTGGTGGATTGCTGGGTAAATGTTCCACAAATTTCGACCACACTGCTTGTTCCCATTTCAATAACAGAAGTTGTTCCGGGATAAAAGCCTCCAAAGGTTGGATCTTCCTGAACGACCGATCCTACAAGCGATAGAAAAGATTTGGTTCCCAGTTTAATTTTTGAATTTTTCTGAGATCCGAAAGTTCCTACTTTCACGGTTCCTGTAGACTGAACACTTGCTCCGTCAGCAATTTCCAATACGCCATCAACCTGAATACTATTGGAATGCAGCTGCCCGGACTGAATAATAAGTGTCGCTCCGTTCGGGATACTGATATTGGTACTTACATTAAGATTTCCGTTAAGACAATACGTATTTCCACTGGTCATCGCCTGCCCTGTATAAGGAATGCACTGCGCATAAGCCACAGCGCTAAAAGCAAGCATTAATAAAAAAATAATTTTTTTATTAATATTTAAAAAAAATAGGTTATTCATATACATTTATAATACTTTAACAAATTATTACTGTTTTAATAATAAAAATTTAAACTTTCAACATTATCGACCGACTAACAACAATTAACACACCAAACAACTGTTTAATTTTTTCAGATGGATATGATATTTAACCAGCATCCATCATTGTTAATGTTATTAAAAAACACTTATAAATGTTACACCACAACAAACTATACCTTTTTAATTCTGCTTATATTCAACAGAATTATTTTTCAAATTTTTATATTTAAAATCGTGTTTTCATATTATGTTTAATAGAAATAATTCCGCTGTTTTTAACTGAATACAACAATAGATAATCTGAATAGCAGACCTCCATGCAAATTCACATTAAAAACCGTAAATTTGCAGCATGAATAACGATACGATATGTGCACTGGCTACTGCCAATGGAATAGGTGCTTTGGGCATCATCCGAGTTTCAGGAAATGAGGCTTTATCTGTAGTTCAGAAAAGTTTTCCGGCAAAACAACTGGAAAAACAGAAATCCCACACCATTCATTACGGTTATTTTATGGATGAGGAGGAAGCTATTGATGAGGTAATGCTTTCAATCTTCCTGGCTCCAAAAAGTTTCACCACTGAAAATTCTGTGGAGATTGCTTTTCACGGGTCTCCACATATCGGAAAACGTATTCTTGAAACGCTGATCAAAAACGGAGCGAGAATGGCTAAGGCGGGAGAATTTACCCTTCGTGCCTTTATCAATGGAAGAATTGACCTTTCCCAGGCGGAAGCTATTGCTGATGTGATTGCTTCTGATAATGAAGCTTCGAGAAAAGTTGCGATCAACCAGCTGAAAGGGGGAATTACCAATGAAATATCTGTATTAAGAACTGATCTTTTAAATTTTGTTTCCCTGATTGAGCTGGAACTGGATTTTGCTGAAGAAGATGTAGAGTTTGCAGACAGAAGTGCACTGAGTGGATTATTGGATAAAATTGAATTAAAATTAAATTCTCTGATTGAGAGTTTCCAATACGGAAATGCCATTAAGAACGGAACCGCTGTAGCCATCATCGGAAAACCGAATGCCGGAAAATCTACGCTGCTGAACTCTCTTTTAAAGGAAGAAAGAGCGATTGTAAGTAATATTGCAGGAACAACAAGAGATACCATTGAGGAAATTCTTCATATTAAAGGACATGCTTTCCGATTGATTGATACCGCAGGACTTCGTGAAACAGTGGATGAAATTGAAGCTATCGGAGTAAAAAAAGCAAAAGAAAAGGTAGAAAACGCCAATATTTTAGTGTATCTGGCCGATGCTGCTACTGAAGATTTCTCGGAAGATATTGAAATGATCCAATCCCTATTGAGAGAAGATCTGAAGCTGATTATCTGTGCAACAAAAATTGATGAAGTGACTCCTACCAAATACGAAACGGTAGAAGATATTTTCAGAAATGCCATTTCCCACGAATTTGATTTTATTAAGATCTCAGCAGTTGAAAATCAAAATATTCAGGATCTTAAGAATGAACTTTCATCGTATGTTGAGCAGTTAAAGTCTGAAGAAAATAATGTTGTTATTACCAACCAACGTCATTTCGAAGCCTTAAGAAAGTCTCTGGATGCCGTTCATAAGGTAAAAGAAGCTATTTCTTTCCAGATCTCAACGGAATTACTGGCTTATGAATTGAGAAACGCCCTGGAACATCTTGGAGAAATTTCCGGAGAAGTGACGAATGATGAAGTACTGGGGAATATTTTTTCTAAGTTTTGTATTGGAAAGTAATTTAGCTTTTTCTTTGATTTCATCGAAGATGGCTATAAAAATGCATCGAAATTGGTAGGGTTTTCTATATCTAAAGAAGATTGGTATAATTTAAATATCAATCAATGCGATATTTCTACATATGCGGATTGTAATTTTATCAAGAAACCTTTTCTAGAAGAGTGTAAAAGAAAAGCACTATTTAAATAAATTTATAAAAATGAGAAAATTTTACTCTTGTAGCGTTGGTGAAGAAGGTAAAGGTTATGATGAAAAAAACCTTTCTAAAATCATTGAAAACAAAGCTTTTATTCTTCACGAGAATACTCCACAAAAAGGAGATTATCAAAATATTAAGAAAAATGACATTCTTATACTTAAGTACAGAGGTCAATTTGTAGCTTATGGGGAAGCACTTGATATTAAAAAATCTTCTGACGAAGAATGGAATTTATTTGCTCCTGTGGAAGAATGGTTTTTTCATGATACTTTAAAACCAGGAATCGGTCCCGAAATTAAAGGTATGAAGAATGCCACTTTAGGTGGTAGTCAATATGGAACTGTAAAACCTCTTGAAGAACAGTTTTCTTTAGAGAAGATTTCAAAAATTAATGATCAAACAGAGCTATACAAACTCATACAAGGGGAAATTCAAAAACAAAAAGAGGTATCAATTATGCAAGATAAAATAGACTTACTCGAATATAAAAAACAAATCATTTTACAAGGTCCACCAGGAACCGGGAAAACGAGAATGGCAAAAATGATGGCAGAAGAAATGGCGAAAGTTAATAAAATAGAAAGTCCAATTGATCTTATTGACAATTATTTCAAAACCTACAAACCTGATGAGTCAAGATTAGAACTACGTGCTAAAATAAAAGATTCATTAGGTGAATTTCAAGAAAAGTTTAAAAAAGAGGAACTTAAAAACTTACCATTAGAAAATTATGCTTTAGGAACTGATGGCAAAGACGGTTTCTGTTATTGGTTAGAATATGTTTTAACTGAAACAGGACAGTACAATGGGCAAGCAAACAAGGGAAAAATTTATTGGAAAAACGATGAACAAAAATATGTAAAAAGCGGTTTCCTTAAAGATATTGAAGACGATGAAGAGGCTATGAATAAAATGGCTGAATTATTAGATGATATTATCAATGAAAGACACACAAATGGAATTGAATATCGCATTGGAAAAGGGTTTGTTCTAAAAGTTTTAAATTCTTATTTTCCAGACAAATACTTCCCAATTAATAATGAAAAACCGTTAACAAATGTTCTGAAGCTTATAGGTGAAAAAACAGAGGAACTTAGTTATATTCAAAAAAATATAAGATTACAGGAAATATTTTTAGAAAAAAAAACAAAATTTAATTCTGATATCACTAATAACGAATTAATGTACTTCCTGTTCAATAATTTTAGTATTAAAAAGGAAGTAAAGTTAGAAAACAATGAATTGATAGTTGAAGGGAAATATAAAATAATCCAATTTCATCCCGCATATAGTTATGAGGATTTTGTGAGGGGTATTTCTGCAAAAACAAATGAAAAGGGAGATGTTAATTATAAAGTTGAGAATCGAATATTAGCGGAGTTTGCTGAGGAAGCATTTGACAATCCAAAAGGAAAATATATTCTAATTGTTGATGAAATTAACAGAGCTAATTTACCATCAGTTTTAGGCGAATTAATTTATGCGCTCGAATATAGATATAATCACGAAAAAGATAATAAAAAAGAGGCTTCTGTAGAAAGTCTTTATGATATTTCAGAAAATGAAGAAGAGCCAGACAGATTAATCCTTTTGCCAGATAATCTTTATATCATAGGAACAATGAATACCGCAGATCGAAGTGTCGGACATATTGATTATGCTATTAAGAGGCGTTTTGCTTTCGTTGACGTTCCTCCAACCTCAGATGCAATAGATAATGTGGTAAAAGATTCTGCAGTAAATGCAAAAGCGAAATCATTATTTAGTAAGGTTGCAGATTTGTTTAACGAAGATGAAACGAAAACTGTTTATTTACAGTCAGATTTTAAAGCAAAAGAGGTACAGCTGGGACATAGTTATTTTTTAGCAGAAACTGAAAAACAACTGGAAGTAAAATTAGAATTTGAGATAATACCGTTATTAAATGAATACGTTAAAGATGGTATATTAAGTGAAAATGCTTTAGCTGAAATTCAGAATTTATGATTACCCGTATTTATGAGCATTACAATGGGCGAGCTTTAAAAAGAGAATATGATTTTGAAGGTGATTTATCTTTCAATGAAGATTATTCTAAACAGTTTTACCGAAAGTCTAGAAATGAAAAAATAGATTGCTTTCGTATTTATTCCGATAACGAAACAAAAACCCACGCAATTGCCAATTCTTATTTCGTAGGAGTCGACTGGATAATTGAGAAAAAAAAAGCTATTTATATACAGCCTAAACTTAATGATTATTCTGACAACGAAACCGATTATTTGCAGATGTTGTTTTCGGCATTGAAGCATGAAGAAGTTTCTAAACACACTGTAGAACTATTTGAAATAAAATGGGATAAACCTACAATTGCTATTACTCAACAAGAAGATTTGCTAACTCCTTTACTAATAGTGCAATTTTTAACTTTGGTAAAACAAATCGTTCGAAAAGGATTGAAAAAATCTTATTATAAAGTTGAAAACAATTTACATTCAAAAGTAAAGGGGAAAGTTTTGGTAAGTCGAACAATCAAGCAAAATTTGGTAAAGAATAAACCATTACATACTTTTTGCAGCTATGATGAATTTGGTTTCAATGGATTAGAAAATCGCTTGTTAAAAAAGGCTTTGGCTTTCGTAGAACGCTATTTACCTACAATCAAAAATTTACAAACCGACAATTATACTACAGAAATTTTTAATTATATCAATCCAGCTTTTCAATACGTATCTGAAGAAGTAAGTCTTTATGATGTGAAAAACACTAAAACAAATGTTTTTTATAAGGAGTACAAGGAAGCCATTCATTTGTCTAAATTGATCTTAAAGCGCTTTGGTTACAATGTCTCTATTACACAAGAGAAGACAATAAACACACCGCCCTTTTGGATTGATATGAGTAAATTGTTTGAGCTATATGTTTATGGAAAGTTGAAAGAACGTTTTCCTTTAAAAAATGATGTTAAATATTTATTTAAAACAAATTATCAAGAACTTGATTTTATAATAGATTCCAAATTGGAAAATTATCAAATGATAGTTGATGCGAAGTATAAACCTCATTATAGAAAAGGTGAAATCAGCAAGGAAGATATTCGACAGGTAAGCGGTTATGCGCGAATGAAATCTGTTTATAAAGAATTACACAAGGAAGATAATTACAATCAAGTTATTGATTGTCTAATCATATATTCGGATCAAGGTGCAGGAAGAAAGGATTTTGCAAACGCCAATTTTAGAGGGGAAACTGAAGATAATTATGTGCAATTTTACAAAATTGGTATTGAATTACCAACCTTAAAAGTAAATTAAGAAAATAAGAAATCTTTATAATTATGCTAAGAATCTACTGTGATAAAAATATTTATTCTTCAATAAAAGAGGGTAAAAGAAACTTCAAAATTCCATTAAAGGAGTTGATGGATGAACTTAAAGACATCCTTATTTTCACCTATTCTCACGCACATCATCAAGATTTATCAAACTCTGACAGCTCATTTTGGCAAGAGGATTTACTTTTGTTGGAACATTATGTTAAAGATCATTATTTCGATTATGATGCAATCAAAAAAGAGACAAATTGTTTATTAGCAAAACCAACCCAATCCTTTTATGATACTGATTTTAGTATTGCAAAAAATTTCCTCAATCCAGATGATAATTTAATAGATAGCCTTTTTCCAACTATTGAGGGAGAAGACGAAGACGAGTTTTCAAAAATTGCAAAAGATCTATTTCATAATCTATTAAATATTCCTATTCCGAATCTTAAACCACCTGATCTAACAGGAAAAGAAAAAGAACTTTCTGAAAGATATTTACCGAGTAATGAAAACCTTACCGTAGGATCAATGATGGAGCATTTTTTAAAATTTGGGAATAATCTCTTAACAGATCGACAAGAAGTGATTGGGTTAAAAAAAATGATGGAAGAGTATGTAAGTAGTGATAAATACAGTTTCGAAAAATGGAAGGATCAATTTGATGAAAAGTTTAAAGAAAATTTCGGAGGTCAAAGTTTTACAGACTTAATGAAACAAACTTTTGAGGCTGTCAAAGATTATAATGACTATGACAAATTTGTTCTTTTTTTCAATTCTTTGGAATTACATAATGTTACGAAAGATAAACCATTAAGAAAATCGCAAGCTCTAGAAAGCATTCATACAGATGCAAATCACGCTTGGTATGCATCTTTTTCAGATGTTTTAGTTACTGATGATAAAGGATTAGCAACAAAAGCTTACATCACTTATAAGTTTTTCGAAATACAGACAAAAATTTTTACAACTGAAGAGTTTCTGAATAATAGAACGATATTCTTGCAACAAGAAGAAAATGATGTAAAGTCTTTTTTTAAAACTTTAGATTATGAAATAAAAAATAGTTTGATTTTAAGAAATAGTACTAACTCCAATATCGAAAATGATATGATTTTAAAAAATCATCATAAGTTTTTTAATTACTTTAATAGGATTAGTAATAGTAAAGGTTCTTTAAAATTATATTGTCAACGCCACTCAAATGCTAACTTTATTATGTTTAGAGAGGCAAAACTATTAACAGATAAACTTGTCAAGTTGTTTGGTGTAGATGTAGAAAATAAAGGATATTATAATTCTGAAAAAGATGATCCAAAAGACAATATTATCAGAAAATGGACATTTGAAAATATAGAATTAATCCTTGGAATCGCTTTTAATAATGGCGGAAATTGTTATTGTTTAGAGATTCTTATTCATTGAAAAAATCAAATTTATATAGCAATATTATCTTTTAGACTAAAGAAAATCAGTGGGATTTTTTTCTATATTAAAATCTCCTGATTCGAAAGTGAAGTTTAGTACTTCATCTCTAATGCTATTTTCTTGGGAGTGTAAATCGATACTTTCAAACTTGTAATTTACAGTAATAGGAGTATCAGGTGTAATGTTTTCATATTTTTCAGAGTCCATATTGTAATGAAATGCAGGATATAACTCAAGTGTTGGAGATTTTCCATTTGACTTAGGATAATCGAAAGATGCTGATAAAGGCAAATATATTTGGGCTACAATATTAGCAAAATTTATAACCATAGTTAATTCAGGATGAAAACCCTTATCTGTAAAGATTTTATTTGCTTCGTATAATTGAACACAAGGTTTGGCAAATTTTTTACGTGTTAGTTTTGTAATGAATAATGTTGAGAAAAAAACTATTTCTTCATTATCATTCTGCAACCAATCGAAAAGTAGTTGATATTTCTGTATTTTAATTTGAGGAAGAAAAGAAAGAGCAACTTTAAGCAATGATTTATAGATGTATATAGGTTTTATCGCAGGATTTCTAAAACGTATAGACATTGTTTTGTTTTCGATATCTACTTTATAGTCATCCAAGGAGCTTAAAAAAAGGTTTATTTTTCCGTCACCTGCGTATTTTACAGATGTTCTTGTTTTTTCATCATCATTATCTTTCCTTGCTTGAAAATTAGGAATTTTCTTTTTTCCTTTAACTCCTACAACAGATAAGTATGGTAAGAAAAATTTTGATAAATGACTCTCATATTTGCTAAACTTTTCATTACATGAATCACATTCATCGTAAATCACAAGGTTATTTTGTCCTAATAATTCAGGACAAGCGTGTGCTACTTTTTTAAAAGTTACATTGTCTTCATTTTTTCCACAAAATCTGCAAATTCTTAAATCAGGAGCATTTTTGGGTAGAGTTTCAGAAGAACCAATTATAGTATAAATTTCGGCAAATGAATTTCTGAAATAATGAGAGTAGCTGTTCATAATAATTAGTTTGATTTTTCAAATCCGGTTCTTTAATTATATACAATATTTTCAAAACCATTATGCAATATAAGCTGTTTCAGAATAATTATAAATTTGTTTAACTTTTTTTTCAACAATCAGGTCAAAATCCGTATCCTACTGGTTAAACTCTTTTTAATTGATTATTTAATTAAAATGTTAAACGCATTCCAATTTTGCAATTAGTAAATGATCAAATTTATCAAAATATTTTGCAGTTAGTAAATCCAACAGAGAATTATTAGGTATAATTAATTAAAACATTTTAATATAAAATTTGAGCTACATTTGTTAAAATTCCCAACTTGTTTTAGTTTAGAAACTAGATGAAAAATGGGGTGTACAGGCAAAATGTATTAATTATTACAGTTACAGTTACAATTGAAAATTTTTAAACACCTGATTTTTAATTATTTATAACCTCACTAATATACAAAAGTAGTACAAATTTTGCTATCATTTTTTTTGTATAAAGTAATAAACTTTTACATTACAGCTAATTAAGTAGGTGATATTCTCGCAAAAAATGTAGAAAAAAAAGATGTTGCAGCATCTTAACCGTGTACCACTTTTGTACACCTTGTATTGTGTTAACCACCATTATAAACACTTCTTTAGATACTGTATCGGAAAATAAAACCTTAATTTCTATTAATCATCCTAAAACAGTATTAATCACGAAAAAAAATAATTGCTAATCCTGCATACATCTTTACAATAAGCTAACAGCTACCTATCTGTATTTTAAGATAAGTAGCTGTCATATTTATGAGGCCTGAGTGATGGCTGTTTCAATATCTTCTACAGCTTTCAGAAAACTCGCTTCCCTGAGTTCCGGTATCACTGTACCTTCTGTTTTGAAAACTTCCACATCGGTGATTCCTATAAATTCAAAAAATGTCCTCAGGTATTTTTCCATATTCTCTACGATTCCATTATCATAGACTCCTCCTACCGCAAAATTCAGGTATACTTTTTTATTTTCAAGAAGACCTTTGAGCGTGCCATCGGAGTAAGAGAATGTTTTCCCTGCAATAGAAATATGATCAATCCATGATTTCAATGTTGAAGGAATCCCAAAATTGTAAAACGGAACACCAATCACAATAATATCTGCTTCCTGGATTTCCTTTATTGCCTGATCTGAGAACCTTGAAACTTCTCTTTCCTGTTCATTTTTTTCTTCGTCTCTTACATTGAAGGCATTGAAGTGTGCAAGTTCCATGTGCGGAATGATATCATTAGCCAGGTCACGAACAACAACCTTGCTCAAATTATCTTTTGCCAATAAATGTTCAATTACAGCCTGTGACAGTTTGCTGCTTACCGAATCTTCACCGCTGATGCTTGTTTTGATATTTAAAATATTTGCCATTTCTAAATTTTTTGTTTTTGACAGGGACAAAATTATTGTAAATTCACATTCCAAAGTATAGCAGTTACCTAAAGGAAAGCAACATGGAAGAACAACATGATCATAAAGAATGCCTGCAGGCACTTAGACCCATTCGGGACACCCTGGACATCATCAGCGGAAAGTGGAAATTGCAGATTATCATTTCCGTGAATGCAGGAAACAGACGCTTTACAGAAATACGAAAAAGCATTCCAAAGCTGACACCAAAAGTCCTGGCAAAGGAATTAAAGGAACTGGAACAGAACGGACTGATTGAACGGATCGTAACGGAGAGCTATCCCGTTATTATTGAATATTTCCCCACAGATTATACCAGTACACTAGATCAGGTAGTGACTTCATTACAGGATTGGGGCGAGAATCATCGAAGACATATTTTTGGGACAACTCGTACACCTATAGAAAAAAGTAAGGTTACCGAAACCACGAATGAACAAAACAAAATTATTTCTTCAAAATAGGAATTTACAGGTTGACTCTTTACCCTCACTACTCCTAGTACATTTCAGTTTCAGAAACGCTCAGTTCAGGAATTCTTCTTTGGTCTTTAAGCAACAATGATCACTGCAGTTTATTTTTTTAACCGGAAGTAATTTAATTCCCTTTATTTAATTGTTTGCTTTGAAAAATAGCGAAAAAGGGTAATGTTTTAGTATTTGTTTACAGAGGTAACTTTATCAAAAATAAGTACCATGAACACAATTATTAAAAAACTATCCATTTTAAGTGTATTCGCTTCACTTATGGGTTTCTGCGCTATCCTCTTTGCTCAGGTTTATCCTATCGGGCAAATGGTTTTGACAACTTACGGTCAGTCTTTTACCATGTATAACACGGGAGTAATTGTTCAGAATGGAAATCCGGGAAATGCAGGCCAGGCAGTATATGACCAAACCGGAATTAATTATCTGTGTTTGCCTTCAGCAGTTCCTTATCAAAAGGCATTTTTTCTTGATTTTGATAGAAATATTATCGAATTGGATTACCGATTGGGATACCGGATTGTAGGCTATTCCACGATTCCTGTCCCTCCCCGACCTGTGATGTTCCTGCCAAAACCAACTTACGATAATCAAATAGGAATTGAAACCGCTGACGGATTGAGACCCTTACCTACACAAATTGTGGATGAACAAAAACCTTTCGGGGACGTCATGATGACAAGCGAACAAACGGCTGTAGACTGTTATAAAAACACCATGAATCCTGACGGAACAATCAATCAGCTGGAATTCGGGGATTGTATGGTAACAAATATGGCTGGTAAAAAAGAACTTGAAATTTATAAGTGCGCCAAAAACTCAGAAACCCCTGAGGAACAAAGTCTTTGTATGCTCAGTATATTGGGAGGTTCAAAAGAAAGACAGATTACCCAGGATATGATGAAATGCTATAAAGAATATGGCAATAATTACGAAATGTATCCGCTTTGTTTCGCTGATAAAGTAAATAATCCGGAGTTAAAACAATTAGTTTCCTGCTTTAAAGATCAGGCCAGCAGTGGTCAGGTAACCTTTATGGGAACTGCTGTGTGCTACGGTGCAGGTAAGCTTAATCTGAATACGGAAGCACAAATAGCAGTGGAATGCGCTGTAAGTACCGGAGGTCAGCCTTATGCATTTGCAGGTTGTGCAGGCGGCCAATTGACCTACCGTGAATTAAGCAAATGTTTAACAAACGGTGTAGGTGGAGATCATGGATGTTTTGGAAAGAATAATACGATCGTTAAAGGATTAAATCAAATTGGAGATGCCTTAAAAAATCAGTTCGGACCTACGAATGATATCGTTAAAACATGGAATACGACCGTTCATGATTTACAATACGGTCCCGGAAAAAATCATGAAGCCGTAAAAGTGGTCAGAAACATAAGTAATGAACTGGGGAAAGCAGGAACTAATGTAGCCAAAGAAATAAAAAAAGTAGTTCCCAAAATAAGAATCAAATGGTAATTAAGAAATAAAACAGATGCACTTCTGTAAGTGCATCTGTACAATATTTAATCCTGCGACTACTTCTTCAGCATTTGAAAATTATATTTTATAGGGTTGAAAGGATTTACAGCTGTTCCTTCAACGGTTATTTTACTCGCAAGCAGTTCAAAATTCATATTTTGCGTGCTCTGTTTGGTAAACAATCCTTTTTTAGAAGCTGTAAATGTTATGACAACTTTCTTGTTTACCCCATCAATAGGAACCTGAACCGTTAATTCTTTAGGAAGAAGATTAAGTTCTATTTCCTTTTTTTGCTGGTATAAAACTGCTGTATAATCCAGGTCATATTTTATTTTCCCAATGGCTGTTAAGGCTTGATTGGCTTTCACAGGATCAGAAATTACAGAGTAAATAATTTCTTTCATTGGAAATTCTGAATAGGAAATCAGGTTTTTCTTGGCCGTAAAAGCAACCGCTGTTTCTCCATTCACAGTTCCCTGGGATACACTTGCTTTTCCTGTGTATTCACCATTAAGATCATCAAAACTGATGGTCACAGGATTAGGTTTAGGAGATTCATCATCATTACTGCAGCTTGCCAGAGCAAAAGGAATAGCCAGTAAGATCACAAGCATAGATATCAATTTTACATGAATGAATTTTTTCATTTTGATTTTAATTAATTATTTTGATTAAAAAAATATTTTACTGAGTACTCATCTATATAAATACAGAAATTCCATATCCTTGCTTGGGATTTAAAAAAATAAATTCAATTGCCTGATTTACTGTATATTATTTTCAATACCGATTTCTATTAATCATGACACCTAAAACAAATGTCTCAATATTGAGACATTTGTCGTAAATTTGAGCCAATAAAAAATAATGAGTACTCAACAAAAAATTATTGATACAGCCATAACGGTCTTCAATGAAAACTTTTCGGCAACATTTGAAGAGATTGCAGAACATTGTAATCTTAACAGAAGAACATTGCACCGCTATTTCAAAAACCGGAACGAATTACTGGAAGCCTGTAACAAAAATATGATGCAAGCCTGGGAAAATGCAGCTATTAAAGCTTGTAACAGTTCCACAGATCCGCTGGTACAGCTTGAAAACTTATTATATGCAGGAATTGAGAGCGGAACAAAGTATGCTTTTTTGATAAAACTGAATGAAATTGAACCTACCTATAAAACCGAAACAGGTAAGGAATATTTAAAAGTAAGAAATGAGCTGTTCAGTACAATTGAAAAACTACAAAAAGAAGAATTGATAGACAGCCAGTTACCATTAGTCTGGATAAAAATTCTTTTTACAAATACAATCACTGCAACCATCACCGCTTACAGATCCGGAGATATTGCTCCCAATGAAATAAAGAAACTAGCCTGGAATTCATTTAGCAGAAGCATAGGCTTGCAATTAAATAAACAATAATGATACATTCTTTTTTAATGATAGGCCAGTCCAATATGGCTGGACGCGGCTACGCAAAGGAAGTCCCTCCTATTTTTGACGAACATATTAAAATGCTGAGAAACGGATTATGGCAAATCATGTCAGAACCGATAAATTATGACCGTCCAAGTTCGGGTGTCGGGCTTGCTGCTTCATTTGCTGCTTCCTGGAGACTTGATAATGCGCAGAATGAAATTGGATTAATTCCATGTGCTGACGGAGGCACCAGTCTTGATGACTGGGCTGTGGATGGTGCTTTATTTGAAAACGCTATATCACAAGCCAGACTTGCCCAACGAACAAGCGAAATCAAAGGAATCTTATGGCATCAGGGTGAGAGTGACTGCTCTCCTGAAAAGGCAGAAAAGTATCAGGAAAAGTTTTCTGAAATTATTGAGGCGCTGCGTAAAGAATTAAACAGTCCTGAAATTCCTCTTATCATTGGCGGCTTAGGCGATTATCTATCCCATGGAATATTTGGGCAGTATTTCATCCATTATCCTTTAGTCAACCAGCAATTGGAACAGTTTGTGCAGACTCATGAAAACTGTTATTTTGCCACCGCAAAAGACCTTACTGCCAATCCTGACGGTGTACATTTCAATGCGCATTCACAAAGATTACTGGGAATCAGGTATTATCATGCGTATCGGGATCTGAAAAACATCTTCAATCCTTTGCCTGATGAGGAAAGCATACTGGAAAACATCTATAAGCGATCTTACACTAAGACAGAAAAAATCAAACTGCTGGAACACGAATTTGCAGTCGGGAATATTGAAAGTAAAGATTACTTAAACGAACTAAAAGCGATCAGCCACGAGTAAAAGAGCGCTTTATAATCAGTCATAAAAAATCCAACATCTTTACGATATTGGATTTTTTTATTCAATCAATTGATTTTACTCAAAATATAATCTAACAAATCAACAGCAACCTGTATGCTCCATCATTTTCAACAGGTGCTCTGTGAACACAAGGTAAGGCTGATTGCTCAGGATGATCTACAGCAATCCGCCAAAGATGGCCAACACCCAAATTGACAGGCTTTGCATCAGGTTTAGGCTGATAATGAAGATCAAAGAAATACTCTTTCAGGAAGTCTTCAAATTCTTCTTCCGGACCGTCGTGTAATGTTTTGAGCTGTTCCCGGATTTCAGGAATTAAAATTTTCTGTTCAACCTCATCATTGGCTATGATGTCGCTTGCTGCTCCGTGATAAGTACATAGAAAAGTATCTGTTCCTACGGGAGAACGGTCTACATGATATGAGTATACATCTGTTGAAATAAAACCAAGTTCTTCGTCACGTTCATAACATTTCAGTAAATTAAGAACCGGAGATGCTCCAAAATCTGTCAGTAACTGTAAATCATTTAAAATAATTTCCCTTGCGATACTGCCTTCTTCTGATAGTTGCAGTGCTAAAAGATCTTCACTGGTAACTTCGGTGATATTATCTTTTAACTGAAGCTTTGCCACAATTTCTTTAAAATCACCCGCCATATTTCGATGCCAGCAAATGGCATTCATCACTCCCTGAAAATGGGTATTTACAAGTTCAGAAAAGGAAGAAACCACCCCAATTTGACGATTATCAGAAAACATATTGTTCATATTTTGGAAAAAACAGTTTAGCCATTTAATTCTGTGCAAAAATACGGAATAGGTTATTCAATTCCATCAACCAGCTACGATAAAAAACAGCGCCCTCTTTTGGAGAACACTGTTTTATATATAAGGTTATTAGTTTTCAGTTTTGTTTTTTACTTCTTCAATATTTTTTCCGTTACTGTTGAAGATTTGGTTTTAAGTTTAACGTAATATACTCCTGTCTGAAGAGAAGATACTACAATCTGTTCCTGCATCATATTCAAAGTTCCCTGTTTTACCAGTTGTCCCGTGGCCCCAAAAATCTCATAAGAAACCAAAGGCTCTCTGCTTCTGATATTGAGCACCTCCTGAACCGGATTTGGGTATAACTGTATTCCTGCCTGAGCAGCAGTTTCTTCTACAGACATCTGGCTGCACGCTGATTTAGCAAATTTTGTAAAAAAAGACTGAGATTTCCCTCCTGCTACATTAACAGCCATTGTATTGACATTATCATTGGCCTCCGTAAATAATTGATCATGAAAAAAACCTCCTACTACATAATTACCATCTTTATCTGCGGCCACTGCCGTAAATTCATCGATAACATAATAGTTACTGCGAATCTCTCCTGTTCCCAAAACATCTCCGGTATCTTTGTTAAGTCTCACCAATAAAGGATCTGACCGATCTCCATCAGGGCGCACCATGGCATAGCTTCCCCAGATATCAGACCAGCTTCCTTTGGCAAATGCTATTTCGTTTCCATTAATGGCAATTGTTCCTTTGGTAAAACGATAGCCAAACTGAAGGCCAGACATTCCGTCCGGAGTTCTTGCCCATTGTACTGTACCTGCTGCATTCATCTTCATAACAAAAGGAACGGCTTCAACATAGTTTCTCAGAGGAAAAGTATAGCTTCCGAAAGTTGCAGGCACTGTTATTCCGTTAAAATAACGTCCTGAAATATAAATATCTGAAGTCACCGGATCTTTTATAATGGAATGAATTTCATCATCCGTACTTGTGGTACCATTATTAAGTTCTTTTCGCCATACCTCAGCTCCGGTAGTACCATCAAAAGCAAACACATAAGCCGCTTTCGTAAATGGAACATTATTGTAGGAAAGATCAACCAGATTGCTGAAACCGGGATCCATCCTTTTACCTGCAATGTAATAACGATTCAAACCTTCATCATAGACAACATTCACTTTTCCCTCTCTTCCCACAATATTTATTGCATTTCCTGTGATAGGAAGAAGCAAAGGAGCAACTGGAGTCATATTTCCACCATCATAATTGAACTTAACCGCATAATACTGATAAGTTGACGTAAAGGTTGAAGGCACCGTAATTAATCCGTTTAAATGTGTTCCTGCTCTGAAACCCATTACAGCATGAATATTTTTGGCAGAATCCATATACATCATCTGCACATCGCACATGCGGGAAAAATAGTTAACATCTCCCTGTAAAGGCTTACTCCATGCCAGTGTACCGTCCGAAGTATTATATTTCAACAGAAAAGCAGCTTTGTGCGCAGGCTCTGTTGTCTGGTCATAATAGGTATACAGAGGTTGTGTGTGGGTATCATCAAAATGTACGGGAACCGCATTTGGATCTCCGATATATGAATTGTTATAAATGGTAGCCATAACGTACAATCCACCGTTATTATCCACTTTAATATGCCATGCATTTTCTCCGTCTCCTGAACCTCCTATTGGCCTGGACCATCTTATATTTCCTGCACAGTCTGCAGAGAACAGAAAAAGATCACTCAGTCCGTAATTGGTTACAGAAGTACCATTCAGGTTTTGTCCCTGTTCACGCATTGTGGCAAGATAGTAGGTGTTATTATTGTCATCTACTACAATATCCCTTATGGATTCATCAAAGACATAATGAAACCCCGGATCAGCAGAACCTGTCAGCCCTCCTGCCTGTTTTCCCCATTGCCATTGATAATTCTGACTAAAAGATAATCCTGGTAATATCAGCAGTAATCCCCACAGTTTGTTTTTTAGTTGTATCATAAAAATTCATTTAATTATCACATACTATAAAAAAACAGTGCTCTCCGAAGAGAACACTGCTTTATAAGCTACTAATTTTTAATTAGTTTTCCTTGTAATGATGTATCTCCCGTTTGTACAATAACGATATAAACACCTTGCAGCCAGCTTGTAACTTCTACGTCTACCTCTCCGGAAGCCGTTTTCAGTTCCTTACGGAATTTGACATTGCCCATGGCATCAAAAACTGTAATCTGTTTTGCCAGTAATTTTTCATTACCTGTATTATACGAGATTTTCACTTTTTCCTTCGCAGGATTTGGTATCATTTTCAGAGAAGAAACTGAAGCAGCCATTACATTTCTTCCTGCACTTCTCATACCCATCCAGTTAGGATCTACCGCTTTGGTAGTAAACTTACATGTTTCATTTGAGAATAAGATCTCATCAGTACCCTGGAAGCTTGAGTTTGGATAGAATGCCAACGGATTAGCGTTCATATCATATACACCACCTGCCGGAATAGTAATAATGGAAGGAATATAAACTCCAAATCCATTAAGACTTGAAACAGTAAGGCTTATAGGCTGGCTTCCGCCATTGTAGATCATACCATATACTTTATAGTGATCTCCAGCCCATTTCATGTCTTTGATATTTGCTTCCAGCTTACATTCTGTTTCGAATCCACATTCTTTACCTGGATAGTAATTCATGGTTCCCGAAGTAAACTGGCATCCCAAATGATCGATCTGAAGCTGATATGTTCCCGGAGCATTAATATACAACGGATAGATATAATCATTGTTTCCGCTCTGGATATTATTTCCGAACAACTGCCACTCATGATGATCAAAGATTCCTTTAGGTCCTAAAACATAATTCTTTCTAAGACATTCATCATAACATCCTGTTGGGAACACCCACATCAGACTCTCAAGGCTTAATGGAACCTGAGTATTGCCTACTACTTTACATCCGCTTGGTGCAGTGTAAATAACCTGATAAGCACCCCCTTCATTTACCGTAATAGACTGACCTGTCATTCCGTTACTCCAATTGTAAACTCCTGCAGATGGACCTGATGCTGTTAACACAACCTGATAAGGCTGGCAGTTTACCATATTATAGGTTACCGAAATTGGGGCTGGCGGACTATTTACCGTTACCGTAAAGCTTTTACTGCTTGTACATCCTGATGTACCCGGAGTTCTTACTTCCAGAGTATAAACATACGTACCTGCCGTTAATGGCCCTGTACTTAGAGCAATTGGATAAGGAGCAGAAGTCCATGGTACAACGATTGAATTTCCTTTTTTCCATTGATATTCCAATGTATTATCCGTTACAATACCAGTAAGGACTGTTGAAGATCCTTCACAGATATTAGCCACTCCGGATATGTTAACATATGGAGGATTTTTAAGTGTCACAGGGATCGCTTTAGTACTCATAATGCTTGTTCTACATCCATCTGATGATACCAGCACCGGCCAGTAGTTACCAGATTGTGTTGGCGTGAACACAGGAGAGTTTGGCGCTCCTGATACAGGCTGAGAACCATTCATCCAGATATACTGGCTAGGAGATCCAAGCGTACTGGTAAATACGATATTAGGAGCACTTCCAATACATGCTACAAGAACAGGAGGCGCTATATCACCATCAAGAGTTGCCTCTTTCACATTCACACCAATGACAGCAGAAAGATATTCACATCCCTGAGGAGTTCTAATTTTCAGCTGAATGGTTTTTGTTCCTGCAGTATTATACGTTATCGTAGCATCTGACCCTGTCGTAATATACGATGTACCATCAAAGATCCAGGTATATGTATTTCCCGGAACATAGGTTATTGGACTGAACGTAATAGGCGAACGTGCACATAACCAGGCCGGAACCAGGAATGATGTATTAGGAATCGGAGCTAATGTAATAGTCTGCGTAGTGGTACACGTTGGTTTCCCAGGTGCAGACACTGTCATCGTAAAGGTATAAGTACCTGGTGCCAGATTATAAGTAGCAGATTGCCCTGTTTGAGTAGGCTGTCCCGGCGAAGTAAATGTATACGTAATAGATCCCGGATTAATTTCAAATATTGTAGAAGTGTTGAAAAGCGTTACACTGTATCCGTTTCCGCTACACACTGTACTGATATTGAATTTAGGCTCATAATTCTTTCTTACTTCTACTCCTTTACTGTACCAGCATGAACCGTATCTCAGACGTACAAAAACAATGTGTGCACCTGCAAGATTAGTCTGATACACCGGTGAAGCTGTTCCCTGACCAGAAACTAACGTAAGCATAGGATCAGACAACCATTGGATTTCGTCCGGAACTCCATTATAGGTTAAACCTGAAACTGTAATATTGTTACAAGCTGACCATGCCGGAACGAAGTTAATCTGAGGGTTTGCCGTACAGTTTCCACTGCTTGGGCAAGACTGAGTTACATTAATGTTTTGTGAAGAAACCACACAACCGTTAATATCTACAGCCTGTACTCTATAAGTTCCAAAAGCACCTGCTCCTGAAATAGTATATGAGTTGGTAGTTGCGCCCGGTATGATTGTATTATTTTTATACCATTGCCACGAAAGAATATTTGTAAGTCCTGTAGAACTGTTAGCCGTAATGGTATACGGTGTCATTGTTGTAGGATCACAAACTGCAATATTATATACCGGAGAAACAGTAATAATCGTTTCAGGGTATACAATAAAGTTAGCACTTGCGGTAGGTTTATAATTACATCCGTTCGTACCTGTATACGTTACAACAACCGTTTGAGAAACATTATTTCCTGAATTGTTCTGGATATATCCGTTATTCGGGAAGCTGTAAATCCCACTAGGGTTGAAGGCTGTAGTATACGTTCCGCCAGGGAATGTGAAAGTTACATTCGTTGCTGAGGTAATGGTTCCCTGGTTAACTGTGAAAGTAAGGTTTGACCCTAAACAAATTCCACCAACATTTGTGAAACTCACTACCGGAAGGGTGATTAAAGATACCGGCATAGTGATAATTTTCGTCACACCACACTTTACTATTTTTAAAACCAGGTCCGTAGTACTGGTTGAAGAAATCTCATTGAAGTTAACTGTAATATTAGCAGTACCCTGTCCTCCGATAACACTTCCAAAGTTGGAACTTGCAAATGACCATTCCATAAAATCCGGAACAATTCCATTCAGATTAGCACTGAAAGTTTGAGTGCTGCTCGGACAGAAAGGTCCTGAATTTGGATTAATAACAATTGTGCTAAGATCCAGTTTCGTTACATTGAACGATTTTGGAGCCGAAAGACATGCTGCACTACTGATCGATTTATTCTGTGCAGACACTGTATATGATGTAGCACCAGCGTTAAATATAACCGTTACAGAAGGTCCCGCATTACTTCCCTGAATGGTTCCGTTGGTAACACTCCAAACCGGTACCATTCCCGAATCCACTGAGCTGATTGTATAAACATAAGGTTTTCCAGGGCATACTTTTGTTTCTCCGGAGATTGTTCCGTTAGGAGCCTGTGGAATTGGTAATACCTTAATAATTCTTGCATTACTTTCACAACCTCCACCTTGCTTAGTAGCTGTAATAGTATACGTTCCTGCTGTCGCAAAGTTGTAGTTGAATATTCCCGTCATTACAGGAGAAGTATAAGTAGAACTTCCTGTGGTTACTTTCCAGATAACAGGCACGTTAGGAGAAGCCGTAAATCCCTGGCTTGTTCCTGCACAGATTTCATCTACGCCTCCACTTATCACTACCGGTGCCTCTACGATGATATCAATAGATGCCTGCCCTTCACATGTCAATAAAGTATTGAAATAATTAGCAGTAAGGTGATAAGTACCCGGCTGACTGGCTGAGAAAACAACTTCATTTCTCTGTTGTGTATTGGTCAGCAAACCTCCTGCAGGCCCCGATACATTCCATTGAACTTTCGTTGTAGGCCATTGAGGAATTGAATATGTGTACTGTCTTCCAGTACATATTACTTCCTGTCCTTTAACTTTTGCATTCTTTAAAACTACAGGAATTTTAATTGTCGTCCACTCAGGACAAGCACAATCAGACATATACATTACGTACCCGAAGCCGTCAAGCGGATCTACCTGATCCCATACTACTTCGATTTCGTTACCGTTATTGTTGATAATTGATCCACCAATAACTTTCCATTGTCCTTTGTTACATCCATCCTGTGCACTGTATTTCTCAGTACTTCCTTCACATACTACGGAAGCACAATTGATCTGTACAGGATCTGCTTTTAATACCTTGATCTGTTTTTTAATTTTATCCTGGCAGCCACACTTGTTGGTTACCGTTAATTGGATGGTATAATTTCCAGGATTAGCATACAAATGAGAGGGTTCAAAAGCGGTGGAAGTTGTACCATCGCCAAAATCCCAGAAGTAATTGATGATATCCGACCCTCCGTTCTGTTCAGAAAGATTGTCAAAATAAATCGTTGTATTTCTACATACCGTATCACCTAAGTTCAGTAATTCAAATTTAGCGATCGGTCTGTTAATCTTCACAATACAGATCGTCTGTGTTTCAACAGTTCCATCATTGTAGGTGATGACAGCCTGTAAAGATCCGTTACCTGCTGATCCCCAGCCCACATTGGCTATGGTATTCGCGGGCCCTGAAGTAGCTACCGTTCCTCCGGAGACTGTCCATTGTACGGCAGAAACATTAGGTCCCTGCACCTCATAGGTGACATTTGATGCCTCGCAGACGCGCAGACATTGGGATGAATTGATGTAGGAAAAGGTGGTTCCGTTATCAGGGACCTGATCATCTTTCTCGCCACGGAATTCCTGGCATCCGACCTGAGCGGTCCATGTAATTCGAGCTTGAGCTTGTAGTACCCATGGTACCAAAAGCCAACATAGCAGGAGCCATCTGAAGATGTGCTGCCTACCAAAATAGGTGTTGTTTTTCATAGTTATTAAAAAAGTGTTATTAATTTTTTGTCAAATTAATAAAAAATTCAATACAATAATCATTTAATAGTGAAAAAATAACATAATTTTATAACTGAATTCCAACAATATAGATAAATTCATACTTATATGTTATTTCACTACTCTATTAGTTATGCAAAAAAAATCCGCCCTTTCTTAATTTTTATAGCTACAGCCCATTTTAAACCAAATAAAATTCTAAATTTTAATGTATTAAATCCCAAAATATATAACCAAAAAGAACAATTTGTTTATTTTTTACTAATAAAACTGATTTTGAATTAAAATTAATCACATTAAAAAAGCTAAAAATAAAACTGCCTGTCTATTCATTATTCTTAAATAACTTGCCATGCATTTTAACAGCCTCAGTCTTCCTGTATCAATGCGGCCAGCCCAAAACCACAATGATATTCTCAGGCATGATAAAGGAGAATTGCTGACAAGATTAAAAAACTATATCTTTGTTTTTTAAGGCTTATCATAAACATTTTATTTGAAGATCTTCTCTATGAAAAACAACAGCTTTTTATTTTCTGCAAAAGGAATCTGCACTGCCGCTTTTCTTTCCTTAAACACAATCGTTTATGCACAGAAAACAGCAGACCTCTCAACTCTTTCAGAAAAAACATTAAATACCATCCTGGAAAAAAACAGAACATATTACACCCAGGGAAAAGTAGCAGATTACATTCCGGAACTGGGAAAAATGGATGCTAAAGCAATCGCTTTTTCAGTGGTAGATAAAAACGGGAAAGTATTCAACACCGGTGATATAAGTAAGAAATTTACCATGCAGAGTATTTCTAAAATTATATCATTAATGGTTGCTGTAAACGAAAAAGGAGAAGCTCATATTTTTGATAAAATGGGATACTTTGGATCAGATAAACCTTTCAACCACTTTTCAAACCTTGAAACGACAGGGAAACCTCTTAATCCAATGATGAATGCCGGGGCTATTCTTACCACTTCACTGATCTCAGGAGATGGCGAGAAACCATTCCTTAAAATACTGGATATGGTAAGATATATTACCAAAAATTCATCAATAGATTATAATAAATCAGTTTATGAATCAGAAAAATCAACAGGACACCGTAACCGCGGTATGTTTTACATCATGAAAAACAGCGGACTGATTTCAGGAAATGAAGACCAGCTGGACAACTATTTCAAGCAGTGTTCCATTGAACTTACTGCTGAAGATCTTGCAAAAATAGGCTACTTCTTTGCCAACCAATGTGTAAGATTCGACGGAGATTCCACCTATAAAAATGCAGATATGGCGAAACTGGTAGAATCACAGATGCTGACAGCCGGAATGTATGAATTCAGTGGCGAATATTCCAGAACAGTAGGCTTACCTAGCAAATCCGGCGTAGGAGGCGGAATTACCGTAAGTGTTCCCGGAAAAATAGGAATCGGAGTATTCAGCCCTGCTTTAGATCAGCATGGAAATTCACTGGCCGGATATCATATGATTTTAGATCTGGCAAAGCAGTATGGGTTAAGTATATTTTAATTCCTACCGTTCTTTATATAAGCAGCTCACCAGATATTTGATTCAATAAAAGGTATTTTAATATAATTGATCCGAGATCATCTTTAAAAGCCTTATTCGTTCAAAAAAACTCAACAATCAACCGATTCAAAAACAGTAAGTATATCAGATACTTACTGTTTTTTTATGAATTTCGGAAAGATATTTAAATTATTCTTAAAAATACCTATCTGTTTATTTATCAAAAAGATAGAAAAAATTCACAAATAATTCAAATTAAATCACATTATATTGATTAATTTTATTTAAATTCGCCTTGCCATTTTATCAGATTGATAAAGGTAATTCTTACATTTCAGAACCCTATTCATTGTATATTATCTTTTTGTAATATACCTAAAAACAAATCTCTTGTTTTTGAAATATTTTATTTTTTATTCCTATATTTGCTTAACATTTTTTTAACTATAAATATTTATAGTTAAAATTTATAAGATTGTACCGGCCATGTTTCTAAGAATAAGGAAACAATAAATATACTTTAATAGTATTTGAATAATTGATATTTTAATGTTAAAAAATCATTATCAAATAACGTTTATAATTGAAGATATATTATAGTTTTATTATTTTTATTTCATCATATCAAAAAATTGTTATTTATATGAATAACATTGATGTTTTGCTATGAGTTATCATTAATCATTTCTATACCGTAAATGCTATGAAAAACTTGACCAAAATCAGGCTGATGTCTTTTGAAAAGCCGGATATAACTACCACAACCCAAAATCTATCCAATACCGATAGATTATTAAATAATTACTACAAAACAACACCTATTGTTAACGATTTAATAAAAATAATTTTTACTATATCGTAGCAAAGAGTAATGGTCTTACGATCGAAAGACCTTGCATTCTGTTATGGAACTCTTGCTATCATTCAATAATTCAATTAACACGCCATGAAAAAACTAACCATTATTGGATTGACGCCTTTTGAAAAGCCGGACGTTAACCTCATATCTAAACTGCATCAGGCAGGTGCACTTCCCGTTCTAAGTTTAGGAAATGAGCTAACGAAAGCCCAGGAAGCGTTACATCAACTTGACCAGATAGACGTACCATCGTATGGTATTTATTTTTCTAACGACAAATTCACTACTCTTCAAATTCCGGAAAAAGTACGATTTGCGATCCTACCATTCGGAATGTCTAAGCCACTCAATGTACCTGTTATTTATCAGGTAACCAGTTTAGAAGAAGCTAGACAAGCTGAACAGGCGGGAGCACAAGGAATTATTATCAAAGGAAATGAAGCTGGCGGATTAGTAGGCTATGAATCTACGTTTGTATTATTCCAGCGTGTGATCAAGGAAATCCAGAGCATTCCGGTGTGGGTACAGGGAGGAATAGGTCTCCATACCGCAGCCGCAGCAAAAGCTCTGGGAGCAACCGGAGTTATACTGGACAGCCAGCTGGCATTGTTCCCGGAAAGTTCCGTTCCTAAGGATCTGAAAGAAGTATGCTCAAAACTGAATGGTACAGAAACTAAGGTGATCGCGAACCATCGTGTATTGGTAAGACCCAATTCACCGGCTTTATCTGAAAACGTAACCGCTGAAGAGCTGAAACAATATTTTACCGGTTTTGACCTTAGCACATGTTACATCCCAATGGGACAAGACATTTCGCTTGGAATTGACCTGTATGAAGACTTCAAAACACTGAAAAAACTGATTTTCGGATTTAAAGAAGCCATGTATGGACACCTGAAGCAGGCAAAAGCACTGAATGTCATTGATAAAGGCAACTCTTTAGCTCAGGAACTGGGATTACAATACCCTATTGCTCAGGGGCCAATGACCCGTGTAAGTGATGTCCCATCATTTGCCAATGCAGTTGCAGATGCCGGAGCTTTACCTTTTGTTGCTTTGTCATTATTAAAAGGAGAATCCGCGAAGTCTTTGGTAATGGACACCAAAAAACTTGCTGGTGAAAAAACATGGGGTGTAGGAATTTTAGGATTCGCACCACAGGAATTAAGAGATGAACAGACCTCCTATATATTAGAGGCAAAACCTCCCGTAGTTTTAATCGCCGGAGGAAGACCTGCTCAGGCCAAAGTATTTGAAAAGGCCGGAATAAAATCATTCCTACACGTTCCTTCTCCTGCTCTTCTGGATATTTTCCTGAAAGAAGGCGCTAAAAACTTCATTTTCGAAGGACGTGAATGCGGAGGACATGTAGGACCACTTTCAAGTACAGTACTTTGGGAAAAACAAATTGAACGTATTTTAAAAGAAGACCATCCTGAGAACATCAGTGTCTTTTTTGCAGGAGGAATTCATAATGCATTTTCAACGGCATTTGTTTCCATCATGGCTGCACCATTGGCTGCAAGAGGAGTAAAAATTGGAGTATTGATGGGTACTGCCTATCTGTATACTCATGAGGCTGTACAAACCGGAGCTATTCAGGAAGAGTTCCAGTCTCAAGCTATGCAGGCAAAAGATACCGTTTTACTGGAAACAGCTCCGGGACATGAAACACGTTGTTTAAACACTGCATTTGCCTACCATTTCAATACAGAAAAAGCAAAACTTCTTGCTGCCGGAATGGATAAGAAACAAGTCTGGGAACAGCTTGAAAAACTAAATGTAGGCCGTCTGCGTATTGCCGCCAAAGGTATTGAACGCCAAGGCGACAAACTGGTCAATATTCCTAAAGATGATCAACTTGATTTAGGAATGTACATGATAGGACAGGTTGCTACGATGCATAATCGTGTAATCTCATTGGCAGCCCTGCATCAAAGTGTTGTAGACAATTACGCATATATTCAGGATGCTGCATTATCAGAGGAACCGGTTTCTACAGAAAAACCTCTGGACATCGCTATCGTAGGGATGGAATGTATCTTCCCGGGCGCTAAAAATCTGGATGAATACTGGAGAAATATTATTTTAGGAAAAGATAGTGTTACTGAAGTACCGGATGAAAGATGGAATAAAGAATTATATTACCATCCCGATTCTGACGGACCGGATGTATCCCATTCCAAATGGGGAGGATTTATTCCTAAAATTGATTTCGATCCACTGGCATTCGGAATTCCGCCACAGTCTCTTGCAGCGATTGAACCTACACAATTGTTGACCTTATTGGTCGCAAAACGTGCAATGGAAGATGCAGGATATGGTGAAAAACACATCAATAGAGAAAATATCTCTGTAATTATCGGAGCTGAAGGAGGTAATGACCTTGCCAACAGCTATAGTTTCAGAGGATACTATAAACAGGTTTTCGGAGAACTTCATGAAGAAGTAAAAGAAGCCTTCCCACATACCACAGAAGACTCATTCCCGGGTATTCTTGCCAATGTTATCGCTGGTAGAATTACAAACCGACTGGATCTTGGGGGCAGAAACTTTACCGTAGATGCAGCTTGTGCTTCTTCTTTGGCCGCTATTGATTTGGCTTGCCAGGAACTTGTATTAGGTAAATCGGATATGGTTCTTGCCGGAGGAGCCGATTTACACAACGGAATCAATGATTATCTGATGTTCTCCAGTACGCATGCTTTATCCAGAAAAGGAAGGTGTGCTACTTTCGATGGCGAGGCAGACGGTATTGCTCTTGGAGAAGGTATTGCCATTCTTGTTTTAAAAAGATATGAAGATGCAGTACGCGATGGTGACCGTATTTATTCAGTGATCAAAGGAGTTGGCGGATCCAGTGACGGAAAAGCATTGGGATTGACGGCTCCTAGACAAATAGGTCAGGTAAGAGCATTAGAACGTGCTTATTCCCAGGCTGGTATCAGTGCTGCTTCCGTAGGTTTAGTGGAAGCTCATGGTACAGGAACCGTTGTAGGGGACAAAACTGAATTAAGTGCCTTAACTAATTTATTCAGCCGTTCAGGAGCTTTACCCGGACAGACTCATTTAGGTTCTGTAAAAACACAGATCGGACATACAAAATGTGCGGCAGGATTAGCAGGATTAATCAAGGCTTCCCTGGCTGTATATCACGGAGTAAAACCACCTACCCTTCACCTTCAGCAGCCTAATGCTTATTATAATGCAGAAACCAGCCCATTTGCTTTCCATGCAGAAAGTGGACTATGGAGCGAGAAGAACCGTTATGCCGGAATCAGTGCTTTCGGATTTGGAGGAACGAACTTCCATACGGTTATTGCCAACCATCCTAAGCAGGATAATTCAATCGCAATGCAGTCGTGGCCTTCAGAACTATTTGTGTTCCGTGGAGATACGTATGAAGAAGCCAAAGGGCAGTCAGGCCAGATTAAGGCTTTATTAGAAATTAATGATGGTATTCCATTAAAAGATATTGCGTATAGCTTAAGCATCAGTTCGGAAAAACCAATTCAGTTCAGTATTGTAGCGGATACAGTTGAAGACTTAATGATGAAGCTTGAGCTAGTACTGCTAGGGATTGAGACAAAAGATACTTTTACTGTAAATAAAAAAGAAGGTAAAGTAGCGTTCACATTCCCTGGACAAGGCAGCCAGAGAATCAATATGGCTCGTGATTTATTCGTCGTTTTCCCTGCTATGCGTAAGATCATCGATGAGTATCCTGAACTTGAAAAAGTCGTTTTCCCATCTAAGACTTTTAATGAGGCTGACTTAAAACAACAAAAAGAAACCATTAAAGATACCCGTTTAGCACAACCTCTTTTAGGAATTGTAGACCTTGCACTGGCTAAATTCCTGGAATCATTGGGTATTATTCCGGATATGCTGGCAGGCCACAGCTATGGTGAAATACCGGCTTTATGCTTTGCCGGAGTATTTGGAGAAGATAAACTGGTTGACTTAAGTGTTCAGAGAGCGCAGTCTATTTTAGATTCTGTGGAAGGTGGAGATCCTGGTTCAATGCTGGCTGCAAGTGCTACAGCAGAACGTTTACAGCCCATTATTGCTAAAGTAGAAGGATGCTACCCTGTGAACTTCAACGCTCCTACCCAATGTGTCATTGCAGGAAGTACAGAAGCGATTAATACATTACTGGAGGTTCTTAAACAGGAAGGTATTTCTGCTAAAAAACTGGAAGTAGCATGTGCTTTCCACAGTCCATTATTGGCAAAATCCAAGGATTTATATGCTGAAGTCTTGAAAGACGTTCCTTTCCAGGAAATGCAGATTCCTGTGTGGTCCAATACCACGGCAGAAGTATATCCAGCGAATCCTTCAGAAATAAAAGAAAGACTTACTGATCATCTGGTAAAGCCTGTAAGGTTTGTAGAACAGCTTCAGGCCATGTATAATGATGGGGCAAGGATCTTCATTGAAGTAGGACCAGGAAAAGTACTTACCGGACTGGCCAAATCCTGCCTGGAAAAAGATCAGCTTACCTTATACGTTGAAGACAACAGCCGTAATAAATTCAGTCATCTGCTTTGCATGCTGGCTCAATATTTAGGAACAGGCCGCAGCTTCAATATTAATAAACTTTTTGATGGCAGAAGCGTTAAGGTTATTGATATCAACCAACCTGAGCTTTACAAGAAAAGCCCTGCTATCTGGCGTGTTAACGGGCAAACTGCCCATCCAACTACTGGTAATCTGCCATCTAATGGTGCGTTGCCACTAATAAACCCTATTCCCATGAACAATTTTACGAATAACCCACAGGCACCTGCAACTGAAGCTCAGTCTACTGCTGAACGTATGCTGCAGGAATATTTAAACAGCATGAAATTAATGATACAGGCACAGCGTGATGTGATGCTTTCCTTTATGGGACAGAATCCTCAGGCATTCCCTGCTCCTGTATACCATTCACCAATACCAGCTCCTGCACATCAACCTATATCTGCCATTCCGGATCAGCCTGTTCATCAGGAAAAACCTGTAGCTGTGGTTCCTGTAAAACAAGCTCCGTCAAGAGATATCAAATCCTTATTACTTCAGGTGGTAAGTGATAAAACAGGATATCCACAGGAAATGCTGGGTATGGAAATGGATCTTGAAGCTGATTTAAGTATTGACTCTATTAAAAGAGTAGAAATTATCGGAACACTTCGTAATGAATTGGGAACTCTGGGCAACGGAAACACCAGTGAAGATACCGTTATGGAACAATTAGCCGGAATAAAAACGTTAAGCGGCCTTGTTTCATGGCTTACAGAATTCTCGGGAGCAGATACAACAACTGCCTCAGAAAAAATCGAAACAGCAGCTGAATCATCAGTTTCAAAATCACAGACACAGCCGGCATTCTCTCTTGAAGATCTTCAGAATGCCATTTTAACTATTGTAAGTGAAAAAACAGGTTATCCAAAAGAAATGTTAGGTCTTGATCTTGATCTGGAAGCTGACCTGAGTATTGATTCCATTAAACGTATGGAAATCATCGGTGATCTTAAAACCAAAATTGGTTTTGGCCAAAACCTTGAACAGGCAGACGATGTTATGGAAAAACTGGCTGCCATTAAAACCCTTCGTGGTCTGGCAAGCTGGATCAGCGAAATGAATGGGGAAACCAATGAAGCAGCTCAGGAAGTAAAAGCAACAGACATTGCAGAGCCAGCTCAAAATGTATTATCCCGACTTCGCTTTGATATTACTCCAACCGATGCTTCTTTAGTACAAAATACAGAAGTATTGCAGGGAAAACGTTTTGCCATCACTCAGGATGACAGCAAGCAAACCTCAGCGATCAGGGAAGCACTGGAAAAACATGGAGCCATCGTAGAATTGGTAGACTCAGAAAAAGATCTTTCAAATGTTGATGGATTAATTATGCTGGACCTGTTCTCAACAGTTGATAAACCAAGCATTATCGACCATGTAGATCTGATCAAAAAGCTGGATTTTGATAAAGCAAAATGGGTATATCTGATCTCTGATATTCCTGCACATCTTCAGGAAATTTCTGATGTAACCGTATTACGCCACCACCAGGGATATCCGGGACTTTTCAAAAGTTTAGCAAGAGAATTTGACAATACCACTTGCAGACTGATCAGCCTAAGTACTCCTCAGGAAGTAGATCAGATTGCTGAGATTACTTTAAAAGAGATTTTGACCAACGATAAACCTGCCGAAATCATTTACAAAAATGACCAGCGACACAAAGTAGATATTATCCCTTCTCCATTATCAACAAGTCTGAATGAAGCGCATATTCAATTGGATAAAAAATCTGTAATCCTGGTATTGGGAGGTGCTCAAGGAATCACGGCTGAATTGGTGAAGCATATGTCTCAGGCTTATCCGTGTACTTATATTCTGGTAGGAAGATCTGCTGACCCAAGAAATGAACTTTCGGCTAAAGACTTTGAAGGAATGAAAACCAAAGAAGAAATCAGAAGCTTCTTAATCAAATCAGGTCAATTCACATCTCCTGCAGAAATAGAAAAGGAAACCACAAAGATTTTCAAAAACAATCAGATTCTGCGTACCATCCGTGATATGGAAAACCTTGGAAATACCATTATTTACCAATCATTAGACCTTTGCGACGAAGAAGGATTAAGTAATCTGATCAGCAGTATCTATGAAAAATATAACCGTTTGGACGGAGTCATCCATGGAGCAGGTCTTTTAGAAGACAAACTATTCAAACAAAAGACGACAAGCTCTTTCGGACGTGTATTTGATACCAAAGTAAAACCCCTGCGTGTATTGGCTGAACAACTTCGCACAGACTGCCAGTTTGTAGTATTGTTCTCAAGTATTGCTTCCGTATACGGCAACAAAGGTCAGACAGATTATGCTGCTGCCAACAGTGTACTGGATGATTACGCCAATGCTTTAAATAAAAGATTAAAAGGAAAAGTGATCTCTATCAACTGGGGACCTTGGAAAGGTGCCGGAATGGTTTCTTCCACCCTTGAATCAGAATATGAACGCAGAGGTATTTCTATGATTCCATTGGATGAAGGGAAAGAAATCTTCCTTAACGAAATCAAATACGGAACGGAAAGCCAGGTGCTGATCATGTCAGGAAATAATTGGTAAAACACTGCATAAACTCAATATGAAAAAAACAGATGTTGCTGTAATTGGTCTATCATGTGTCTTTCCCGGGGCACAGGATGCCAACACTTTTTGGCAGAATATTGTCAATAAAGTCGATTCTACCGAGCTCGCTCCGGCAGACCGGATAGATCCTGTTCATTTCAGTGATGCCACAAGTCCCGTTGACCGTTTTTACTGTCAGCGTGGAGGATTTATCCCTGATTATACTTTCGATCCTACAGCATTTGGTATCTTGCCATTAGCCGTTGAAGGAACGGAACCTGACCATTTGCTTACCCTTGATCTGGTGCAGAAAGCCCTGGAAGATGCCGGCGTATTTCAAAAGAACATTTCTCTTGAAAAAACGGGAATCATCATCGGTAAAGGGAATTATACCGGTCCAGGAGCCACCCGCGCTATTGAAATTGTAAGAACCGGAGAACAGATTTCTTCGTTACTGCAGGAATTGCTGCCTCATGTTTCTTCTGCAGACATTGAAAAAGTAAAACATGCTTTCCAACAGCGTAAAGGACGTTTTGCAGCCGATACCGCCATGGGATTAATTCCCAATCTCGTTGCTTCTCTTGTTGCCAACCGTTTCAATTTAGGAGGAGCCGCATTCACTGTAGATGCCGCTTGTGCTTCTGCATTAATTGCTGTAGATCATGCCGTGCAGGAACTTCAGAGAGGCCGTTCCGATATCATGATCGCAGGAGGAGTCCACACAGGACAGAACGCTGCTTTCTGGAGTATTTTTGCTCAGTTGGGAGCCATGTCCCGCCAGCAGCAGATCAAGCCATTTAGTATGGATGCTGACGGATTACTGATTGGTGAAGGTTGTGGTTTTGTAGTCTTAAAAAGATTGGAAGATGCCGTTCGTGATCAGGATAAAATCTATGCGGTGATCAAAGGAGTTGGGGTAAGCAGTGACGGTACCGGAACCAGCGTAATGAGCCCGGCTGTGAAAGGTCAGTTAAAAGCTTTGGAACAGGCATGGATCAATGCTGATTTAGATAAAAATAAAGTGGGATATCTTGAAGCTCATGGCACAGGAACACCCCTTGGAGATAAAACAGAACTTCAGACCTTAGCTCAGTTCTTCGGAAAAGAAGAAACCGCTCCGGCAGCGGGTATCGGATCTGTAAAGTCCAATATCGGGCATGCCATGCCGGCAGCCGGAATTGCAGGATTAATTAAAACCTGTCTGGCTTTACACCATGATACTTTGCCGCCAACCTTATATTGTGAAAATCCAACCTCGGAGATGCAGAATACAAGGTTTGAACCGGTACAGGAAGCCAAAAACTGGTCAAAAACAGGACTTCCAAAAGTGGCAGCAGTAAATGCTTTCGGATTTGGAGGAATTAATGCACACGTTGTTCTGGAAGGCTATGATATGCCGAAAAAAGACCACGTACTGATATTAGCCAGACCTACGCACGAAGAATTGCTTTACGCATTACAAAATAATGAAACCGCCATTGCTGAAGGAGATTTCAGAGTTGCTATATTCGACCCAACGCCTGCAAGAATAGAAAAAGCCATTAAAATTGTTTCCAAAAATATCATCTGGAAAAACAAGCAGGACATCTGGTATACTTCTACTCCATTATTAAAAGATGGCGGTAAAGTAGCCTTTGTATTCCCTGGACTGGATGGTCTTGCAAAAGGTGAGGTAGAAACGGTTAGCCGTTATTTTGGATTGACAGCTCCTATTGAAACGGAAGGTGAAGGTCTTCTAACCGATGCTTTAAACATCTTCAACAACTGCAGTATCCTTGATAATTCATTGAAAAAACTGGGAATTATTCCCGATATGAATGCCGGACACAGTTTAGGAGAATGGCTGGCAGGATATTCGTCCGAATTAGCAGAAGCCAATTCTGTAAAAGCATTAATCGATGTACTTCACCCTGAAACATTTGAATTAAAAGATTCCAAGTTCATCGCTATAGGAGCAGGAATTGACGTTATAAAACCTTTTATTACTAAAATTTCAAACCTCTATGTTTCCAATGACAACTGCCCTAATCAGGTCATTCTTTGCGGAAGCAATGCTGCTCTGGATGAATTGGTTCCTTTGTTAAAGGCAAAACAGATTTTCCATCAGGTGCTACCGTTCCAATCAGGATTCCACTCTCCTTTTATTGCTGATAAACTGGATGTAATCCTGGCGGGAATGGAAAAAGCGCAGTTCCAGCAGACCAAAATCCCATTGTGGTCAGCCACAACCTTAGAACCTTATCCTTCAGATCAGGCAGCGATCAGAAAACTGAGTGCAGAGCATTTGGTTCAGCCTGTTCGTTTCCGTGAGCTGACCGATACATTATACGAAGAAGGAGTCAGAGTATTCATTCAGGTGGGTACAGGAGGATTGATCGGATTTATTGATGATACCTTAAAAGGAAAAGCCTTCAGTACTATTGCTTCCAGTGTTCCTACCCGCTCTGCATTAGCACAGTTACAACGTGTAGTCGCTTCATTATTTGTAGAAGGGAAAACCATTGCGCTTGACTTTTTAGAGATTCAGAATCATACGAAGAGAGCATCAGGAAAAGGAATTAAGCTGGAATTAGGTTCACCTATCATCCGTAATTTTAAAGAAGTGAAAGCGTTGGCTCAATCCTTTGAGACACCAAAACAATATACCGCAACTGCTTCAGCTATTGCCACCAAAAGCGGTCATCCGCTGGTACAGGCATTCCAAGACAACGTTGCCGATATGATCCGTATGCAGGAAGAAGTATTGACTTTATTCCAAAACCGTCCGGAGATTACAATCCAACGTCCTGTAGCTCAGGCAGCTCCTATTGCTCCAAAAGCACCAAGAAGTACAACCTTCTCAAAAGACTTATATGTAACGCTTGAAAGTCATCCTTACCTGATTGACCACAGCCTGTTGAGACAGCCTAAAGGTTGGGCTCATGTCGCAGATATGGAACCGGTCATTCCGATGACCATGATCTTTGAGCAGCTCGCAGAAATTGCAGAAGCCGAAATTCCGGGAACACTGGTTCATAAAATCATGAATGTAAGTGTATTCCAATGGATGAATGTTGCCAAACCTTTCGAAAAAACCGTAAAAGGAGAATGGCGATCACCCAACCACGCTTATCTCGATATTGAAAACTTTGCCAACGCAGAAGTAATTTTAAAATCCGCTTCGGTTCCAACACCAGCCTTCAATCTTTCCATCGGTAATCTTTTGCCTATCGAAAGAACTCCTGAAGAAATCTATGACATGCACATGTTCCATGGAGACAAATACCAGGGAATCACTGAAGTTTCAGCCGTTGGAGACAAAGGAATTATCGGAAAAATAAAAGGAAACGGCGGTAAAGGTTCTCTATTGGACAATGCAGGACAGTTATTCGGACTTTGGCTGCAGCTTACTTTGGTGAAAGACCGTATTGCATTCCCTGTAAAGATCAGAGATATTGAATTCTTCGGCGATATGCATGACCAGGAAGGTATTTTTGAATGCACCTGTATGCTGACGGAGCTTAATGATGAATTTGCCATTGCAGATATCATCCTGACAAGAGACGGAAAAGTATGGTGCGCCATTACCGGCTGGCAGAACAGAAGACTGGAAATAGATGCTCCGTTATGGAATGTTTCCATGTCACCGCTTCACAACAGGCTTTCGGAAGAGATTGCTCCTGAAGTATTCTTTTTCCATCAGGCGTACACCAGAGTGGCTTCATGGGATTTTATCCTGAAAAGATATTTCAACCAGACGGAAAAACAGCATCACCAGCAGTTATTACCCAACAAAAAGAAAAACTGGATGGTAAGCCGTGTAGCCGTGAAAGATGCTGTAAGAAACCTTCTTCGTCAGGAAAAAAATCATGCCTGCTTCCCGATCACGTTTGAAATTCGTTCCGATGAAGTAGGAAAACCTTACCTCATCAGTGATTTTACAGAAGATATTCATATTTCTCTAGCTCATAAAGGCAAAGAAGCCGTAGGAATCGCGAGATATGGAAAATCTGTAGGAATTGATATGGAACTGATGGAAGAACGCAGCTCAGGATTCTACGACATGGTATTTACCGACAAAGAATTAGCCTTATTAAAAGACAGAGATCAGGCCGAATGGACCACCCGTTTCTGGGTAGCCAAGGAAGCCTACGGAAAGTTCCTGGGAACAGGACTGAAAGGAAATCCTAAAGCCTTCGAAGTCGAAATGATAAAAGACGATCACCTGTGGATCAACAACATTGAAATCAAAACTATTAAACATAAAAATTATATTATCGGATGGACACTGTAAACGCAACATTAAAAATGAACCACGAAGAACTTTTTACTTTATTAAAAGGTTTTATTACTGAAGTGATTGGGGCTGAATTTGTAGAAGAAATGGATATTACTCCTGAAAGTTCATTCACCAAAGATCTTGAAATGGACAGCATCGAGATTGTTTCTTTCTCAGAAAAAATCAAAGCGCATTTTGGCGATCAGATCGACTTTACAGGTTGGTTATCTTCTATGGATCTTGACCAGCTTATTAATCTTGACCTTAGTATGATCATCAATTATATCTACGAATGCCAATAATCACTGTCAATAACAGACAAGTTCATATACAGGAACTCAACAAAGGAGCCGAACAAACCGTGGTACTCATCCACGGTATGTTCAGTAACCTGTCCATTTATTATTTTAATATTGCCCCTGTGCTGGCGAAGCATTTCCATGTGGTGATGTACGATCTGAAAAGCCACGGTATGAGTGAACGCTTTTTGGATGGGTACGATCTTGACAACATGTCATCCGATTTAATAGGTTTAATAGATCACCTTCAACTGGAAAAAGTACATCTTGTAGGCTATAGTTTCGGAGGTCTTATTGCACTGAAAACAGCTTTAGAATATCCTGACCGCGTGAATCAGCTCGTGGTGATGGAAGCTCCGGATCCTCAGGATGAAAAAGCCCGTAACATCATTGATGAATATAGCAAAGAATTTCTTGAGCACTATGTCGCCAATTTTACAGACACTACCAAAGTACAGATGGGTAAAAGACAAATGGAAAAGAACCATCGTATGTATGAATTTCTGTTTAATCAGACCACCATTAAAGCAGATATGATCAGGGAAAAACATTTCCTTGGTGAAGCTGACTTCAAGGGATTGGAAACTTCCACTTTATTGCTTTATGGCGCTGACTCCAACTGCAGACCTACCGGTGAGTGGCTTCAGTCTCAAATCAGCCAGTCTGAACTTGAATTAATTCCGGGCGATCACAATATTCCTATCCAGGAACCTCAGCTCATCGCTGAAACAATCGCTCAATTTTTATCTAAAATTTTAACACAAAACCATGGCTAAATTTGCATTTATAGTTCCACCATTAACAGGACATGTCAACCCTACCCTAAGCATCGGTGCTACCCTGCTGGAAAGAGGACATGAAGTAGCCTGGATCAGCCTCGACCCAACGTTAGAGGCTAAACTTCCCGAGGGAGGAAAATTATTACTGATCCAATACGATCAGACCGACGAAGAAAAGAAAGAAAGTGAACAGTATCTCGATATAATTTCAAAAAAAGTAGTGTATGGTATAGACAGCGTTAAGTTCCTGTACGAAGAGGTTCTTATCCCGCTGAACAGACATTGCTATAACGGAATTATTGCTTTACTGAAAACATATCAGCCTGATTTGATCATCGGAGACCATCAGTTATTTGCTGCCCCTGTTGCCGCTAAAACTCTTGGAATCCCTTATGCCACTTCCGTTACCGCTCCGGCAGCCATTAAAATCATGAATGAGCTTCCAAAAGTACACGAGTGGGAAGTGAATCAGATCCTAGATTTACAGAAAGAACTCGGTTTCCAGGAAGAACGCTCTCTGGCAACCTCAGACCTATTAACGCTTGTTCTTACTTCCAATTATTTCTTTGGGGAAATGGATGATCTGCCTTCCCAATATCAGTTCACAGGTCCCGTTCTTACCGAAAGACGTGTTTCATGTGAATTCGACTGGGAAAAGTTGAAAAGCAAAAACAACAAAAAGATCCTGGTAAGTATCGGTACTACCTTCGATCATGATCATAAAAAAGCTTTCTTCCAAAAGGTCATTGATGCCTTTAAAGATGAAGATTTAACCGTTATAGTCGTTTCTGATCCACAGCTTTTCGAACAGTGGCCGGATAACTTTATGGTCTATCAGCAGGTTCCGCAATTGGATCTTTTACCTCATCTTGACGGTGTGGTATGCCATGGCGGTCACAATACCGTATCCGAAACACTATCACACGGTATTCCTTTGGTCGTGATCCCGATTGCCTATGACCAGTCACATGTTGCCGGACGTGTTGTACGTACAGAAGCTGGTGAACGTCTTAATTTTAACAGATTTAAAGGAAATCACCTGAGAGAAGCTGTACAGCAAATCCTGAACAATCCGAGCTACAAAGAAGCAGCTCAGAAAGTCGGACAATCTTTTGTGAAAGCAGGAGGCTCTGCTACGGCAGCCAACTTATTGGAGCAAGCGATATTGAAGGCTTCAAAACCTGAAAAACCGTCTAAGTTTTTATTTGTAGTTCCCCCGTTCTTCGGACACGTGAGCCCTACTTTAAGTGTGGGAGCAAGTTTAATTGCCCGCGGCCACGAAGTAAAATGGTTCGGAATTACGCCTTTAGACAACAAACATATTCCTGAAGGAGGTTCTTATTTCTATCCTGAAGAAGATCTTATTCCGTATCAGGAGGAAATTGCCCGCATTCTGAAAAGACAGGATGACGGGCCCGCATGTTCCGGACCTGAAGTCATGAAACTGGCACTGGAAGAAACCTATGTTCCTTTTGCTAAAATGATGATGCCGGGACTTACCAGACTGACAGAAAGCTGGATGCCGGATGTTATTGTGAACGACTGTATCACTTTCGGAGGAGCTCTTTTCGCTCACAAACATAATATTCCTTGTGTAACCACTACTCCGGTGCCACCGGATGTGATGGGAGATACGGAAAAAAGTGCTCCAAAAATCTGGGAATGGCAGCAGAACTTAATCAAAGATCTTCAAAAAGAAGTAGGCATTCATGAAGAAGGTATTTACATTCATTCTCACAAACTGAATATGGTGTTTACATCACAGGCTTTCGCTGGTTTTGAAACGGTTCCATCTCATATGAAATTTGTAGGTCCGGTAAAAGGCCGTCCGAATGATGCCCCATTCGACTGGGATAAGCTGAACGCTTCCACCACTCCAAAGATATTTGTATCATTGGGAACGCTGCTGGTAGATATCAGAAAAGCTTTCTTCGAAAAGATTATCGCTGCATTTAAAGACCAGCCGGTTACGGTGATTGCCGCTACTCCACCGGAAATCTTTGAAGAATGGCCGGATAACTTCATCGTGAACAGCTTCGTGCCTCAATCTGCAGTGATGCAGAGAATGGATATGGTGATCTGCCACGGTGGTTTCAATACTGTAAACGACACTTTCCGAAACGGATTACCGATGTTAATCACTCCTATTGCTTATGATCATTTCCATATTGCAAAACTGATTGAGCAGGCAGGTTGCGGAATCAGTATCCGATATAAAAGGCTTCGTGTAGATGCTCTTCGTGAAACTGCTTTTGAATTATTGGAAAATCCGAAATACAGAGCCGCCGCTCAGGAAGTCCGAAACACATTTACCCTTGCCGGAGGGAACGATAAAGCGGTAGAACTGTTAGAAAATTTTGTGCAGGAACATTCAATATTAGCTTCTGTATAGCCTATGAATCAACACATGAAAAGAAAATTGTTATTTGGTGAACGCATGTTATTGGGAGACGGTACAGAACCCTTTAACGCGGTCATTCCGTTCAGACTGAGAGGTACTTTTACCTTAAAAGAGATCCAGCAGGCTCTGGCTCAAATTCAAAATAAACATCCATGGCTGAAAGCATTGATCAGCCATGATGAAAAAAATATTCCATGGTTTAATGTTCCTGAAAAACCTATTTCTATTCCCGTAAGAATCATCACCCGACAAAGTGAAGATCAATGGCAGGAAGAATCCAGGAGAGAATGGAACACCATTTTTAATTACGAAAAATTACCTCTGATCCGGTTTGTATGGATCAAAGGGGAAAACGTTTCTGACATGCTTTTTGCGTTCCATCATTGCTTATGCGATGGTGGTTCTGCAATGGCTTTTTTAAAAGAATTTCTTCTGGTACTGGATAATCCGGTTGCCGATATTGGAACTGAAAATCCCATCTTAGGCATTCAGGATGTTGTTCCCTCCAATATTCTGAACAGCCGCAGGCAGAAACTGAAAGCTAAGTTTATCGGAAGACTGGCCGCTACCGCAATCAAATGGATTCCCGTAGGTAAAAAAGCGGTGGAAAGACAGAATGACTATCTGATCCACTGGAAACTGGATGAAACCCTGAGCAAAGAGTTGATTAATTACTGTAAATCTCATGAAGTGACCGTCAATACATTTTTGAGTGCATCCGTATTGCAGGCATTTAAAAAAGTAAGAGGAGAAAAATCCTTCAACAAGGTTTCCTGTCCGGTAGATATCAGAAGGTTTGCCAACCAGATCAAAGAAGATCATATTTTCGCTTTCGGGCTGATGATTGTGGTTTCTTCTGATGAGAAGCTAAGTTTTGAGGACAATCTAAGGACAATGCAGAAATCTGTGGAACAAAAGACTTCAAAGCTGAATCCTTACATCACGATGATGGTGATGGAGTCCGGGCATGATGCACTGAAGAATTTTACCAGGCTGTTAAAAAACGGAAAGTCATCCAATGACTGTATGTTTTCCAATCTGGGACGCATACAGATTCCTCATGAATACAAAGAGTTTACGGTGGAGACGATTTTCAGTCCGTCAGTTATTGGTCCATTAGGAAATACAACGACTCTTGTAGTCTCTACTTACCGTGGAAAAATGGATTTTTCATTCATGGGAAGCGAAGGATATTTGCCTTACACCGATGCTCTGGCAGTCCGTGATGAGGTGATGCAGATTATACATTCACAACTGAAACAAATGGCAGTATCATGATCAAAAGACCTTTAATGATGGTGGAAAGGATCATGTATGTAGATCCTGAAACGCCTTTAAACTGTGTTTATACAGCAAGAATCAACGGGGAGATTCCCGAAGAAAATTTTAAAACAGCTTTAGTAAGAATTCAGCAGAAACACCCGATGCTGCGAGCTAACATTGATCATAACAACGGACGCTATCCTTTCTTTATGGGACAAAGAGATATCGAACCCATTCCGCTTCGTATTGTAGAGCGAAAAACGGATGAGGATTGGTTCAAAGAATCTGAAAAAGGATGGTTCCAGCTTTTTGAAACTCCTAAAAAACCACTGGCGGAAGTAGTCTGGGTAAAAGGACAGAACACTTCCGAAATCCTTTGGATCATGCCTCACTGTATTTCTGACGGAACTACGGGAGTAACTTTAATGCGTGAGCTTTTGAGTTTACTGGATAATCCTTATGCTCCTTTAATTCCTTATGTTGCTTTTGAATCTGTTGATGATTTTCTTCCTTCAGATTTTAATACGGGAATTAAAAAATATAAAGCCAGTCTTTATCTGCTGTTTGCCAAAATTTTCTTTGCAATCCAACGAAAAAGTAAAAAGAGAAACATAGGAAAAAACTACGCGATTCACTGGAAAATGACACCGGAAGAAACCCGGCTGATCACTGAAAAATGTAAAGCCAACGGAATCTCTGTACATGCTTTACTGTGCTCTTCTGTGATGCTGGCATTCCGTGATGTTCAGGGAGACCGTGCCAAAGGCAAGGTGATCAGTCCTGTAGATGTGCGTCATTTTATTCCGGAAATTAAAGAAGATCATTTATTTGCTTTCGCTCCAACGGTAGAGCTTTCCGTGAAGAAAGACAACAAGAATGTGATGAGCAATGCCAAAGAAATCAAAAGGAATCTTATTGAGAAAATCAGTAAAATGGAAGCCCGTGAACTCCTCTGGATGGGCGAACATATGCATCCCATCGTGGAACGCATGATCCATATGCTGAAATCCAGCGAAGGCGGACATGATGTAACCTTATCCAATATGGGAAAGGTCAACATCCCGAATGATTATAAAAATTTCAACCTGGAAACAGTATTCAGTCCTACTGTGGCTTTCCCATGGCTGAACTCAAATACCTTAGTCACCAGTACGTACAACCAGCAGATGGACTTCACCTTTATGTCCAATGAAAATTTTCTTCCCAAAGAGGAAGCCCATCAGATAAAAGATAAAGCCATCGAGCTATTGACCACCTCTCTATGAAATTTAAAATAAAGCCGCCGAAGCCGAAACTCATTAAGAAAACTACCCTGAAACGCTTTCTCATCAAGCGTACGATTTACTATGTCCTTCCGAATGTGTTTTTTAATTTCATTATCGCCTACGCCAGCTTCAAAGAATTAGGGTACACCCATTTTTTTTCGGGAACTCAAAATCTGGCCCGTCTTACCCTGCCTATGGCTATTTTTCTTCCCGTTGTTCTTACCATTGATATTATTAAAAGAGTAACGGATGCCGCCAGTCAGGAAGCGATAGAGTTTACGGTAGATGAACAGCTGAATATTAAAAAACTGATGACCAGGCTAAGCATCTTACATGGTTTGATTACAGGGTTGCTTGTACTATCCCTGCTCTTTATCGGACAGTACAATTTTTCCAAAGATTATAAACTGGATGCTACCGCCATGGCTGTAGTGGTGGGTATATTGGCAGGAGTGCTGTCCGTGATTTTTGTGTATCTGCCCGTGTGGAGATTGAGAAGGTGGATGTCCAGAGTAAGGCCTCTGCCCGCAGACATCAACACATAACCCACGGCCAAACAAACTTACAGCACTGTATTTCATTTCATTACGAATCAAAAATACTGAATATTCCCGGGTGATTGCCAAGTCATCCGGGATTTTAACATCTCGATCAACTTAATTTTTTTCTTTAAAACTCAATATTTGATAAATTTTTTATATTTATATCAATAATTTTCCAGAATTTTTCTTGGGCAGAATGAGCAATAATGTATGTACAAAATCACGGATCAGTTAAAAAATATAGGATTCAGTATCAATCGTTTAGATTATATTATTACCAGAAATAATTACAGAAGAGAATTCAGCACATTAGACTATTTTTGTATTTATATTATTCTTGAAGACATCCAGTTAACGGTAGAAAATGTTCCGTATTCATTAAAAAAGGGAAATATAGCCTTCGTAGGACCACAAAAGAAAATCGTTTTTGGGGAGACCAAAAGGTCAGATGTCTATTCCATTGCTTTTTCATCCAGTTTTTATGAAAGATCAACCAAGGACAGCCTTTTTATCAATTCACAGCTTTTTTACAATTATAATTCTGAAATATTTATAGCGCCATTCAACAATATAGAACAGATGAGGGTCATATTTCTGGAACGGATGGAAAGTTTCCGGAAAAAGGATGAAAGTCTCTATATATCTGCTGCCCACAATGCCATAGAAAGGTTGATGCTGGACGCATTTTTTCATATTCCCACTGAAGATATCAAAAAAGATATCAAATTCAACTATATGTATTATGTGAACCGCTTCAAAGTGCTTTTACAAAGAGATTATAAAAAAGCAAAAAAGGTGGCCTACTATGCAGGAGAATTGAATATCTCCTCAAGAAAACTGACCGAGATGACAGAATATGTACTGGGAAAAACAGCCAAACATATCATCATTGAAAAGCTGATTACCGAGTGCAAAAAAGCACTGGCCTTTTCAAACGCTACCATCTCTGAAATCTCTTATGAGCTGGGTTTCAGCAATGAAGGAAACTTTACCAATTTCATCAAAAAACATACAGGAAAAAATCCCTCAGAAATGAAATAATTTGTATATTTACATAAGTAACCTTTTGGGGAAAAATATAGGTTATATGCTTGCAAAGTACATTTTATTCATTTTGTTATATTTTGCTTTTACAAAATCATTTGCACAGGCAGCAGACGGTTTAAGGCTTAACGTAAGGCTTTATCCGGTACAGATGCTTGCCATTGGCTCAGGATTTTCGGACGATGGGAATGAGTCTTCCTCCCGGGAAGTTCAGTCTGTGACCATCTCAAGTCCGTCAGGGTTTCAGCTGAATGCACAATATAATGAATATCGTGATACAATCGGACATTCCGAAAGCAACCGGGAAAGATCTGATGAATATCATCTTATCAGCCATCATAAAGGAGTGGTTCAGAAGAGATATCCCATCAATCATGAGATTAAAAATGCAATAAAAAATTTAGCCACTAATCCGAGTGATGAGCGTAATTTTTTAATATTAACTCTAATTTCTCAGTAAAAAATTAAGCAAGGCCTATAAAAATAACTATGCAACGAATAATACTTTTGCAATTTATTCATTCCCTTTGTATTAAGTAAGTTTAGTGTTTAAGATTAATAAAACATTAAATTTGCTTTATGGTGATTTTATCAGTATTTAAATGATACTTTTTATGTAATTATTCATAAAAGGTATTTATTCCTGTGCGCTAATCTGTTTGTAAAAATTCACAAATAATAAGTATCTTTTCACAAAGGCCCTGATGTTCTTTGTATTTACCTTTGCATCCGCAATTTTAAAAACAATTAATACAAAAAAAACATCCTTAACCTTATGAAAAATTTTATCTTAGCATCTTTTGCTATCCTGGGATTCTCTACATTACAAGCACAAAAGAATGTAACCCTTAACGTGAGACTTAAACCTATTCAGACTCTTGTTGTTAACAACGCTCAAAAAGTCGTTAATTTAGACTACCTTACTAAAGATGACTATGCCAATGGTGTATCTTCTGTAAACGCAGATCATTTAAGCATTTACAGCACAGGAGGATTCCAGGTAAAAGTAAGAGGTGGTAACGATGCATTAGAGTATGGAGGTAAAAGCATCCAGGCTAACACCATCCAGATTAAAGCAAGCGCAGGTTCTGACGCTGTAAACGGTGCTCAATATGCTCAGAGTGTACAATTATCAACTAACGAAGCTACTTTGGTAACTTCTTCTACCGGAGGAGTAGACAAAAAAATCAACATTGAATACACAGGAGCCGGAGATAATAAGTACCTGAACAATTATATTGCCGGACAGGATCCTACAGTATACACTACTGAACTTACGTATACCATTATTTCTCAATAATAGCTATCATTTTGTAATGATAAAGTGTTGTACCTACCCCAACACTTTATCAACACTTAAAAACTAATCTCCATCATGAGCAGACTTTCTCTTCTCCTTTTCAGTCTTCTTTTCCTATCCTCTTTTCACGGATATGCACAAACAGGAGTTTCGGTTTCACCGCCAAGACTGTACTTTGAGTCGGGAAACGGAAACAGTAATACCCAGACCATAACGGTAACGAATGTAAGTGCTAAGAATTCTCTGGATCTTGCCATAAGTTTGGGAGACTGGGAGTATGACGGCAAAGGTGAGAATATAACGTATCCCGCCAATACGCTTCCCACTTCCTGCGCAAGTTGGGTTTCGGTCAAAAAAGAAGAGAATTACTTTACCCTGGCTCCCGGAGAAAAAAAAGATATTGAGGTAACTCTTACTGCTCCGAATGCTCTTTCAGACCAGCTGGCTACCCATACGGCCGTTCTGTACGTAAGCCAGATGAATCCGGTAGATGATGTGGATCATAAAGGAGCGAATATCAAAGTAAGCATCCGCTCAGGAATCAAATTATTCCATAAGCTGCCTGCAGCCAAAACCAAAAAACTTGAAATCCAGAATCTGGTATATGGAAAAACAACCCATACCATCAACCTCTTTTTTGAAAATCAGGGTGACGTATGGGGAGACGGAAAAATATACACCGACTTTGTGAATACCCAAACCGGAAAAAAAGTATCGCTGGATCCCGTTATCTTTTACACCATGCCCGGAAACAAAAGGGAAATGAATATCCCTATTCCGGCAAGCCTTGAAAAAGGAAAGTATACCGCTTCCGTTATGATTGATTACGGAGACAACAACAATCTTGAATTAGGAGAATTAAGTTTCAGCTATGAATAGTAAAATTTTCTTCTGCTTCTTTCTGTTCGTTTCTCTGAACTGCTTCTCACAGGTCAATTACAACTCATGGGTAAACAGCTATCTGCAGATTAATTCTTACAGCGGAAATACCAATCCTGATGCCTATACCTTTACTCTGGCTGGTAATGGAGCGTTTAATATTCCGTACTGGAAAATATCCATGAGGCTGAAACAGCCTATCACTTCTACTGAAGGAAACTATACGATGCCTGCCAACAAAATATCATTTCAGCCCGTTTCCACTTCAGGACAAGCTTATCCGGGACCTGTACCCACGATTCCACAGATCGGAATGCCGCTGAATACTTTTCTTCAGGCCAACCAGGAAGTCTTTTTAATTCCGCAGTCCAATGCAGCGCTGTACAATCAGCCGCCACAGCCCAACGGCTACTATAACCTGCAGGTAAAATACAGCCTGACCGTTATGGGAGGATCTTATCTGGGAAGCTATCCTTCCTGGACCAGATTTAATGTTCCGGTACAGTTTACGGCGTATGACCAGTACAATAATATTATCGGCAGAGCTGATCATAATTTTCAGATTCACATCGGACCACTCAGCGGAACTCCGACTGATGTACCCGAAATGTCGCTTCAGTTTTCAGCAAAAGCAGTCAACGGATCACTGGAATTCAAAAGCATGTCAGATTATGTAAACGGAGTAAGTGTCACCTATTCTAATGGACTGATTGTAAAAAGCAATACCAATTATCAGATCAAATTACATTCTCTTCAGGGGCAGTTCAGCTCTCCGGCAGGAAATTTTATTCCTTTAGAAACCGTAAAAATGAATCTCATTCCCGTTTCGGGAAACACTGGTAACGTATATCCTATCTTGCTGAGTGCTTCTCCGCAGCTTATTGCGACAGGAGGCTCTACAGGAAATTCAAGCCTGTATTACGATATCAGATATTCCACCAAAGCTAATGATGAAAGACTGATTAATGCCAAATCAGAAGAATATTCCACCACCCTTCAATACGAGATTATCCCCCAATAACCATGCTTCAAGACCTGTTCAAAAAAATCTTTTTCATTTTTTTGATTTCGTTTCAGATATGGATTCCGGCACAAAGCAATTCCGGAGTAAGTCTTGATATCCGCAATGAATCCAGAACAGATAAAGCAGGGATTTTGGATCTGATCATCGTTCTTGACAATCAAAGCACAAATGATTTCAAAGGAAAAGTAAACATCACGATTCCTAAAGGTTTCAGAAATATTTCAGGAAACCAGCTTCAGGTCGAAATGAAATCCGGGGAACACCTTTTTTTACCTGTAAAAATTGTGGTCAGCAACAATGCCGTTTCAGGAGATGCCCGACTTACGTTCCGGCTTTCGGACCCGCAGAATAAAACAGCGGCAGAAAAAGAAATCCTGTATACGGTCACAGAAAATAATGCAATGCGCATCACGGCAGAAAATCCGGTGATCTATATGAATAAAGCCACTGATTCAGTAGAGGTCAGAGCAAGAGTTTCCAATCTGGGCAACAGAAAACAGAAGGTAACAGTTGTATTTAAAATTCCCGAAGCAGAACAAGGAAATGCTTTCATAGAGAAAAAAGGAAGTATCAGCGTGCAGACGGATTCGGTGTTTGTATTTCGTTTTCTGCCATCCAGAATACGATCGCGGGGCAACCAGCTTTCCGTCAATATTGCAGGTTTCAGGGAGCCGGATAGAGAAATATTCGGCAATACCTCAGTAACTGTACAGAATGTTTCTTCGGTACAGCGTTATGAAGATCTTGAATCTACCGCTTTCTCAAATTTCACCAGGAACAGCATCACGGCAAGCTACAGACATGCCGGGGAAAATCTGGATATGTATCAATTGGTAGGTTCAGGAGGATTCAATCTTCCGTCAGGATATATTTTCATCCGGGGAAATATCTATACAATGACGAATCAGAGCGATCCTATTGTCAACAATACCTATCTGACCTATCGCCGCGAAAACAGTGAATTCACCATCGGAAACATCAACAAAATGCTCGAACTTTCCCTGTTTGGAAGAGGGCTGGAATATGCCTACACTTCTCCGGATAAGGACACAAAAATTGAAGCAGGTTTTGTAGATCAGACCTATAGCCTGATCGAAAGGAATTCATTTCTGAAATATGGTTATGGATTTTACACCAGAGGAACTCTTGGAGCTCAAAATGCTTCCCGCAATATCTCCGGAACATATATTTTCAGGGATGATCCTTATGAAAAGGCCAGACATCATGTGGCCGGAACAGACCTTCAGCACGCCTTCGGGAAAGACTGGAAAATAAATACAAAAGTGTACGGCGGACTGAGTTTTTACGAAAATAACCAGCCTTCCAAACCTTCTCTCGCTTTGGAATCCCAGTATTCAGGAATGATAAAAAAGGTCAATCTGAACGGAAATTATTTCTACAGCACCGATTATTATCCCGGAAACAGAAGAGGAATTTTACAGATCCAGCAGAATTTTTCCACGATGATTTTCAAAGACCATTATGTGTATGCCAATATCATGGCTTCCCATTTTTCGCCTAAGTTCTACTTTTACGACAACACTTTGAATTCAAGCAACATAAGACTGGATACAGGAATCAATTTCCCTAAAAAAGGGAATTTCGGGATGGGACTCGGCTATCAGTATCAGGAAGAAAATTCCAACTCTTACAATAATTTTTTCAATGCCCAGCCTTACGAGAATACGAAACAACTCAAAGCACAACGTTTTACGGAATATCTTACCTGGCTGAGCCCTGATAAACAGCATACCTCTATCCTGAGCATGGAGACAGGATGGGTGCAATATCCGGACAACGACAAACAGCAGTTCCAGATGAAGGTAAGCGGAACCTATGGCTACAAATGGCTTACGGTGAACGGTATTTATCAGCATGGAAGCTATTTTCTTTCCGAGTATGCTTTTTCAAAAATGATGAACCAAAGCACTCCCTACAAAAAGCTTTCGCTTTCTGCTTTTGTCAATAAAAACTTCTTCGACCATAAGCTGAATGTGACCACAGGAGTTTCTTATACCGATGATGTTCTGTACGGAAAATCACCTTCAGGGTTTATGAATCTGAAATATTCAAGGGAAAGATATGCCCTGTATCTGAATTCTTCCTACTTCAGTTATACGGCAGGAAGTTTTACCAATAATCTTTTGACCGTTGAAGCCGGAGTGACCGTCAACCTTAGAAATAGCACCCTTGATCCTGGTAAAAAGGGTGATATCAAAGCATTTGTCTATTATGACCTGAACGAAAACAATATCTATGATGAAGGCGACAAAGAAGCAGCAGGCTACCTCATTATGCTCAACAATATTTCATTTAAAACCGACCCTTCAGGTTCTATCAGCTACCGTTCTATCCCTTACGGAAAGTATGCCCTGAAACAGGTGATCCAGCAAGGCTGGTATTACGATGAAACCGAATTTACCGTACACAAACACCACTACTCTTTTGAGATTCCCCTTCATCAAAACGGAACTACCCAGGGAAAAGTAACCTATGATTTTGATTCCAAAACCGCAGTAGATTTCACCCCAAAAACAGGAGGTATCCTGTTCAATATTTACCGTAACGAACAGTTGGTACATCATATCATCACCGATGACAACGGAGAATTTGCCTCCTTCCTACCCTCCGGAAATTACAGGATTGAACTGAACAAAAACTCCCTGCCTGCCAATACCTATTGTGAACGCTCTACTGATACCTTCAAAGTGGAAGCCGGGAAAATAGTAAAACTAGAACCTTTTGTGATTAAGGTAAGGGAGAAGGCGATTAGGGTGAAGAAGTTTGGGGGTTAAATGTTAGAATTATAATGGATACTACGCAATGGTTGTGGTATAAAGCTGGGATTTCATCTATGGTGTTTGTACATTTGCTGGTGTAGAATTTGAGGAGGTGGGCGTGTAGGAGGATTTAGATTACATACTAAACAAATGCAAAAGCTTTACATTAACAAATCAGAATGCAAAGCTTTAAATTTATATTTTCTCTAATTCTAAATATAATATTATTGTTGAAAAACAATCTTATTTAATATAAATTTTGGAGGGTCAAATGATTCCCTTGTATATCTATTTAAATCTAAGCCAGAATCTACTCTCCACACTTCTATTTCCGGAAATATAATTGATAATATCATAGCAACAAAGGTAAAAGGCTTTGGCCCCAGCGGTGCAATGATAATATTATAATCCTCTCTTAAATGATAATATAATGATGTAAGTTGCTTTTCTAAAAACTTTATATCATTAAATGGATAAGTAAATACAAATTCATCTTTTATTTCCTTTAAAATATCCTTATTATTCTCTTTAACAGAAGTAACAAATTTTGAGTCTATTGAAGGGTCTGTATAATATAGGTAGGTTAATTTAGGCTCTAACTGATCTATAATACCTTGCGCTTTATTTTGTTCATATCCTAAACACACAATTAGTGCCTTAGGTTTATTATTAGGAATTTTATAGCTTCCCTCCACTGGCTCAATTTTAGTATTTTGCTTAGGGGGCAAAGGTTCTGAATAAATCGATGGAGTGTAACTAAAATAACAATTTATAGTTTTATTTTCAATATTCTTTTCCGAAAGATAACTTAGTATTGTATAATACCACGGTTTGGTCATACAAGAATAGTCAACAAAAATATTGAGCTCATCATTTTTACTATTCAAAATAGTATCTCTAATTATTTTTCTAATACTAATAAGATCATCCACTCTAATATTTTCAATAGAATCATTCTGGATTAGTGACTCTGTACTATCACAATAGTTTAAAGCTATTGTTCTTTTTAATAGATTGTTTTTTTTTATAGCATTATAAGCTTCCAGTTTTCGCTTTTCAATATTATTAGCAAATAAAAACAGATCAAAATTATTTTCATAAATACTTTCTATTTCAATCTGTTTACCATATTTTAAGTTCATTCGTCTAGATTAAATAGGTTAACGGTATTATTATATTGTCCATTTGTGAGAATTTTTCTAAGAGAAATCTCTTTACTTTTTCTTATAGGCAACCTAAATTTTGGATAATATAAATATGATAATTTTAAACGCTTTCCTAAAACATCGAAATCAAAACTGTCCTGTTCATTTTCTACTAATATAAACGCACCTTGAAATAGTCCTTTTTCCAAAATAGTAAGATAATCTGGATTATTTACATCAACTCTAAATGTAGAGCCAGGCTCTGGCTTAAATTCCTCGCCTAATAATTCCTCATTAAAATATAAACCAATTCTATTTATAAATTGTCTAATAGAAATATTATTATCTTTTAATTCTATTGCAATGTTTTCAATGGAATTTATAAACCTATTAGATGTATTTATTATTTCATCATATTGTACACGTTGAAGAGCTCTATTATTTTCGCCGCTTTTCTCTATAATAGAATTAGTAAGACCAATTAACCATCTTGGATTACCCTCACATATTTTAGATAAAATCTCGATTCCGTTATATAAGTCAACATTTTTCTTTCTAGTTCTTAATTCTAAACCGCTCTTTAATTGGTTCTCTTTTATAAATTGGTTTCTAAAATAAACAATTGGCTTTATTTTTCTAAAAATTGAAGCTTTCTGCCTATTTGATTTGGGAGTTGGAACTAGCGGATTAATCTCATTATATTTTAAGTATTTCACAAAAGATTCATCAATATTGGCAAGACTCTTAATTTCTTCTATATATTCACTTCCATCTCCATATGATTCAACTTTATCATCTAGATAAAGATTATTCTTACCAAAATATGATTTCGCTTTTTCTGAAATTTTATTATCTCTGAGAATTGATTCAATGATTTCAATGGCAAAATTTTCTTCATTCCCTGTTGCCCACATTTTAATACAGTCAAAATCATTCCCTGCACTAGCAGAATAATTCCCCATGAAAATAGACTCTAGTTCTTTTGGCAATATTGGACTTGAACTAATTTTATATAAAACCCTTTGGTCATTTCTACTTCTTAACGATTTATATAAACTTTCCTGTAACCACTTAGGAGCAAACTCTAATTCGTCAAAGCATAATGCCCATTTTTTATCGGTTAGTTGTGGATATATTCTTTTGAAAGCATCAAAAATATAAGATAATGATGAATCGAAATCTAAATAAAAAAAATCTTCATCAGGTATAGTTTGAATATCATTATAGATACAATATCTTATTTGCTGATTAACATCATCAATTCTTTTTAATAAAGCTTCCCTTACCAATACCAGTTGTGGGGCTACATCCTTCAACCTCCAACGATCTATAAGAACAGTAGATAGTTCTATTTCTGCCAAAGGATTAGCATCAGAAATTTCAAACTTTAGGATATTAAGAAAAGTATTACACGTTGCAATAAATACGTTACTATTTACAGAAAATCGTGATATTTTATCAAAAAAATCTCCGAAATCCTCTAATTGTTTTTCGTAAGATTTATTTTTTGCATCCCAATATATGTCTGTTGAAATATATATTGCATAAAATGGAATACTTTCTCTTATTTTTTTAGCCCCTACATTTTTCCAATTATATAATGCTGGTAATGTTAACATTTTCATTGCTGCTGTTTTCCCACATCCTCTCGCACCTAAAATAATTGAATGATGATTTTTTACTAGTGTCAGAAAGCTTTCAGATAAAATAAATTTCTCTGCTACTTGTTCTGGTTCTAGATATCTAGCATTATATGTACTGAAACTATTCATCATCTAAATTTTAAAAATTTTTTCAGGGAAATTCCCAATAACTTTATCTAAATATACTTTCTTACTCTTTAATTCATCATATAATTGATCCATTTCTATCGGAATAAGATATTTAACCTCCGGAACAAGTATTTGAATTTCTTCCCAATCCATAATAGGATTAGTCATTTTTTCGAAAATTTCTTCTGCTATAACCTTTATTTTTTTTGTATTTCCGAAACCTGAATAGGGTGGATATGCACTTTCGTCATAAATATATTTCCATCCATTTTGAGGAAAATAAGTCCAAGAATTTATTTGACAATTAACTGCATTATCATTCTTATTTATTTCAAGAATATGAAAAAAATTTCGAGAGCCACACCATAGATTATTACTTAACGCTGCAAAACTACCTGAGGAAAATATTGGCAATCTGTAAGAAGTTCCAGTAGGTGTACAATAGCGTAATAAAGGATCATGCTTATGCCCGTGAATAAGTAAATCAAATTTATACTTAGCTAACTTAGTTAATAACTCACTCCCATTAACAATTAAATCAAACTCTCCTAATTTTTGTCTGTCATGCAGAATTGGATGATGATGTACTAAAGCAACCAAAATTTTATTATCTTGATTATCTTCTAAATATAGATCTATATAGTTTAACATATCATCATCAACTTTTCCTCCTCCGGCTGCAGCTCTACTATAATGAAAATGACAGCTATTAATAACTAAAATCCTACAACAATCATGTTCATAAAAAGTACAACCTTTTGACCAAAATTCGTCTCTTTGACGATCATCTTTAAGTGGAAAGTTTCTTCTTATACCTTTTGCTATTTCTAAAGAATAATTTGAATAATTATTCCCTGAATCTACATCATGATTACCTAATGTAGCAACAATATCTTGAGCTTTGAGAATATCTTTTATCTCAGTTACATAATTCCAGCCAGAAATAAACCCCTGTCTATCAGCCTTATTTGTAAAGTCGCCCGGAGCAATTATTAAGTCAGCTTCAACATCTCTTAATTGTCTTTCGAGACTTTCAATTGGATGATCATTTTTTCTTAAAGAGTTTGTAAAGAGATAACTGTCATTTTCTTTAAACGAATTCGCTTCAGGATGACAGTGCAAATCACTAACAATTGCCAAACGTATTTTATGCTCCATATCTAACTTTACTGTATAAAAACTTTATGTTGTTCAGTAATTTCATTGGTTATTAAAAGTTCTTTTATTATTTTATCTTTAGAATTATTATTAATTACTCTACTAGCACTTACCCTATTAATTTTAAACTCTTTATAAAGTAGGTCAAAAAAAATATTGTCCTTATTGTAATTTTTTAAATCAGAATTACTAAGTATCCAATTTATCTTTTTTTCGCTTAATAAGTCACAAAAACCCTTTAATCTTTCTTGCTCAGAATCATCAAAAATAAAGTTTGAATATTTATTGAAATTAGCTGTCTTGCTTAATGGTTTATAAGGGGGATCCAAATAAAAAAGACAATTTTTATTGTTATTTATGTATCTTATTGTATCATAATAATCACCATTTAAGATAATGACATTTCGTAATGCTTTACTAGCTTCATTTATATTAGTCTCATCACATATTAATGGCTTAATGTAACTTCCTATCGGAACATTAAATTCATTTTTTTTATTTACCCTATACAAGCCATTAAAACATGTTCTATTCAAAAAAATAAATAACGCAGCATGCAAAGTATTTTCTTGATTTCTTAAGTTAAAAAGATTTCTTTTATTGTAATAATATTTTTTTCTTTCTTCTGCTTCATCTAATAAATAATATTCATTCTGAAACGTCTTTAGAATCTCAATTAGTTCTTTAGGATTATTTGCAACAACCCTATAAGTATTCATTAAATCATTATTAATATCATTTATTATTACTTTTCCAATATTTTTATAATTAGAAAGTATCCAAAATAAAACAGACCCTCCACCTACGAAGGGCTCAATATAAATTGTTGAACTATCAATGTTATCCGGGAGTAAATTACTTATCTCTTTGAGAAGCTTTCTTTTACCTCCTGCCCATTTTAAAAATGGCTTAGCTATCATTTACATTATTTTAAATGCCTAATTTAACGTTTTTTTTTAATAAACCTAATTCTAAACAACTACCAAAAGGGATTTCTTTAAATATGAATATCATAAAACTTATAAACATATTGTAATAACATTTGTTATTGAAAAGCGACTATAAAAATGGTATTGATAATAAATACGAAAATTTTAACTAAAAAAAGGTTCAGCAAATGCTGAACCTTTTTATTTATCTTAAGTTATCCCTTCTCAATCAACTTCTCCAACCTCTCCATCATCTCATCCTTCTCCTTAAGCATCCTTTCATAAAGTTCCATCTTTTCTTCATGTAACTTCTTTATTTCATCAATTGGACTGAAGTTGAACGTTGAATTTGGGTTTCCAACACAAGCGTTATCACCAAACGTATTAGAAATAATATTCACCGCCTGCTCCTCATCAAAATTCTGAAACGCTTCCACCGGAATTTTCAATACTTCAGAAATTCTTTTCAGTAAAGGGTCTTCAATAATTTCTTTCTGTTCCAGCAGAGAAATTTTCTTCTGGTTCCAGTCGTCCCCAAGGTCAAGAGCCAATGCTTCCTGCTTGATGCCCAGCATTTCTCTGAATCGTTTTACATTGCGTCCCTGATGTATTTTATGTTCCATGATAATTCAACATTTATGAGGTTTAAATATAGAAAAATATTTATAAAAACGGTGCTTAAAAAACAGCTTAATTACAATCTCTGTTCTTCATGATGATCCTGTGAAACGGGTCTCCTATCCTATTTCGCCATTTCCGTTTTAACACCCTCTTTTTTTCTTTAAAAACCCAGAAAAAACAAACCCCATTATCCCGTTTTCATTTTCTGATGAACACGCTCTGAAAATCTTACAAGACCCTATTTTTCTATGCCCTGCACTCGCTATATTTGATTCAACAAACAACCAAAAAAACACAATATTATGGCACTAGACAATTTAATCAGTGTAAGCTTTTCAAAAACAGATTTGGAAACCATTGACAAAGCGATTCAGGACATTCAGTCTGTACTTACAGGAAAAACCATCAATCTTACTCCGGATCAGAGACAGCAATACGGAAGAATTGCAGAACAGAACAAACTCTTCGTGAATAAAGCCAAAATCTACATGGAACAGTATACGCAATATGTTCCTCCCTTCCTGGATAAAGCAGAATTCGACAAAGATTATACCGCCAGAGAACAGATTGAACAAAGACTGCAGCAGATGGATTCCTTAGCAGAACAGCTTTCAGATACCAAAGTATTGCTGGATCACGACAATTATCACAACTCGATCAGCTTTTACAGGAATATCAGATTCCTTTCTGAAGAGAATGTACCGGGAACCAATGTCATTTATGATGATATGAGACAGTTTTTTGTAACCACACAAACTCCTCAGCAAATTCAAACTCCTCCATCTTCCACAGATCCTAATACTCCCTCTTAGTCAATAGTACTAAAGCAAATACATCTTCTCTCCACATGAGCACGTGAAAACGTGCTTTTTTTGTGATTATTCATCTGCCGATTTTTTGGTTGGAAATCTCACATTGATCAAAGTCGAAATGTTTTTGCGCCTTAAAAATATAGTAAGCCTAAAAACTTTGCGCCTTTGCGTTTCAAATAAAATAAATACTACATATTATACTCCCTTACAGATTTTAAGAGTTGCTAAAAATGGTTGGAAATCGCAAAGGCGCAAGCTATTATCATAAGGATGCTTTTTAAGGCGCAAGGATTTTATCTCCGATAAAATTTCTGATACTTTACTATAATTTCCTGGTTGAAAACCTCACATTGAGCGAAGTCGAAATGTTCTTGCGTCCTAAAAATACAGTAAGCCTAAAAAACTTTGCGACTTTGCGTTTCAAACAAAATAAATAGCACACATTATCCTCACTCATAGATTTTAAGATGTACTAAAAATGGTTGGAAATCGCAAAGGCGCAAGCTATTATCATAAGGATGCTTTTAAGGCGCAAGGATTTTATCTCCGATAAAATTTCTGATAGTTTATTATAATTTCCTGGTTGAAAACCTTGCATTGAGCGAAGTCGAAATGTTCTTGCGCCTTAAAAATGCAGTAAGCTTAAAAACTTTGCGCCTTTGCGTTTCAAACAAAATAAATACTACACATTATCCTCACTCACAGATTTTAAGAGTTGCTAAAAATGGTTGGAAATCGCAAAGGCGCAAGCTCTTATCATAAGGATGCTTTTTAAGGCGCAAGGATTTTATCTCCGATAAAATTTTTGATACTTTACTGTAATTTCCTGGTTGAAAACCTCGCATTGAGCGAAGCCGAAATGTTCTTGCGTCTTAAAAATATAGTAAGCCTAAAAAACTTTGCGACTTTGCGTTTCAAACAAATTTCTGATTAGATTTTTTTTAAAACGCAAAGTTCTATTAGCTATAATGGATGATTTGAGGAAGCAAAGAAGAGTAGCTGCGCTACTGATGAAGCTGTATGGATAGTGAAATGACTTTTTACAATAGCATTTTACCGCCTCTACCCTCTTCCCAACCCTCTCCAGACAGTATAGCAACCGTCCCGAGCCCCTTATATAACGGTCTGGAGCCTCTTCAGAAGTCCCTGGAGCCCCTTATCCAAGTCCGTCTACCCCCTTACCCAAGGGGGTATAGCCCCTTCATGAAGGGGGTGGAGACCGTTCGGAAGTCCCTCCGGAGGCTTATTGAAGTGGCTGGAGGGACTTGTGAAGAGGGTAAAGCCGTTTTTAAAGGTCATTTTTATTAAAAATTCTTTTATTTCTGTAAGCAGAGGACGAAGAGGTGTAATAGTATGGCTGCTTCCAATAATTTCTCTTTTAAAAATTTAATAGTCATAAAAAAGCAGATGTCTTTAAATAATACAAGACATGCTATTGCTTCACGAGAATATTTTTGCATATACCAAAGTAACATTCATACAAATAGGTCAGATTTTTACCATCGGCCCATTAGGGGTAAAAAGCAATAACTATAATTTTTTTAGTCAGTTACATCCATTCGGCGGATATTCTTCAACACCTTTTAAAATACTCAAAATCAGTTTAATGTATACACATTGAAGCTCAATTTTATGCACATAAATTACAATATGATACATTAAGATAATTTAATATAGAAACAAAACATATGAAAAGGCACATTCTATCGGGGTAAAATAGCATATCATAAAAAACCATCATTGAAATATGGGGTTTTTACGGATGATTTATTCCATGCATTAATAATAATTTTGACATGTAAATAACACAAGCTTATGACAAAAAATTATCTCAGTGCATTCACCTTATGCACAATTCTGAGCATATCCGCTCAGGAAGTAGTGTGGCAGAAAGACCTCAAATCCTCCACTCAGAATTTTCTCAGCCAGGTCACTACCACCATCGATCAGCAGTATCTGATCACCGGAAGTTCTATACAGTCAGGAAGCGGGAAGCTGGAGGCTGGAAGTAAACAGAACAACGGTTACGATTTTCACCTGGTAAAACTGAACCAGCAGGGACAGGAAGTCTGGGAGAAATATTTCTCAGGATTCAACCATGATTATTTATCCGCAACCGTCACCACCCAGGATGGCGGATTTTTATTAGCCGGAACATCGTATTCAGGAAAAGGACTGGATAAAAAAGAAGATTCCAAAGGAGGCTCGGATATCTGGCTGATCAGAATCAATGAATTTGGCGACGAATTATGGCAGAAAACTCTGGGAAGTTCTTCCGATGAAGAAGCCAGAGCAGTGATTCAAACCACAGATTTAGGATTTTTTATAGCCGGATCCTTCATCTCCGCCCAGGACTCCAAAATGAAAGGATATGGTTCAAAAGATGTCTTAATAACAAGATTGGACAAAGACGGAAAAGAATTATCCCAATTAATTCTAGGGGGAAAAGGGTTAGATGAGGTAGAAAAAATGATTCCAACCCGTGACGGCGGAGCATTACTCGGAATTTATTCAAGAAGCTCATCTGTTAAGACAAATAATCAGCAATCAACGACCAACACTAATATTCCGTCTGACAGACCTGCAACCCATAACCTGTTATCTGCAACCTCAAAGCAAAGCGACAGCTTCGGTGAAGGCGACTATTGGATTGTCAAACTCGACAAAAATGGAAAAATAGAATGGGAAAAGAACTTTGGAGGGAAAGCAGATGATCATATCAGAACCCTGGCGTTGACTTCAAATGGCTTTGTCATTGGGGGTGAATCCAGATCAGAAAGATCAGGGAATAAAACGGTAGGCCTGGAAGAAGGAACAGATCTCTGGCTGATCGCGCTGAACGACAGGGGCGAAGAGCAATGGCAGAAAGCCTACAACTTTGGCAACCGTGATGTGCTGATGGGAATGAGTGTGATTCAGAGCCAGGATGCAAGAACCAAGAATCAGGACTTTACCAAAGGAATATTGCTGGGAGGGTATACTCAGGCAGAAGGAAGAATAGAAAAGGATGATGAAACATTTTGGCTACTGTACATTGACCAGTTAGGGAACGAAGAATGGAGAAAACATGTGAGTGGAGAATCGAGACAAAAAGAGGAAAGACTTTCTGACTTAAAGTTGAATCGGGATGGCTCTATTATTCTGGCCGGAACCAGTGCAGAAGAACTGGGGAAAGAAAACTGGAAGATTGTAAAACTGGGTGATCAACAAGTGGATCAGCTCATTGAAAAATACGACATCAAAATTTATCCAAACCCTGTTTCAGACTATGCTTACGTAGAAATTGGCTTCGATTTTAACGAGGCTGATATTTTATTGTATGATATGAGTGGAAGACAACTTCAAAGTATAAAAACCAAGAACAGAGTAACGAAAATCAATACCCAGGCTTTGGTTCAGGGAGCCTATCTGGTAACAATAAAAACTGATACCAACAAAACGGCGAATGCCAAGCTAATTAAAAAATAACAATAAAAACACAATCATGAAAAAAAATATAAGCAGTTTATTTTTCTGTTTATCCCTTGGGACTGCATTAGCACAAACTACGGGCAGCAAGCAATCAACACTTCCTAATATCATTCCTCCTTCTTCGGAGTCCTATAAACTGGGAGCATTTGGAAACCTTCCGGTAAGCCTTTTTACAGGGAACGCCAATGTAGACATCCCTATAACATCCTTTGCCACTGAAAATATCAACATTCCCATCAGACTTAATTATTTTTCCAATGGGATAAAAGTAGACGATATGAATGGCTCTACAGGATTGGGCTGGACGCTTACTTCCGGAGGCGTAATCACCCGAATCATTCGCGATCTTCCGGATGAAAGCAATCTCACGAATGTCTCTATACCCACCAATTTTGATGATATAGGGGCTAATAATCCTTTAGCCATGCAATTTTTTCAGGATGCTTCTAATGATAACGTAGACACGGAACAGGATTTATATATGGCCAGTTTCGGGGGAATGCAAATCAAGTTTATTTTTGACAAGAAGGGAATTCCTGTCATCTATTCTCAAAAAGACATCATCATTGAAGGAAAAAGCGGTGGGGATTCATTTACCATTACCACGGATGATGGTATCAAGTATTATTTTACGGATAAAGAATCTACCTCCAACCGCACCTCAGGTGCGGGACATTCTTTGATCAGCATTTCTACAACAGCCTGGTATCTGACAAAAATTGAAGATACTTCCAGCGGAGAAATTGTATTTATCGAAAATGTAGAGGGTGGATATACAGCTACCATGAGCCAGTCTCAGACTTTATCCTATACCAGTCCCAACAGTGGGCCAATGTTTTCTTCCTGTGGAAACCCCACATTTATAAGGTATCCTCAAGTCAGCGAATTGATCAGCCACAACCAGACGGTTAATGGCAAGCAGATTAAAAGAATCTACAGCAATAATCCTTCTCAGGGCGAAATTATATTTGATTACTTTCAGTCGGGAGGAAGTTCGGACTACAAACGATTACAAAAGATCACCAAAAAAGTGAATAACAGCATGATCAATGATGTTACTTTAAACTATACCCTCACCGCTAATAACCGATTGTTTCTGAATTCTGTTTCTGACAATATATCGGGCAGTTCGTACAGTTTTCAGTATAACCAGCCCGACCAGTTCCCACCCAGGCTTTCATTTGGCAGGGATGATTGGGGATATTTCAATGGAATTGAAAGTAACTCTAATCTGATTCCCTATATCCCCAAAATTATGAGTTGGAGCGGTTATCAATCTTCTGCAAGAGGTGTTGTCCCTTTTAAAACCTCTATCGGAATACTGCAAAAAATTACGTATCCCACTAAAGGCTTTTCAGAATTTTTCTACGAAAACAATACAGTGGTGGAAAAGGGTGTAGTCCTTATCCCTGAAAAGAAGAATGGAGTTCAGATTGGAGCACAGAAAGGAAGCAGTGGCCCGCAGGGAACGAACTCCACTACATTTATGTCTGTAAAAGATGAAGAAATTACCATAGGCGGAGGAGCATGGTTCAATAGTGATGCCTGCGATGCCCAATGGGAAGTTCCGGGTAAACACCGTGCTGTTGCCCAGCTTAAACGGGCGAATGGGCAAAGTGTCACCCTTTATCAAAAAACACAAAGCGGTATGCTGACAAGTCCAACCACTTCCCTTACCCTTCCAGCACCTTATGCCTATTATGCCATGATTCCCAAAAACGAAATGCTTACCCTGTCGCTCAGTACCCTTTTTGTATGCGTACAGGCGGAGGCATCAGCAACTTATACGGAAGCACTGGAAGTAAGAGGAGACAAAGAAGAGCCCATTGGAGGGTTAAGAATTGCTAAAATTGTAGATACCACAGAAAACGGAGTCGCTACAACCAGAAAGTTCGTTTACCATGATCTTGGTGAACAGACCACGGAAGCGATTGTACTGAGAACTCCAGAGTTTGAAGAGCAGTTGGATTATACAATGACCTGCAATACGACACCTAATCCGGGCAATAATGGTGGGAATGTCCCTACAGGCGTAGAGCGGTTTCCGTACTACACCATAACGTCAACGAATATCAATCAACTCTTCGCTACTCATCCCAATGTTTTCTACAAGACCGTTCAGGAGATTGTTGAAGGAAAATCAAATATCATCCACCATTATTCCACAGACGCTGATGATTTCGGTAAAGTGCTATATGGAAAAAACATCAGAAACTCTGTCCTGACCAATTTAGGCTGGAATAACGGAAAAGAGAAACTGACCCAATATCTGGACAGCGGAAATAACCTGGTTCGGACTGTAGAAATGAACTATGAAGAGGATAACAACCGCAAGTATCAGGTAGATGGTTTTTCGATCAGAAAAAATTATGATCATCCGGTAACACAAAATGTAACAAGAACCTGCACGGCAGAGGATGTTGCGAGAACCTATGATTACACCTACTGCAGTGCCAACCATTCTCATTTCTATACAACTACAGATGGAAATAAAAACTGCCATGCCATAGGGGCAAATAACCAAACTATCACGTATAAAGATATTTGTTATGGGAAAAGTGTTGGAGAAGTCATTGCGTTTGCTGATCAACTGGACAATCTTGATATTATGCAGTATAAAAACATTTCGCGTTTTGAGTATCTGAAGTCCCAGAAAACAACAGATTATCTCAACGGAAATGCCATGAAAACGGAAACCCAGTATTTCTATAATAATCCTAAACATACCCAGATAACTTCGCAGAAAACCATATTTCCGGATTTGTCTACAACAGAAAAGACCTATCAGTACGCCCATGAAAAAAACAACCAGCTGATGATTGATAAAAATATGGTGGGCATCCCTTTAGAAAGCCAAACACAGCAAACGGCAAATAATATCACCAAAGTGATCTCCCGTGAAGAAACGGTTTATCCTACCGCTTTGCCCCATGCAACTACGGGAAATTTAATGCTTCCATTAGCTGAATATTCTTATGATGCATTAAGCCCCGCTATTTCCTCAAAGGAGGTTACCTATGAAAAATATGATGAAAAGGGAAACATTCTCCAGTACAGGGAGAAAGACGGTACTCCGGTAAGTATTGTCTGGGGTTATAACAAGACCAAACCAATTGCCAAAGTTGTAGGCTCTACCTATAGTCAAATCGAAGGAATGATAAATACTATCGTAACGAAATCCAATGAAGATGCAGCAGATCCCACCAAAGAAGCTGAGTTATTACTGGCTCTTGATGCCTTTCAGCCTGTGGGAATGACCACCAAATATACCTATGATCCTTTGGTAGGGGTAACCACCATAACCCCGCCGTCAGGAAAAAGAGAACTCTATATCTATGATAATTCCAGCCGACTGAAACAGGTTCAGGTAAGGGAAAGAGATAATACCGGAACCTATAGCTATAAAATGGTGAAAGAATTTAAGTATAAATATAAGCCGTAAACCAAATGAAAAAAATACAACTCTTAGGTCTGCTGTTTACAGCGATGTTGACCTACGCACAAAGTACCACAGAAAACTATATACAGTCCAAAACCTGCCTGAGTGGTGACTGCAGTAAGAAAACAGAGACCGTTACCTATTTCGATGGATTGGGAAGACCCAAGCAGATTGTCAGCGTAAAAGCGACCACAACAGGAAAAGACCTGGTAACTCCCATTACTTATGATGCCTTCGGAAGGCAGGTAAAGGATATTCTTCCAGTTCCGGCTAGTAGCCTCAATTCAGCCATCCATACCGGGATTACCAATGAAACTGCGGCTAATTCTTACTACGGAACAGCCAATGCCTATACGGAAAAGGAGATGGAGAATTCTCCCTTAGACAGGCTAAAGCAAGTGGCTCAGCCTGGTGACCCCTGGAAAATGGCAAGTGGACATACACAAAAGCTTACCTATGAAGTGAACCTTGGCTCAGAGGTAAAGAAATTTATCACGAGTACAACCACGGCTACATCTGGAGCAGATCATAAAACCATTTCATCTGTATCCATAGTACCAGGCAGTGAGTTTTATGCTGCAGGGACATTATACAAAAGTACGGTTACTGATGAAGACGGAACACCTGTTATTGAGTTTCAAAATGGACGTGGTGAGACTGTTCTTGTACGCAGAACAGATGGAACCCAAAATATTGACACCTACTATGTCTACAATGAATACGGGCAAAGGGCATTCGTCATTCCTGCTTTAGCAGTAAAAAAGATTGAGCAAAATAACAATGTGGTTACCACTGATATTCTAAACAGCCTCTGCTACCAATACCGCTACGACGGCCAGTACAGGCAGGTGGAAAAAAGACTGCCGGGAAGGGATGATTGGGAATCTGTAGTATATGATGCTTCTGACCGTCCGGTGCTTACCCAGGATGTCAACCTGAAAAATAAAGGGCAATGGCTGTTGACCAAGTATGATGCTTTTGGCCGTGTTGTCTATACCGGACTTATGGCAGGTGGAGAAAGAGCAGCCATGCAAAGCCAGCTTGCTTCTCAGGTGGTCAGTGAAAACCAGACAGCGAATGGATTTGATAAAAATGGCTTCATCGTCTATTACACCAATAATTTCCTATCCGGCTTTACGACACTTTTAACGGTTAATTACTACGACTCTTATCCAAGGGATACTAAAGAGTTTCCACCTGCAAAAATTCTCGATCAATATATAATTAATGAAGACAAAGCTCTGAACGGAGGAGCCATTACCCAAGGGCTGCCCACAGCATCTTATGTAAAAAATATTGAGGATGATAACTGGACCAAAACCTATTTCTATTATAACACCAAAGGGGAAAAAGTAGCAGAGAAAAGTTGGAATCACCTGGGTGGATATACGAAAAAGGAATTCAGGCTTGATTTTTCCGGGGCTTTGGATGAAAGCTATACCTATCACAAAAAAGGGCCTTCCGATGCTGAGGTTACCATCCAGGAAAGGTTTGTATATGATGACCAGAAAAGACTGCTGAAACACTATCACAAGGTGAACAGCCAAACAGAAGAATTGCTGGCAGAAAATACCTACAACGATCTTGGACAGCTTATCAATAAAAAAACAGGAAATACCACAGGTATTCCTTTACAGTCGATAGATCAAACCTACAATATCCGTGGATGGATTACGAAAGTGAATGATCCTGCCAACCTGAACGGAAAGCTCTTTGCCTATGAGCTGAAATACCATAATCCCGCGTATTCTACGGTGTCTACAGGGAAATACAATGGGAATATTGCAGAAATAGACTGGTCAAGTGCAGATACCGGAACATTCAGAAGGTATAATTATCAGTATGATGGATTAGATCGCTTAAAAAACGGAATTTATTCTGAACCCAATGCCACCGTTCCACAGAACAATTATTATAATGAAGCACTTACCTATGATCTCAACGGGAATATCCAAAGTCTTAGAAGAAACAGGTTGCTACAAAATTTTGGAGCACAGCTGCTGGATGATCTTACTTATACTTACACTGGGAACAGGGTTAACACAGTAAGTGATGCTTCAAGTAATTATGGGGGCTATCCGGCTTCTATATCAACTGTAATTCCGTATGACAGTAATGGCAATATGATCAGCCATGAAGATAGAGGAATGTTGCAGATAGACTATAATTACCTTAATCTTCCCAATTACATAAAGTTTAATAAATTATACAATACTCATGATGGGAACAATACATTTAATGTTAACACAAAATACCTATATAATGCTCAGGGAACTAAATTAAGAAAGATCTACACCTATGGACTAGGAAGAGGACAGCTTGAAACCATCAGCAAAACCGATTATCTGGATGGATTTCAATATACTGATGATATATTAAGCTTTGTTCCTACCTCAGAAGGGTATTATGACTTTGTTAAAAATCTGTATATTTACAACTATACAGATCATCAAGGAAACATCAGAGTTGCGTATTATAAGGATGCTTCCGGAAACGTTAAAGTAGACAGAACCACCCAATATTATCCTTTTGGGTTAGAGTTTGGCGGAGATCTCAATACGACCAGTACAGTAAATCCATCGTACAGATACTCTTCTCAGGGACAGGAAAACCAGATGGATACCAAGTGGAGTTCTTACCGATGGAGAAACTATGATGCTGCAATGGGAAGGTTCTTTAATGTAGATCCGCTGAGTGAAAAGTATGCTTATCAGTCGCATTATAATTTCTCAGAGAATAGAGTTGTTGATAATGTTGAGCTTGAGGGCTTAGAAGGTGAAGATTTCCGTTTCAGGGAACTCATGCGACAAAAAGGTGGTGTCCAATGGAGGGCAGAGAAAGAGAATCAGGAGGCCAATAGTGCAGCTTTCATGGCTGTTATAAAATTGGTGACCCCGGTTGAAGAACTTTATACATTAGCTACCGGTCGTGATTTGGATGGTGATCCTGCTGATAGAACTCAAGCTGGTAAATTATTAGCATTAAATCTTGTTCCACAGGCAAAAGTAGAAGTTAAAGCGGCAGCCTCAGTATTAAAAGCAGAAGCAAAGGCAGAAGCAAAAGCTGCAGCGAAAGTAGAAGCAAAAGTAGCAAAAAAACCTTACAGTAAAAGCCGTCCATCTTATGGAAAAGGTCAGGTAGATGAAGTTTGGGAATCTGCAAAAAAAGATGGTAAAGTTCATGATCCAAATACAGGTGAAGAGTTAACTTGGGATAAGGCAATAAAACCCAGATCATGGGATATGGGACACCTACCAGGACAAGAATATAGGACATTACATGAAAAATATATGAGTGGAAAGATAACAAAGGAAGAGTTTTTAAAAGAATATAAAAACCCTAAAAATTATCAACCAGAATCAAAATCAGCGAATAGAAGTCATAAATATGAAAAAAAATAAAATTAATATGATTGGTTGCTTTTCAATCCTAATGATTTCAGAAGGGATTAATATAAAATATAATTACATTTAAAAAAAAAATTATGTCTCAACAAGCTTCTGAAGAAAACAAAAAACTTTCTAACTATATTACAAATATTGTTGGTATTAATAAAATAATTGATCGTCATTATGACAAAGAAAAAAAGAATTTTATCGATATTTTCACCTGTGATGATCCTCTTTATCCTAGAATAAAAATTTGTGGTACGATAGGAGTATCTGATCACCCCAATAAAATTGAAATGAATAATAATAGCTTTAAAGACATTCCAATAGAGCTTTTAATTGGTGGATACAGAGAATTCAAAATGTTGTCAAATATTCTATCCACAGCAGGATTTTATATTACTAATAATGGGTGGGAATGCCAACCAGGTTCAGTATTTATGAGAATTGTTGAAATGTACTTTGAGACTTCTGAAATGAAACATATTATGTTTACATCACCATTTTTATGGGAGGAAAAATTACAACCACTAAAACTTGAAACGAAAACAGTACATTGGCTTTTGTGTATTCCTATTTCTGATAAAGAACTCGAATATAAAATGGAAAATGGTACATCTGCATTAGAAGATATATTTCAGGAAAAAGATATTGATATATTTGATATTAATAGAAAATCAGCTATTTAAGAGTTTTATTTTAGTAGCAAAATTCAAATTGCCACATGAATCCTTTTGTGTGGCCCCCGCTGGCGCGAGCGTCTCGCTCGTGTCCACAGTAGAATAAATAACAACCCTTGCAAGAATGTAAGGGTTGTTTATATACTATAAGTTTTACTACTTTTAAACTTTGGATGATACACAGCTTTGCTTCAGTCTGTAATTGAATTCTTAGAATATTTATATACAAACTTAATAATTTTGTTTATGGACACGAGCGGGACGCTCGCGCCAGCAAGGGAATGCTTTTATCACTACAACAAACCAAGCTTATTTCTCTCAAATTTCTACTGCAGATCAAAGTGGCAGTCTAGATTCCTACGGAATGACAAAGACGCAGGTAGGATCCGTATTAATTAATTATTCAATATGTACAATTCTAACAATGCACTTACCTTGCCCACACAGCTTGTCATTCCGTAGGAATCTCAACAATTTACTGAAGTTTGGGCTAAAATATGATGAATGTTTTATCATTACAACAAACCAAGCTTATTTCTCTCAAATTCTTACTACAAATCTAAGTGGTAGGCTAGATTCCTACGGAATGACAAAGGCACCATGTATATAATCTGTATTAATTAATTATTCAATATGTACAATTCAACAATACACTTCCCTACCCACATAGCTTGTCATTCCGTAGGAATCTCAACAATCTATTGATGTTTGGGCTAAAACCAGATGAATGTTTATCATTACAACAAACCAAGCTTATTCCTCTAAATTCCTAATGTAGATCAAAGTGTCTGGATTCCTACGGACTGACAAGAATCGAAAATATATTTTTTGTAACTTTTGAAAAATAAACACACAAATGATTGAATTTCCAAAAGAAAGATACACCTACTATATCTATATTCTTACTAATAAAAATAGAAAAGTACTTTATACAGGGGTTACAGAAAACCTCCACAGAAGATTGTATCAACACAAAACAAAGCAAAATCGCAGTAGCTTCACGGCAAGATATAATCTTGAATTTTTGATTTATTATGAGAAATATGACTGGATTCATTATGCCATTGAAAGAGAAAAAGAAATTAAAAACTGGTCAAGAATTAAAAAACTTGAACTTATAAGGACAATCAATCCTAATCTAGAATTTTTGAATTACTTGTTTGAAAATTGGCGTTAACATAAACCATTTTATATCAAAATACTAATATTGTCATTCCACAGGAAACCAATTTCCTACAATAAAACATTCTTTATATAATAACTTTGGCTAGATTCCTACGGAATGACAAAGACATCATGTATATAATCTGTATTAGTTAATTATTCAACATTTACAATTCTAACAATACACTTCCCTACCCACATAGTTGTCATTCCGTAGGAATCTAAACAATCTACTGAAGTTTGGGCTAAAACCAGATGAATGTTTTATCACTACAACAAACCAAGCTTATTTCTCTCAAATTTCTCCTGCAGATCAAAGTGGCAGTATAGATTCCTACGGAATGACAAGGTTACGCACCTATTCATAATGGCAAATGATAAAACTTGATCAACTTCTATAGGTAATTTCTCTGAACTCCTACGCCCTTCATAATACTTTAACACCCATTATACCCCATGCCCCAATAAATTTTCGTTCTTTTGCAAAAAGTTTTAATTTTTACCCAACCGCATGTCTAAGTTTGATGAAATCCGGTATTTCAATGATCAGGAAGTAAATGAGAGATTACAGAGTATAGCCCGTGATCCGATGATGAAAGCCTTCATGAATTTCACTTTTCCTGATACGGATGAGCAGGTTTGGCTGGAACAGTTTAAGAATATTCATTCTATCAGTGATTTTCAACATCAGTTTGTAGCCTATGCCGTTCGCCAAATCCTTGCAAAAAGTTCTGACGGCTTAACGACTTCAGGCTTTGATAAGCTGGATAAGAATACCCCTTACCTTTTCATCTCGAACCACAGAGATATCGTTCTGGATACTTCATTGCTTAATCTCGTATTGCTGGAAGGCGGTTATGTGATGACAGCTTCAGCAATCGGTGATAATCTTGTTCGCAAAAAGTTCTTAAATGTACTGGCTAAACTGAACCGAAATTTTCTGGTACAAAGAGGTCTGCCACTTCGTGAGCAGCTAACAAGTTCACAAACCATGTCTGAGTATATTAAAGAACAGCTGTCTCAGGAAAACCGTTCTGTATGGATTGCACAGCGTGAAGGCCGTACCAAAAACGGTAACGATTCCACCCAGCAGGGAGTTTTGAAAATGCTTGCCATGGCTTCCGGAGACCAGTCTCTGACAGATTATTTTAAAACATTAAAGATCGTTCCGGTTTCTATTTCCTATGAATATGATCCCACAGATTCGTTAAAGATGCCTCAGCTGCTGGCACAGCACAGAGATGAGGAATACATTAAAGGGAAAAATGAAGATTTTACCAATATCATCAGCGGAATTCTGGGGCAAAAGAAACGCATCCATATCCACGCAGGTGAGGTATTAGATAGAGAACTGGATGAAATTGCAGCTACCATTGACAATAAAAATAAACAACTGCAGGCTATTGCACAGGTAATTGACCGTTCTATCATCAGCAATTATAAGCTTTGGCCTACCAAGTATATCGCTTACGACCTGCTTCACAACACTCATACCTATGCTTCCGAATATACGGAACAGGAAAAACAGTTATTTGCCCGCAGACTTGAAATGCGTATTGATCCGTCAGATCCTGTTTCTAAGGAGTATTTCCTGGCGATGTATGCAAACCCTCTGGTCAATAAACTGAAGATCCAGGAAAACCCTGAAGAATAATTAACAATCAGATAAAATTAAAAAACCACTGCTATTGAGTAGTGGTTTTATTTTATTGAGAATACGAACGAAAATTCATATCAGCTGACCAATAAAAGGGTTGCTATTCTTGAAATTCTGTAATTTTTTATTGGGATGATGACATGGAATCTACTTCTATGATAGCCTCTGCAAATGCTTTCGGAGCTTCCTGTGGTAGATTGTGGCCAATTCCGCCTGTTAGAGTATGGTGTGCATATTTGCCTGTAAATCTGGAGGCATAACTTTCCGGTGCAGGAAACGCAGCTCCGTTGGCATCACCTTCCAGGGTAACAGTTGGAACTTTGATAGAAGGAGATTTTGCCAGTCTGGCTTCAAGTGCATCATATTGTTTTTCACCTTTCGCTAATCCCAGACGCCAGCGGTAATTGTGAATCACAATATCAACATGATCAGGGTTATTGAATGCCTGGGCAGAGCGTTCATAAGTAGTATCATCAAAAGCCCATTTTGGTGAAGCGGTTTTCCATATCAGTTTATTAAATGCCGTAGTGTTGGCTTTATATCCTTTATACCCTCTTTCTGTGGAGAAATAATACTGATACCACCATAAAAGTTCAGCATTTGGAGGTAAAGGCTTTTCATTTGCTTTTGGGCTTCCTATTAAATATCCGCTTACAGCTACCAGTCCGGAACAGCGTTCAGGCCACAGGGCTGCCATGATATCAGCAGTTCTGGCTCCCCAGTCGAAACCGCCAATGATGGCTTTATCAATTTTCAGGGCATCCATAAAAGCAATGATATCCAGTGCAACTGCGCTCTGCTGGCCGTTGCGTTTGGTATCCGGAGACACAAAGGTAGTGGTTCCGTAGCCTCTTAAGTAAGGCACTAAAACGCGGTACCCTTTTTCAGCAAGAATAGCCGAAGACTGTTCAAAACTATGGATATCATAAGGCCATCCGTGAAGAAGGATCACAGGTTTTCCGTTTTCAGGCCCTACTTCTGCATAGCCTACATCCAGCAGCCCGGCTCTGATTTTCTTTGTATTCTGGAAAGCAGCTCTTACAGCAGTGTTTTCAAGATCTTTGTCGCCATTCGTGTAAGTCTGTGCTTTAAGAGATAATAATCCCATTCCTATAAAAATGACCAAGGATAAAATGGCCTGTACTTTTTTACTGAAGTTCAATGTAGTATTCATAATAGTGATGTTTTATGAGGGTAAAATTAGGGTAAAGCATCGCTTAAAATAAGGGTAAATATGTTGAACAGGTCATATTGAACGGCGAAAACTGATTTTCGGACGGTAAACCAGACAGCTTCCCTGCTCTTCTTCATTGGTTTTATTTTCAAAAGAAAGGATTCCTGATGGATAAAAAAGTACCACATCTGGTAAAAACATCATGATAATCATTCTATTAAAAGTAAAATTGTTTATATTTAATTAGATATATTCAAAGAATTCATGTTGTAAAGGCAGGATAATTGCAATAATCTACAAATCACACAAAATAAGACTTATGAATGTACAGTTAGACCCGCAATCTAAGACTGCAAAGAATGCTGTTGATCAATTCCGTTCAGATATTTTGAACGGCCTTAGCAATACTCCTAAAAAATTATCTTCAAAATATTTTTACGATAAGATCGGCGATCATCTTTTTCAGAAAATCATGGCCATGCCTTCCTATTATCTGACCCGTTGTGAGCTGGATATTTTCAAAAATAAAACAGATGAACTTATTGATCTGCTTATTCCCGGAGACGAACCTTTTGATCTGATTGAATTGGGTGCAGGTGACGCCATGAAATCCACCTATTTACTTGAACAGCTGATCCGGAAAGGGATTAACTTTACTTATATGCCGATTGATATCTCAGGAAATATTCTTTCCATACTTCATCAAAAACTGAGCAGCCAGTTTCCGGAAATCAAAATAACCTGTCTGGAAGGAGATTATTTTGAAATGCTTCAAAAAGCAGCTTCCTTATCGGACAGGAGAAAAGTTGTTCTATTTTTAGGAAGTAATATCGGGAATATGACTCTGGAAGAGGCTGAAGGTTTCTGTCTGCATCTGAATAAAAATTTATCTCCGAAAGATCGTGTATTGATAGGATTTGACTTAATGAAAAATCCACACATTATTCTGGAAGCTTATAATGACAAAGAAGGAATTACCGCTTCTTTTAACCTTAATCTTCTTACCCGCATCAACAATGAACTGGGCGGTAATTTTGATCTGAAACAATTTCAGCATTACCAGACCTATGATCCGGTTAGCGGAGCCTGCAGAAGTTTTCTGATAAGCCTTATCAGCCAGGAAGTGACTATTGACAATACAAGGATTTCTTTTGAAGAAAACGAATGGATTGATATGGAGATTTCGCAAAAATTTTCTTCTGAAAAAATCATGGATTTAGCCCAACAATCAGGATTTGCCATCGCAGGAACTATCAACGATTCTAAAAAATGGTTTGTAGATTCAGTCTGGCAGGTCAAATAAAAAAAGAGGATACACATCACGCCTATGTAAAAGTGAAATAAAATAGACTTCTTTCATTGAACATCAATCATTAAAAACTAAAAGACATGACACCAGAGATCACCACAAAAGATTTTACTAAAAAGTATAAGGACATCCGCAGACGTTCTGAAGAAATCTGTGCTCCGCTGGAAATCGAAGATTATGTAGTACAGCCGATTGTAGATGTAAGCCCCCCGAAATGGCATCTTGGTCATACCACCTGGTTTTTTGAAACCTTCATTCTTACCCCACATTTCCCGGATTACAAGGTTTTTGATCCCCAATATAATTTTGTTTTCAACAGCTACTATGAAACTATCGGGGCACGGGTGATCCGGACCGACCGTGGAAATCTCAGCCGTCCTTCTGTTTCAGAGGTGTATCAATACAGAAAATATGTAGATGAGCATATGGAGGTTTTTCTTCAAAGCTCATTTCTGACAGAAGCTCTTGAACCTCTTTTGGAACTGGGGCTTAACCATGAGCAGCAGCACCAGGAGCTATTAGTTACTGACATTAAATATATTTTAGGACATAATCCGCTTTTCCCTGCTTATACAAAAGAAAAATCCGGACAAAAGAACCCCGGAGATCTGGAAATGTTAAGGTTTTCTGAAGGCATCTATGAAATTGGATTTAAAGGAGAAGGGTTTTGCTTTGATAATGAATTAGGAAGGCATAAAGTATATCTTCCAGACTTTAAAATTGCCAACCGTCTCGTCACCAATAGTGAATATTTAGAATTTATGAAAGCAGGCGGATATGAAGATTTCAGATACTGGCATGCTGAAGGATGGGACTGGGTGAAACAGAATGCTGCAAAATCTCCACTGTACTGGCATTATATCGAAAACAAATGGATGTATTATACCCTCAACGGATTGCAGGAAATAAACCCTGATGCTCCATTGTGCCACGTTAATTTCTATGAAGCCTCTGCTTTTGCTTCCTGGAAAGGAATGCGTCTGCCCACCGAGGAAGAATGGGAAACGGCTTCCATTTATTTTGACTGGGGAACACGCTGGGAATGGACGAATTCTGCTTATCTGCCCTACCCTCATTTTAAGAAAGAAGCAGGAGCAGTAGGTGAATATAACGGAAAGTTCATGATCAATCAAATGGTTTTAAGAGGAGCTTCGGAAGCCACACCTCCGGGACACAGCAGAAATACCTACCGCAATTTTTTTCAGCCTAATTTAAAATGGCAGTTCACAGGAATCAGACTTGCCCAGTAATTTTTTACCGATGATCACAGTAGAATCAATTTCAAAAAGTTTTAACGGAAAAAAAGCAGTAGATCAAATTTCTTTTCAGGCATTTGATCAGGAAATCCTTGTTCTTTTGGGAACCAGCGGGTGCGGGAAAACAACCACACTTAAGATGATCAACCGTCTCATAGAAGCAGATTCCGGAAATATTTTTATAGATGGCAAAAATATCCGTGATCAGAAAGCTGAGGAACTGAGAATGGGAATTGGTTTTGTCATGCAGCATTCGGGGTTATTTCCCCATTATACCATTCAGCAGAATATTGCGGTGGTTCCTGAGCTGTTGAAATGGGACAAAAAGAAGACAGAAAGAAAAACGGATGAGCTTTTGGCCAAACTCCACCTTTCCGAAGAGATACTTTCCCGATTTCCCCACGAGTTGAGCGGCGGACAACAGCAGCGTGTGGGTATTGCAAGAGCATTGATTGCAGATAATCCCGTTTTGCTGATGGACGAACCTTTTGGAGCGCTTGATACCATTACTAAGGCTGACATTCATTCGGAATTTAAATCGCTGGAAGAACTTAAAAGTAAAACTATCATATTGGTTACCCATGATGTACAGGAGGCCTTTGAGCTGGGCCACCGGATATGCCTGATGGATCAGGGAAAAATTATACAGACCGGTACTCCCGGAGAAATGCTTTACCACCCTGAAAATGACTTTGTGCGTGATTTTTTTGCCAAAAACCGTCTTTTATTAGAGTATAAAGTAACATCATTACACCACATCAGTCCTTTTCTTACACCAGAAAATGTATACCACAGACCAAATGGTACGGGCAGTACAAGTGTGTGGGATATTTTACAGCAGTTGAGTTCCGATCATCAAAACGCTGAAGTATATGAACAAGTGATCAGAGCGTTTAATCAGTATAGAAAATCACAGATGGTATGACACAGCAACAGAGTCTTTGGCAATTTATTGCGGAACAGCACGAAAAGCTTACTACCCAGATCATTCAGCATCTTGGGCTTACCTTTTTGTCTTTGCTTCTGGCCATCATTGTTGGAGTGCCATTAGGTATCCTGATTTCAAGAAAAAAGAAACTTTCCAGCCCGGTGCTGGGTACCGCAGGTATTTTACAGACCATTCCGAGTATTGCCTTGCTTGGATTTATGATTCCTGTTTTCGGGATTGGTCCGAAGCCAGCCATTGCTGCTTTATTGATCTATGCTCTTCTTCCCATTATCCGGAATACCTACACTGGAATTATGGGTGTAGATCCGGCAGTCATTGAGGCAGCCAAGGCTATGGGAATGAACAGAAACCAACTTCTTTTTAAGGTTAAACTTCCTTTGGCCATGCCGGTTATCATTGCCGGTATCAGGACCGCTGCTGTAATTAATGTAGGAGTGGCTACTCTGGCATCATTTGTGGCAGCAGGTGGTTTGGGAGAGTTTATCTTTGGAGGAATTTCACTCAACAATACGAATATGATTCTTGCCGGAGCCATTCCGGCAGCATTATTAGCTGTTTTTCTGGACCAGGTTATTGCCATGATCCAGAAATCAGGTTACCGGTTCTTTCAAAAGCTGAAATATATTCTTCCTGTTATCTTTATTATTCTGGGAATAGGATATCTTCTGACTTTTGTGTCACACCGGACGATTAAGGCTGGTTTTACACCGGAATTTATGGGAAGACAGGATGGTGATATCGGGCTTCGTTCGGTATATGGACTGAATGTGAATCCCCTTGTGGTAAGTGATGCGATAATGTATAAGGCTGCTTATGAGAATGAACTGGATCTGATCAGCGGATATTCTACAGACGGAAGAATCAAAGCGTATGATCTGTATGTCCTGAATGATGATAAAAAAATATTTCCGCCTTATTATGCTGCTCCCATCATCAAGACCAAGACTCTGAAAAAATTTCCGGAATTGGAAAACACCTTAAACCTACTGGCTGGAAAGTTCAATGATTCTATCATGACGGATCTGAATTACAGAGCTGATCATCTCCATCAAACCCCGGAAAAGATTGCAAAGGAATTTCTGATCAGAAATAATCTGTATAAAAGCCCAGGAAAAAGAAATTCCGGAACTGTGAGAATTGGTTCAAAAATCTTTGGGGAACAATATATTCTCGCAGAAATATATACCCTGCTTATTGAAGGATACACAGATTATAAAGTGGAAACTAAAACAGGTTTAGGAGGAACAAAAATATGTTTTGATGCCTTAATGAATGATGCCATAGATTTCTATCCTGAATATACGGGAACAGGGCTTCTGGTGCTTTTAAAACCTTCCACAGAGACCATCAGCAATGTGTCCAAAAGTCCCGCTGCAACCTATGAATATGTGAATACCGAGTTTGAAAAACAATATGGAATTCAATGGCTGAAACCACTTGGGTTTAACAATGCTTATGCTCTGATGATGCGGAGAAAGCAGGCTGAAGAGCTTCATATCAAAAGTATATCTGATCTTACCCATTATTTTGATGGAAACTAAATTTCCATTGATGATCCGGATAGCTTGAATCAGGAATATATCTCATTTTTATAAAAAAAACAGCAGGAAAAGTCTTTTGAAATCCATCAGTTTTTCCAAAAACCCTATCTTCGTATCTGAAAAAAATTGACAAAATTTGACAAAATGAAGAAAATAATATTGCTGGCTTCGGTTGTATTTGTTCTCCATTCATGTGTGGTAAGAACGGCTACAAAAGTAGTATCCGGAGCGGTAAGCTTAAGCTATAAAGCGGTAAAAGGAACCGTAAACGGAATCAGCTGGGCGGTAAGCAAAGCGAAAGGAAAAATAGACGAAGACCGCGTGGATGGCACCTGGAAAGTAGTAGGTGTATACCGTGGTTCTTTTGAAGACTTTTCGAAAGATCAGAATCCTGACGGCTCATTTACCTCAGAATGTACGGAAGGTTTTGACCAGATTGTTTTCAAGGCTAAAAAATCTAAATTCAAACCGGTACATTGCAGTACGCAGGATGAGGATTGGGTGAAATATTCTATGGAATTTGGAAAAAATCCATCAACGAAAGAAAAGGAAAATTATATAGAATACAATTCCAACAACTATATTTCAGTTATTGATGTTACTAATAAAACTATGGTTCTGGAAGGCAATCTGATGCCGAAATTAGGTTTTTCCGGAGCTAAATTATATCTTCTGGAAAAAGTAAAATAACAATATAACAGGGATGCTTTTATGTATCCCTTTTTTTATTCTATAATCTGTAGTTTTGTTTACAGTTAAAAACTTCAGCGCTATGCATGATCTTACTCCTTTCTTCGAAACGGCAATATATCCTTTGTTTGATCTTACTGAGCAGGAGAAACAAATGATCCTGGCCGAAGTGAAAATTCTGGAGGTAAACAGCAACAGCTCCGTCATCAAAGAAAGTTCAACCGCTGATCATCTTTTTTTTCTTCAAAAAGGAATTATCAGAAGTTTTTATATAAAAGATCACCGTGAAATCAATACCGAATTTTTCTTTGAAAATGATTTCTTTACAGCCCTGACAAGTTTTCTGACTGGTGAAAAGACTCGCCTCAATTTTTATACTCTGGAAGAATCTGAAATTATCATCATTCCAAAATCATTATTAGACCGTCTTTTAAAGGAACCGAAGTGGCATCAGCTCATGAATGAAATCCTTACCAAAGAATTTATCAAAAAATGCCGTCGTGAAAGTTCTTTCCTGCTTCATGACTCTTATGAACGGTATCTGTATTTTCTTGAACAGTTTCCTTATTCAGAAAGCAGAATTCCGCTTTTCCATATTGCTTCCTATCTTGGGATGAGTCCTGAAACATTAAGCAGGATCAGAAGTAAAAAAATACGACCAATTGATTTAAATCAAGCAGATATGATCTGATTTTCTTCACTTTTGTCTTAAATATTTTAATAATGGACAAAAGAGTACAATTTGATTTTGAAGTATATTTTACTAACGGAGGAAGCCTTAAAGGAGAAGAATTCAGGCTTGATATTACAGGAGACTTTATTACAGACCAGGAACTGATTGATTATATTGTTGATGACCTCAGGCTTCTTATGGCTGGCAAAGTGAATATTCTGAATAAAAAGATCATTACTGAACCTCATAAAAGAAAGGCCGTAAAAAAAGTCCCCGCTGCAGAACAGCTGATTGATCTGAGCCATGCCATTGAAGATGGTCTTATTACTTATAAAGGACTTCCGGCGCCTCACATCTGTGATTACCTGAGCAGGACAGCATCTCAAAAATTGTACGAGGAAGGTACGGAGTTTCAAATTGGTAAGATTGAAATGGTTACCAACACAGGAACCTATATTGATTGTCCTTTCCATAGGTTTGAAAACGGAAAAGACACTGCTGAAACGGAACTGGAAAAGCTGGCTGAATTAGAGGCAATCGTTATCCGGATTCCTTATTCAGAGACCCTAGAGATTACAGAACAATATTTTAGAAATCTGGATATCAGAAATAAAGCCATCCTTATTCATACCGGATGGGATATCCACTGGAATACCGAAATGTATTATGAAAATCATCCTTATCTTACACAAAGTGCAGCGGAATATCTTAAAGACTGCCAGGTAAAGCTTGTTGGAATTGACTCTCATAATATCGATGATACAACAGGCAGAAGCCGACCCGTACATACCATTCTTTTAGGCGCCGAAATATTAATAGTGGAGCATCTTTGCCATCTGGATCAACTTCCTGAAAAAGGGTTTACCTTTACTGCTGCTCCACCCAAATTCAAGGGCGCAGGAACGTTTCCGGTAAGAGCATTTGCTTCCGTAAAACCTACTTTATAAAAACTGAATTACTACAAGACCACTTAAGATGAATGAAATGCAGATTTACGGTTATTTTAAAAACTGAGCTGCGATAAAATATCCGGCTCCTACCACCAATAATGGCAGTGCTATTGAGATCAGGATTAATGGCCAGGCAAAAATTCTGAAATACGTATATAATTCTACCGAAGAAGGATCATCCGGATCATAGATAACCGTCTCCGTTTCCCCTACCGACCACGCTGAAGGATTGGTTCCTTCAGGCAGTTCATAGGTATATTCAATATTATTTTGGGTACGGAAGGTAAAGAGAGGGCTGAAGACTACTCCATCCGATTCAAATTCCCGAAGTGAGGTAACGGTTGCCGTTGCCTTTTCGGCTTTCTTTAAGAATAAGAGTGTGCTTTTGAGGCTCAGCAATGCTGCAACAAACAGAATCACTCCTGCTCCAAGGATAAAATAATATTGCCACATAGCTTTCGTTTTTTTTCTGTTCATAGTATTGCATTCCGGAAACAAATATTTATCTATTGTATTTATTTTCAGATTGATACTCTAAATATACAAAGATTTTCATTGTAGGAGCAGTTATCTGGTTTCTATGTCCACAATCTTCTTTCCCTGTTCTCCCAGATAGTGGACAACCAGTTTTTCATATATTTTGTAACCGTCATCAACATTGGTAAATATCACAATTCCTTTACCTGAATTAGGCACTACAATAGCAATACAATGGGTGCCATGATCCGTCCCGCCGTGAGCCAATGCATAATCCCCATTTCCAAGGTCATATATTTCAAAACCTAATCCGAAATACTTGTTCTCTTTTGTTTTTACCTGTTTTTTGATCATTTCCTGAAAAACCTCTGGCTTCAGATTTTTCTTTTTCATGACACTGACCATAAAATTCCCGTAATCTTCTACCGTAGTATGGAGATCATCGGCAGCATTAGCCATTTTAATTTTTTCTATGGGGTAAGCTTCTCCTTTTTCATTGTATCCTGTTACAAATCTTGATGCATCCATGCTTTGATCCCAGATATAGCTTGTATCAATCATTTTGAGAGGTTTAAAAATCAATTCTCCGGCAAGCTTTTCCAGCGATTTCCCAAACTTCTTTTCTAATACTTTCCGAAGGTATTCAAAACCTTCTCCTGAGTATTGGTATTTTGTACCGGGATCAAATTGAAAATTCAGTTTTTTATCTGTATTCATCCATCTCCAGTTGGGAAAACCGGTCTGATGGGTCAGGATCATTCTGGTGGTGAGTTTTTTATGCCTCGGATCGCTGGCAATATCAGGATCTGTCCAATAAGTATCTAAGGGTTCGTCCAGTTTCCATTGTCCTGAACTTATCAGACGTAAAGTGACCATTGCTGTGACAGGTTTGGTAAGAGATGCTACATTAAAATAGGCATTGCGGGGAGCTGGCATTCCTTTTTTATAATCTCCAAAAACTTTTGCCTGCTGAAGTTTTCCTCCTTCAATAATTCCTAACCCCAGCGCAGGAATATTATTTTCTTTCAGCCAGCTTTCCATGGAACGATCGTTATCAAATAGGGTTTCACTATCTGTAGTCTGCTTCGGATGGTGATTAAAACTCAATGAATTTTTAAGTTTCCATTCATCATTTTCCAGCATCCAGAGGTGGGTAAACTTTGCTTCTCCAACTAATTTTTCAACGTGATTTCCGGTGTTTTCGTAGAACAGATGATCTCCATTCTGAATAGCAGCATATATTTTTCCATCTTTATACATGGGATAAATTTCAGTACTTTTCTCCACCAGAACTCTTTTTAGCTGATACGTTTCGGGAGATTTGCATAATCCGTTTTTAAAATCAATGATGAATTTCTTCCGGTTTTCAAAACCGCCTTTATCGTGATAAAATTCAAACGTATCGCTTAACAGATTTTCCATTTTTTTTATGTTGCAGGTATTGTAGCCTGCTGAAAAAAACAGGCTGTCTTTCGACATAATGGTTTTATAAAGGGAATCTGTATTTTTGAGTTGCGCCTGGTGTATGCTAAAGAATAGAGTGCAAAAAGGAAGGAAAAACTGAGTAAGCTTTGTCATTGTTATTTTTTTGACAAAGATTCAATTTCATTTCGTTTTTTAAATAAAAATGAACCCGACAAAAACCCGACAAAGTCACGACACAAATTATAACATACTGAATTTCAGCTTGAAATATAATTTCTTTTTACGATCAATCTCAGCAGCATTCCGGAGGATCATTACTACGTTGGATAATACAATAAGGATCATCAGAATAAGGGTAAACTCTTTTCCGAGCTTTAAAAAGATACCGAGCATAAATACAATGGGCGCCATAGCAGTCCAAAACATCTGCAACGAAATAATCTGTTTAGTAAGAGTGTTTCTCTGTTTCATGAAAAACATCAGCAGAAAGGGAGCCAAAATATTTAATGGGGGTACAATTACAAATAATAAGGAGGAGAGATTGATCATTTTAACCAAAGAATAATTGATTGTTTCAGATTCTTCTGCAACTTCTGTTGTTGCCTCATTATTTTCCGGGAAAATGACAACTTCTTCCTGCAATAATAAAGATTCGTCTATTTCCAAAGTCTGAGCCAGGGCTCTCAGTGTATGTCCTTTAGGTTCTGTTCCGGATTCTATCCTTTGAATGGTTCTTACAGAAATCTTTGATTTTTCTGACAGCTCCTCCTGCGTCAGGTTTTTTTGTTCTCTTATGGCTTTTAGCTTGGACATCTTTTAGAGTATTCGAAAAAAATTATTTTGGCTAATTTACAGCTTTCCCTTATTAAAAAAACAGAAACTATTTTCTTTACAGGGGCTAATGCTAAAAATTGGTATTCATATAAAAAATAAATGTATTTTTATTTAAAAATAACTTTCTATTTTTCAATCATTTATAAACATCAACACCAGATCAGTTTATGGAAAATACAATATCCAAATCCGAAATCAGGAAGAATATTGCTACTTACCTGATTCTTACCTTACTTTTCTGTCTCCCGGTTTATTATATGTGTATCCGTACCGGAAAACTTGGCGGCGGCATTATATCTTATGCCACTATTGTCATGTGGTGTCCCGCTATTGCTGCATTTCTTACCTGCCGTATCCGAAATATCCCGATTTCTTCTCTGGGCTGGAAATGGGGACTTACGAAATACCAGATCATGGCTTACTGCATTCCTGTTCTTTACAGTTTAGTTCCTTACCTCATCATCTGGATCAGTGGAGCCGGCGGTTTCTATAATCATGAATTTGTAGCAGAAATGGGCAAAGGAATGGGCTGGAATCTTTCTGATGGCATGACGATCATCCTATATATTATTCTGATGAGCAGCTTTGGTATGGTACGTTCGGTAGGATCTGCATTAGGGGAAGAAATAGGCTGGCGCGGTCTTCTGGCTCCTCAATTGGCCAAAATGAATTCTTATACTGCGACTTCTCTTTGGATGGGTGTGATATGGTCTGTCTATCATTATCCTCTGCTGCTTTTTTCCAATTATAATACGGGCGGCCCCAAATGGCTGGCTTTTTTATGTTTTACGGTGATGATATTTGCAGCCTGTTTCATTTTTACCTGGTTACGGTTAAAATCCGGAAGTTTATGGACAGGTGTTATTTTACATGCCAGCCACAATCTTTTTATACAGTCTATTTTCACACCGCTTACGGTAGATACAGGAAATACCAATTATTATATTGATGAGTTTGGGATTGCTCTGCCTATTGCTACAGCTATTGTTGCTTATTTCTTCTGGCGAAAGAGAAAAGAACTTCCAGCAGTTTCAGATTGAACATCCGTTATTTTTTGTATTTAATTTAAATAAGAAACGGCATTCTGAATAGCTTCAGAATGCCGTTTCTTTTGGAGCAGGATATATTTATTTTAATCAATCTTTTCGAAACTTTCCAGGAGTTTTTCGTAGCTTTTCTTTCGCTGCGGGATATTACGTTCGTATCCTGTTTCTCTTTCTACCCAGTCTAAGGGCTGCAGATATCTCAGAATAATATCCATATCATCAGTATTAAAGCCTTCTGAGTAGTTGCTTTTTTCTTCTTTCAGAATAGGTTCGGGAGGCTTTTGATCTTTGCGATAGGGAGACAGGTCGGATCCGGCATACTTTTTCTTTCTCGCATCGCCTTCATCGTCTATTTCTTTTATCTTTTTTTCAAGGTTTTTGATAGTCTGACTTTGCGGATTTTCTCCGCTTTCTTTTAATCTTTCAATATGATCTTTAAATGGTTGTTTCCTTCCCCTGATCTCTGTGTTTATTTCCTGAATCTGATATTGAATAAATTTACCGGATCTTGTAGGAGGCTCACCCAATAAAAGCCTTTCATATCCGGTGGCTTTACCTCCTTTTTCTGTTTCACCATCTCCTCTATTAAACCAAATGGTCATTCTGCCTCCACTTTCACTTCCCTTTTCTTCCATATACCGAACCGTGTATCCTAACATCGCCATCACTTCCAGGTTACCACTTCTGAATCCCAGATGTTTTACATTTTGAAAATGTCTCTGAAAATAATCATACAACTTAAACTGGCCTAAACGGGTATTTCCTCCCCATGCTTTCAGTTCGGAAGAGTTTCCTTTCCAAAATTCTGTAATATTGAATACTTTTTTGGGGCCATAATATCTATTAATCTCCTCTGCTGTTTCATCGTATTTCTTTGCTCTTTCTTTTATGTATCCCTTATCTCCGGTAATAATGATGGCATCATACATATCTGCCACTCTATGCACAATCTGCTTGATTCCCCAATAGCTAGTATCATGTTCTATGTGAATATCACCTCCTTTTCCGCTGAAACGGGACCATAAAATAAGTAAATTTTTCCCGCTTGTGGGGATCCCCTGCGTTTGCAGCCATATTTCTATCGCATTATCCTGGCTTCCGTTGATGTCCCAGACATTTCTCAGATTATTTCTCATCTCATCAGAAAAGTTTTGCGCAATATACTGGGTTCCTTCCCCTACAGGTTTATAGTAGTTTCTGATTATTTCTCCTTTTGAAATATTAGGATAATGTATTAAAAGGTTTATTACTTCTTTTTTCAGCTCACTTGCCAACCCGGGACTTCTCACTTCCGGAACTCTATGAGTATGTATCCTGTCTTCACTTATTCCGGAATTCCTGTAGAATTCTCTGATCGATTTGCTGTTATCATACGGATCATTTACATTCTCAAATTCATCCATTGTTGTAGATAGCAATACGTGGTATCTTTCATCATTAATCAATGTTGCAGCAATGGCAAACATATCTCCGGTGGCATATCCCGGCTGTACTATTATAAAGGGAGGTCTCACTTCCGGTTCTTCGTTGTTCTGATTATTCATATTATGATTTTAAATGTTAGAATAGGTTATCAGACAAATTTCAAAGTAAACCTGCTGCCGTTATAGAGGGGATCTACCCATTTTCAAAAACTAAGGGTTTACCCGTATTCACAGGTGATGTATTTATGTATTCATATGTATTTTCATGAAGCAGAGAGGAAGCTGGAGGCTGGGATAGGAAGTTCATGAACGCAATTGAAGAGCGTCCTCTTTTATTCAACTTTATAAAATTTCATTGTTCAATAAACCCTTAAAGAAGTAATTGGCCGGATAGTAACTTCAGGCTTCATTCTTCCAGCTTCTGGCTTTTAAGATAGATTATTTCTGTTTTTGCTATTTCTTAAATACAATCCATTTTTAAAAAATTTCACTCATAGGAGAATTCCCTTATTTTTTAAAATTCCGTTTTTTCCCTTAATGAAGATTTATTGAGTTTGATGAAATTTGTATCAGACAAAAGAGATCAACAATCTCATAGTGAAGGCTTAACCGGAAAATAAAAAAAGGTTGAGTTGAAAGAAAAGTCTTTGAAAAAAGATACTTGAACATAAAACAATAGTAACCCAATAAACCCAGAATATGGCAGATACAGTAAACACCCAGACTACAGATGCAGTAACACAGACGAATGTTACGGTACTTGGTGAGTCTCCCGCACAGGCTATGAGTATGCTTTACCAGATGGCCACCCATGCCAGTGGAATTTCCATTCAGAATTCTGTAACGAATCAGCAGAACTTGAACCAGCTCAACCCAGCGATTGTTGCAGATGCCATTAAAATTTTAAAAGGATAATCTAAAACCTTACAATCATGAGTGAACACAACAGTGAAACCCAACAATCCCAGGCAGCAAATGCTACCACTCCGGCGGAGAAAGCTGTAGTATTTGTGAACAGTGAGGTATTGGCTCCCCCTAAGGCTTCTCCAATGACCGGAGTAACGAAAGTAATGATAGAACAGTCTACAGGAATGATGGTTCAGGATTTACAGTCTTTTTTAAAAGGATTCGAACAGGTAGGTTTGATTGCATTAAGCAGACTAGCTAATAATTTACTGACGTATGGAACCACTTTCGGGCCTGCTCCCGGAAGTAAAGAAACCTCCGTTCAGATGGCCGAGAATCTTCAGGGCCAGAATGCAGGAAAAGGTAATGAAATGATGAAGGACTTATTCAAAATGGTAAGTGAATATGCTGAAGTAAAGGCTAAAATTTCCAATACTATTTATAATGTGAATACCATTCCAGTCTCAGAAGTACTTCCTTCTCCCCCATCTTATACGGAAGTTTCCCCTGAGATTGAAGATTCTGAAAAAAAAAACGAGTAGATCCGGTTTCGGAAGAAGTCTCATCAGAAAAGGAAGGTATGAGAAAAAGCTTTATCACGGCTGATCATGGGGGAAAATTAGTATTAAAGTCAGTAAAACTGACACAGCCACTTGTAAAACCAGAGATTAAAGAAGCAGTAATTCCTTCAGTAGAGCCTGAAGATAAGCCAAAGAAAAAAACAATCATCAACCAAATCATTGAAAAAATTAAAATAAATAAGAGATGAATTATTCCTCAGTAACTAAACCCGCAAAAATTTTAAATCTAGAAAGTTTAAACGATTTAAATGAACGACTTTACCTGGTCAAAAACCATGATAATGATTATTTTGACACCAAAAGTGCAGATGCCAAAAGAACAGAAAACAATGCAGAGCGTTTTGTATTTAATCTTCAAACATCCAATATTAATATACAACCCTCTGTAAGACTGGTCAACTGCCTCAACAGAAATAGTAAAAGATACAATCAGTTTCAGTGTTTTGTGGTGGAACCTATAGATAAATCAACGGGAATTGCCGTGATTATGGTCAAACTGGATGATCCAAAGGTATTTTATTGTAATGTCAGAATTATGCCTCTTACCACCTTAAGCGACATTGCTGTTCCTGATTATGATTCAAAACTTCTAACGGTTAATCTTGAAAAATCAAAATGCATTCTTAAAGCAGATATTACCATCACTCCATCTGATACAGGTGAAGCACAATATTCAGTACATGATGTAGATGTGGCTGCTATTTCTGACCTGGCTACTCAGGAGGAAACAATAGCCTTAAAAAGGGAACTGGAATTTCAGGCCTCCAAGCTGATTGCTCATTATTTCCAGGAAATCCTGAGTATTGTTGTGAACGAAACGCCTCCACCCGGTAAATCTCTTATCATTCCGGATGATTATATCCTTACACTTCCTCCACACCAGCTGAAAGAAATGTTATCTGCCAGTACTATTGCGGCATGTGTAGCATTGGAAATTACAGGGTATAATGTATTGAAAGAAATCAACCGTGACTGGAAGGCTGCGTCTGCATTTATTAATTATCTGCTGTAGTAATTTTTACAACATTTAAAGCAATATGTATGCGCAGAAGAACCAGAAAGAAAGCTCCCGCCTATAAACCTCCGATTCCTGTATCGGAACCTGAAGTTGTGGAAAAAGAAATCATGCCTTTTGTTTTAAGACATGAAGATGAAATCATCAATTATATCAGGGATAAAGCCATCAAAGAGACGATGAAGTCATTGGCTCCTCTGCTGGAAAAGCTGGAAGAAGCCGTTAAACAACAGGAATCTGCCCAGGTTCAGGCTGTCACACCAGATCCACCGGATACTCCTGTGATGAATTATGAAGAACAGCTGAAAAGGCTTCAAGAGGCCTCTACAGCAAAGGTAAAGGAGAAAGAACTCAAAATAATGGACCGGATGAATAAACTGAATGCCAGATTTGGCAATATCCGTCCTTAAAAAAATAAAAACCAATATCATGAACGAAATCGATGCAATGATTACAGGAATGTCTACCGCTGTACCTCAGGCGATCACCACACAGGTAAGTGCACATTCTACGGGAGCAATGCAGATCAATTCTGCCTTGAACCAACAGCGAAATAATATGACTGCCATGAGCAACTATGTCATGGGCTTAAAAAAAATGAGTCCGAAAAACAGTAAAATAAAGGAACTGGAGATATTTAGAAAAGAACGTTTCTAATTTCAGTTTTATCACTACAGATGCGGTCTGTTTCCTGCAAAGATGAAAGCTGGTGCCTTCAATATATACAATCAGGTCAACATTTATCCTGCACCGCCTTTCAGATGCTGCCAATGTACAAAACAATCATTCAGAATCCATCTTTAGCCCAAAGGAATCCAGCATTGTCAGCATAGCCGCAGTAGAAATTTATTTTTAAGACAGATATTAAAAATAAAGACCGCATCCTTTTATCAGAAAAAACAGGCTTTAAACTCGCGCAGATTTTACAGAGAGGTTTTCAATCATTGTATTCAGAGCCACCCTTCAGATTTAAATATTCATAACTATCACCTGTCTATACCAATGTCTTTGAAATGTATTCATCTGAAGATCTGTGGTGAGTTTAAAACTCAAATAGTAAACTAGTTTACCTCAAATAATTATTAACCGAGATCAGATCTCAACAAAAACAATTACAATTATGCCAGTTAATGAACAAATCACAGACGCAGTAACGCAATCTAACGTGAAAGTAGTAGGAGAATCTCCTGCAATGGCTTTAGCCAACGTGTACCAATCTGCTGCCCATTCTACAGGAATTATGTTTGAAAATGCAGTAAACGCACAGAACCAACAGAATATTTTAGGTCAGGCAGCTACTACTCAGGGTATTCTGCAGATCTATAGCCTGGACACGGTAGCAGATGCTGTTTCTATTGCTAAGATTCTTAAGCCGTAGTTTTTAACTTTTTCGAAAAAAGTAATCATCCCAGCCGGAAAATCCGGTCGTTTTTTAACCTAATAAACTATAATCATTATGCCAGTTAATGAACAAATCACAGATGCAGTAACGCAGTCGAACGTAAAGGTAGTAGCAGAATCTCCTGCAATGGCTTTAGCCAACGTTTACCAATCTGCTGCACATTCTACAGGAATCATGTTTGAAAATGCGATGACCGCTCAAAACCAGCATAACATCGTAACGCAGGCAGCTACTACGCAGGGAATCTCCCAGATCTACACGAAGGATACGATAGCTGATGCCATTTCTATTGCTAAAATTCTTAAACCTTAATTAAAACAATTCTATAAAGCCGGAACAGCCGGTTATTTTAACCCAATAAACAATAATCATTATGCCAGTAAACGAAAAAATCACAGACGCAGTAACGCAATCAAACGTAAAAGTAGTAGCAGAATCTCCAGCAATGGCTTTGGCCAACGTATATCAATCTGCTGCACATTCTACAGGAATCATGTTTGAGAATGCAGTAAATACCCAAAACCAACAAAATATTATTACCCAGGCAGCTACTACTCAGGGAATCACTCAGATCTACAGCCTGGATACGATAGCAGATGCGGTATCAATGGCTAAAATCCTTAATCCGTAATCCATTTTTTCGAACAGCTTACATTTCATTATCCGAACAACCGGAAAATCCGGTTGTTTTTAACCTCAACTAAACAATAATCATTATGCCAGTAAACGAACAAATCACAGACGCAGTAACACAGTCGAACGTAAAGGTAGTTGCAGAATCTCCTGCAGTAGCTTTAAGCAACGTATATCAGACCGCAGCACATTCTACAGGAATTATGTTTGAAAACGCTGTAAGTGCACAAAACCAGCAGAACATTGTTACCCAGGCAGCTACTACACAAGGTATTGCACAGATCTACAGTCTGGATACCATAGCTGATGCGGTTTCTATGGCTAAAATCCTTAATCCATAATCCGTTTGCGGACCTCTTTTAAAACTATTATCAAAACAGCCGGAAAATCCGGTACTTTTAACCCCAATAAACAATAATCATTATGCCAGTAAACGAACAAATCACAGACGCAGTAACGCAATCGAACGTAAAAGTAGTAGCAGAATCTCCTGCAATGGCTTTAAGTAACGTATATCAATCAGCTGCACATTCTACAGGAATTATGTTTGAAAATGCAGTGAATGCACAAAACCAGCAAAATATTTTAGGTCAGGCAGCCACTACTCAGGGTATTTTGCAGATCTATAGCCTGGACACTGTAGCAGATGCAGTTTCTATTGCTAAAGTATTGAATCCTAAATTATAGTGTGTTTTTAGATTTCTTGTGATCAGGGAGTACATCATGTACTCCCTGATTCTTTTTGGATACAGACTACTTGTCGAATAACACAATTTCATCAGGATCTATCACCTTATTTTGTACGGCATAAATAACCAGTCCTGCCATATTTTTTACGCCTGTTTTGATCATCAGGTTGGTTTTATGCGTTTCTACGGTTTTTGGAGAAATAAAAAGAGAATCAGCAATTTCCTTGGTGCTGAGCTGCTGGCAAACCAATCGCAGAACATCTATTTCTCTTTCGGTGAGTTCATTCCTGGAAAACGCATGAAATTCCGGGAGTTTATTGGAAAGCTGAGTTCTCATGACATCAATTTGATCATTGGAAAAATAATGTCCTGTGTGGTGAACGGTTTTGATGACAGCCAATAATTCTTCTAATTCAATTTCTTTAGGCAAAAAAGCATGGGCTCCCATTTTCAACATTTGTCCCATGAATGAGCGGCGGTAGAAGCTGGAAAGAACGATAATTTTTATTTCCGATTCTCTTTTGGTGAGTTCAGCCATTACTTCCAGACCGTCACCGTTTGTCATCCTCAGATCCAGAATCAGGATATCTATAGTTCCGGAATTTTGCTGTATGAGAAACTGATGTCCACCTGTAGCTGTCATTACAACCTGGTAGTCACCATTATTTTCAATATAATTTTTTAAAAGCTGTACAAACAGCAGATCGTCATCTACAATTCCGATTTTAATTTTTGAATGTTCCATGTTTATTTTTTATTGTATGGCCATACAGGCTATAAATTTTGTTCCTTTTTGGGGTTCTGTCTTAAGTTTATAGATTGCTTTAATTTTTTGTGCTCTTGACTGAATATTCCTCAGACCAATACCTCCGGAATGGGTTTCTATGATAAATCCGCGCCCGTTATCTTCTATGGTTAATATCAGATAATTCTGAGAGATTCTTAAGGACACCTCTACTCTCGTAGCTTCAGCATGTTTTAAAATATTGGTTATCAGTTCCTGCAGGATTCTGAAAAGATTCAGTTTTACAGGATTACTGATGGGTGTACTTATCGTAATATGCCGGAAAATGACTTCTATGCTTTTATTGACCTGATCAAGATAATCGGCAATTAAATCCTCCAGCTCAATCTCATCAAGATCAGGCGGGGTAAGATTATGGGATAATTCGCGTATCAGCTGCATAGATTTTTTTAAATCACGATTAAGCTCTTCCGGTTTTTTATCATTAAGGTTTAAACGGATAAGATTCAACTGTGAAATAATATTATCATGAAGTTCTTCTGCCAGACGTTCCCTGTCCTGTTCCTGTAAAAGCAGCATACTCTCCCAATATTCATTTTTTGTATTCCGAACCATTCGGGAAACCTTCTGTTTATTTTTTTTAATACTATTTAAATAACTAATAACCAATAATGTAATGAATAATGTTGTTAAAAAAAACAGTCCAATTCCGATCCATATCCATACAACTATCTGATCCTGATTTTCCCAACGCCACATCCCAGATTAATAAAAGCAATATAAAAAAACAATAGCAGGAAACCTCTGAAAAGCCAGATTGGAGCTACCCAGTTCAGATGGTTGCTGATTAAAAAATTATAGGTAGTAGATATGAGACATTCGATAGAAAAAAACAAGAAAACAATGATATTAACGATAAACATATCCCTATCTGTCCTACCTTCCCTTATGATCTTCATAAAATAAGAGGAGGCATAACTACAAATAATAATACTGGTGATAATATTGGAATAAAAAGTAATCTGTGTATCTCCTTGTACATACAACACATTCGTAAGTAACACCAATATTGCATAACAATAGATCATCCATCTCAGCTCACGGGAAAGCTGGATATAATAATTGCTATAGATCACCGTAAGAATCATCAAACCAAAAAACTGGCTTAATGTATAATTGTAGGTATTGAAAGTATTTAACTTCATCAGCCTTCCGGCCAAATCTGTCAGTTCCAGCATGAATTCTCCTGAAAGAAGTATGATCACAGGAAGTTTCGTTTTTCCCCTTTCTTTTATCAATAGAATCAGCCCTGTACATAAGACCAGGTTAATAATGATCTGTAAGTACAGGGATAAACTGTTATACGAAAACACTGGTGCTTACCTTCAAAAGTTGATAATCATTAAGAGTATCAATAATGGTAAAAGGAGGTCTTGGAGTAGAATAATTTTCTGCGGTTTCACTCATATGATCAATCGCCAGACTTTTCATGGTAATAATTTCGATATGATAAGGAAAATCAGTATCCTTTTTTTCTAAATCATCAGTAAGTCCAAAGAAACTGGCACACGTCTGTCCGCCTGCAATTCCCATTTTTTCATAATCTGAAAACGGAATGGAAATAAGCTGAAAGATATCCTCTTTTTTCTGAGCCTTCAGCCATGACGTACTAAACATATTCCATCGGAAACTACGGTTAATAGCAGATTCTGATGTGATTGGAGGAACATTTACTGCAATATCGTTACTGCTTTCTATTTTTGATTCATTGAACTCAAGTAAAAAATCTTTAGTAATGATTGTACTGAAATTGGCATCTTTATCGCTTTTAGAATCAATCAGGAAAAATTTCAGCTGATCTTCATGAATCCCTACATAAGCATGAATCATTTTCAGTTCTGCGGTTTCAAGATTTCTTTTCCATTGTTCAATCTCTTCCCCTGAAACACTGAAGTGGGTTCCCTGATTCAAATAATTCAAAATTTCTTTACCATTTGTATCAATTCCGTTTTTATAAGAATCAATAAGATTTTTCCATTTTCTGATGGCTTTAAAGATGTTTTCAGTAGTCATGATAATATTTATTTGTGAATGATAATTATTTTATGTGTTGAAATTTACAAAAAAAACAGACTGCTATTTATTTTTAAATCACATTCAAGTGGAAAATAAAATATAATGAAGTTAAAATGACTATTTCTTCTTTTTTTCATAAAATTAAATGAGAAACACCTCCTATCTTTGCATCAGAAAACACCTCATTTAAATAAATACCACCGTATGATTCCATTTCACGAGCTTATATTTTTCATTCTGGCTGCACTCATCTTAGTGATCAGCCCCGGTCCCAATATGATTTACCTCATTTCGAAGTCTATAACACAGGGGAAAAAGTCTGGTTTTATCTCATTAGCCGGAGTAGTATGCGGATTTTTATTCCATATCATCATGGTTTCTTTTGGTCTGACCGCTGTTTTACTGGCCGTACCATTCGCTTATACCGTTCTTAAGGCAGCGGGAACGTTGTACCTTTTATATCTTGCCTATCAGGCGATCAAACCCAACGGCAGGAATATTTTTGATGTTGATAAAAGCAGTTCTCATGACAGTCCCAAAAAGCTTTTTACCATTGGTTTTTTAACGAATGTCCTGAATCCAAAAGTGGCAGTCTTTTACCTGTCTTTCTTCCCTCAGTTCATCAAACCTGAGTATGGTTCCGTATTCACACAAAGCCTGGAGCTTGGTGTTATTCAGGTTCTGATCAGCTTCAGCATTAATTTTATCATTGTCTTAACTGCTGCAAGAGTTTCCTTATTCTTTTCCAATAATCCGTTCTGGATAAAAGTCCAGAAATGGTTTATGGCCAGCGTACTGACTTATCTGGCGATAAAAATGGCATTTTCTAAAGCAAAATAAAATCCGGAACAGGTTTCTTTCTGTTCCGAATTCTGTTGTATATTCATATAAAATCTGACTTGAAGAAAGCATCATGGTTATGCACCGCGAATTTGAGATTAATATTCGGGGTATAAAACCGTGAAAATACGTAATTTTACCATTGCGTATTATCCTCATCACAACAGGTTTAAAGATGAAACAGACCATTCCCACTTATGATTTAAACGGTATTTCCCATCATCAGTTCCATGTCAAAAGAATGGATAAAAGTACTCAGGAAGCTGAGGATATTCTTTTGGACAAAGGAATACACCGGGACAGTCACTATATTTTTACCTGTATGGAAAGCGGACATGTAAGAATGATGGTGGATTTTAAAACGATTGAAGCCAAAGATTCCACTCTTTTCTGTGTATTACCTGGACAGGTACATCAGGGACTTTTAATGAAAGATGTCTGTGGATGGTTTGTCGCGGTAAAAGCAGAGCTTGTTCCTGATGCAGTACGTACTTTTTTTGATGAATCTCTGGGGGAAATTCAACCGCTGGCTCTGGATAAAAACCTGGTTAAAAAACTCAATACTACAGCCGGTATCCTTCATACTTCCTATACCAACGAGATGCTTTCATCTAAGGAGGGATTCCTGGTGGTTCAGTCATTACTGAATGCATTTCTTGGGATGTTTGCTTTGCTGTATTCCCAGAAAAACAGGTCTCAGGCTTCCGGTGAAAGCCGATCTGTGCAACTGTCAAGAGCCTTCAGAGGTTTAGTTCGAAGAGATTTTAAAACCCTGAAAAGTCCATCAGAATATGCAGAAATTTTAAATATTACAAGAGGATATTTAACCGAAGCGGTTCGTGAAGTAACAGGAAAACCCGCACAACACTGGATTCATCAGGAAATTTTAATTGAAGCGAAAAGACTACTGGTCTTTACTCATCTGAGCGTAAAAGAAGTAGCCTATGAGCTGGGCTACAGTGATCACACCTACTTCAGCCGTTTATTCTCCAAACTGGAAGATCAATCTCCGTCAGAATTCAGAAATCAACACCAATAACACAAACCACGAATAGTCCAATTAATTCCCCGAAACAGCTATCGGTATTTTCTGATTTTGCAACGTCCTTTGCAATAAAAATGATTTATGCCAAGCCTACCAAAATGGATCAATGACACAGTAGAAAATGTTTGGTCCTCAAAATTTAAAGAATGTACTGTTACGCATATAGAAAAAATTACGGAAGACCTTTGCCGTATACGTTTTGAAACAGATTTACAGGAAGTTCCCTATGAACCTGCCTACGCCATAGGAATAAGAATTAACGACCGGGATTTCCGGAATTATTCTCCTTATAATTTCAACAGGGAAGCAGGAACTTTTGATATTTTATTTCACCTGCATGACATTTCTGCCGCCGGAAGCCATTTTGTAACCCAATTGACTCAAGGAGATTCTGTAAAACTTTTAATGCCCAGAGGAAAACAGTTCTTTGCTCCTGATGCAAAAATTCATTTTTCTGTGGGAGATGAAACGTCTTTGGGAAGTTCTCTTTCCCTCAAAGAAGCTGTGGAGGAATGTGGTTCTTCATTCATTTGTCTTCATGAACTGGAAGAATGTTCCGCTCTTGAGAAACTCAATTTATATGGCTATCACAGTCCTAAAAACAATACCATGAGAATGATCGAAGCTTTGAATGACTTTCTGAGAGAAGAAAAAGAAGCCATTTACAATGATGATGCCGTGTTCTACCTTACCGGAAACGGAGGAAGAATGTCTTTAATCAGGAAGTTCCTTAAAGCCAGAGGTGTTTCTCCCAAGTGTATAAAATCCCAGGCCTATTGGATTGAAGGGAAAAAGGGTCTGTAAAAAGGAGCAACAACAATATTTTCACTTTAACAATGAAACTTTATCCGGTAATAAAAACCGATTATTGCCGGATAAAGTTATCATTACTACATCCTAAAATTTAAATTATTTCTGTTTCTTCCCTAATTCTTTCACTTTTCTCAACCATTGAGCCCGCTGCTCATCTTTAGAATTCCGGATAATCCCGATATAAGTTAGTTTAACAGGTTTTACGCCGCAATATTCCAGTATGGATTTTTTAAGCTGATTTACGCTGGGCCTTCCAAAAAACAAACGGTAATACCAACCTGGCTGATCTAATGTAGTCATTATATGTGCCGTTTTACCTTTTAAAAGTTTATCCCACCAGACAGAATTCTCCCGGTATTTATAAGCCATTCCCGGTAAGAAAAGACGGTCTATGAATCCTTTCATCAAGGCTGGAAATCCGCCCCACCAAACGGGATGTACCCAAACCAAATGATCTGCCCATTGAATAATTTCCCAGGCTTTCATCAAATCCGGCTCCAGTTCCATTCTTTTCTGGTATCCAAACTGCAGATTGGGATTGAAATTTAAATCTCTTATGACGATTTCTTTTACTTCTGCACCTGTTTCTACTGCTCCCAACCGATATGCTTCCGCAAGACCAAAATTGAAGGAATCTTTATTAGGATGTCCGTTGATAATTGCTATTTTTTTCATTGCGTGACATTAATATTAATTGAATCATAAGCATGAAGCTGTGCCATTAAAGATAATGGGTCGTGCAGCTGATGGCTGAAGTACACCTTATTTTCATGGGGGTTTCTCAGTAGCTCTTCTGTGTGTAAAACAGCCGATAAAGCAGTTAGTTCTGCCTGTCCTTTTAAACTCTGAAGGCTCAATTTCTTTTGTCCGGACGGATCTTCAACAACAATTTCAAAAACAGACTGATCTCCGTTCCCACTGGAACCGAAAATCATTTTTCTCTCTTTTAAAGATAAAATATTGTAGATCCTCAGGGATTGAAATGCGCCCAGCAACCAGGTAATGAATTTTGAATTATATGTCATTTTCACACTCACATCGGAAATTCTTTCCACCTTATTAAGAATATACAGATCAGGCACATCAAAATTATAAGCACTTCTCTTACTAATTCCAAAGGAAAAATTAAAAGCTTCCGTATCTAGAAAATGTCTGATAGAAACCGGCCTGTCGTTTTGATAATACACAAAAGGAACCGCTACATTTTCTGCCATAAAGTGAGCCGAACTCTCGCCTGCCAGATCCTTCACAGAATAGTATACAAAGAGTTTTACTTCATTGATATCACCTGAATCCGAAAGGGCATTCACCAATCCCGGGACAATTCCGCCCATCCATCCTGAACTGAATACAATTCTGCTGTTCACGTCTGCTTTTCCGGCAATAGCATAAGCTTTTACCAAAGCCGGAGTAGGTTTGGTAATATCCAGATAATCTATTCGATGAGTAATCGCGAAATGAAGTATATGATCTTCTTTATCATTCACAGAAAGAATGATGAGGTTTATTTTTTTTTCTACAATAACCTTAAAAGAGGAAGGATCTGTAACATCAATCCTTAGGTCTTTATCCGTTTTTCCCCCTTTTCTTCCACCAATAAAAACATTGATATGAGGATTTCTTGATTTGAGAATGCGGGAAATCGTTTTTCCTACCAATCCATTTCCTCCGATAATTAAAATATTCTGCTCCATAACTTTTTTTGACAAAAGTAGAGCGCTCCTATTTCAATGAGCAGGACAAATGTCTAAAAAGAAATTTCCTTTCTGATACGGCTTAAATGGCGTTGGGTAATTCCCAGATAAGAAGACAGATACTGCAATGGAATATTCTGAATATAGTCAGGATGATTCTTTAATAATGTTTCATATCGTTGCGCTGCGCTGTCTCTCTGAAGCTGAAAAAAACGTGTTTCAAGTTCAAGATATTCCTGCTCTGCAATGATCTTCAAAAATTTCGTCCAGTTGATGCTGTTCTTTACCAACTCATCTACTGCTTCTTTTTTAAGAATAATCAGTTCTGCATTGGTAATAGCCTGCATACTTTCTTTACTGGGACAACCTGAAACAAATGATGAATAGGCAGCAATCATATGATTGGGAAATCTGAAGCAATAGGTCATGTCTTTTCCTTCATCTGAAGTATAAAAAGAACGGAAAATACCAGATTTCACCAATCCTACTTCTTTGCAAAGTTCTCCTTCCTGTATGAAATAATCATTTTTATTAACGAGTCTTAACTCGGAAAATTTCAGGAACTCTTCAATTTCATCTTCTGAAAACAGATTAAAGCTTCGGAAATATTCACGTTCCATTCTATAAAATAAGTTTCAGCGAAAATAAATAAAATACTTCTTTGTAAACGCAGCGTTTTGATTTTTATAGAATTCTATTTTAAAAAAGTAAAGGCGGAGGCTGTCTCAAAAGTGAAATAGTTTGGCTTTTGTCATTCTGAACGAAATGAAATGTAGTGAAGAATCTCATATTTATTGTTATTAATAAGATTCTTCCTTCGTCAGAATGACACTTCCGAGACAGACTCTTTTTAAGCGAGAGCATATTGATAAACTTCAATTAACAGCAAAAAAAAATCATCTCAGGACGAGATGATATACCGTTTTGAATTTACTTGAGTTATTTATGAAGATATGAATGATGTTTTGTTATAACAAAGATAAGCCAGTCCCGGTTTTTATCCATCAGTGGAATCCCTAGAATTATATCCGTAAAAATACGGTTGTATAAAAAGAAAAGCCCTGCAGGAAATACCTTACAGGACTTTGGTTTATCTAACAATTCTTCTGTTTATTGTTTAGAATTCAAAATGTAAAGTAATGATTATCATGTACTTTTCATCCTGAACTTTATCTTTATTAAAGAGGGCTTACCAATTGCAGGAACCATTCTTTAACTTCTCCATCTAAATGAGGAGCCAGCTTTTCTTCACAGGTTTTATGGTAACCATTCAGCCATGCAATTTCATTTTCTGAAAGAATTTCCTTCACTACAGTGTCTTTAAAGAATGGGCAGAACGTCAATGTTTCAAACTCATAGAATGTTCCGTGAATTGTTTTTTCTGCTTCTTTTACTGCGATCAGGTTTTCATGGCGAATTCCATAATGACCTTCCAGATAATATCCAGGTTCGTTTGAACAAACCATTCCAGGAAGAAGTTCCTGAGGATTCAGGTCTTTTCTGATATTTTGTGGTCCTTCGTGTACATTCATGAAGCTTCCTACCCCATGTCCTGTTCCGTGGTTGAAGTCTTTACCTTCCATCCATAACGGAAGCCTTGCAATAGCATCAAGGTGTACACCTTTTGTTCCTTTCGGGAATTTCACCATGGATAAACGGATCAATCCCTGTAATACCAATGTTGAATTTCTTTTAAACTCTTCTGAAGGTGTTCCTAAAGCAAAAGTTCTCGTAATATCTGTAGTTCCTTCAAGATACTGACCTCCTGAGTCTACAAGGATTGTTTCCTCGTTGGTAACGTCTTTGCTTCCTTCTTTTTTGGCAGAATAATGCATGATTGCACCGTTATCTTTATATCCTACGATAGATCCAAAGCTTTCTCCGACAAAATTTTCTCCTTCAGCACGGAAGCCTCTCAGTTTTTCACCGATAGAATATTCATTCATTGCTTCTTTTCCAGCGTTGTGAGTTAACCAGTAAAGGAATTTCACCATCGCTACTCCATCTCTTACCATTACTGTTCTGAAACCTTCAAGCTCAGCTTCATTTTTCTGAGCTTTCATCAGATTTCCGGGAACCGGAGCTTTGATAAACTGATTGTCTGTCTTTAATGTTTCGAAAATCTGCTGGTTGCTGTTTGGAGAAACCAATACTTTTTCATTTTTGAATGTCTTCAGGTAATTGTAGAATTCTTCGTACGGCATCATTTTCACAAAGGCATCATCCATTTGTTTTCTTGCAGCCACTTCCATTTTTTCTAATCCTGTGAACAGCACCGCATCATTTTTAGTAATCACAATATATCCTAAAAATACAGGATTGCTGTCTACATCACTTCCTCTCAGGTTCAGTGTCCAGGCAACATCATCCAGGCTTGAGATAATATGTACGGTAGCTTCCTGTTCTTCCATTTTCTGACGGATTGCAGAAATTTTATCGGATACCGATTTCCCTGCTCTTTCTACCGGATGTACAAAAATTGGATTGGCAGATGGAATTCCTCTTTCTTTCCAAACTTCTTTTAAAAGTGGAAAATCTACCAGCGTAATATTTTTTGAATTCAATTTTTGAGAAAGCAATTCCCAGTTTGCATTGGAAGCTGCCACAGCATTTACCGCCACTTTACCGCCGGAAGGAATTTCTGAAATGATCCAGTCGATATAATTGGGAGTTCCTTCCATACCCTCTTTGAAAAGGTCGATTCCTGAACCATCCAGCTCGATAGCGGCTTGAGTAAAGTATCTTCCGTCTGTCCAAAGTCCGGCTTTATCCTTGGTAACCACCACAAAACCAGCGGAACCCAAGAAACCAGACAGCCAAGCTCTCTCCTGCCATTCTTCAGGAAGGTATTCACTCATATGCGGGTCTGCAGAATATACTATAAATGCATCAACATTATTTTTCTGCATTTCTTCACGAAGTGCAGCAACTTTTTCCTTTGAAGTCATTATTTTTATTTTTAACCACCGAAAGTTACAAAAAATTTGATGTCTGAAGGGTAAATCTACTGCCTATTTTGCTTAATAATCTGTTATTTTTAATGGGCTCTAAAAAAAAATCAAACCCTTAAACATATTCAATAAAAAAAACCATTTTCAAGTAAAAAAAACTACCACATTATCAAAATAATAAATTTTTGGAAGGATTATTGCTTCATTCTACTTCATGAAACAGCAAAACTACAATAACCACAGGAAATTTTATCCGCCACATCATTTTATTTATCTTCCATTGCTTATTATACTGGAGATTTTAGGAATTTACAAAATCTGGGATGATCCTGGAAATCAGCTGGTCTGGATACTCTTTTCTGTTGTGATTTTTTTGCTTTTTTATCTGGCATTTATGACACGGCAGCATTATGCACTGGGACTTCAAAACCGGATGGTAATTCTGGAGTTTAAGCAGCGTTATTTCGAGATTTTCAATAAAAGATCTGATGAAACTGCTGAAAAACTGAGATTTGACCAGATTGCTGCCTTGAGATTTACCTATGATGATGAATTCAAAGAGCTTTTATACAGAGCACTTCATGAAAACATCTCAGGAGACGAAATTAAAAGGTCTATAAAAAAATGGAGGGCTGACCGACTCAGAATCTAACACACCCACAAAATATATACTTATGAAAAAATGGAGCTTTTATAGTATTACGATATTAAGTTTGTTGACACTAACAAGTTGTGAAGCAGTAGAAACGATTTTTAAGGCAGGAATGTGGTGGGGAATAATCTTAGTCTGTGTGATAGTAGGGATTCTTTTACTGATTTTTTCGAAGGGTAAAAACTCTTAACCATGTTTTATGGAGAAGAATACAGATTTGGAGATCATTTCTCACCTTAAGCCTTCAAAAATTGTTAAAATAATGAAGGATCCGGAAGCTTCTGCAAAGGCGGTACATCTCGTATATACCACCGATGCAGAAACCGACGGAATTACCCGTAAGAAAACCGGAAACACATATTCCTATTATAAAGACGGCAAAAAGATAAAAGATAAGGAAGAAATTACCAGAATCAAAAGTCTGGTTATTCCACCTGCCTGGGAAAATGTATGGATCTGTGCTCTTGACAATGGACACCTTCAGGCAACAGGCTTTGATGTCAAAAAAAGAAAACAATACCGCTACCATCCTCTTTGGAGCGCTTTAAGAAATCATACCAAGTTTTACAGAATGCTTCAGTTCGGGTATGCGCTACCGGACATCCGGCTGCATATAGAACAGGATCTGGCACTGAGAAATTTTGAAAAACGAAAAATCCTGGCCTTAATTGTAAGCCTTATGCAAAGAACCAATATCCGTATTGGAAATAATGTCTATGAAAAACTGTATGGTTCTTTTGGCCTGACCACTTTAAAGGATAAACATGTAAAGGTAAACGGACAGAAAATCTCTTTTTCTTTTAAAGGAAAGAAAGGTATTATGCATCAAATCGACCTTAAAAGTAAAAGGCTGGCGAGGTTGGTTCAGAAATGTAAGGATATTCCCGGAAAAGAACTTTTCCAGTATTTTGATGATGAGGGAAACCGGCATTCAATAGATTCCGGAATGGTAAACGATTATATTAAAGAAATAAGCGGTGAGGATTTTACGGCAAAAGATTTCAGAACATGGTCAGGAACAGTAAGTGCTCTGATTGCTTTTAAAGAAATCGGGTATGCAGAAAATGATTCTCAGTATAAAAAGAAAGTAAAAGAAGCTCTGGATATCGTTGCAGAAAATCTGGGAAATACATCTGCTGTCTGTAGAAAATATTATGTTCATCCATTAGTCATCAATCTTTACGAGAACAATACCATCAAAAAATATCTTGATGAGCTGGAAGTTATTGAAGAAAATGACGGAAAAGCCGATCTGACAAAAGAGGAAAAGCTGGTTCTGAAAATTCTTGAAAACGAGAGAATGTGAGAAGATGGAAGAAAGGAAGCAGGGAGATGGAAGTTCTGAAATTCCTGAAATCAAATTCTGAACTTTCAACTTATTTTGATTAGGTTACTGCAATACTTCCAGCATCTGGCTTCCAGCTTCCAGCCTAATTATATTGAAATCCTGTTGTTGTTCAAAAACTGAACTCTATATTCCTTTGGCGTAATGCCTGCAATTTTTTTGAAAAGCTGTGTAAAATGGGAGGCGGTATGAAAATTCAATTCGTAAGCTATCTCCGCAATGTCTTTACTGGAGTGCAGTAATGCTTTACTGTAATTGATATCAATCTCGTTGATCCATTGTTTTGGGGACTTCTGAGTAACTCCTTTCACACATTTATTCAGATAACTTTCCGTTACCGATAGTTTATCAGCATAAAAAGCCACTCTCTTTTCTCCTACATGATACTTGAACAAAAGATCCCGGAACTGAAGGGACAGCTCCATTGGCCGTGTGGCAGATTTATGATGGGTATCAGAATCTGTACTCAGCATCTTGATTAAAATAAGATGAAGCATGGTAACCACAACATCATTGACATTGAGGTTATTCAGCCATAGTTCCTGCTCCATGATAGGGAGAAGTTGGGTAATCGTTCCATAGGTCAGGCTGTCAAGATTCAAAAAAGGAGTCATGAAAAAAATACTGCTTTTATGTTTAGGAAGTTCCTGTTCAGACAGAATATTATTTTCATAGGCAAGGAAGAAACCTTCAATATCGTCTGATAACTCAACAGTAGCCGTGATGGTTCCCTGTTTAATAAAGATCACACCGCCTTTTTCAGCGTGGTATTCTTTATTTTCAAGATACTGTCTGATATGTCCATTGGTCACGAAAATAATAAAATTGAACGTTGTACGGTACGGAATGACCGGCATGAGAATACCTTTAAGATAATTTTCTATCCGATACAGCTGTATATCAGCATTATTGGCTAATATCTTATCCGTAATATTCGGGAGAAAAAGCTTTTTATATTGAAAATTGGATAGTACTTCCATAGTGAATTGATTATTACAAATTTAATACTGAAAATTGAATATTTGGATGTTTTTGTAATTTGTACAATGTCGGGTGTAAAATGTACAATGTATAAGAGTAGCATTATTTGAACGGTCACTTTTTTATTTTAAAATATTCAACAAACAATTGCCCGCGCCACATTATACATTATACATTATACATTATACATTATACATTATACATTATACATTATACATTATACATCAGAATTTATAGTACACTCCAACTCTCACTCCAAAAGGACTTCCCGGAGTATACGTAAGGTCTGTAATAGGTTCTGCTTCTCCTTTCAGCTGGGTTTCTGTGGCAAACTGAGCTTCGTTCCATTTCACATTGAAAAGGTTGTTCAGCTGCACATTAGCGCCCCATTTCTGACGGTTATAAGAAAGCATCAGGTCATTTACAAAATAAGCTTTGGTTCTGATGCTGTTATCTTCCACAGCAGGTCTTGCTCCCAAATATCGGTACTGCAGTCCTAAAGAAAATCCGTGCAGGAAATCCCAGTTTACAGATCCTGTACTGGTTACTACCGGAGCCAGCGGTACATAATCCTGTCCTTTTTCTTCTTCAGTAAATCTTGCGTGGGAATAGTTGATATCCGCATTCAGATAGAAGTTTTCCAATGGCTGAAAACGAACTCCCAGATCGGCCCCGAAACGTCTTGATTTTCCGGAAGGTTCTACTACGGCATCATCTCCTACGTACACAAATTCCTGCTGCAGATCCATATACCATAATGCCGGAGTAATAATTAATGATTTGAACGGATGTAATCTTACTCCGAAGTCTGCGCCAATAGAGTACGGAAGTGTATTTTCGTTTTTATTGGGAACTACCACTCTCAGGTCATTGGAGTGAAAGCCCATTCCTGTTTTCAGGAACCACATTACGTTATCATTCTGGGCATAGGAGAAATTAAGTTTAGGGCTCAGTCTTGTTGCTTCTTTTGACTGTCCGGAAGGCAATTGTTCCACATCCAGCAGGTTGTGCATATTAAAAATAAAATGATCTACTCTCAAAGCCGGATTAATCGTCCATTTCCCTGTTTTCCAAACCAGTCCGGAATAAGCATGAAGATTGGTTTCTGTTCCTGTTACATCAGACAAACGGTCTAACAGAAGATCTCTGTGATACACATGGTTAAGCTGCAGGGTATTAATATCATCATTTCTTAATCCAATTCCTGAAGTCCAGTTTAAAGAACTGTTGGCAAATGAAAAAGTCTTGATGTATTTTACTTCAGCTCCGTAAATATTTCTTCCGTCCGTCTGCTGAATCTCGTCTCCATGTTCTTTATCTTTTAAATTAAAGGTAAAATCAGAATACAGATTAAAATTATATTTTGAATAGAAAGCCATGGCATCAATCTGTTCGGAAGGAGAAATAATGTGTTTAAAATTCATCTGAAGGTTTGTTCTGGAAGTTTTTCCGCCTTCTGTAGGATCAATACTTCCCCATCGTCCGATGATTCCATCATCTACGGCGCGTTCGGGAATTTGTCCGGAAGCATTCCAGGAAGAATTAAATGTTGAGAACTGGATATTGAAATAGTCTTTATCCGTAAGCCACTGGTTGTATTTTCCGAAGATATTGACTCTGTTAAAATTCTGTTTTACATCAAAAGGACCGTCTGTATAATTGTACTCTGCTGCGATATAGGCATTTTTTCTGCCCAGATCATCATGCAGAATATTGAACATTCCCAATACTCTTTTTGAATTGAATGAACCTCCTTCCAGTTTAATCATACTGTTTTTCAAACCATTGTACGTCTGAAAATCTACGTATCCGGCTGTATTAAAGTCTCCACGATCCATGTAATAGGCTCCTTTTCCGAAATCAATATTATTAACCGTTTCAGGAATCACAAAATGTAAATCTGAATATCCCTGACCATGGGCATGAGAGACAATATTCACCGGCATTCCGTCTACATTTACGCTTACATCGGTACCGTGATCGGCATCAAATCCTCTTAGGAAAAGCTGTTCAGCCTTTCCACCTCCGGCATGCTGCGCAATAAACAATCCCGGCACTTTTCTCAACAAATCCTGCGCGGAATTTACCGGAAATTTGTTCAGATCAACCTTTGTAATGGCGGATAAAAACGAACTGTGATTAATGGCTACTTCAGAAATCTGAAAAGGCTTATGCTGTAAAAAAATAACTTTATTTTTATCCTCATCATTGGCCACCACCCATTTTACCTCATCGTATCCCTGACGGCTGATCACAAGGGTATCAGGAAGGGATTTTACAGGAATGGCAAATGTTCCGTCTGTTCCTGTGTGAGTATGGCTGTTTCCGTGGTCATATTTTACCAAAGCATCTGCAATAGGAAATTTGTCATCTGCATCTTTTATTAGCAACTGTTTTTCTGCTTCCTGCGCCATTATTTTTCCACTGAATGCCATGACCAGAAATACTGCGGCTATTTTTGTTATTTTCATTTTTTTAGTTTAATTATATTTGAATTTTAGAAGTTAGAAACCAGAGGTTAGAGGAATATCAATAGTGAATTTTGCTTCGCAAGTAAATGGTCAATCATCGTGAAAAAAACTTTAAACTTTAAACTTTAAACCTTGAACTTTAAACGTTGAACTGTCTCACTCTCAAACCCTCCAACTCTAAAACTCTCTAACCCTTAATTTTTTTGCTTTAAGAAATACTTTCTGAATTAAAAGCGTAATCCAGGTTCCGGCTACAAATGGGAACGTAAATACACCACCCACTCTATCCAGACAGTGATTATCAATTAAAAGATCATCAATAGCAATGGTTAAAAGAACGGCAATCAATACCCACAGACCATCTGTTTTCTTTACTCCGGAGAAAACAATTGCGGAAAGCACGGCATTAAATCCAAATAATCCCATGTGAATTTCTTTGATAGGTTCTCCATTCAATTGTGATAATCCGGCTCCCAATATAGAAGCTGCCAATCCATATAAAGCCGCTATCGGAGAACTTATGAAAACAGCCAGGAAGAAAATCATTCCTGAAAGTATGCCTCCCTGAAATATTACTTCCCCAAAACCATTGGTACAAGCAAGAAAATCATCATATTCTGTAGGAATAACTTCACTGCTCAACATCGCAGAAGGCGGAATATGAGTAAAATGATGCAGCGTGAATACCAATACCCATGTGATAATGATAAATGGAAAAGTAAACACCGGAATTTTCTTTTGGATAAAGAAATGCTGAATAACAGCTGCCAACGCTCCTCCCAATACGATAAGAATCCATATTAAGAATGTTGTCTGAAACAAAAATGCCAATGCTACTCCCACAAGGGCTGCACTGAAGCCGTAAAGCCCTGCGTTGATTTCAGATTTGGCATAGCTAAGTTTCATCGCCGTAAAAGTTCCGGTTGCTGTGGAAAGCAGTACTGCCACTCCACACTGCCAGCTTCCCATAAAAATTCCTATCAGAAACAAAAGCCCGGTCCATCTGTTTTCCTGGAGCATAATCTGCCCGATTCCTTTTAAAACCTTATCGATAAAGGGAAGTTTTTTGAAAAATTCGTCCATAGTTTTTTTTGTATAATGTATTTTGTACAATGTAAAATGTATTGATGATTTGAAATTAATAGCAGGAGGTTGGAAGTTGGGAGCTGAAAGCGGGACTTTACCCTAAAGCTCTCACTCACTCTTACCCACAAACCCCTTCATTAGAATCCCGAACCTCATCACCATCCAAGAAAGACCATTCCAACTCCGCAAACGGTTACTACTGCTCCACTTACCACTCCCATATACCTTTCCAGTTTTTCAGTGTTGAATAATGTTGAGTAACCATAACGTCCCAAAAGAACCATTCCAAGCATTGTCAGGACCGTAGTTGCCGTAAAAGAAATAACCAGAACAGCAATTTCAGACATAGAATGTTTTACTCCTGAATAAAATAATAAAGGAATAAGAGGCTCACTGGGGCCCATCACGAAAATCATAAAAAGCACAAGCGGAGTTACTTTTATTCTTTTTTGAGGCATTACCACTTCGCTGTGATTATGTTCGTATACATATACATCATCCCCCATCACATCAAAATGTTTGTGAGGTTTGTTTCTGATTGCCTGAATGAGACCATATACCAGATAAACCCCTCCAAAGATCAGCAATGCCCATCCTGAAAAGTTCCCTCTAATATCCTGAAACCATGAAATTTTATTCAGCTGCCATCCGAGAAAAACTCCGATAAAACCCAAGATCAGAGAGCTCAGCACATGTCCGAATCCACAGACAACCGTTAATATTGCGGTTTTCATTCCACTCCATTTTTTGGATTTTGAGATCACTATGAAAGGCAGGTAATGATCGGGCCCCGAGGCTGTATGTATAAAGCTTATTGAAACAGCACTTAAAAGAAGTGCCCAAACTGTACTATCCATTTTTTATTTATTTTTTTACCTGAGAGCCTTGTCAAGGTTTTGAACCTTGACAAGGCTCTCCTTTTTTACTCGAGTGTCCAAAGGATTTCCTGAATATGAAGGAAAAAGTTGTACATCAGTTCTCCGCCATGTCCCAAAGCTCTTACTACAAAACCATTATCTTCCATAGCGGAAACACCCACTTCCATTTCTTCATGATGCTGTGTTGCGGCTTCAACAATCTCCTCAATCAATCCAGTTTTATCTACATTTTCTTTTGTACTGTAAAAAATCAGGGTTCCCTGGTGGGTATATTGTTCGAGATTTCCGATGCTATTGATTGGGATCATATCAGGCTGGATCAGGACATTATCTTTTACAACAAGTTTATTGTTGTGGTAGATTTCCATCACATTCTGAAAACGTTTCAGTTTAAAAACTTCTCCATAATGTTTTCTTCCACAGGTAATAATCTCGCTGATGATGATCTGACTATTTTTCCCAATATGAATATTCGCTTTACTTTTAAAGTTGGAATCCTCGTGCGGAACGATAGGATGCGGAACATAGGCAAAAGAAGTTTCATCTTCCATTGAAACATTCAGTTCCTGACGCGCTTCATCCTTCATATTGAAAAGCCTTTGATAGGATTGTGACTGTAACTGAAGGGCAGCTCCTTTTTCAATGGCAACGTCTAAATGGTAATGATCACCATCCAGAATTCCCGGAGAGGAGCTCATCACCATCTGATAGAGCTTTTTGTCACTTTTTCGCTGTCCTACAGAAACTACTCTGAAAGGAAGTGAGACATAAAGGTCTTTCACATAGGATTCTCCTCCCTTGAATCCTGCAATAATTTTTAAACGACTATCCATTTATCTTACTAAGTTCGGTTCTTCAACTTCTTCTAAAAGAGCATATTTTTTGATCCAACCGATTACTTTATCTAATCCTTCATCTGTTTTAAGATTGGTGAATACAAAAGGATTTCCTTTTCGCATTCTTCTGGCATCATTTTCCATCACTTCAAGGCTGGCTCCTACATAAGGGGCAAGATCTATTTTGTTGATGATCAAAAGGTCTGATCTTGTGATACCAGGTCCTCCTTTTCTAGGAATTTTCTCTCCTTCCGCTACATCGATAATAAAGATGGTAACATCAGCAAGATCGGGACTGAATGTCGCTGAAAGATTATCCCCTCCACTTTCAATTAAAACGAGTTCAATTTCCGGGAAACGTGCTGCTAGTTCATCTACTGCTTCAAGGTTCATACTTGCATCTTCACGGATAGCAGTATGAGGGCAGCCACCTGTTTCTACTCCGATAATTCTGTCGTGGGGAAGAAGGCTATTTTTCGCCATAAATTCAGCGTCTTCTTTGGTATAAATATCATTGGTAATTACTCCAAGGTCATACTTACCGAATAATTTTCTGCTTAAACGTTCTAATAGTGCAGTTTTTCCTGAACCTACAGGTCCTGCTACTCCTACTTTTATGTATTTTCTATTTTCCATTTTTTTTATTTTTTTTAACGCTAAGAGCGCTAAGTTTTTTTGATTGAGAATATTTTACGATCGTAAAGGTGTTTCACTCAGCAGAGGGCAATTCATCAATTTGCTCTTTTATCTTTTAGGACATATAAAGTCTTGAATACAGTCTTTCATGCTGCATACACCTGATATCAAAGGCAGTGTTGCAAAGTCCCACCATATCCCGGTCCATTTCCATTGTTTCCCATACTGTTTTTTCCATTACGGGATATAGTGAGAATAAAATATCTTGTCCATCCAGCTGTCCGAGAGGAACGAGCTTTACCGCATTGGTAATCATTCCTGCAACAGAGGTGTAATAGAATCCCAAAAGAGCTTCATACAAAGGAATCTTCATTAAGTAAGCATATACTCCGAATACAATACAGTAATGAGAATTGGCTTCTTTATGCTGAACTGCTTTTTCAAAAGCCTCCATAAAAGGGAAACTTTCCCGTCTTTTGAAAATCTTAATCAGTCTGAGCCCTAATTTCTGACTGGCCTGGCGGATTTCTCTCGGGCATTTTATTGCATTGCATTCATTATCGAGAAGTATCAATGTTTCTAAATCTCCTTTTTCTGCAGCTTTATAAGCCAGTTTTACAAAAGCTCCATCATTGAATTTAAGATTGTACTGAAGCATATTCTGCACAAACTCTTTTGCCGTATCTGCATTATGTACAATTCTTTCCTGAACATACGTTTCAAGTCCGTTGGAATGGGTATATCCTCCGATGGGAAGTGTAGGATCTGCAAGATGAAGCAGTCCCGACAGGAAGTTTATGTTCATATTATTCATCTTTTGGGGCGGCCATTTTTAGGATTTTTGTAAAGATTGTTGAGCCCAGACTTCCATGTCCATGAGGTTCTACATTCGATTTAAGAAGATTCAGCAGTTTTACAGATTGTTTTTCCGGTCTGAAACCACTTGCTTCCAGCCATCTGAACATGGGCATTTCAAAAGGAAGCAATACTTTATCATTCTGAATGAAAAGCGGAATGTGTTTGTTTCCGATCTCATAGCACACGGTACCCATTTCTAACAGTGAAGCAGGCGACATCACAATCGCTTCTGTTTCGAGAACGTTTACTGCAATTATTTTTTCTGCATCCTCAAAAAGAATATCTCCTTCACGCAAACGCTGTCCCTCTCTTAGAAACTTGATCGCAATATCAGTTCCTTTTCTGGTTTTTTTACGTTGAATTCTTTTGGTGGTTTCAAACCATTCCAAATCGAGATAGTCTATGGTTTTATCTGAAGAATTTTCAGAGAGATTGCCTATGATTTGATTAATTATCATTTTTAGATTTTTTTCTGAAGTCTAAGTTTTTGGAAATGCCTACCCCGAATGTTGAACCGCTGATTCCTGCTACATAGCTTTTTGTCCAGCCTTCTTCTTTCATTTTGGTTTGCAGCATTGAAAGCTCAGCAAATTTGAATTTCAATGCCCAGCCTCCACCCAGCAAAATCCCGATCAAAGGATAGGCACGAAGACGGAATCCATTAAAGTTCTGCATAGCATCAGCAGCCGTTGAAAGTTGCTGTCCCCAAACATAATGAGCATCCACCTGCCCGATTAATACAAAGTATTTCCCAAGCATTACTGACGGACTGTACCAGATACCGGCCTCATTTTGCTTATAAACAACGTTATGGTCTACCGTATTCTGTGAGTAGGCATAGTTGACTCCAATAAGATCATTATTATTGATGAAGTATCCCACTCCAAGCGGTGCGCTGGAAACTGTACTGCTGCTGCTTGATGGTGTTGTAATTTTAGAGTAGTCTAATGAACCGTACACCATAAACTGCCCTTTGGGTCCTTCTTCATCACTTTTAAGCCTATGTCCGCCAAGAAACTGAGCGCCCAGATTTCCTGAAAGCACAGACATTCCGGCTACAGCAAGAGAAAAAACTGTTTTATTTAAATATTTCATTTTTAACCTTCGTTCTATAATTATTTTACATTCAGTGAGTAAACCTGGGATAAAGGAGTACCTGAAAGTGTCATTCTGAACGAAAGGATTCCTGCGAGATTCTTCCTTCGTCAGAATGACAGAACCAAATAATTTCGCTTTCAGATACTGTACTTTAAATTTATCTTAGAATAAGAAATACAACTGGGTTAAAGGAAGTTTTTCTGCCGGTTCACAAGTGATGTACTCACCATCTACTGTTACTTTGTAGTTTTCAGGATTCACTTCAATCAGAGGAGTCTTATCGTTATGGATAAGGTCTTTTTTTGAAATATTTCTACAGTTTTTCACCGGAAGAATCATTTTCTCTAATTTATAGGAAGCGATAGTTCCGTTGTCGATAGAGATCTGAGAAACAAAATTGGCACAAGTTCCAAACTTAGCTTTTCCATGAGCTCCAAACATATTTCTGTAAATAATAGGCTGAGGCGTAGGAATGGATGCATTCGGATCTCCCATTTTAGCAGCAATTACAAATCCGCCTTTTACAATCATTTCCGGCTTTGCTCCAAATAATGCAGGTTTCCAGATGACCAAATCTGCCAATTTCCCTTCTTCAATTGATCCTACATATTCTGAAATACCGTGTGCAATAGCTGGGTTGATGGTATATTTAGCTACATATCTTTTTGCACGGTAGTTATCGTTTCCACTGTCCTTATCTTCAGCCAAATCACCTCTCTGCTCCTTCATTTTACTTGCCGTCTGCCAGGTTCTTGTGATCACTTCTCCGGGTCTTCCCATCGCCTGGGAATCCGAACTCATGATGCTGAAAACACCCATATCATGAAGGATATCTTCTGCGGCAATGGTTTCAGGACGGATACGAGAGTCTGCAAACGCCACATCTTCAGGAATATTTTTACTCAAGTGGTGGCATACCATCAGCATATCCAAATGCTCATCAATGGTATTAACCGTGTAAGGACGTGTAGGGTTTGTAGAAGCCGGCAATACGTTTGGATACATGGCCGCTTTAATGATATCCGGAGCATGACCTCCACCTGCTCCTTCTGTGTGGAAGGTGTGAATTACCCTTCCGTTGATTGCTCTCATGGTATCTTCAAGAAATCCTCCTTCATTCAGAGTATCGGTGTGGATGGCAACCTGAACGTCATATTTATCCGCTACTTTCAAGGCTGCATCAATGGTTGCAGGAGTTGCTCCCCAGTCTTCGTGGATTTTTACTCCCAAAGCACCTGCTTCTACCTGCTCTTCAATAGGTTCTTCTGCCGAGCAGTTCCCTTTTCCGAAAAATCCAAGGTTCATAGGATATTCTTCAGCGGCTTCAAGCATTTTCTGCATATTGAATCTTCCCGGAGTAACAGTTGTGGCATTCGTTCCATCATTTGGACCTGTACCTCCGCCAATCATTGTTGTGATTCCGCTGTATAAGGATGTTTCAATCTGCTGAGGGCAGATGTAGTGAATGTGGGTGTCAATTCCTCCTGCTGTTACGATATACCCTTTTCCACCATGAACTTCCGTGGAAGCTCCGATAATCATATTGGGAGTCACTCCGTCCATTGTATCAGGGTTACCGGCTTTTCCGATTCCTACAATTTTTCCGTCTTTGATTCCGATATCCCCTTTTACGATTCCCCAGTGGTCAATAATTACGGCTCCAGTGATACAAAGATCCAAAACACCTTCGTCTCTTTTAGCAGTAACATTCTGTCCCATTCCGTCACGGACTGTTTTTCCTCCTCCGAAAACGGCTTCGTCTCCGTAGTGCGTGAAATCTTTTTCAATTTCAATAATAATTTCAGTATCCCCTAGTCTGATTTTGTCTCCGGCTGTAGGACCTAATATATTGGCGTATTGTTTTCTGTCTACGTGTAAGCTCATCTTAGTGATTTTTAAAGTTTAATTCTTCAACTTTTGCAAGGCTTGCTTTTTTCTGTTCTTCAGAATCCACCTGCCCATCGACAAGGTTGTTGAAACCCATTGCTTTTTTAGTTCCTCCTATTTCTACCAATTCCACTTCTTTTTCTTCTCCCGGCTCAAATCGAACGGCAGTACTTGCTACAATATTCAGTCTCTTTCCGAAAGCTTTTTCACGGTCAAAACTCATGGCTTTATTAACTTCGAAAAAATGGAAGTGTGAACCTACCTGAATAGGACGGTCTCCTGTATTTGTTACTTTTATTTTTACAGTTTCTCTGCCTTCATTACAGATAATTGTACCTTCTTTTACAAAAATTTCTCCTGGTATCATAATCAGTAGGTATTAACGGATTGGATTGTGTACGGTTACAAGTTTAGTCCCATCCGGGAAAGTGGCTTCAATCTGAACATCGTGGATCATTTCTGCCACGCCAGGCATTACATCCTCTTTAGTAAGAAGATGAGCGCCTTCCTGCATCAATTCGGCTACTTTTTTTCCATCTCTTGCTCCTTCAAGCAAAAAATGACTGATGAGTGCTATGGATTCCGGATAGTTTAATTTAAGGCCTCTTGCCTTTCTTTTTAGAGCGAGCTCGCCTGCCAGAAATAGCATAAGCTTCTCCGTTTCTCTCGGTGTTAAGTGCATAATATTTTTATTTAAAATTGGACAAACAGAATCCCGTTCGCCTTTCTGCAAAGGCAAATAGAAATGTTCAGAAATGTAAAATGGGAATGATTTTTACGGACTTGTATTGACATGAATACAAATCATAACGAATCATTAAAATTTTAAAAGATTTAGCAGCGTGCTATCTGCAGGGAATGATACAGAATGTATCTTGGTTCGGTAATATAAATACGGGTTTGAACGGCCGCAACACGTGTATTGTAAGTATAATCTGCAAAGAAATAGTGTAACCACTGCTGTGCAAGTATCGAATAGTCAAACTTCACTTTCTCCCAGTCGTTGGAATCCTGTACATCCTGTGCATCTGAAAAGCTATACATTTCAGGCTGGGTCTGCTGATCAGATTTCTGCTGAAGGAGATGAATTTTTGAAAGAATATCAGAGTATGGTTGAGTTTTCCCTGTATGTGCAAAAAGACCTGCACACAACGCTGAGAAAAATATCACAAAAGAGAAAAATAAGACTCTTTTTTTCATACTGTTAATAATGGTGTAAAATTAGAACAATCTTAAAACCCAGGCTATCAAAAAAATTATTTAAAATGTTCAAAATCGCAACAAATGCAATTTTATGTATTTTTAACATTCCACTATAAATCCCTTATTTACAATACATAAGCACTATTTATAAACTATGACAAATATTTAATTGTCCCCATTCCCATAATTCTGATTGTTCATCTCATCTTTTCCTTCTATTTAAGAAATCGAATAAATACATCTTGTATTCTCAATTTCATATGTTAAAAAACCGTTATCCATTAATGATTATTCAACAATCAAGTTTATTCCATAAAAGCAGGCGGTATTTTTTTCTTTCCTTATAATTATCGTAAATTTGTATACACATCTTATTTAATTTAATAAAATAATAAAACGTAATATGTCAAAAGCAATTTCGCAAGTACCATTAGCGGTAAACGAGCCGGTAAATTCTTATGAACCGGGATCTCCGGAAGTTAAAAGCCTTATCGACACTTATAAAAAAATGTGGGCTGAAAAGGTAGAAATCCCAATGATCATCAACGGAAAGGAAGTAAAAACGGATACAAAAGTACAGCTTCAGTCTCCACAGGATCATGCTCATGATTTCGGATTCTACTATCAGGGTGGTATGCAGCATGTGGATGACGCTATCAATGCGGCATTGGCAGCTAAAAAAGAATGGAATGAACTAGGCTGGGAACAGCGTGCAGCAATTTTCTTAAAGGCAGCTGATCTTTTGGCTGGTCCTTACAGAGATGTGATCAACGCTGCAACAATGATCGGACAGTCTAAAAATGTACACCAGGCTGAAATTGATGCAGCTTGTGAGTTCATCGACTTCTTAAGATTCAACGTTGAGTTCATGACAGAAATGTATTCTGAGCAGCCAGTTTCTGACAATGGAATCTGGAACCGCGTGGAATACAGACCATTAGAAGGATTCTGTTTTGCAGTAACTCCATTCAACTTTACAGCAATTTCCGGAAACCTTCCGACTTGTATGGCAATGTTAGGAAACGTAGTGGTTTGGAAACCTTCTGACAAGCAGGTATATTCTGCAAAAGTAATCATGGATGTATTAATCGAAGCTGGTCTTCCTGCAGGTGTTATCAACATGATCTTTACAGATGGAAAAGAAACTGCTGAAAAAGTATTGGCACACCGTGATTTTGCAGGTCTTCACTTCACAGGTTCTACAAAAGTATTCCAGGGAATGTGGAAAATGATCGGAGACAATATCCACAACTACAGAACATATCCAAGAATCGTTGGAGAAACAGGTGGTAAAGATTTTGTAATCGCTCACCCTTCTGCTAACGTAGAAGCTGTAGCAACTGCATTGGTAAGAGGTGCTTTCGAATATCAGGGACAAAAATGTTCTGCTGCTTCAAGAGCGTATGTACCTAAGTCTCTTTGGGCTGATGTGAAAAAAGTAATGGAAACTCAGATGAACTCTATTAAAGTAGGTTCTCCAGAAGATACTTCAAACTTCGTAAACGCTGTAATTGATAAAAATTCTTTCGAAAAATGTAAAGGATACATCGACAGAGCAAATGCTTCCGGTGAAGCTGCTGTAGCCATCGGTGGAAAAGTTGACGATTCTAAAGGATGGTTTGTACACCCAACAGTAATCGAAACTACAAATCCTCACTACGAAAGTATGGTGGAAGAGATCTTCGGCCCAATCTTATCGATCTACGTATATGAAGATCAGGACTGGAAAGAAACACTAAAACTTGTAGATTCTACTTCTCCTTATTCATTGACTGGTTCTGTGTTCTCACAAGACCGTTACGCAATTAATGAAGCTTTTAAAGCGTTAGAAAATGCATCCGGTAACTTCTATATCAACGATAAACCAACGGGTGCCGTAGTAGGACAACAGCCTTTCGGTGGTGGTAGAGCTTCAGGAACTAATGATAAAGCAGGTTCTAAAATGAACCTTCTAAGATGGACCTCTGTAAGAAGCGTAAAAGAAACGTTTGTTTCTCCAAAAAACTACAAATATCCATATTTAGGGTAATAAACGATCATTGATAAATGATATAGCAGCCTCGGAATTTCGGTTTCGGGGCTTTTTTGTGGATACGAGGATTCGGGTTCAAGGTTCAAGGTTCAAGGTTCAAGGTTCAAGGTTTAAAGTTTAGAGTTTAAGGTTACTGGCAGTTAAAAAAGTACTTTCATTTCCATAACACGCTCCCACTTCTAACTTCTAACTTCTAACTTCTAACTTCTAACTTCTAACTTCTAACTCCTATTCCCTGCAACCTGCTACCTAACATCTTTTAACAAACTTTACAGATATTTTACGACTTCCCAGGTACTGTTAGGAATAATTATTGATTTTTTGTTACTACACCTCAAAATAGAAGAATATGAAAAAGTTATTGTTAACAGCCGTTGGAATAGGAATATTTGCAGTGAGCTGTGGAACCAAAGAATCGACAATGTCAACCAGTAGCCGGGATTCAGCAGCAGTAGGTAATACGCAAAAAAGTATACCTCCTACAACAACTGATACCATGACTACAAAAATGACGAATCCTGACAGTATCAAGATAAAAAGGGATTCTATGGCAACGTCTCCTGTCAAATAGTATTTATATAACATTCGATCTAAAAATGGAAAATCTGCAGATGAAAGCTCTGCAGATTTTTTTTATTGAATAACCAGAAATGTCGAAGTTATCATCAAGTTTTAGCTTTAAAGGACTATTATTTAGGTTTTGGCTAAAGCCGATGATGATATATTATTTTTAAAGGCGGGTTAAAACCCACCCCTATTGAATTTTAATGACAACATCTTTTATCTTTTATCTTTTATCTTTTATCTTTTATCTTTTATCTTTTATCTTTTAATTAATTCCTTATATTTGATTATCATCAACAATCAAAATTAACTATTATGAAAAAATTATGGATAGGAGCTGTTCTTGGACTTCTTTTCCTTGGAAGTTGTGCTCAAAATAAAGAAAAAAGAGAGGAATATAAAGAGGCTCACAATAAAGATTCTTTAAGAAATAAAATGGGAGATTCTGCTGTGGCCAACTCCATCCCTTCACCCGCAACCTCTGATACTTCAAAAATTAAAACCGACAGTACAAAAGTTAAATAAAATCACAAATCCACAGAAATCTGTGGATTTGCACTTAAAAAAACTTGACTGAAAAAAAACCGGGCAATCAACCCCGATTATAATATATGGTTCATATTCCTGATCAGAAGAATATTTTCCTTAAAAGCTAAAAAAAAGGGAATTGCAGTTTGGGCTTACTCTTATCTTGAAAGAAGAAAATAAAAATGATAAGCTGCAGCAGAATTACATCATGTCCCGTGAAACTGATGCAAATATATACCAGCAAAGCTTTTCTTTAAAATAATAGGTTGTTCATTTTCGTGAAAATGGTAAGGTAGAATTAAAAAAACAAGCTGTTTTTAATCATTTTCGGGAAAATGGATATTTTTGTCTGATTGCTTTTCAGTATCCAGATATTTGATATATGCTGATGGAGAATAGTCTGTAACCGCTTTAAAGACAGCAGCAAATTTACTGTGTGAAGAGAATCCGCATTCATCGGCAAGGATACTTATTTTATACTGTCGGTACTTTTCATCATTGATTAATTTGTCTACAATATAATTGATTCTTAGACGATTGACATACGTTTTAAAGTCTGCACTTTTATGCTGATTGATAACATAAGACAGATATTTTGTATTGGTATTCAATTCACCGGCAAGAAAAGAAAGGGACATTCCTTTGTTGTTATAAAGATCACCTTTTTCAAAATTTTCCAGAAGTTCAAGCAATTTTGATTCTGTTTCGGAAGTCATCAGGGAATCATTCCGTCTGCGGTCTGCTTCAGAGTCTTTTTCATCAATTTCTTCCACAGATATATTGGAAAATTCGGCACCATCGGGTTGTTGTAAAGAATACTGAGTTCTGTTACTGATCATATTTAACTGAGCTCTTATAATATTTCTGAACTTTGAACGCTGTTTTTTCTGCTTTGCCCTGAATAAAACAAGTAAAACAACCAGCGAAGTAAACAGAATGATAATGGCTGCATTTTTTGCCAGATTCATATGTGCTCCTTTTTTACTGTTCTTTCCTTTCAGAATTTCTCCACCCTTCGCAGCAAAACTCTGATTACGGGCTGCAATGCTATCATAAGCACGTACATATTTCACAGCATATAATGAAGCTTTAAAATTGTCTCCAATTCCTTCATAGTAATCGTTAATATTGGAATAAACGGCTTTTTTAAGTTTAAGACTTCGGGATGTGTCTGCAATTTTTTCTGCTTTTTTAAGATACACCTCAGCATCCTTCCAGTTTTTCTGCTTCAGGCGTATACCTCCAAGCCCGTTATAAACCAGCCCCATTGTACAGCTTCCATTTTTAAGCAGTCCTTCCGCTTTTCGATAGTAATCTTCGGAAACAGAATAATCATTAAGTTTGAAATAGACATCTCCCAACAGCTGATATGAAGCTGCTGCTGTTCTGCTTTCGTTATAGCTGTTTATTTTTTCAAAATATTTCAGAGAGGATTCAATATGCCGTATCGCATTGGGATAATTCCCAAGCTCCATCTCATAGAAGGCCATTTCCTGATTCAGGAGCCCTGCGGCTTCATTACTTTTTTGAAAATCGGTAATCCGTCCGGAAGCCTCCAGCCCTTTTACAATGTATTTTTTGGATCTTTCGTATAACCCTACCTGTCTATATTGCCTCGCAAGTAATCTGGTCACCACGGCCATCCATTCCGGATCATTCATCTGATTGATTACCGAATGGGCATTTTCACTAAAACAGATTGCTTTTTTTAGTTCTCCTGCATGATGATATAGCTCCGAAGAAAGAACAAGACATTTGATCTTCTCTGAAGATGTTTGTGCCCTCATATACAGAGAATCTGCAGTTTTGATGGCTTTGGGTAAATCCTTATAGGCTGTAACAGAAGAAGTCTTCTCACAGATAAGGTCAAAGTTATTTTTTTTTTGAGCGAATATGGGAACTGCTGTTGCCAGCAAAAACAAAAATTTCAGAAGACTTTTAGGCATAAGAAAACAAATTATTATTTTTATTCTATAATAATTCATCATTATTTTCACGGAGTGTCTTTTTGTTTTTTACAAAACTAGTGATATTTTATTTTTTATTAAAACATTCTATTGAAATTTAATCATTTACCTTAAAACAGTCATTTGCGTTAATTTTAATAATAAGACTAAAACAATAGATGATTATCTTTCATACGCCTTGATAGCTGTTTTAAAACTAAAGTTCCTTTATAATTATTTTCAATATGAACGACTCATATGTCATCATATTTATTACATTTGCAGGGAATAAAAGTTTTTATGAAAAAAATAGCCATACTTTCCTCAATCTTTATAGGAGCCCTTGCATGGGCGCAGGGAATTAAATTTGAAGACAGCAACTTTGCTTCTATCCTTGCCAAAGCAAAAAAAGAAAAAAAACTGGTCTTTATTGATGCATATGCTTCATGGTGTGGACCTTGTAAGCTAATGGTGAAAAATATTTTCCCGCTTCAGTCTGTAGGTGATTATTACAATTCTCACTTTATCAATGCTAAAATTGACATGGAAAAAGGAGAAGGAATTGAGCTTGCCAAAAAATATAACGTAAAAGCATTCCCTACCTATCTGTTTATTGACGGAAACGGTGAAGCAGTACACAGAACGTTAGGATATGTAGAAGAAAAAGACTTTATCCAGTTTGCCAAAGATGCTGAAGACCCGAATAAAAGACTTACTTCTCTGAAACAGCAATTTGAAAAGGGAGAGAAAAACCCTGAGTTTTTAAAGAATCTTGCCGGACTTACTATGTATAACGATGCTGAGTTTGCCGGAAAAGTACTTAACCGTTATTTCCAGCAGAAACCCAATTTAGATCAGGAAGATATCCAGATGCTTCTTTCAGGGGTTCAGACAACAGATAGTCCTTTGTACAAGATGTTCCAGGATAAAAAAGCAGAGATCATTAAATTCTTCCCTGAAGATAAATACGAAAAGTTTGATAAAAACATCAAGCTGAACACTGTTTCTAAAAAAGCTTATAACCCGGATACAAAAAAATGGGATGACAACTATTTCATGGCTGAAACCCAGAAATTCCTGAGCAAAGAAGAGGCCGACAAGATTTTAAAAAGAATGAAAGCCAACAGAGCTTTAAAGAACAAAGATATTCCTGAGTATGAAAAATTAATCCTTGACCTTTACAAAGATTATTCTGCAGCAGGTTCTGAAGAACTGAATTCTCTTGCATGGAACTTCTTTGAAAATGTAAGCAATAAGACATCTCTGGAAAAAGCCATTACATGGGCACAAGAATCTGTAAAGAAAGACCAGAACTTTGCCAATACAGATACGCTAGCCAATCTTTACAATAAGGTAGGAGATAAGAAAAATGCAAAAATGTGGGCTGAAAAATCTATTGAACTGGCAAAAAGTACCGGACAGGATTCTTCTGACACAGAAAAATTATTAAAAAGCCTTTAATAGAGTATACTATATAAATAAAAAACCGCAGAACTTTCATTCTGCGGTTTTTTGTTTTTTGATTAAAATGTTTAATTATTATATACCAAAACCTGCATCTTAGTAAGCATTGCTTCTGTATCACCATTATATCCTGCATAAGCAGAAGGAACAAAATTAACTGTAGCACTCCCAGACCACGAAGTATATTGAATTTTAAAAGTATAAGTTCCCGCTGCAAGGGTTACCGATTTCAAAAATGTCACCGGAATCGGCATATTTAGCAAAGTGATTCCCCCAGGAAAACTTCCTGCTTTAGTAGCGAAAGCTGAAGAAATTTTCACTCCATTCTGTAAAAGGGCAAAAACCCCTTGGCTCGAATTACCATCTAATAATGTAGCATATCCTAAAATAGTAAATAAAAAGGTCTGAGTTCTCCCTGCAGGAACTGTTAAAGTAATAGTAACTCCCGGCACATCAATTGTTGCTCCAGGAGCAGCTGTAGCAGCTGTAGTTCCCTGTACATAATAAGCGTTGTTAATCGTTCCGCTTATTGTATTCACTGTTTGCCATGAGGGTGCAGCCGCAACACCGTTAGAAGTCAGAATCTGACCGGAAATTCCTGCTGATCCAGCTGTTGTACTATCTCCACCTACATTTAATTCATTTACTACCTGTAATGAACCGTTGACATGTAAGGTCTTCTGAGGAGTTGAAGTCAGTATCCCGACCTGCCCCAAAAAAAACATGGGAACCAAAAAAGCTCCCAGTAATAAATAATTTTTCATGTTTTTTGTTTCTAGAAATTTCGCTTAATAAACTTAATAAAGTTACTATTATATATATTTTTCTTAAAAAAACTTTAATGAATATTTTCAATTAAAAAACAACAACTATACTACAAGTTCTATAACACAAAAAATTCACTTTAAAAACCAAAAACACGTACATAATATACTAAAAAAACAATGATTTAAATTAAATTATTAAAACAAATAAACAAAACAAATTAAAACCTCTATTAAAAACAAAAAAAAACACAGAACGAGAGTTCTGCGGTTTTTTTTTAGCTATTTTGCAATGAAGCCTTTTCGCCTTTTTGTTTATTAATATTCAAACAAAACACTTCCCCAGGTAAATCCGCTTCCGAAAGCTGAAAGAAGAACCAAATCTCCTCTCTTGATTTTTCCTTGCTCAATCGCTTCACTTAAAGCAATGGGAATAGAAGCAGCCGTTGTATTTCCGTATTTCTGAATATTATTAAAAATCTTATCATCCGGCAGTCCAAATTTTTGCTGAACAAACTGAGCAATTCTAAGATTCGCCTGGTGTGGAATGAACATATCAAGATCTTCAATGGTTTTTCCTGCTTTGTTCAGTGCTTCCATCATGGTTTCCGGAAATCTTGTTACGGCATGTTTGAATACAAAGTTTCCGTTCATAATAGGATAAACTTCTTTATTGGTAACATTCTCCGATTCTTTTCTCATTCTGTCACTCCATCCGAATTTAGATCCCGGAAACTGTGTACATAATTCATCGGCATATTTTCCTTCAGAATGCATATTCATCGCTAATATATCTCCTGCATTTTCATCTTCTGATGCAGAAAGAACAACAGCTCCTGCTCCATCTCCAAAGATTACAGAGACCCCTCTTCCTTCGTCAGAAAAATCCAATCCGAAAGAATGAACTTCTGCTCCTACAACAAGAATATTTTTATAAGTTCCTGATTTAATAAATGCATTCGCAACACTCATAGAATAGACAAATCCTGAACACTGATTTCTTACATCCAATGCTCCAATGGTATCACATCCCAACATATCCTGAAGCAATACTCCACATCCTGGAAAATAATAATCCGGAGAAAGTGTTGCAAAAACAATATAATCAATATCCTTAGCAGTCAGACCCGCTTTTTCAAGGGCTTTTTCAGAAGCTTTAAATCCTAGATAAGCGGCTGTTTCCTGAGAATCATTTCTATTTTTACGATGTCTTCTTTCCTTGATCCCCGTTCTTTCCGTAATCCACTCATCATTGGTCGTCATGAGTTTTGCTAAATCATCATTTGTAACAACGTTATCTGGAACATAAAATCCCACACCTTTTATTGTACTTTTAATCATATAGTTTTTTAATTTTGGCAAAGATAAAACTTATTTAACACATAGTTTTTCAAAATATTAGTATTTTTACTTTATGCCAATTGATACGATATACAGAACCTCCCAGTGCGAATGGGTAGATGTAGAGGCTCCTACTGTAGAAGACCTGAAATTTCTTCATGAAAGATATGAAATCAATAATCTTCTGCTGGAAGATACAATGGATCCTAATCACCTTCCGAAATATGAAGAAGACGGGAATATAAAATTCTTCTTACTCCGTGAAAGTACAGAGCTGGAAAGAAAGAATTTGAATACCATCAGCGATATCAGCACCAAGATTGGAATTTTTTTGGTTGAAAATACCATTATCACCATCCACAGGATGAAAACCAGAAGCATCACTGAAGTCAAGAAGAAAGTTTCTTTGATTCAGGAAGATCTTAATCCTCAGCAGATCACGCTGATGATTGCTATATTGATCATGAAAAGTTTTGATGATGAATCTTTAAGTCTGTTTGAAACGATGGACAATATAGAGAATGAGATTTTCCTTAAAAATACCAATCATACCAGCCAGATCCGCCGTCTTTACAAACTGAAACGAAAATCAGGATTAAATTCCAGGGTACTGGTGATTTCCACGGATGCTATTGATAAATTTAAATTACTGAATTTACAGGACTCTGAAATTGTCGATTTAAAGGATAAGCATAAAGATGTAGTGGCAGATTTTGACCACTTGAATATTCAGATCACCAACCTTATTTCCATGTTCCTTGCACTTTCGGATCAAAAGGCCAATCAGGTGATGAAGGTTCTGGCTATTTATTCAGTTTACTTCTTACCGATTACTTTTATTGCCGGAGTTTACGGAATGAACTTCGATAATATGCCTGAGCTTCACCATAAATATGGATATTTTATAACGCTTGGAGCCATGGCAACGGTTGTGATCAGTACGTTTATTTATGTGAGACGAAGACAGTGGTGATTAATTTTATATCAACACAAAAGCGCAAAGATTTTATCTTCGGTAAAATAGACATCGGTTGATTGCATTTTTGCCTTTAACCAACACACCATCAAAACAAAATACCATGACCACTGAAAACCTCAACAAAATTCTGGGAGATCCTTCTCTTTCACAGGCATCTAAAGATAAACTGCTTGCCTTACACGAGAATATATCTGCCAAAGAATTCTCTGATCTTCTGGATCAGAATGGTAATCAGTATGTAGAATTTGTACAGGAAGGTGGCGGTGTCTGGGGAAGCGCATTGGTAGGGTATCTTTACGGACTGGAAATATTCGGCATCCGTTTTCTGAAAGTAGCAGGAACAAGTGCCGGAGCAATAAACACCATGCTCATTGCAGCCTGTAAAACCAAAGAAGAATCTAAAAGCGCATTGATCAAAGATATTCTTTTCAGTTGGGATTTTTCAGATTTCATGGATGGGAAAACCTATGTAAAAACAACGCTCCATGCGATGCTGAACAACAAAGATTTTTTTAAGATCAATGCTGTTATTGCCGCTATCCTTTTTATTATTCTGATCAGTATTCCTTTTTTCGCTCCTTCAACAACAATTCTGAATGCCAAACTGATGTTTCTGATTCCTCTGATTCCGGCTGTCATTCTCTTTTTCTGTATTCAAAAGCTCTACAATAATTTCAGGAAAGAAAACAGCGGACTGAATCCGGGAAATGCTTTTCAGAATACCATGCAAAATGCACTGGATCAATTTGGAATAAAAACGGTTGCCCATCTCAATGAAAAATTCATTCAGAAAGAACAGAATCTCAACCTCAATTACCGTTATGGAAACGGGCAGGAATATTATCTGATGGCGCTGCAAAGCATCGAAAAAATTAAAGTTAAAAACCAGGTACACATTGACCAAACCCGATACAGAATTTTCTATGAAAGCGCTGTCAACAATGATTACTATAAAAACAACCCGTTTTATCTTCTGAAGTCTGAATATGTAATCATTACCACTGACATCAATGCTAAAATTAAAGTGGAGCTTCCTACGATGGCCAATCTCTACTGGTCTGAAGAGGAACTGAAACACATCAGTCCGGCTGAATTCGTAAGAGCCTCTATGGCGGTTCCCCTTTTCTTTGAACCTTTTCAGAAACAAATCAATAAAGATGACAGTTCTGTAAAGTACGCCTGGAGATACTGGATGAATACAAAACCGGAAGATATTAATCCTGCCGGAGTTTTCATTGATGGTGGCAGTATTTCCAACTTTCCTATTGACCTGTTTCATGCTGATGAAGTTTTTTATCCGAGAATGCCCCTTTTCGGAGTACAGCTGACGAGCGATTCTGCTATTCTTTCTGAAAGAGGGAAAACCAGTGAGGAAATTCTCAAAACACCCTTCAGTTATGCCGGAAATATCATCAGCACCTTAAAAGGATTTAATGACAAAACATTCCTTACCAAACATACTTTTTATCGTTTATACAGCATACAAAGTGTCAACTGCGGTACCAGCAGCTGGCTGAACTTCTTCATGAAAAAAGAAGAAAAGGAAGAACTTTTCAACAGAGGTTTTCAGGCTGCCCTTGATTTTCTTAACACCTTTGATTGGGAAAAGTACAAATATGAAAGAATGATGCTTACCATGAAGGAGAAAAAAATACTGAAAGAAGAAGATACCCCTACCGTGGGATAAGGATTTTTAGGTATTTTAGCCGAAATGCAAATTTAATCATGAAATACATCTGCCAATGCTGTGGAGAAGAGAAAGAAGACTGGCCTGCAATAGCCTATTCATATCCTTATTTTTACTCCTGCTTATCTGAAGAAGAATTAAAGAATGCTGAACTCAGTTCAGACCTTTGCGTTGTAAAAGAGGAAGAAAATACCCGTAGATTTATCCGTACTGTTCTTGTACAGGAAGTCACAGATGATTGCAGAGATCTGGATTACGGAATCTGGGTATCCCTGAGTGAAAAGAGCTTTGATGAATATGTGGAAAATTATGACAATAAAGAATTTGAAGCCGAGTATTTCGGATGGCTTTCTACGTATCTTCCGGATTATGAATTTGAAGAAAGTGTTCCTACCACAGTTGTAGTGAATAATTCTATCGGCCGCCCTTTTGTCTATCCTCACCAAAGTTATGACCATCCATTTGTACATGATTTTTATAATGGAATTGCAAAAGAAGAAGCAGAGAAAAGAATCAATCGGGTTTTAAATAAATAGAAAATGAAATCAATTTACAAGTACCTATTTTTTATCGGATTATCAATGTTTGTTCTATCCATTATAATGTTTTTTACGTCTATTGGATTATTTACAGCAAGAGGAGATTATTCTGAAATCATTGTAAATTTAGGTGAAATTTCCTTTTTCCTCTGGCATCCTTTTTTAATCATTGGAATATTTTTAACTATAGTAGGAATAGTTGGTAGACTAAAAAAAAATAAATAAAAATATATTAACTGAATATGAAAAAATTTGTGTCAGAAAAATTCCATATTATTCTTTTGGTACTCACTTTAGGATTAATCATATTCTGCATGGTAGACGAGAATTTATGGGTAAAGAAAATGCTCAAACCCCCTAAATATACAATTGGAGAAGCTGTTACGGATTGGCATCCAAAGAATAACAATGGTGTAGGAACAGATTATAGATATCAGGTTAGTAATAAAATATATTTTAAAACAACAAATTATTCTTACAAAAAAGGAGATAAATTCCTCATCATTTTCGATTCTATAAAACCTAAAAATGCAAAAGTTCTTGGCATTTATTCTATTGAGAACTATCTTATAGATTTAAAAGTTCCTTCAAAAGGCTGGAAATATCAGGATGTGCCTTTTAATATTGATAGTAATACCATAAAGAAATATTTACAAGACTGGAATGTGGAACCTTTTGAATATATTCAGCAATAAAGTTGAACTCCTTTAATTCAAGAGTCCAACTTCATTTTTATATTTTTATAAATCATCCAAAAACTCCAGATACATCGGAACACTTCTGTTGATCCATTCATCGGAAGAATCTCTTTCAATTCCATAATAAACGAAAGGTTCTTTGTAGTCTGCCTTTATATAATCAAAGGTCAGTTCGTAAGGTCGGAAAAGTTCCTTCATGGTGTATTTATATTCTCCAGATGTACTGTACCCTTCTTCATCTATTCCTGCGGTAACAGCCAGTGACATTTTCTTTCCGGCCAGTTTGAAACCGCTGTTGCTTCCATATGCCCAACCATATAAAACCACTTCATCCAGCCATTGTTTTAAAAGCGGCGGACTGCTGAACCAGTAGAAAGGAAACTGAAATACAATCTTATCATAAGATTCCATCAGCTTTTGCTCCTGAGCTACATTGATTTTTCCGTCAGGATAAGCTTCGTATAATTGATGAACCGTATATTTTTCAGGGTATTTTTTTAATTCGTCAATCCATTTTTTATTGATAACAGATTTTTCAATATCAGGATGGGTAACAATTACTAAGGTCTTCATTATGTTTAAATTTCTATGACAAAATTACTACACGTAACTTACATTTCGTACATTAGCTACCCATTGTATGGTACTATAAAAAATGTAAGTAATGACTAAAATAAAGGAAAATTCAACCAATTTTGCCAATAAAAAAGCGCTTGCCGATGAATGTCCAGAGATCTATGCTTCCAACATTATCGGGGGACAATGGGCGTTGGCGATCTGCTGTTATCTGATTAATGGAAAAATGCGTTTTGGAGAATTGAGAAAAAAGCTTCAGAACATTACAGAACGTATGCTTACCCTTCAGCTCCGAAGACTGGAAGAAGATAAAATCATCACCAGAACAGTGTATGCTGAAGTTCCGCCAAGGGTAGAATATGAACTTACAGAAATAGGCTACAAACTGAAACCCATTATCCTGGAATTTGAAAAATGGGGCAATGAGCATAAACAGATTATGGATAAGGAATAAAAAGGGTTTAAAATCTTAGTGAACCGGATTGAGCTGTCTTTTCTTATTCTCAATTTTTGCAAGCTAGATTCCTACGGAATGACAAGTAGGGGTGTTTGACATTAATACACATTCTGTCATTCCGTAGGAATCTAAATTTATTATTTATTCAAATTTTCTTTCCACAAAGGTTTTTGAGCCAATACTTTCGAATGTATCGGACAGCTTTCGTGATGAGCTCCTTTGAGATATCCCGTACTCATGAGAAATTCATTGACAATCTCTCCGCCTGTAAATTTGAAGGTTTTCTTGAATAGCTTCATCCATTCCTGCAATGTCATTGGATGATGATGTTCCAGCCATTTCTCGAACGAACCAAATTCCTTCTGTAATTCTATAATCTTTTTTGCATTTTCAATGGCAGCATTCACTTTCAGTTTATTCCTGATAATCCCCGGATCGCTTAACAGTCTTTCACGGTCTTTCTCTGTATAAGCCGCTATTTGCTGAATATTAAAATTGTCATACGCTTTTCTGAAGCTGTCTTCTTTTTTCAGAACGGTTTCCCAGCTTAATCCCGCCTGATTGATTTCAAGAATCAGTCTTCCAAACAACTCATTATCATCATGAATAGGAAATCCATAATAGTTATCATGGTAATTTTTGTGCAGTTCTTTTCGGCTTTCGGGCTGCATTCCTTCTATGGCTAAACAATAACTCATTGAAATATTCTGTTTAAATTCTAAATAATGTGGTAAAGATAAGACAGGTTTGTGACAACTGTACGTCAGTAGTATTTTAATGTTAATAATAATTCTATGTGCTTGAGGTCTTTCAGCTCAGAGAATATTTAGTAGTTTAGAAGACTCAAAAAACGATCAACATGAAATTTCTGTTTTCCATTCTTCTTATGATATGTTCAATATCCTTTCAAGCACAGAATTTATACTCAAAGGCTTATGGAAATCCGAAAAATACTCCTGTCATTTTTATTCATGGCGGCCCCAGCGGAAATGCAACTTTATTTGAAGGAACTACAGCCCAAAACCTTGCCGATAAAGGATTTTATGTCATTGTCTACGACAGACGTGGTGAAGGACGCTCAAAGGATGAAAATGCAACCATGACATTCAAAGAAAGCTTTGAGGATTTAAAAAGTATTTATACCACTTACCATATCAAAAAAGCCAATATTCTTGCCCACAGCTTTGGGGGAATTATCGGGACCTTATTTACAGAACAATTTCCGGAAAAAATAAAATCCCTTACGCTTGCCGGAGCTTTATTTACCCAACAGGAAACCTACAACCATATTTTAAAACAAGCTAAAGAACATTTTAAAAATGATCCTGCCCGGCTTAAAGAGATTTCGGAAATAGAAAGTCTGGACAAAAATTCTGCCGCTTATAGAAAAAGATGTTATGATATGGCTGGGAAACTTGGATGTTTTGATATGCCCCATCCTACTCCCGAAAGTGAAATGCTGAGAACGGAATACAAAGCAGGGGAATTCAACAAAAACAATATAAGAAACCCTGATTCTCCTCTTAAATTCTACCAAAATGAGTCTCAGAATAATCTTGATAATACTGCCATTTTAAAAAGTATCAGCAAAAAAGGAATTCCCATTTTTGCAGTGTATGGCAAGAATGACGCAATATTTTCAGAAAAACAGCTGAATGACCTTAAAAATATTGTCGGGAAGAACCATTTCAGGCTTATTGATAACTGTTCCCACTACTTATTTGTGGATCAACAGAACGATTTCCTGGAATTTATAAAGCTCACATTAAAATAAAGTGTAGTTTTGTAACCATGCCCTATTCAGGAATCCATATGAAAACCTATAAAGCCATCATTACGATGCTTATATTGGTGTTTTCATTATCACCATGTTCTGTGAAAAGAAATGTTCTTGATATTTTTGACATTCAATACATCAGCGGGCTGAATAAAGTAAAAACAACTTCATCTCTTTCCTTTAGCTGTGATCTCGCTTCTGCTTCTTCAGGAATTTCAATTTCAAAAACTAAAGTTCAAAGCCGATACAGTAAATTCTTATTGAGTGCTAATCAAGCTACAGGTAACTTTGTTGAAGAAAAGATTTCCCTCAATATCTATTCCGGGCATTCTACAGGAAACAGCCCTCCAAAATATATTCTATTTAAAAGACTGAAACTTAATCTGATTTAAAAATTTTTAAATCTAATAACAATCAGTTTTTTACAATACAATATTAATTTCAATGAAACATACCATAAACAGCCAGTCTTCGGACCTGGCCGGATTATATACTTTATCCCTCCGCATGGTGATCGGATGGACTTACTTTTCAGCGTTCTGGCGCCGACTTATCCTTGAAAACAAGCTTATTCCTGACGAAAAAGGATACATAGGAGAAAAATTCAATCATTTTTTACCTAATGCCCTCGGCATAAAACCTATTATTGAATATCTTGTTACCCATCCGGATGCCTTGGAGCGCTCCATGATCATCTTTACCATTATTGAAGCCGTTGTAGGATTATTCATTATTCTCGGATTATTTACACGGTTAATGAGTATCGGAATTTTCAGTCTTGCCCTCGGGATATTATTAGGTTCCGGCTGGCTGGGAACAACCTGTCTTGATGAATGGCAGATCGGAGTTTTAGGAGTTGCCGGCGGATTTGTTCTGTTTCTTACCGGAAGCGGTCCTTATTCACTGGATTATTATTTCATGAAGAATAACAAAAGCTTCACTCAAAAAAGATGGTTTCAGTGGCTTGGCTCAGGAAATTTCCCTGTCTCACAACCCAAAGTTCTTGTACTGGCAGGTTCGTTTATCATATTGGGTTTAACTCTTTTTACCAATCAGTATTTCCATGGAGGTGTATGGGGAACCCTGCATAATAAATCGGTAAAACCGAAGCTGGAAATTTCAAATATTTCTCATACTAATTCGGATTTAAAATTTGAAGTGTACAGAACGGAAGGAGCCGATGTGTACGGTTCTTTTCTGATAGGCATTCATATTCTGGACAAAAATGGAAATATTTTAAAAGAGCTGGATCACAAAGAACTTGCCGGATTGTCTAAAGAAAATATAAAAAATCATTACGTTGCCAAAGTGAAACCGGGAAAGCACAGTCTGGTAATTCCATTGGGAGCAAAGGCTGATGTAACCGTGAGTATTGATGATATAATTGAAAAAAGTGAAATTCAGACGCTAAAACTGATTGATATCAGTGGTATTGAATGGATCGAGAATATTAAATAAAATAATTTGTTGGTAGACGCAAAGGCACAAAGGATTTTCATGCTTTAGGCTATAAGACGCAAAGATTTTATCTCCGATAAAATTGAATGCTGCAGACGATATTTATCTGTTTTGTTAAATGGGTAACACCCATTCCTATTGATTTTTCTTTATGATATCATTTCGTGAAAATAAAATCTACGGAATCAACTAAATCGTAAGTTTGCTTATCAGTTTTGTCTCAAACCATTGGATATTTATCCATAATAAAAGCGGATTAAAATCCGCTTTTATTACTATTTTGAAATAAAAATTCTGTAAAATCAACGAGATATTTGTAAGAATTCTATTTTTCTACGATTACTACATGATAACTGCATGAGCTGTCAGGATCTAGTTTGAGGACTTTTATATCCAATAAAACATCCAGTCCCATTGTATCGCAAACTCCCTGTATGAAAGGTTTTATGACCGGCCATTTCAGCAAACCCGCAATCTGCAGGCTCTGGGTGATTTTATGATAGCGGTCTACTCCTTTAATCAGTAATTCACATTTGTAGTCATTTAATTCTTTAAATTCAAAGTTATATTCGGGACTGGATGTAAAAATTGCTCCTATCAGTATTTTTGCTACAGCAGGAATACCAGGCTGCAGGTTAGGTTTTGTTTCAAGATTTCTCAGCGCCATTCTTGATCCGAGATCATACATAAAAGTACTGGAAAGCTGTTCTATAGCTTCTGCTCCATAAAGTTTTCCGATTTGTTTGAGCATCCCTCCATAAAAAGCACCTGTAATATCTGACAAGCGCTGGGTAAGTTCAGTAAAGGTTTTGGGAAAGAAATCTGAAATAATCTGAGGCTGATCCATTTCAGGAAGATAAACATCATTTTCTCTGAAGTCGGATAACGCGGCATACGTTTCCGGCAATTGAATTTGATTCATATTTAATACGGTTTAATTAGGTAACGCAACGAAACACACCACTTCATACAGCTTCGGAAATGGGAAAATTGTCTTTATGGAATATAAAAACAAAATAAAAAGTAGCTGTTTCAACTGTTTTTAATACATGAAGTTCAGATAAAAATCTGATACTGTATTGCGATAAATCCTTTTTGATTGGACTCTTGAATGGTGAGGGAATGTATTCATACTTTTTTCATTTGGTACGGTAAAGCTAGACAAAATAAATAAATTCTCCAATATGTGATATTATTTTTTCTTTAACAAAATTACAATCCAAAGATATTGACTGATACTATTTTACAACAGAAACAACATAAAAAAACCTTCGAAAAGTTCGAAGGTTTTTTTTATTATAATTTAGTGCATGGCTTCACTCAAATCTATTTTTTCTTTGCTCTTTCTTTCTTTTACAAGTAAGATAAACGGAATACATATCAGGAATACGATTCCGAGGTAAAGAAATACATCCATATAGGATAATACCGTTGCCTGTTTCGTTACGGATAAGTCGAGCATTTTATACGCGGCATTCATTGCTGCATCAGGAGTCATTCCTTTCGCTACAAAATTTGCTTTAAGGGCGGCAAGCCTTTGCTGAACTTCAAAACTGTTTTCGTCAAGGTGGGAAATCAGGTTATTCCTGTACTTCTGACCCGCATTGGCAATAAAGGTAGTAATTGCTGCAATCCCGAAAGATCCTCCCAGCTGTCTCATCATCCCTGTGAAAGCGGCTCCCTGACCAATCTCCTGCCCTTTCAGTGTACTTAAGGACAAAGAGGTAATCGGAATAAACAATAATCCCAAACCTGCTCCTCTCACAATCAACATCCAGAAGAAGGCATCTTTACTGGTATCCGGTGTCAGAATTTTGTATCCCCAGAAGCTATAGACAAAGAAGATGAATAATCCTAAAGAAACCAGAATCTGTTGTTTTGCTCCTTTTGCCAGTAATCTACCAATGATAGGCATCATAAAGGCCGTCGTTAAAGCTGCCGGAATCATCAGTGCCCCTGACTGAAGTGCCGTCCATCCCAAAATACTCTGGGTATACAGTGGAACGATGAATGTAGAACCATACAACCCGAATCCAAGCACAAATGACATCATGGTTCCGATTCTTAAATTGCTGTTTTTAAGTACCCTGAGCTCAACGATTGGATATTTAAAGGTAAGCTCTCTCCAAAGGAATAATATAAATCCTAAAATTGCGGCTACTGTGAAGGCTACAATCATTCCGCTTTCAAACCAGTCTTCTTCATGTCCTCTTTCCAGAATGAACTGTAATGAACCTACTGTTACTGCCAGCAATCCAATCCCAATCCAGTCAACATCCGAGACTTTACGTTTTTCTGCATATTTCGGACTTCTTACAAACTGCAGTGTCATCAAGGTTGCTGCAATTCCAATCGGAATATTAATATAGAAAATATAGGGCCAGCTGAAGTTATCAACGATATATCCTCCAAGAGGCGGACCTAAGGTAGGACCGATAATTACTCCCAAACCATAAATAGCCTGAGCCATACTTCTTTTTTCAATCGGATAAGATTCCGTAATAATCGTCTGTGAAGTTACCAATAAGGCTCCCCCACCGATTCCCTGCATCAATCTGAAGAACACAAGTTCCCAGATATTGGTCGCATTTCCACATAAAAATGAAAATATGGTAAATATAATGATGGATGCCGCAAAGTAATTTCTACGCCCAAACTGCTGGGAAAGCCAGCTCGTCATTGGTACTATAATTACGTTACCAATGGCATAAGCCGTAATTACCCAACCCACTTCAGAAAGTGTAGATCCAAGATTCCCCTTCATTTCATTCAAGGCAACATTGACAATCGTGGAGTCTACAATTTCAAGAAGGGCACAAAGGATAGCCGTAATCGTAATGATTACTCTACGCGCTCCATATTCTACTAATGAATCTTGCATAAGTTTTTTACGATGTAAAAAATCAATGGTAAATTTTGCTTCTCAAGTGAATAGTGAATTTTAAAGCTGATTCCCTATTAACAACGAAATTCATTGACTTTTAACAGTTTTAAAGGTTATTTCAAAGCAACTTCTGCCTTCACGTTCATTCCTGTTCTTAATCTTTTTGCAATGTTTTTATCAAGATTTACAAAATCGATTTTTATAGGAAGTCTCTGAACTACTTTTACGAAGTTACCACTCGCATTATCCGGAGGAAGAATAGAGAAAGTAGCTCCTGTAGCCGGAGAGAATGAACTTACCACTCCTTCAAACTCCTGATCAGGGAAAGCATCAATCTCAATTTTCACTTTTTGCCCTTCTACCATTTTATCTACCTGTGTTTCCTTAAAGTTGGCCACAACCCATTTCTGATCGTTTTTAACCAAAGCAAACAACTGTGATCCTGCCTGCAGATACTGACCTGCCTGTGTAGATACTTTCCCTACATGCCCGTCTTCAGGTGCAAGAATTACGGTATATGATAAGTTTAATTTTGCATTTTCCACATCTACTTCTCTTTGTTTAGCAACAGATCCGGCAACACTGATTTGTTGTGAACTTGCAGCCGTTTGAGAAGAAGCAATATGGGTTTGCTGAGCAATTTGATTTCTCTGATCAACTAAAACCTGTAACTGTCTGTCTGCAGATTGTTTTGCTGCTAAAGCCTGCTCATATTGCTGTTCTGTAATAGAATGGTCTTTTACAAGATTAGCATATCTCTTCAAATCCTGAGAAGTTTTCCAAACATTTACTTTTGCGGCTTCTATCTGAGCATTGGCAGTGACTACCGCTGCTTCTGAAGAACCGATATTTTTTGAAGTAGCCGTTGTAGTAGCTTCTGCATTGGAGATATTACTTCTCGCTGTAGATAATGCTGCCTGAGCCTGTTCAAGAGCCATTTTCTGATCTCTGTTATCCAAAATCACCAACGTATCTCCTTTCTTTACAAACTGGTTGTCTTTTACTTTTACCTGAGCTACATATCCTGAGATTTTAGAAATTACCGGTGACATATTGGAAGCGATTTGAGCATCGTCAGTCTCTTCATGGTACTGTCCGTAAGTAAACGCTCTGTAACCGTAGATTCCTCCTCCGATTACTACTGCAGCTAAAATGATAGGAAAAACTAAACTTTTTTTCTTTTTAGGTTCAACTGCCTGTGTATTATTATTTTCCATTTTGGTTTCGATCTGATTATTTAATTGTTAAAGTTCCTGTTGTCTGTAATAGTTTTCTGTATGCCAGTGCAGCATCTGCCTTAGCATTGATTACGCCAACGTTGGCAGCAATCTGCGCCGCATCTGCATCCAATAATTCTGTCATGGTTGCAAGACCGTTATCGTATTTATTTTTGGTAATTCTGTAGTTTTCATTAGCCTGCTCAGCAGATTTTTCAAAAACAGTAATTCTCTTCTTTGAATAATCTGTGTTCTGATACTCTCTGTTTACATCAAGCTTAATGTTATCATTCAATAATTCATCGGTAGCAGCAAGCTGTTTTTCTCTTGCCTGCGACTGTCTCAATGAAGAATTTTCTTTCCACAGGTTGGATAAGTTATAGGAAACTCCAATCCCTACGTTAATCGCATTGTAAACAGTAAGAAACTTAGGAATATCAGCTGCGACATAACCTCCTGTAAAGGCAATAGAAGGAAGATTTTCTGCTTTTGCTGCTTTTGATCCCAGTTCTGCCGCTTTTCTCTGTTGAGCCAAAGCCTGTAAGTCTTTACGGTTTTCTCTGGCTTCGGCAACATAAAAATCAACAGGTTTTACATCTGATCCTTCCTCAATATAATTTTCATCTACTGCCAGCTCTGTCGTTTCAGGAAGTCCAAGTAATAAATCCATATTGATGTTGGCAATATTGTAGTTATTTTTAGCTTCCAACAGTTGAAGTTCAATATTTGAAGTCTGAAGATTTGCCTTTAATCTGTCATTTCTTGCAATCAAACCATTGTTTTCCATTTTAAGGAAAGTTTCATCTCTTTTTTGAGAAGCGGCAAGATTTTCTTCAAAGACCTTGATAGACTGGTTGGCTTTAAACAGGTTGTTATAAGCCTGGGCGACATTATAAGCAATGGCAATTTTATCATTCTCAGTACTTAGTTTAGAAGCTTCTACCAAATATTTAGCTGACTGAATACCATATTTGATTCTTCCCCCGCTGTAGATCGGAACGCTAAGGTTAGCTGAACCGTAAAGCACCTGATGTACTTCTGGGCCACCTGCTCCACCGGAAACTCCCGGAAGTTTAATATCAACATTCGGTTTTATCGGAAGGTACATATAGCTACCTGACACTTTTAATTCCGGTAACTGTCTGTTTTTAGCCTCCAAAAGATCAGCTGTAGCCTCTTCGATCTTGGCTGCATCGATCTTGAGATTCTTGCTGTTCTGGATTCCCAGCTGCACGGCTTCGTCAAGAGAAAGTGTTTTTTTCTCCTGAGCATTTACATTTGCTATTCCTACGAATAGTGATAATGCAATCACTGAGTTATTTATTCTCTTCATAACCTAAAAGGTCTTTTAGTAAATATTTTATATGTTTATTAAGTTCTGTGTAGTATTTTTCATCAAAAGCTTCTTCATCTTCTGTTTCATTCAGGAACTCTTTATACATTTCTTTAGCATTGAATGCATAAAATAAGGTTCCGCTTACCGTGGAATGAAGCAGATAAATAGGTGGGTTTTTGGTGAAAATTCCATTTTTAAGACCACTTTCCAATATTTGGGAATACATAGAAAGGAATCCCATTTTGGTTTGTTTCAAAAATTCTACAATCTGAGGATTCTTTGTATGTAGCTGCTCTCTCTGCATAATTCTGTAGAAGCATTTTTGAGTTCTGATCTTGTGAGAAAACTGATCAATAACTTTTTCAATTTTCTGCCACTCGTTGATATCTGTTCTTCCCAAAAGATCCTTTGAAAAAAACTGACCTTCATTCATTCTGTATTCCACTAATTTCTCATAAAGTTTTTCCTTAGAGCCAAAATAATACGAGATCATAGAGATGTTTACATTAGCATCCTTTGCAATTTCGCGGGTGGAAGTCCCTTCGAATCCCTTTTCTGCAAAAAGCTTCTCGGCTGCGAATAATATATTTTCTTCTTTTGAAATCATGTTAGTGTTCATTTTTCAGGGCGCAAATGTACACAAGTTTTAACACAAATCAAACGATTGATTGATTTTTTAATATAGATTTAATTTATTGTAACAGAAAGACGATTTCTATAATGAGTGCTGGAACTTCTGGAAAGCCTGTTTTGGAAGAAAAACAGCTGGATAAAGTTTAATGATAATGGAAAATTTGGAGGAAATTCTCTACAAAATATTAATCTTTAACACAATTTTACTGGAAAACACCTCTTTAAAAAAGGGAAAATACAAACAAAAACTCCGGTGAGAGCCGGAGTTTTATTTATGTGCTTTTGTGAATATATCTTGATAATTTTATGCCGAGATCGGTCCAGACAATTTTAGGATTTCCGTTTCGGGTAAGGTGCAGATCCGCAGTATTGATTTCTTCCAGAATACTTTCAATGTTGGCGCCACTGATAAATTTTGAAAACCCGGCCCAATTGAAGCCGTTCGCATTAATCTTTTTATACACCAGATTTTCGGACTGATAATTTTGAAGTAATGCCAGTCTGAAAATTTCAGAACAATAGTTGAGGAAGTTTTTCTGTTTTTCCCTGTTCCATCCTGCAATTTCCCTTGCCCAGAAAATAATGCTTTTTAAATATTCAGGTTTCTTTTTAACCATAAATGCATCTCTCACCCACTGTACAAAGAGCTTTTCGAATTCATTGCTTTTATCTCCAGAATTCAGCAGTTTTATGGCATCATTGAGATCTCCCTGTGCTTCATGAACAATCTCTCTCACTTTTTCTTCAGAAACAGAAAAATTCTTTTTGAGATGATTTTCAATATCTTCATCATTAATTCTGGGAATCTCTACAATCTGTGCTCTGGAAAGAATGGTTGGAAGAATATCGTTGGTGCTTTCAGCTGTAAGAAGAATAACAGTCTTTGCAGGTGGCTCCTCCAAAAATTTCAAAAACTTATTGGAAGCGGCAATATTCATTTTATCAGCTCTCCAGACGATAAGAATTTTGGTTCCTCCTTCATAACTTTTCAAAGAGAACTTCTGATTCTGGTCATCAATCTCATCAGCAGAAATAAATAACTGTTTATTCTCCGATTCTAAAAAAGCAGTCCAGTCATCATAACTTGCATAAGGAGAAGCCAGGATCATTTCTCTGAACTCATCAAATTTATTTTTACTTAATGAATTTTTATTATCGGTAAAAACCGGAAAACTGAAATGCAGATCCAGGTGATTAAGGTGCTCTACCTTCACCGCAGCATGTTCATTTTCCCGCATGAAAATTTCCCGTGCATAGGCCAATACCATAGGCAGTGTTCCGTATCCCTCCTTTCCTACAAAAAGTTGGGCATGGCTCACTCTGTTTTCAGCAATGCTTTCTCTAAGAAGTTTTTTCAGATTTGTCTGTCCGGCGATGTTCTCCCAATTCATGTTTCAAAGATAAAAAATCTTCTCTCATTTCATAAAATTAAGTCTGCTTAAAATCCATAAAAATATAGATCATACATTTTGAGTTTCCTTAAATCTATAAAAATACAGGATATAATAAAACCATGAAGAAGGGTTGAAGAAATAAAGTATAGTTAAGATGAATCATTCTGATTTTAAGCTTATAGCGAAGCTTATCTTACTACTCTTAACACCTTCATACCATCTTAGTGGTTCAAAAAAATGCCTCCTATTATAGGTAATATCAATAATAGGATTAGAATAAAATATAAATTAAATTTTACACAATGTAATTTTATACAATACATTTGCAACGTGAAATTATTCGTAAATTCATTACCATTTCACACCTATTTAAAATATTAAACCAATGGATACAAACCTGGAACAAAAAATTAAAGGGATATTTCAACAGCAGAAAGCCTTTTACAAAACGAATCAGACTAAAGATATTGAATTCAGAAAAGCACAATTAAGAAAATTCCGTGAAGTTTTTTTACAGCATACTGATGCACTTTGTGAGGCTTTGGATACAGATTTGGGGAAAAGCAGAAAAGAAGCAGAGTACGTGGAGATTCAAATTGTTATCAGTGAACTTGATTATTTGCTGGAAAATGTTGATGAATGGGCAAAGCCAACTCCTGTACCATCAAAACCACATCCTTCAGGTGCTGAAATTGTAAGTAAAGTGACCTATCAGCCTTATGGAGTTACGTATATTATCGGACCTTTCAACTATCCAGTTCAATTAACATTCAGTCCGCTGATTGGGGCTTTGATTGCAGGAAATACAGCCATTATAAAACCTTCTGAAAATACGCCTCATGTAGCTCAGGTTCTTGAAGATATTGTCAGAAAATCTTTTGATGAATCTTATGTAGCGGTTATTCAGGGTGCTATTGAAGAAAATACATTGTTATTAAGTTTACCTTTTGATTATATTTTCTTTACAGGAAGCCCGAATGTCGGGAAGATTGTTATGAAAGCAGCTGCAGAGCAGTTAATTCCGGTGACCCTTGAACTGGGTGGAAAATCTCCAACGATTGTTCATAAAGATGCAGATCTGGATAAAGCCGTTGCAAGAATATCTTATGGAAAATGGATTAACTGCGGACAAACCTGCGTTGCTCCGGATTATATCTATATCCATGAGTCTGTAAAGGATGCCTTCATTGAAAAATTCAAAGCTAATCTGGATACAACTTATGAAGGAGAGTCACTTGGGAAAATAGGAAAAATAGTTAGTCAGAACCAGATTAAAAACCTGGCGGGTTATCTGGAAGCAGCTCCGGAAAAAGTGATTTACGGTGGAAAATATGACCTTGAAACGCGCCATTTTGGGGCTACACTAATGGATAATATTACCTGGGATGATCAGGTGATGCAGCAGGAGATCTTCGGGCCTATTCTTCCTATTATGACGTATAGCGATATGGAAGAGGCTTTGGAAGAAATCAATACCCGTCCTAAACCTTTAGCATTGTATATCTTCACAGAAAATCAGGAACTGGCTGATTATGTTTTACATCATACCACAAGCGGAGATGCTGAAATCAACAGTGCCATTATCCACGTGGGTTCTCATTATTTACCTTTTGGCGGAGTAGGAACTTCAGGAATGGGAAAATACCATGGAAAGTTCAGTTTTGAATGCTTCAGCCACAGCCGATCTGTCCTTCAGGTAAAATAAATAATCAGGTAATAACGAATATAATAAAGACTGTCTGCTCAAGAACAGTCTTTTTTTATGTACAACAGAATTGCTATTTTTAAGGCTGAAAATTTGCATTTTTCTTTGAAAGAAAAGCCCTTAACAAACTTTAACCACATATAATTTTTACAATTCATTAATATTTAAGATATTTGCGCATTGTTTTAAAAATAAAGAATGAAAAAAATCTTTGTAGTATCATTCATATCAGTTGGATATTTTCTTAATGCACAGAGTCTAAGCAACTCTCCTTATGCAACGTATGGAATTGGAGATGTGAAATATGATAATACGATCGAAACTACTTCTATGGGAGGTATATCTACTGCTTTTATAAGTGATTTTACCAGTAGTTTCAATTTTGCCAACCCGGCAAACAACGCCAATTTTGAACTTACGAGTATCAGACTGGAAGCTACCAACGAAAACAATTATTTCAAATCGAACTATAACGATATGAAATCTACAAAGCATTCTACGTATCTTTCCAATATTTCGCTTGCATTTCCATTATCTTCTAAAGTAAAAATGGGAATCTCTTATCAGCCATACAGTTCTAAAAGCTACGATATCGTAACGGAACAGCTTGGTGAGGATAAAACTCCTCTTTATAGAAATAATTTTAAAGGAAGCGGAACTTTGAACACTGCTCAGATTGCTCTTTCTTATAAGATCAGTCAGGAATTGTCTGTAGGGGCAAAAGCTAACCTTTACTTTGGAGATCTTAATGACCTTAATGAGTTCCGTGCTTACAACAGTAATCTTGGTACCTATGTAGGTGAATATGTTAATGGTTATGAGACTAAAAACAGAATCAGAAACTTTAATTTCACATTAGGTACAAGCTACCAGACTTTAAATACGCGTACTGATAAGAAGTTTACCGTAGGAGCTACTGCTACTTTTGGTAATACAAGTAATATGACTACTCAGTACACCAATAGTACATACAGATATTCTGATGCTCAGGAGACTACTAAAGTTACCGGATCAGAAACAATCATAGAGCAAAAAGAAACAAAATCTAAAAACCTTCTTCCACTACAGGCTTCATTAGGGGTTGGATATGGAAGTGAAAACCACTGGTTTGTATCAGGACAGGTAGATTATAAAAAAGGAGAAGATATCTCTTATTTTGGTAAAGATTTTAATTTCCAGGATACTTACAGAATTTCTGCAGGGGGATGGTATCTTCCTAACTACAATAACTTTAGAAACTACTTCTCAAGAGTAATCTATAGATATGGTGCTTTCTACGAGAGAGGAAACCTTAATCTGGAAGGAAACAGTATCAACAAGTTCGGTATTTCTGCAGGGGTTATGCTTCCATTCAAAAACAGTAGTATCACAAGAATGAGTGGTCTTGAAATAGGGTTAGAAGTAGGTAAGAGAGGTACTCTTCAAAACAATCTGATCAACCAGAATTTTGTTAACCTGAGAATCGGCTTTAATTTTGCTGACAAATGGTTCAGAAAGACTCTTTATAACTAAAATGAACTTTTCAAAAAAAATATCATATAAAAATATAGCATGCCTTTTTAGTTGTGCTATATTTTTTATATTGACATCCTGTGAAGAGGATCTTACCAAAAGAAATGGTAGCCAAAGCAAAAATTTCCCTTCACAAATCATCAACAACGCCAATATTATACAGCGTGATTCCGGTTTTGTTACTTTAAAGGCCAAAGCACCGATCATTGAAAAATATGAGCTGATCGACAGCCCGTATGTGGTAGCCAGAAAAGGAATCGACATTGAGTTTTTTGATAAAAAGAAACCTAAGGTTCCAGGAAGAATTACAGCTAAATACGCCCGTATTTTTGAATACAAAAAGTTCTACGAAGCCAAAGGTGATGTAAGAATAAAAACCAATGAAGGCCAGAGATTTGCCATGCAGAGTATTTATTGGGATCAGCGAAAAAACAGAATTTATACCAAAGATACGGTATACGTTACCATGGAAGACGGCTCTACGCTGGTAGGTGCCAATGGAATGACTGCCAAAGATGATTTTTCCGAATATACATTCTATAACAACTCAGGAGATTTCAGTTCAAAAAGAATTTCTGAGAATAAAAAATAATTCCAAAAAACTATGAAAGCTCTGGCTATTGGACTGATGTCCGGGACAAGTCTGGACGGTTTGGATATCTGCCTTGCCAAATTTGAAAAACAGGACAGATGGACCTTTCAAATCCTGAAGGCCGAGACACTCTCCTATTCTGAGGGTTGGGAATCTCAACTTAGAAACTCAGTTCACCTTTCTGCTGAAGATTTACTGGAACTGCATTCAGAGTATGGTTTTTATCTGGGACAGCGGGTTAAAGAATTTATTCATAAACACCAACTTGAAAATATCGACCTGATTGCTTCTCATGGGCATACCGTTTTTCATCAGCCAAAGAGAAAATTCACCCTTCAGATTGGTGATGGCAGAGCAATCAAACTGGAAACCGGATTACCCGTCATTTATGATTTCAGAAGTCAGGATGTCCTAATGAATGGAAATGGTGCACCTCTGGTTCCCATAGGTGATGCATTGCTTTTTTCAGAGTACAGCGCTTGTTTAAACCTTGGCGGTTTTTCCAATATTTCATTACAATCAGGCGAAAAAAGAATCGCTTTTGATATTGCCCCGGTTAATATTGTTTTGAATTATTTGGCTCAAAAGCTTCATAAAAACTTTGATGAAAACGGAGCATTGGCTGAAAAAGGAAAAATCAATGAAACCTTACTGAATCAGCTTAACGCATTGGATTTCTACCATATTCCACCTCCAAAATCTTTGGGAATTGAATGGTGCAACCAGCATATATTTCCAGCTCTTGAAAATATAGAAACCCTGGATGCGCTGGCAACTTTTACAGAACATGCCGCGCAGCAGATTTCCCTTGTGATCAATAAAAATAATATAAAAGATATTCTGGTTACAGGCGGAGGTGCCTACAACACGTTTTTAATTGAAAAGATAAGAGCAAAAACAAAAGCCGAGGTGATCATCCCTGAAAAAGAGATCATCAATTATAAGGAAGCTTTGATTTTTGCCTTTATGGGCGTTCTAAAAATGAATAATGAGATCAATGTGTTGTCTTCTGCCACAGGAAGTACAGCAGATCATTGTTCGGGAGTTATTGCTTAGATATTTTCATACTTTTATTTCACCGATCAGCTCAGTCAGGGAAATATCATTTATTGCATAAGTTACAGAAATAGTGACAATACTGGAAGTAACCTTTCCTTTTTCCACTTTATAGAGATACTGTCTATCTTCCCTATCATCATAGCAAGTTTCGTTTGTGAAAGTCTTTTCTTTTCACAGAATATTGTTGTTCGATTACATAATTCAACATGTATTCTTCCCTTAACTCTAAGATTTTATATTCTTCAATACATTTAACTTATACAAAAGGAATTATTGGTTTCAATTAAAACTAATACAGTTATCATCGTAGTCAGAAGAGTAAACAATTTATGTTATCAAAAGCAACATGCATTAAGAAAAATTAATAGAATATTGGCTTTTACGCAATATAAAAGTAGGTTATAGATAATAATTTTAACCATCAAATACAACGCGAGCTAATGAAAAAAATTTATCTCAGTGCATTAACCTTATGTACAATACTGGAAATATCTGCCCAGGATATTCTCTGGCAAAAGGATTTCAGGTCCGGTACGCAGAACTTTCTAAGCCAGATTACAACAACTATTGATCAACAATATCTGATCACAGGAAGTTCTATACAGTCAGGAAGCGAGGAGCGGAAGTCTGGAAGTAAGCAAAACAACGGCTATGATTTCCACCTGGTAAAACTCAACCAGCAGGGGCAGGAAGTTTGGGAGAAATATTTCTCAGGACAAAACCATGATTACCTGTCAGCCACTGTTACCACACAGGATGGAGGATTTCTTCTGGCCCGAACTTCTTATTCAGGAAAAGGATTGGATAAAAAAGAGGATTCCAAAGGAGGATCAGATATCTGGCTGATCAGAATCAATGAATTTGGAGACCAAATCTGGCAAAAAACTATTGGCTCGCCTGCCGATGAAGAAGCCAGAGCGGTAATTCAAACTACCGATTTAGGATTTTTTGTGGCCGGTAATGTTCAAAACTCATCAAAAGGTTACGGTTCAAAAGATGTTCTGATCACAAAACTCGACAAAGACGGAAAAGAATTTTCACAATTGATTTTAGGCGGAAAAGGATTAGATGAAGTAGAAAAGATGATTCCAACGAAAGACGGAGGAGCGTTACTGGGGATTTATTCGAGGAGTTCCGAGGTTCGGGTTTCGGGTTCTGAAAAGGATTCCGGGATGCGAGGTGCAGGTTCTGCATCAAATGTTCAAAACTCAAATCCCGTATCCCGAAACTCGAAACAAACTGAAAATTTTGGTGAAGGAGATTACTGGATTGTCAAGTTGGACAAGAATGGAAAAGTAGAATGGGAAAAGAACTTCGGAGGGAAAGGTGATGATCATATCAGAACGCTGGCATTGGCTTCAAATGGCTTTATCATCGGTGGAGAATCCAGATCAGAAAGATCAGGAAACAAAACCGTAGGAATTGAAGAAGGAACAGACCTTTGGCTGATTGCCCTAAACGAAAGAGGCGATGAGCAGTGGCAGAAATCTTACAATTTGGGGAACAGGGATATTTTGATGGGAATGAGTGTGATTCATTCAGCAGATGATAAATCTTCCAAAGGAATCTTATTAGGCGGCTATACTCAGGCAGAAGGAAGAATACAAACGGATGATGAAACCTTCTGGATGCTGTATTTGGATCAGAATGGTACCGAGCAGTGGAGAAAACATGTAAAAGGAGAATCCAGAAAGAAAGAAGAAAGACTTTCAGACTTAAAGCTGAACAGAGATGGCTCTATTGTATTGGCAGGAACCAGTGCAGAAGAATTAGGTAAAGAGAACTGGAAGATTATCAAACTGGGAGACAAACAGGTTGATCAGTTAATAGAAAAATACGACATTAAAATTTATCCGAACCCTGTTTCAGATTATGCTTATGTGGAAATAGGATTCAATGATTTCAAAGAAGCAGATATACTTTTATATGATATAAGCGGAAGACAGATTCAAAGTATAAAAACTAAGAACAGAGTAACAAAAATTAATACCCAGGCTTTGGTTCAGGGCGCTTATCTGGTGACTGTAAAAACAGATACAGATAAAACAGCATCTGCAAAACTCATTAAAAAATAAATATGATGAAGAAAATATATCCAGATTTTTTTGTCCCGTTAGTCTTTCTGATATTAGGAATACAGCTGGGATATGCACAGAATGGAGCGGCATTAGAAAAGTCTATTGCATCAATATCCAATTATATTGATATGCCTGTAAATGAGGCTTCAGGAATTCCTAATATAAATATTCCCCTACTCAGTATACCTATGGCTGATAATAACATCAATTATCCTATCAGTTTACGGTATAATGTCAGAAATTATAATAACATCCGGGGAGTCAGTGATATTGGCCAGGGATGGTCATTGTTTGGAACAAGTATTATTTATAGAGATATACAAAGTGTTGAAGTCGAGTGTGATAGAATTAATAATCAGTATGATCCGTACGAAAGCACTTATTATTACAATGTACTTGATTTATCTGGGAAGTTTACTGTTAAAAAGGATACCAATGGTTATAAGGTTGTCAATTTAAATCCCAATAATAATATCACAATAGAAATTAATAATTCTATTATGGCAACTGGGTTAGAATTCGCCATAATAACTAATAATGGTTATAGATACAGTTTTAATAATATTGATAATTACCAATTTAAATGCAATAATTATCCAAAACCCAGTGGAGTGGCATCTACTTATTATCTGGCAAAAATTTTTACACCCACAGGAGTTGAAGTGGCAACTTTTGATTATCAGTTGCAAAATAAAAACGTTCCGAGCCAGATGGCTCAGCAATACTGTAAACTAAAGTCAATAAAAACGGTCAAAGGAGAAGTTAACTTTACATTTATTTATGATGAGAGTTTAGAAAACACCGTTAATGATCCTTACTGGCTAAAAGAAATTACACTCAAAAATCCTTCAGGTGAAGTGCAGTATTCTTATGTAATGAACAGTTATATATCTGCTTTTCCCTCGTCTGATGTATGGGGAAGAAAACGCATTTTAAATTTCATAAGAAAAAACGATAAAAATAATCTCAAAATAGAGCAGACTGTTTTTGGCTATGAAAATAGTGCGCAGTCAGGAAATCAGGAAGGAATACTGGAAAAAATAACGACACCCGCAGGAGGGATTGCGGAATATAAGTATGAAGATCACGTTTATACCAATTCTGCTTCCGCAGCTGGAAATATAGCAAAGAGAGTTAAAGTCATCAACTATTATAAAAATAGCATTGATATTGCTCCGGAAAGAACCATCAACTATGATTATAATCTTTTTGGAACAACAACATCATCAGGATATAAATATTATGGAGAAATAGATGAGTATAATGAGCAAAAACAGGTTTCTTATATCCTCTATAAAAATGTGAAAGTATGGGAAACCGGTAAAGGGTATACCCAAAAAACATTTATTACTCCTAATGATTATCCAAAATATTTGACCAACCAAATATATGTTAATTATTATTATTTCTGGCCTTATTATGATATCACAAGGTGGGGTTTACCATCGAAGGAAGAAGTGTATGATGATCAGAACCGATTGCTTTCTCAAAAAGAAACTAATTATTTCTTTGATCAATATTGGGAAAGTCAGTATGATTTTAAGATTCACCCGGAATATTCAGTATTTATTTCAGAGCACATTTCCAGTAAACGCTCTTATATTTTAAAAACACTTCAAACAGAGAAGGAATTTTATGCTAATAATCAAAGTATAACTAAGGAAACAGAGGTTAGCATCAACGCTATAAATCTTAAACCCGGTTACATAAAATCAGTTGTTAACGGGAAAGTAAAAGAAAAATCCATTACTTATCCTACTAATTTACCCGGATATTCTCATCTGGAAAGCGCCCATATGATTGGTGTACCGGTGTCCGTTGAAGAAAAAGAAGACGGGAAGCTTCTTGCCAGATCAAAAGTGTTATTTAATAACGGCTCTTTATTGCCTACCTCTGTTCTTGCTACCAATATTGAAGATGAGAATACGAAGGAAATTCAAAAGATGGATTCGTATGATTACAAAGGAAACCTTATCCAGCTTTCAAACGCAGCAGGCGTAAAAACTGCCATGATTTACGGATATAATAAATCGCTCATCATTGCTAAAGTGCAAGGGGCAGCATATGATCAAGTCTGGAATCTAGCGCAAGACTTCATTGATGCGTCAGACGTAGACAACAATGCAGGAACTCAGGCTTCCGAGGAAGCATTACTTTCAGCAATGAATACTTTTAGAAAAAAACCTGGCCTATCCAATTTTCAGATCACTACTTATACCTATGATCCTTTAGTTGGGATCAGAAGTATGACTCCCCCATCAGGAGTTACGGAATATTATATTTATGACAATACGGGAAGGTTACACTCTGTAAAGGATAAAGACGGAAATATTATCAAGGATTACCAATACCGATATAAAAACTATAAAGACTAACAACAATGAAAAAATTACACGCAGCTATACTGTTATTGGTAAGTATTATGCATTACAGCCAGGCGGTTCTTAATTCGACTTCTAATCTCTTTAATGGCCAGAATTCTGATCTCTCTAGCGTAAATGAGAATTATGTTTACACCCGCACTTATCTGGAGCCAAAGACTTTTAGTGATGCTCAAGCTAAGCAGATTCAGGGTATCCTTTTTTTCGATGGATTAGGAAAACCAAGACAGCATGTAGCCATTCATACCTCTCCAACAGGTAATGATATGGTTACCCATATTCCTTATGATAGTTTTGGAAGACAAGTGGAAAACTGGCTTCCCATACCCATGATCAGTTTAAATGGTGATATCCAGACCCCACCTTCTACTTCAGGATATTATAAAACCACTTCAGGTAGTGCGGATGCATTGATATATGGAAAAAACTCCCTGGAAAACTCTCCTTTAGACCGTTTACAATCTTCTGCGGGCCCGGGAAGTGACTGGCTGGGTAAGAAGGTCAGCTATGATTATCAGACTAACAGTAATTCAGAAGTCTACAAATTTACTACAACAACAAGTTGGAAATACGGGGCAACTTCCTCTGCTTTAAACCCAAACCCCATAAGTTATCCCGAAGGAACCTTATACAAAACCATAGTTACGGATGAAGATGGGCACTCGGTTACAGAGTTCAAAAATGAACGCGGGCAAACAATATTGACCCGTAAAAAGGAAGGTTCAGAGTCCCTGAATACCTATTATATTTATAACGAATACAATCAGCTGGCTTTTGTTATCCCTCCCTTAGCATCCCAGAAGATTTTAGCTAATAATGGTGTTATTACTCCTGATATTCTGGACAGGCTGCTCTATGCGTACTCCTATGATGGCTGGAACCGGCTGGTAGAAAAAAAACTTCCTGGAAAAGCCTTGGAATACATGGTGTATGATCAGCTGGGCAGATTAGTGATGTCACAGGATGGCAATCTCCGTTCTCAGGGCAAATGGCTTTTTACAAAATATGATGCCTTCAACCGGGTGGCTTACACAGGACTCCAAAGCAGCCCGAAAGGAAGATTTACCCAGCAGGCTGCAATTAATACTAATCCCGGTGAAGAAAGGAGTAATACAGGCTTTACGGATTTAGCAGGCTCCACAATTTATTACACTTCCGGCAATACCTATCCGCAAAACAATATTACGGTTTTAAGTGTTAATTATTATGACACGTATCCTCCCGGAAGCCCGTCAAACAGTTCAGGAGTGGTTACACAATCCAAACTTCTTGCTTCCTTCATTAAAAATATAGAAGATAATAACTGGACCAAAAACTATACTTACTACGATGATAAAGAAAGAGTAACAGGAGGGCAAACGATTAACCATTTAGGGGGATATACCAATATAGAATCCACACTTGCCTTTTCCGGCGTTCCATTGAATACGACAACCCGTCATAAAAAAGACAGCAACAGCCCGGAAGTAAAGATCAATGAAATCTTTACGTATGATCATCAGGAAAGATTATTAAAACATACTCACCGGATCAATGACGGGGCCGAAGAAACCCTGGCTGAATATGTTTACAATGAGCTGGGACAACTTCAGAATAAAAACGTGGGTAATGGTATACAGTCTGTTGCTTACCGATATAACACACGTGGAGCCTTAACTCATATTAATGACCCTAACAACCTAAACAATAAGCTTTTTGGATTACAACTCAAATATACTAATCCACAAAGTACTGCAGCATCCTATAGCGGGAATATTGCCGAGGTTGACTGGGCTACCCAAAGTGATGGAGTGCTGAGAAGATATAGCTATGGATATGATCAATTTAATAGGTTAGAATCAGCAGTTTATCAAAAACCTAAATCAACTGTCATAGCAACAAATGCTTATAACGAAAAAGTAACTTATGATGTTAATGGAAATATTCAGACCTTATTAAGGTTTGGAAGTTCTGATGGTAATTCTGCCGTAAAAATTGATGATATCAAATACACATATGACGGGAACAAGCTTGTAGATGTTTGGGATTCCAGTGGTAATTCTTTAGGGCTTGACGGAGGAGACGAGATGGTCTACGATGTTAATGGAAATCTGAGAGCAGATGCAGCCCATTTGATTAATAAGATTGAATATAATCATTTAAATTTACCCAGTCTAATAGAGAAACAAGTTGAAAATTTTGAGTATCTTTATTCAGCTGATGGGACTAAATTAAGATTGATTCATGATGAAACTGAAATAAATAAAACAACAGTAACAGATTATCTTGATGGGTTTCAGTACAAAAACGGAGTATTACAGTTTGTACCCACTTCGGAAGGATACTATGATTTTCTGGTAAACAGGTATATTTACAACTATAAAGATCATCTGGGCAATGTAAGGCTAAGTTACCTTAATACAACCAGCGGAATAGGGATTGTTGAAGAAAATAATTATTATCCTTTTGGATTAAAGCATCAGGGGTATAATGAGATAGAGGAATCTTCTGGTTATAAGTACGGTTATCTTGGAAATGAGCTGCAGGAAACAGGCATGTATGATATGAATGCCCGTTTCTATATGCCGGATCTGGGAAGATTTATGCAGCATGACCCTTTGAGCGCTCTTTCATTAGATCCTTATGGCTATGCTTTTAATAACCCTGTTAATTTTGTAGATCCAACGGGAATGTACGGAGAAGATCCTCCGGGTTCTTCATCTAGTAATCCTATTGATATTGGAGAAATTATCCTTACTCCACCGGGTGGCAGCAGTAATTATTATACATGGTGGCAGATAGAAAATTATTATAATGTCAATAATAATAACTCTGTATTTCCGTCGAATTGTACCATGTGCTATGCAAGCGGAGGCTATCAGGTTAACCTTCCGCCACCGCAGATACAGTCATTACCTCCATATTGTGGGCACTGCTCTGATGGACCTGTAAAGTTTATAGGAGGGGCTGGTGACTTCTTCGGCATCTTTGACATTGGTGGAGAAATAATGAGCAACTGGACACCTGAAAACAGGTATCTTGCGATGGGTGCCGGGATTATTGGTGCAGTAGCATTAAGGAAGCCAGGACTGGCAACTGCTGAAATGCAGGCAGAAAAAAAACTTGCGTCAGGTTTGGCAGAGGACTTTATAACAGTAAGACATCATACATCTAATTCAGCGGTTAATGCAATAAAGAAAAGTGGATCTATCAATGTTTCATCGCCTAAACCACTTGGTGTTGATGTTGAAGTAGCTCCTTTTGTAAAGCCATCGAAGGTAAACCTGGGACAAGCAGCAGGAGGTAATCGTGGTGGTGGATATGTAGAGTTTACAGTCCCTAAATCGGGTATTACGCCTACTCCTTATATTGGTGGCGTGGGAAATTCTGGAAGAATTATAGTAGAAGGACGTATGCAATTGGATATAAGAACTTTGAACCCAAAATATGTTAAGCGTTGGTGGCCTTTTTAATGAGAATATGAAAAAAATAAAATTAGAATATAACTTGTGTGTATTTTTATTTGCTTATTTAAATCAAGCTGATTTATCATTACACAGAGCGGGATGGACAAGCATCAGAGAATTGAAAAATTTTTACTTAAATCAGGTAAATCCTGGAGATGTAGTGAATTTTTTAATATTAAATGCTGATATAGATATTAATAAGTTAGAATATTTTTACGGGATAAAAGAGTATAGTTTTAGAAAAATTATCCTTTCTCGAATATATTTTTTACTTGGATTTTCTCCTGTTTTTCTTAAGGATGAAATTTATTATATATGCCAAAAATTAGTGAATTTTGCAGAAATGCTTGAAAAAGATACTGAGGTGCATCCACTAGAAATGGAAAAATTAAGATTAGAATTATCAAAATTTTCTTTTGACATATTAAGGTATAAAATATCTTATAAAGATTATAATAAAGCATTAAAAATTGAACATTACATGCAACATGAAGGGCTAAAGGATATTAAAATAAAGGAGTTTATAAAAAAACTTCCCGATTCTTCTGGATTATAATGGTAATATTAGGTACTAACTATGCCAAGCCTCCGGACTTTGGGTAATGTTGTAATGTTCCTAACGTGTTGGTAATAAATTAGATCTTCAATGCCTCAGTTGTGCAAAGTCTCCTGACTTTGAGTTAGTAATAAAAGTAATCTCTATACAAGATGCTCCAAAGTCGGGAGACTTCGGAGAGCGTGATGTCCACTTAAGCCAAATAAGAAAAATATGGAATAAATTTTATAAAGAGAATCCTAGTCCAACCAAGCAGCAATTATTTGATCAGGCAACAATAATAGGTGAAAATTTGGAACGCAATTTACACCACCGTTAAAATAATTAATATTAATGTATAGACTTATTGAACCAGAAGTAGCCGGAGGCTTAGGCGAACAAACACAATTGGATAATTCTTTTTTTCCTCCTCTTATTAAAAATCTTCATTATGAATTTGAGGGTTGGTTAGGAGATGATATTTTAGAATCTTTTCCATGCTACATAGTAACAGAGAAACTTAGAAAAGGTCTAGAACATGAGAAACTCACAGGTATTAGTTTTGATGCGGTTATAATATCTAAATCAGAAACTTTTTTAGAGCTGTATCCAAATAAAGAACTTCCCAACTTCTTTTGGGCTAAAATAAATGGGGAATCAAATAGAGATGATTTTTTTATTACGGAAAAAAATGGGTTAGCAATATCAGAAAAAGCTTATTCGTTATTGAAGAATTATAATATAGACCAAGCTGATATTGAAGATTTATAATAAATGCTTTTTATAATCGATGCAACAAAAAGCCTTCTTTATAAAAAATATATGAAGTTTTATATAAAAAGGTTAAGGTAACAATGAATCAGAGCATTAGGTATTGTTCCAAACGTGTTGGCAATAAATTAGAGTATTGAAAACCGATACTCTAATTTTAAAAACAGGAAATAAATCTCAATTTCAAATGATATTTCGGATAGCTGGCACAGAAGAAAAGAGAAAATAGGCTGTCTAAAATATTGAAGATCATATCAGGTGTTTCAGATGTGTTGGTGTTTAATCCGGAAGATTTTATGGCTATGCTTTTAATAACCCTGTTAATTTTATAGATCCAACGGGATTATACGGAGAAGATCCGCCGGGTTCTTCATCCAGTAATCCTATTGATATCGGAAAAATTATCCTTACCCCACCGGGTGGCAGCAGTAATTATCATACATGGTGGCAGATAGAAAATTATTATAATGTCAATAATAATAACTCTGTATTTCCGTCAAACTGTACCATGTGCTATGCAAGCGGAGGCTATCAGGTGAATCTTCCGCCGCCGCAGATATCATTACCTCCATATTGTGGGCACTGTTCTGATGGACCTGTAAAGTTGTTTATAGGAGGGGCTGGTGACTTCTTCGGCATCTTTGACATTGGTGGAGAAATAATGAGCAACTGGAAACCTGAAAACTGGTATCTTGCGATGGGTGCCGGGATTATTGGGGCAGTAGTATTAAGGAAGCCAGGACTGGCAACCGCCGAAATAAAGGCAGAAAAAAATCTTGCATTAGGATTAGGTGATGATTTATTCAATTTTGCAGAAAAAAACTCATTTCATACTTATAGAGATTTTTCCACAGGATTTAATAAAAGTAAAATATTAGATGCTATGAAAAGTTACGATAAAATACATTTTAATACAACAGGATTTGGGAAGATTAAATTTTCTAAATTCGACCCTAATGCACCTCTTACATTCAGAAATTATACCAACTGGGAAATGCATACTATTATGAATGATGCTTCATTATTAATTACAGAAAACAATATTTTATAATAAAGCGGCAGATGGTACATATAAAATATTAGATAGTTATTCACTCTTATATTAACTATAATAATCTAAAGTTATGGTATATAATTCAAATAGAAAGTTTAAAATGTGGGCTTATATTGTAAGCCATTCATCATTATTATTACGTAGTGAGATGAAATTTCCTGATCAGGATAATTATACTGAAGATCAATCTTATAATATTGATTTCGAGTTCTGGGCAGTAAATTATATTAATATTCCAACGATTCTTAATAATATTATAATTAAAGAAATTACAGAAAAAGAAGTTCCAATGGAAATCGATAAAAACTTATTGAAATATAATATGAAGATTTTCGAACTGGAATCGAAGGAAAAGAAATATTATATAATTGCTGGAGGACTTTTAATAGGTAAAAACCAATGGGTAAATCAAGACAGAATTCTTAACTCTAATTTAAATTTGGAACATGATGAAGTTATCCTAATTACGAATTAAAAAATTAACGGAATATTCCAAATGTATTGATATTAAATTAGAGTACTGGTTTTCAATACTCTAATTTTAAAAATAAGAATGAAAATCTCAATTTAAATGATATTGCGGATAGCCAGAACAGGAGAAAAGAGAAAATAGGCTATTTAAAATATTAAAGATCATATCAGGTGTTTCAGATGTGTTGGTAAAAAGACCAGCTTGGAAATGTAAGGATTTCTTACGGTAGAAACAGCGCAGGCGTTCTTGAGATCACAGATGCCAATGATTACTATCCTTTTGGGATGAATCATTTTAAAACCGGGAATGCATTCTTTGGACGGGGAAAGCCATAAGGATAATAAATACAACGGGAAAGAACTTCAGGAAACGGGATTATACAGCTACGGCTGGAGAGAATAAATGATATGGCATGGAGAATGTCTGGTGTAAGAGCCGATGGACCTATCCAATATATTGGAAGTGCTGATGACCCAGCAGGAGTCTTTGACATTGGAGGACAGATAATAAGTACTTGGAAACCTGAAAACAGGTATCTTGCGATAGCTGCCGGGATTATTGGCGCAGTAGCATTAAGGAAACCAGGACTGGCAGCAAAGGAAGTGCAAGCGGAGGGAAAAATAATAGGTTTAGGAATTGATGCTGATTTAGCTTTACACAGGGGTACCGGAGCAACCTAAAATGACAAATTTTGAATTTGACCACATATTAAGTAATCCTGGGCTGCTTCAAAAGACTACATTTATAAAAATGGTAATCAAGTTGTTTGGGATGGAACACAATTTATATCAAAATAATATGGAAGTACTAACAAATTTAGATAAGATCAATATTGTATTAAGTAAATATGAGGGCGATATGGTTAAAATATGGTTATTTGATATGACCCATAACAAGATAGCCTTAAAAATAACTTCACAAAAAGATGATGAAATCATTTATTTAGTAATGGGAAATTGTCAATATATAAAAGGAAAGTTTTCTTGGAAAAATCCTCAATTATCTGTTAGTATTTCTTTTGATACTGAACATTCTGAAAATGAATATATCATAAAGGATAATAAAGCTAATTTTGAATTGACTTGTAATAGCGGAATAGCATTAGCTAAGGGAATAGAATCAGAATTTGGAAATTCTTTTGATAATTTTTTGACAAAATAAATGCATTGGTAACATTCCGAATGTGTTGACTATAAATTAGAGTATTGAAAACCAATACTCTAATTCAAAAGATTGAATACAGATCGGCTATGGAAGTGGTAATAGAGCTTATGACAACTGTGCCTGCAACAGTATATATGACAACCCTTATAATAGCTATAATAACAGTAGTTTTGGCAGTACTAATAGCAATCCTCTTTCCTGGATGGGATATGTTTTTCATGGAGGTGAAACAACTTTAATTAGACCTTAAGATATTTAAATATGGCTATAGCATTTATAAATCAAACGACATGTGGACTGTGTAATGAAAAAATTACTGATTTGGAGAGTATCTTTTCATTTCCACCTTTCATTCAAAATATTAAAGATCCTTTATATCAATTCAATGATTCTGTATTTCACATTAATTGTTTAAATAAACATTCTTTTGGAAAAAAAGCCGTTGAATTAGCTAAACAATATCTTTATAGCGTTAAACCTGAAAATAGAAAATGTATTGTAGATGAAGAAATTATAGAAGATGTTCATGATTACATATTTATGGGAGTATTAACATCTAATGATGATGAAGACCTATATAAATTTAACTTTATTATATTGAATAAACGTAATCTGCATAAATGGAAAGATAGAGCTGATTTTATCAGTATTGCTGAAAAGTTTATAAAAGACGGAAAATGGGAAGATTTAACTTCTTATAAATATTTAAATAAATTAATTGATTTATTCAAACAAGATATTTTAATATAATAATTTCTTAAAATCCATAATAATGACTATTTTTTTTATGAATAGTCAACCTTTTTCAGGACAAGACAAAATGATAAAAAACCTCCAACGTTGGAGGTTTTTATTATTTATAGGCTTCGATTTTATCAGTAAGCGTATTGATAAAGTTCTGTAGTGGTTTTTCTACCATCATTTTAATGAATGGATTGAATTTCCCTTCGAATAGCATCTGAACTTCAGTTTGGTTATCACTGATTGGGTTTAAAGTTGCTGTTAATGTGAAATCCAAGCTTGAACTTGCAGATTTTAAAACAGCTTTCTGATCATCTACTTCGTCTATTTTTAACGCAATTTCCGGCATTCCCTGTAATCCAAATTTAAATCCGTTATCTCTCGTTTCAAATTTCTGAAGACCATCCGGCATAAAATCTTTATAATTTTCAGGTGATTTCAGCAACTCGGTAAGTTCTTTAGATGATTTATTGACAATAATCTTTCGTCCTTCTAAATTCATTTTTTATTTTTGTATTTAAATTCTTAACTATTACAAATGTATAAAGTTTTTGTCAACGAAAAAAAATTATTGATATCTAAGCATCCTGAAGAACTTGAAAAAAAGCTTGCGTATGAAAATTACACAACTTTAGAGATTGCTTTGGATCTTTTAGAGAACACTTCTGTACAGGAACTTAATGTATATGGAGAGAATTTGGATGAAATCTGGCAGGAGTTCCAAAAGCTTTTCAGAATTATAGAAGCTGCAGGAGGCCTCGTGAATAATCCTGAAGGTAAGATTCTTTTCATTAAAAGACTTGGCAAATGGGATCTTCCTAAAGGTAAGATGGAAAAAGGAGAATCCAGGGAAGAGTCTGCTGTACGGGAAATAGAGGAAGAAACCGGCCTTAGTGATGTGGAGCTTGTAAAATTCATCAATACCACTTACCACATCTATGTAGAAAGAAATGGAGAGAAAATTTTAAAATGTACCCATTGGTTTGAAATGAACTTTGACGGAGAAGATACTTCCACGCCACAAATAGAAGAAGGTATTACTGAAGTTGCCTGGAAGACCACGTCAGAAATTGAGAATGAAGTTTTCCCAAGTACGTTTAAAAATATTAAACTAATTGTAAAAGAATTCTGGGATTTGAAGAAATAAGTAAGAAGGCTGGAAGCTGGAAGAGTGAAGCTGGAAGTTACGATCCAGCACCCTCATTTTCCTGTGATCATTTTAACAATGAAATTTTATAAAGTTGAATAAAAAAGAGGACGCTCTTCAATTGCGCTCATGAACTTCCCTCTCCCAGCCTCCAGCTTCCTTACTGCATTAAATAAAGTCAATCAACTTCTCCAGAGCAATTCCTCTAGACCCTTTCAACAAGATGTTTTCGGACTGAATTCTATTTTGTTTCAAATATTCTATCAGCTCTGCTGTATTTTCAAAAGCAAGATCTGAAGGATTAACGGCTTTAAAATGTTTTCCCACAGTAATAATTTCATTGAAATGAAGATCCTGAGCCAGTTTTAAGATGTTCTGATGCTCTTTCTCGCTTTCATCACCCAATTCCAGCATATCTCCAATGATAATGGTTGTAGTACCTTCAAAACTGATAAAGTTATTCAACGAAGCGGTCATAGAGCTTGGGTTCGCATTATACGTATCCAGAACCAAAGTCCTTCCTTCTTTTTTCACCACCTGAGATCTCATATTGGTAGGGGTATACCATTCCAGTGCGTGTTGTATTTTGTCAAAACCAATTCCAAAATGAAGACCCAGGCTTGCAGCTGCACAAAGGTTGGTAAAATTATACTCTCCAGTCAGCTTTGAAACGGCTTTTATTCCCTGATAAGTCAACCCTACAAAATGTTCTTCTGAAAAAGATTCAAAATTATAATCGGATGTATCTTTTCCAAAAGTAATTTTAGGTGAATAGTTTTCAGTTTTTTCTACCTGAATAGGATCATTTTCGTTAACAACAATAGTTCGGTTATTGTTTTTAAGATAATCATACAGTTCAGACTTTCCTTTAATGACGCCTTCAAAACCTCCGAACCCTTCTAAATGGGCTTTTCCAAAATTGGTAATATAGCCAAAATCAGGTTGAGCAAGGGTACACAGAAATTCTATTTCTTTCTGATGGTTGGCTCCCATTTCAATCACAGCCATTTCATGCTCCGGTTTAATGGAAAGAATTGTTAACGGAACTCCGATGTGATTGTTCAGGTTTCCAAATGTATACTGAACATTAAATTTTTCAGAAAGAACCGCATGAATAAGTTCTTTTGTGGTAGTCTTACCATTACTTCCCGTAAGTCCTATAAAAGGAATGCTAAGCTTGCTTCTATGATAAATAGCCAGCTGTTGCAAAAACTCAAGGGTAGACGGAACATAGAAAATGTTTTTATCGTTGTTTTCAAATTCCGGAAGTTCAACAATCACGGCCAAAGCTCCATCATCAATGGCTTTTTCTGCTAAAGTAGCTGCATTGAAATTCTCACCGGAAAAAGCAAAGAAAATATCATTCTGTGCTATTTTTCTGCTGTCAATGGTCACTTTTGCGGCCTGCAGAAATAAAGGATAAAACTGTTCTATATTCATTTGGAAATATATATTTTTTTTAAAGTGGTCACATGCAATCGCCAAATCTACATGAGTGTTTTAGACTTTTTAACCGAAGCGATTTCATGGTTCAAAAATAAAAAAACCTTCCGAAAGTTCGGAAGGTTTTTTATAAGTATTTTTTGATAAATATTATCTTCTAGTTCTACTCTTATCGTTAGTTCTAGCATCCTGTGCAACACGGAATCCTACCCAACCATAAGCTCTGTTTTGATTTTTATATCTTCTTTGTCCCGGATCCAGCCAATACGCTGTATCCTGCCAAGAACCTCCTTTCACAACTCTAACCTCGTTAGAAATTCCTGAAGTTCTCTCTTTGGTATCTTTCTGTAATTTCACTCTACCTGTTCCATCTACAACAAAGCTTTTCTTAGGAGCGTTGTACATATCGAATCCGGCAGCAGAATCAGAAGCTCTGTAATATTCTAAAGAAGATTGTCTGTCACCATCTCTATAATTTCTGTAGTCAGCGATAGTCTGTCTTTCAAATTGTCCAGGAAGTCCTTTGTAAACTAATCTTCCGTCAGCCAAAGTATCATATTTGATAGTACCTTCGTCGATCATTTTATAAGTACCGTCTCCGTTTCTTACAATTGCCTGAGGCATGTTACCTCTATAATAGTTGAAATCGTTGTAATCTTCGTCAATGATTGGTCTGTAAACATCAGCCGTCCATTCAGCAACGTTTCCGTACATACCATACACTCCTAAATCATTAGAAGGATATTGTCTTACGTCAGAAGTTTGAGCAGAACCGTCATTCTTCCATCCAGCGATACCTGAGTAGTCACCTTTACCCATTTTGAAGTTTTCAAGGAACATTCCTCTGTCTCTTCCTTTAGTACCTCTTAATCTTTCGATTTCAGGTTTTTTACCTAGATATTGGTTATATTCTCTGGTTTTAGCCATACCAAGAGCTGCATATTCCCACTCTACTTCGGTAGGAAGTCTGAACTTCTGTACCATTGCAGAATTAGGGGCTCTGTTAGCAGCAAGCAATCTCTGGTTGGTAGTTTTCATACCTGTTTTTTGCTGCATTCTTTTCTCGTTGATATACCCTTGCATTTCAGGATCATTCGATTTGAATTTATCCATGTTGAAAGCAGTACCTCCCTGGTTGTTAGATTCGTTGATATACAAATCTTTAGCAATAATACCAGCCTGCATCAAAGCTTTTTCGTTCGCTCTGTCTGACAGCCATTCACAGTATCTGTTTGCCTGGGTCCAGGAAACTCCTACTACCGGATAGTAATCAAACTCCGGAGAACGCAGATAAGTTTCATTATAATCGTTTCTTGCTAATTTGTTGTCCCATAATAAGGTATCCGGCAAAGCACCGTTATAGATTTCCTTAAAACTCGGGTCACTTGGTGGGAATACATACTTCAACCATGTAAGGTATTCGCGGTATTCGTAGTTAGTAATTTCAGTTTCACCGATAAAGAATGAACTTACCTGCATTCTGCGAGGCGTGTTATTCCAATCGTGCATAACATCATCTTTCACTAATCCCATTGTAAAAGTTCCACCTTCTACATATACCATTCCAGGCCACCCCTTCTGCTTTTGTTGCTTTCCTGCAAAAAACCAACCTTGTTTTTCGTTTGGTTTCCAACCTGTTTTACTGACAAATTTTTTGGTACCGCCACCTTTGCTGGTTCCTGATCCGCCACAACTGGTTAATGCAAGTGTAGAACTTAATGCTATTAATGAAAACAACTTTAGTTTTTTCATAGTCGATATAAATATTTTCAAAGTACAAAGAAAAAATAAATTATTCAATAAATCAAGTAAACATTTGATTTTTTTGAAAAACGTTAACAAATTAATTTTATTGTATCGCAATTTAATTCTAAAATTTTGATTTATTTTGTAATTTAGCAATTTCAATAGTAAACATGAGACGAAAAATAACTCTTTTATCTTTAATCGCTTTTGCATCAACACTTTACGCCCAGAGAAACACCATAGAATGGAATGGTTCTAAAATCCAGGATTTTGGTGACACAAAATTAAATCTTCCCAATTTTAAAAATGAAGGTTTTTCTTTCAGCCAAAATAATGTTTTTATAGTAACCCAACAAAAAATTGGAGAAAAGCAGCTGAAAATTTCAGACCTTGTTTGGGAAGGTGTTTCCAATCAGGATTTGTTTGAGCTGGATAAAGGCAGACTTCCTGATTATGATGTAGCCGATGTTTCATATTATACTTTAAACGGTGAAAGCTATGCCAGCATTAGTATTGCTTTATTTAAAAATATAAAGGGCCGTGTTCAGAGATTGTCTTCATTTAATGTTTCGGAAGCTTCTTCTTTTATCAATACTACAGGAACGGTTAATAAAATAGGAACTACTGCCAATCCTTTATCCAGTGGAAACTTCTACAAAATAAAGGTAGACAAGTCCGGAGTATTCAAAATCACTTCACAGTTTTTAAGAGATAATGGAATCAATCCGAGTTCTGTAAATCCTAAAAACTTCCGAATTTACGGAAACGGAGGGGTAATGCTTCCTGAATACAATCAGGATCCAAGATATGGTGCTTTACAGGAAAATGCCATTCAGGTAGTAGGTGAAGATGATGGGGTATGGAATGATAATGACTATGCTCTTTTCTATGCGCAAGGCCCGGACGGATACAACCTTTATGATACTGCCAATGGAAATGGTTTTAAAAGACACGATACCCGATTCAGTGAGAGAAGTAATAATGTGAAAAACATCTATGAAGATTTCTCTTATTATTATATCAATTTTGATAAAGGTACGGGAAAAAGAGTTCCGACTGTTGACGGAAACCTTCCTGCCCAGATGATTACAAGGTATGACAATTACCAGGTGATCAATAAAGATCAGAAAAACCTGTTAAAGGTTGGGAGAACATGGGTAGAAGATACGCCTTTCACTAATGAAAAAACAGTAACGCTTACTACCAATTCACCTATACAGGCTAATGATGTGATACGATACAGAACTCAGGTAGTAGCCTATAATTCACAACAGAATACTGTTGATTTTAAGATCAACAATTTAAATCCGCATCCGATACAGGTTATCCCTACGGATACATCGAGTTATCAGTATACCTTTTATCCTGTAACGTATTCCGGAACACTCACCAATCTTACAGGAAACCAGTTTACACTGGTTTATAACCCTGATATTTCCAAAAATCCAAATGGAACCTTCTATTTTGATTATGTAGAGGTTCAGTATAAAGAAAATCTTGCGTTCAATGGTTCACAGATGAATTTCAGGGATTATTCGATTGTAAGTGGAAGTAATACAACCTATGGTTTCAGTATCAGTAATGCTGCTAATGTTGAACAGGTATGGGACGTTACGGATATTACCAATGCAAACCGAAGAGTGAATAAAGCAGGAGCCGGCTCTTTCAACTTTGCCTATACCGCTGCTGATCAGAATTTCAACAATGAGTTTGTAGCTTTCCGTGCTGATGCAGCTTTCAGTCCTCAGTTTGTAGGAAGAATTTCCAACCAGAATCTTTCTGCCATACAAAATGTAGATTATCTCATCCTTACCGTACCTGAAATGATGGGACAGGCACAGCGACTTGCCAGCTATCATCAGACTCACCATAACTATAAGGTAGAAATTGTTGACATTAACAAAATCTATGAGGAATATGGCAGCGGAAGTAAAGATCTTACTGCAATAAGAGACTTTGTCAGCAAACTGAACACTCCGCTGGGCAGACTTCAGTATGTATTTATTCTGGGGGATGCTTCATATGATTATAAAAACAGGGTTCCGAATAATTCAAACGTTGTTGCCAGCTATCAGAGTGAGCAGTCTTCAGACTACGTTTCATCATTCGTGACGGATGATTATATCGTCATGACCAAACCGCAGACCACGCTATTAATTGAAAATAACTTACCGGATCTGCCTGTTGGTAGAATTCCTGCAGCCAATGTAAGTGAAGCCGGAGATATGATCAATAAAACACTGGCTTATTACAATTCTCTTCAGGGACAGTCAAGTCCTTTCGGAGACTGGCGTATGAGGCTTGACTTTGTTGTAGATGATAATGATGAAGGTGGAGGTCCGTTTCATAACGTAATGAACAATTCTCTGGTGAGTATATTTGAGCAGCCAGGCCAGACGGATCTTAAAGAATATAACGTCAAAAAATTATATATGGATGCCTTTACCGCTCAGAGTACCTCTGGAGGGCGAAGATATCCACAGGTAAATCAGGCGATTTCCAATGCTATCGGAAACAGTTTATATCTGTTCTATTTCGGACATGGAGGAATCAATGGCTGGGCACAGGAAAGAGTTCTGACGAGTAGTGAGGTTCAGAATGCCAACAATTTCTCTAATGTATACAGCAGATTCCCATTCGTTTCTACCATCACTTGTGAATTTACATTATGGGATGAACCATCCACCAACTCTGTAGGGGAACAGTTTATTAAGATGAAGCAGGGAGGTGTTTCCACAATGATTACTTCCAGCCGTGCTATTGGGGTAGATTATGGACGTGATTTTACCAATACATTTACTCAGAATATCTTTAAATTAACCAACGATGATTTTAATTCGTTAGGAAATGCTCACTTAATTGCTAAAAAACAAAAAGGGCCAAACAGCAATCACTTAAAAGTAAACTTATTGGGTGACCCTGCTATGAAATTAAGCAGACCACAAAGACTTTTAGTCATTGATAATATTGAAACTCCGGTTCCAGGACTGATAAGAGGGTTGGATTTTGTAAAGATAAAAGGACACATCAATAATCCAAACGGAACATTGAATAATACCTTCAACGGAAAAGTCAGCATCAATATTTTTGATAAAAGATTAAACAAGAAAACATTAAATAACAGTGGCGTGTTAACTCCGGTTTTAGATTATACTGAAGAAGGAAGTGCCATCGTAAAATCTGCCGGAACTGCGGTAAACGGAGTATTCACTGCTGAGTTTTATGTTCCTAAAGATATTAACTATGCTGTAGGCCAGGGAAGAATACTAGCCTATGCAGACAACAAATCAACAGATGTTTTCAATAACCAGGCTGTACAGGTGGGTGATATTAATCCTAACGGAATTAATGATAATCAACCTCCAAAAGTAAAGCTGTATATGAATAACACCAACTTTGCAGATGGTGGTATTACCAACCAGAACCCTATGCTTCTTGCCTGCCTTACGGATGATACAGGAATCAACTCAACAGGATCAGGAGTAGGCCACGATATTACAGTATATCTTGACGGGCAGATTATCAATACTGTTGTTTTGAATGATTTCTATGCAGCAGGAGAAGGAAACGGATGTTTAAATCCTAGTCTTGCAGAGTATCAAAAAGGGAATGTAACCTATCCTTTCAGAAATCTTGCCATAGGGCAACATCAATTAACATTTAAAGTTTGGGATATAAACAATAATTCCACAACTGCTACGTTAAATTTTGAAGTTAAAGATGAATCTGACCAACACCTGACAATCAACCGTCCGCTGAACTGGCCAAATCCATTTACCAATAAAACATATATTCAGTTTGAACACAATTGTGATGACATTCTGGATGTGAACGTACAAATTTATACTATAACCGGAAGACTCGTAAGAACTTTATCGCAACCAGTAGTCGCAGAACCGTTCCTACAGGGCTTTAGAACCCCTCGTCAGGCAATAGAATGGGACGGAAGAGATGATTTTGGGTCTACGGTAGCAAAAGGTACGTATATTTTTAAGATATTTGCAAAAAGTCAAAATCAAGAAAAATGCAAAGGAAGTGCTACAGCTGTAGAAAAAATGGTACTTTTGAAATAATAAAATAGAACATAGACAATAATATTAATAAAAAACTGATAATATATAAAAGACAACATATGAATTTAACTACTAAACTGCTTTTAGGATTTGGTTTGAGTGCTGGTTTTTTAGGCTATTCGCAAGATTTAGGTAAAGTAAACCCAGTTCTTACCGGAGCTCCTTTCCTAAGAATTGCACCTGATGCAAGATCGGGAGGTATGGGAGATCAAGGTGTGGTAACCTCTCCGGATGCCTTTTCACAATTCTGGAATGCGGCTAAATATCCCTTCAGCAGGACAAGTTCTTCCGTAGGTCTTAACTATACGCCTTACATGGGAAAACTTACCAATGATGTATTCTTATTATATGCTTCGTTTCATAAGTTTTTGGGGCAGGAAGAAAGATCTACCATCTCTGCAAGTATCTATTATTTCAATATGGGACAGGTAGACCTGACTCAGCTGGTAGGTACAGAAATTGCTTCAATGGGTACATCAAAACCAAACGAATTCTCTATTGACGTTGCCTATGCTTTGAAACTTTCTGATTCATTCTCCGGTGCTGTTACCGGTAGATTCATCCGTTCAGACTTAGCCGGAGGATTCAACACTGATACTACGCTTAAAGCAGCAAACTCTTTTGCGGTAGACGTTTCAGGATACTATACCTCTCCACGATTCTCAAGTATTGGTGGATATGATGGTAAAGTGAATGCCGGTATCGCTATTCAGAACTTAGGTCCGAAACTGGATTATACAGGAAATGAAGAATCAAGATCTTATCTTCCTACAATGGCAAGATTAGGGGTTGGATACGATATGTACCTGGATGATATGAACAGAGTTGGAATTTCTGTAGAAGGATCAAAACTTTTGGTTCCAGGATCTGAGTATGCAGGAATAGATCCGAATACAAGACAGCCTATTTATCAAATCCCGAATGTAGGACCAATGGCTGGTATCGGAAAATCTTTCAAAAATAAAAACAGTATCATGTACAGTGGTGCTTTAGAATATTCTTATGACAATGCTTTTTCTGTAAGAGGAGGTTACTTCCACGAAAGTGAAGAGCAGGGAGCAAGACAGTTTGCAACAGCGGGTGTCGGCTTAAGATACCGTTCTTTCGGACTGGATCTTTCTTATTTGATCAATATGTCTAAAATCAACAGTGCATTGGATAACACTCTTCGTTTCGGTCTTACCTGGAACATTGGAGAAGAAACATCCAACAACGATCGTTAAAAAAGAGCAACAGCTATATAAAAAAGCCTCATACATTGTAATGAGGCTTTTTTTATGGGCAATTGTCAATCGTCAATCCGCTTCGCTTGTCAATTTCATATACTACAACCATTCACCATTCACTTTGCGAAGCAAAAATTCACTATTGAAAATAGGAAAGAGCAACTGTCAATCGTCAATCCGCTTCGCTTGTCAATTTCACATGCTATAACCATTCACTATTCACTTTGCGAAGCAAAAATTCACTATTGAAAATAGGAAAGAACAACTGTCAATCGTCAATCCGCTTCGCTTGTCAATTTCACATACTATAACCATTCACCATTCACTTGCGAAGCAAAAATTCACTATTGAAAATATGAAAGAGTAACTGTCAATTGTCAATCGTCAATTCGCTACGCTTGTCAATTTCACATACTACAACCATTCACCATTCACTTTGCGAAGCAAAAATTTACTATTGAAAATATGAAAGAGTAACTGTCAATTGTCAATCGTCAATTCGCTACGCTTGTCAATTTCACATACTACAACCATTCACCATTCACTTGCAAAGCAAAAATTCACTATTGAAAATATGAAAGAGCAACTGTCAATCGTCAATTCGCTTCGCTTGTCAATTTCACATACTACAACCATTCACCATTCACTTGCAAAGCAAAAATTCACTATTGAAAATATGAAAGAGTAACTGTCAATCGTCAATCGTCAATCCGCTTCGCTTGTCAATTTCATATACTACAACCATTCACCATTCACTTTGCGAAGCAAAAATTCACTATTGAAAATAGGAAAGAGCAACTGTCAATCGTCAATCCGCTCCGCTCGTCAATTTCACATACTACAACCATTCACTATTCACTTTGCGAAGCAAAAATTCACTAAAGAACAACTGTCAATTGTCAATCGTCAATCCGCTTCGCTTGTCAATTTCACATACTATAACCATTCACCATTCACTTTGCGAAGCAAAAATTCACTATTGACCTTTAAACAGTGCAATGGTATAATCCAGGAGCTTTCCATCTCCAGATTCTCCATGTCCCGGAATTACAATTTTCACATGGGGATATTCTTTCTTAACTTTTTCAACAGTACCAGACCATGCAGAAACATTTGCATCCCCCAGATATCCTTTGCCTGCCTCTAGCTCTTTCAACAAACATCCGCCAAAAAGAATATTTTCGCTGGGGAAATATCCAACAACATTATCTTTTGTATGCCCTTCCCCAAAAAATTTTGCCATAACATCCTTGTCCCCTACTTTCAAAACAACAGAATCATTGAAACCATTTTCAGGAATAACAAAATTATTCTCTCTCGCTAATTCAATTGTTTTCACATATGAATAAGAGGGAATGCCATTTTTGTGAAACGCCATCAATCCTCCTAAGCTGTCATCATGAAAATGGGTGGGAATAACGGCTTTGATTTTTGCATGCAACTTCCCTTTAATCCATTGTATCAATTCTTCTGAACTTTTATCATCAGTAGGAGTATCAAAAACAATAGCTTCTTGATGATCTTTTACAATCAATCCATTGCAAGGTACATTCCCGAAGTCATTCGTCTGCTTAAAGGAAGTATGGATAAAAGAATTTTCTGAAATCTGAGTGATGATCAGATTATTGGACTCATATATTTTCTTTGCTTTAAAACTTTCCTTATTCTGTGAGCCGCAACTCAGAATGAAAAAAGAGAAGAATATAAAGAAGAGATTTTTAATAGTATTTTTCATGAAACTGTTACTTAAGAGTTGAGATAAGCTAAAGTAAGAATTCATGGAACAAGATTTGTTAGCTGTTGTGTTAAAATTGATATGTATGAATGATGAATCATCAATCTGCTTCGTATGTCAGTTATTTTGAATACAATAACATCTCATTAAAAAAATATAACATTTAAGTTGAGAAAAGTCTCTTTTTTATGGCGATTTTCTTAAATTCAATAGCTATTTTTGTAGTATGAACTATTCGGCGGAACTAAAAAAATTTGTAACCAGTCAGTATGTATATTCTGCCATCAGAATTACACTAGCTACTGTTCTGCCTTGTTTAGTCCTCGCCCACTTTGGGATTTTAAAAGAATATTTCCTTTTTCCGCTAGGAACCAGCTTTGTAGCCCTTACCGACCAGCCCGGACCTTTTATCCGAAGAAGAAATGCTCTTACTTTTGCCATCTGCTGTTTTGTATTTGTAGCGCTCATTGCAAGTCTTGTGATGAATATCAAAGTGCTGGTATTGCTGGAGGTCATTGTTTTCGGGATGTTTTTCTCCCTCATTGGTGTTTATGGACAGAGATTGGCCGCTGTAGGTTCGCTATCACTTGTAGTACTCGCGATCTTTATTGATGGCCACCTTACAGGAAGTAATATCTTTAAAAGTCTGCTGATTTTTGCATGCGGCTGTATATGGTTTCTACTCATATTTCTTATTGTAACCACCATTCGTCCGTATAAACTGGCAAGCCAGATGATTGGAGAAAATTATCTTCAGCTGGCTGAGTTTTTAAAGATTAAAGCCAATTATTATCAAAAGAATCCGGATTTTAATAAACTGACCACTCAGGTTATTGCAAAGCAGATTGAAATAAAAAACCTGCAGGAAGATACCAGGGAAACAGTTTTCAAAACAAGAACGATCGTCAATGAATCTACAACCACCAGCCGTTTATTAATGCTGATGTTTCTGAATTCCATGGACCTTCATGAAAAGCTGATGACCTCTGAAAGTGACTATCAAAAGCTACAGCAGAGCTTTGAAGACAGCATGATCCTGGTGAATATCCATGATTATCTTAATCTCTTGGCGGAAGAGATCACCAATATCGGAATCGCATTACAAAGCGGTATCAGAGCAAAACCTATGTCCAATCTGGAACTGGAATTAAAGAACTTAAACTACAATTATTTCGAACTCAGAAATAAACAGCTTTCTCCTGACAATCTGGAAAATTTCATGATTCTGCGCCAGATCCTGATGCGTATCTATGAAATTACGAAAGAAATTAACGAAATCTATAAAGTATTTTCACAGGATATCAAACTGGCGAAGAGTTTATCTACGGGATTAGACTTGAAAAAATTCATGCCTAATGAGCCTAAACTTAATGCCAAGGTTTTAAGAAATAATATTTCGTTATCATCCTCTCATTTCCGCCATGCCATCAGAATTACAACAGCTTTGCTGCTGGGATATGTTTTTTCCATGTTCGATTTTCTGGGATTGGGACACACGTATTGGATATTAATTACCATTACGGCCATTTTAAAACCGGCCTATTCCATCACCAAACAGAGAAACCTTCTTCGTCTCTATGGAACAATTGCAGGAGCAAGTATTGCTTATGCCATTCTGCATTTTGTACATATTAATGGGGTTTTATTTGCCATTCTGCTGATCAGCATGATCATGTGTTTTAGTTTTCTGAAAGGACGGTATTTCTGGGCGGTATTATTCATGACGATCTATGTTTTCCTGAGTTTTAATTTTTTAAATCCCGGGAAAGTCAATATTATTTTTAAAGACAGAATATTCGATACCGCTATTGCCGGAATGATTGCTTTTGCTGTGTCTTATATTGTGCTTCCGGTCTGGGAACATACCCAAAACCTGGATCTGATGAAAAAATCGGCAGCAGACAATCTTATTTATTTTCAAAGCGTGATCTCTAAATTCTTACAGGGAAATTTTGACCTTGAAGATTATAAGGTAAAACGAAAAAATGCGATCATTTCTCTGGCCAACCTTTCCGATAATTTCCAGAGAATGATTTCTGATCCTAAAAATCAGCAGAAAAAACTGGAAGTTGTACATCAGTTTGTGGCTACCTCACATCTGATTACGGCCTATACCGCTTCCCTGTCTCAATATTCCAAAAGCAATGAGCAATACCCTGAAATAGATGCTGAAAGCTGGAGCAGAAAGATTGAAGCCGAAATGCAGCAAACCTCTACCCTTCTCAACGGAAATGATATCAATGAAACGTTGAAAATGGAAAGCCGTCTTGAGCCGGAAGATTCTTCTATTGAAGATATGATTCTGAAAAGAAAAACTGAGATTGAGGAAAATGATATCGTTGACAGAAGAGATCCTGATAAAGTATCCCATTTAACAGAGCTTAAAAACATCCACGATATTCTGGAGCTGATCTATGATGTAGCAAAAGAACAGAGAAAAGTGATCGAAAAATACAAAAATGAGACAGATCCTACTCCTCCACAATCGTAAAACAGTAATCGTCGAAAAACTCTACCCTGGCTTTGAATTCATCTGAAAACTGATCGTCATATACTCGGCAGCTTATTTTATGAAGATGCTTCAGCTCGAAAGGTTTCACCTCATAATTTTTCTTTAAAGACCAATATTTTGAGTGGTGAATTTTATACATACTTTCTTTTACACTCCATATAATTGTATAAAAAGTGTCTGCTTTATCTTCAGGAATAAAACCGCGCTCATTTTCATAGGTAAATTTATCGATCACCCTTAAAATCTTAGGATTGAACTTTTCAACATCAATTCCTATTTTGTTTTTAGAAATGGCAATGGCTGCAAAGGGAAAAGAATGCGTAATAGAAATTTCCGCATCATTGGGAGAAAGAAAAGGCTCTCTTTCTTTATATAAAATCTTAGAATGGGGCTTTAATCCTTTCAGAAGCTTGCGTACCATCAGAACTTCCAATAATTTCTTGGGATGATAATCTTTTACCTTCTCAGCATTTTCCGGTTCCAGAAGTTGGTTGATATCAAGTTCTTCACTTTCATCATATTTCCAAACAAGGATGGTGGCATTATCATCTGAAAAATCTCTGTAAAGGGGCATTCTTTTTTTATATGAGACAAAAATACTAAAAAAAGCTTGAAGCTGGGAGCGGGAGGATGGAAGTTACTATCCGTTATAAAAACAAGAGATAAATAAAGTCAGAAAAATCGTTTGATGAAAAAAGGAATGGAAGATGGGAGCTGGAATATCGAAGTTACTATTCGTGGTAAAAAGAATTTTCAGACCGAAGAATCCGTTGAGAAAAAAACAAACTCTTTGCTTCCTTAATCTTTACAAACCTCTAGCTTCCCTCTCCCAGCCTCCAGCTTACTTATTTAGCCTGATGATTCACATCATTTCTATGCTCTACAATTTCAAGGTTGGCATCCACGAAGTAGGCACTTCCGAAACCGTTTACATAAGATCCTTTCACAGGCTGCAGAGCAATTAAAATAAAATCCCCCATTTCAGAAATTACGTCCACTACTTTGCCATGAACTTCTTTAAGCTGGGTAACTACAGTGTTCCATACATCAGAATCTCTTTCAATCTGAGAAGCTGCAGCTTCAATGGTAAGGCGCTCGCGGGCATAGATTTGCTTGGTAGCCGATTCATCTTCGATAAACATAATGGATGTTTTTCTTCCGTCAGCAAGATTTTTAGTATGTTTTGCCATGAAAGAGACCAGAATATAAAAAGTTTGATCTACCTGTACAAAGGGAGCATAGCTTGAATTAGGATTTCCTTCAGCATCTACAGTAGCAAGGATGATACTTTTTGAAGCATTGATCAGTTCCTGTACTTTTGGAGCAACGGGTTTGATTTTCTTTTCTGTATGGGTACGGTTCATAATATATTTTTTTATCAGCTAAAATTAATTATTTATATTAAGACTAAATAATATTAACTCATGTTTAATCTCATAAAACTGAACTTGATCTGCCGTTTTTATATCTTAATTATTAATCGTAATTTTGCCTTTCGTTATCAATTGAATTTAAAAACTATTCATTACATATGAGTACTACAACACAATACGTTCCTTATAAAGTTAAGGATATCTCCCTTGCAGAATGGGGTAGAAAAGAAATTACTCTTGCAGAGGCAGAAATGCCAGGTTTGATGTCTATCCGTGAAGAGTACGGACCATCTCAGCCACTGAAAGGAGCAAGAATCGCAGGATGTCTTCACATGACGATCCAAACGGCTGTGCTTATCGAGACTTTGGTAGCTTTAGGAGCTGAAGTTACCTGGTCATCTTGTAATATTTTCTCTACACAGGACCACGCTGCTGCTGCTATTGCTGCTGCGGGAATTCCGGTGTATGCTTGGAAAGGGTTAAATGAGGAGGAATTTGACTGGTGTATTGAGCAGACTTTATTCTTTGGTGAAGACAGAAAACCATTAAACATGATTTTGGATGATGGTGGAGATTTAACAAACATGGTTTTTGATAAATACCCTGAATTTACAAAAGATATCAAAGGTCTTTCTGAAGAAACAACTACAGGAGTACACAGACTTTACGAAAGAATGAAAAACGGAACTCTGGTAATGCCGGCGATCAACGTAAATGATTCAGTAACTAAGTCTAAATTCGACAACAAATACGGATGTAAAGAATCTGCTGTAGATGCAGTAAGAAGAGCTACAGACGTAATGTTAGCTGGAAAAAGAGTGGTAGTTTGCGGATACGGAGACGTAGGTAAAGGGACTGCGGCTTCATTCAGAGGAGCAGGTTCTATCGTTACCGTTACAGAAATTGATCCAATTTGTGCACTTCAGGCTGCAATGGACGGATATGAAGTAAAAAGATTAGACACTGTGGTAGATAATGCTGATATCATCATCACTACAACAGGTAACTTCAATATCGTTAGAGGAGAACACTTCCTTAAAATGAAAGATAAAGCTATCGTTTGTAACATCGGTCACTTCGACAACGAAATCGATATGGCTTGGTTAAACAAAAACTACGGTCAGACTAAATCTGAAGTAAAACCTCAGGTAGACATTTATACTATTGAAGGAAAAGAAGTAATCATCCTTGCAGAAGGTAGATTGGTAAACTTAGGATGTGCTACAGGTCACCCAAGTTTTGTAATGTCTAACTCTTTCTCTAACCAGACTTTGGCTCAGATCGAATTATGGAACAATTCTGCTGCTTACAAAAACGAAGTATACATGCTTCCTAAGCACTTAGATGAGAAAGTAGCTGCTTTACACCTTAAGAAATTAAGCGTAGAGCTGGAAACTCTTTCTCCTGAGCAGGCTGAGTATATCGGAGTAGACGTAAAAGGGCCATTCAAGCCTGAATACTACAGATACTAAGATCTAAATAAAATATGATATTATCCCACTATTTCTAAGATAGTGGGATTTTTTATGGAGTGCCGCAGAGCAATTCCTTATTTTTGTCAACTAAAAAAATAACATGAAAAACTACTTATTTCTGGGAATAATGAGCGCTGTTGTATTCCTTAACAGCTGCAGCAATGATGATAATGAGGGAACCAATAATCCTTCCGAACCAAAAATGTTATTAAGTAAAATCACTACAGTTTACTATGATAATCCATCACAGCCTCAAACCAGCGTAGAAACCCTTGAATACAATAGTCAGGGGCAGCTTACAAAAACTTCGTCCGCCTATGGAACTTCCACATTTGAATACAATAACGGGAAGCCTGTAAAGATAAATCATTATAATACCAACCAGACACTGGAATACTATTCTGCTTTTAATTATAACGGAGATCAGCTGGCAAGCGTTAAAGCAATCTACGACACTCATCCGGATTACAACCGAACGATTACCTATAATTATAATACCAACGGACAGGTGATCTCTACATCTCTTTGCCAGTCGCCAGACTGTTCCAATCCCATCGTTGATACGTATGCTTATAATGGGAACAATATTTCCTCAGAGATTTCAGAGGGTGGAGGATCCAGTTACAGTACTAAAGTTGTGTATTCCTACGATGATAAACTGAACCCCTATACCAATCTCAACAAGTATATTAGAATTATGATGGGCAGAGCCATTGTGATGAGCCCCAATAATTATCTGATAGAAAAGATAAGCTACAAAAGTAACGGAACCTGGATACAAAACCAAACCAGAACCTCCACGATACAATACAACAGCGCCGGTTTACCTACTCAGGTAGTCTCAAAAGAAGCCAACGGAAACCTTTCAGCTCAGTATAATTACGAATATATCACTCAATAATAACAGACTCTCCAATTTTGGGGAGTTTTTTTATAAGCTGATCCCGCTATCCGCTCATACTCCTCACGCCAGGCGAAGAGCCTCAACGCTGGTTGCGGGGTAACCGCTGCTATCGGGGCTAGGGAAGTAAATGATGAATGATGAATGATGAATGATGAATTATAAATCTGTTGGCTGTTAAATAAAATTCACTGGCTTTAGCTAAAACTTAAAATATATTAACCATCACCCGTATTTTACCCATATTTCCCCTGTGCTTAGGCTCTATTTATAAAAAATGAATATCTTAGCCCCTTTAAACAAAACATTAAACTATGAAAAAACAAAGAGTATCGAATGCGTTCGTTGCCGCATCATGGGTAGCATTAGGCGCAGGAATGATTGGCTTTATTGTTGGTCTTGCAAGAGCGGAAATGCTGCTGAATGAAAAAGGATATTATTTCACCATACTTCTTTATGGTTTGTTTGCCGTTGTTTCGTTACAGAAAGCAGTACGTGACAGGTTAGAAAACATTCAGGTGACAGATATTTATTATGGGATCTGCTGGTTTGCCACATTATCATCTATTGTATTATTGGCTATCGGACTTTGGAATGCCACCATTCTTCCCAGCGAAAAAGGTTTTTATGCATTTGCCTTTTTGCTTGCGCTCTTCGGAGCCATCGCAGTCCAGAAAAATACACGTGACAACATGCTTCAGGAATAAAGTAAACTCTCCATTTTGGAGAGTTTTTTATTTAAATAAATTCATTAAAATTTATAAAATACTACAAATTTAACATTTACATTAAAAATATATTAAGTTTTTTGTTATTTTAGCTGTGCTTATTTCACAAACTAATGACATGTACAAAAAACTACTCTTTTCTCTTCTGTTTATTCTATTATTTCAGCTTTCAAAAGCTCAGGATGAGTTTATTACTATTTGGCAGCCCGGCTTTATAAGCACCGTTCCCATATCCGTTACAGCTCCCTATCCCGCAGGGAACAATCAAATCTGGTTTCCTGCTATCGGCAATAATTTTACCATAAGCTGGGAAGAAGTAGGTTATCCGTCACACCAGGGAACAATGAATAATGTTACTTCCACAAAGCAGGTACTTATAGACTTCGGAACACCATTACATCCAAATTCAATGCAAGCCAGTTATCAGGTAAAAGTAAGCGGTGGAAATGGGACTTTCAGAATACTTTCTACTGAATATTTACCTTCTACAGGAGTGAAATACAATGGAAGTATGGATAAACTGCTTGAGATTTCCCAATGGGGGAATATCCAATGGAGTACAATGAACAATGCTTTTGCGAACTGTCCTAATATAACTCTCACGGCTTCCGATGCACCCGATCTGTCCCAAGTTACAGATCTGTCCGGAATGTTCAAATCTGCAAAGAATTTCACATCCAATAATTCAATAAACAGCTGGGATACTTCATCTGTACAAGATATGTCTGAGCTGTTTTCGCAAACAACATTCAATTCTCCGATTGATAACTGGAACACATCAAATGTTACCAATATGTCCCGTATGTTTTATTTTTCAAAACATTTCAATCAAACTTTAAAAACCTGGGATGTCTCTAAAGTTACCAATATGCAATCGATGTTTATGAGTGCAGAAAAGTTTAACCAGCCTTTACAAGACTGGAATACAGAGTCTCTTACGAACATCATTGATATATTCAATGGAGCAAAGGAATTTAATCAACCAATCAATACCTGGAATATTTCAAATGTAACAAGTCTTAGTGGTATCTTTTCATTAGCCCCAAAATTCAACCAGCCACTCAATCACTGGAATACCTCAAAAGTAACCGATATGTCCAGAACATTTAACGGAGCTTTAAGTTTTAATCAAAATATTAACAGCTGGGATACCTCCAAAGTAGGTAATATGTCACTCATGTTTGCACTCGCTGTAAGCTACAACGAGCCTATGACTTCCTGGGACACGGGAAGCGTGACGGATATGTCTTTTATGTTTCATTTCAATCCGTATTTCAATCAGAATATAAGCAATTGGAATACAGCTAAAGTTGTCAACATGGAACACATGCTTCACGGCTGCTATGAATTCACCCATTCACTGGAAAACTGGAATGTCAGTACCGTTACCAATATGGATTTAATGCTAATGGAGACCACTTCATACAACCACACTTTAGAAAAATGGAATCTGAACTCCTTAACAACTGCCGCCTCAATGCTTACTTCTTCAGGATTAGACTGCAGAAATTACAGTAACACCCTTATTGGATGGTCTAATAACGGTAATACTCCCAATAGTATTCACCTTGGTATCGTTTCAGACTTAACTTATTCCGATACTGCAACTCCTTCAAGAAATCATCTTCTCAATGTAAAAGGATGGAGCTTTCTGGGAGATAATTTAGGCACCTGTGAACATCAACTGGGAACTTCAGATTACAGCCTTAATACTACCCCTCAGATGTATCCCAATCCTGTATCGGATATGATTTATCTGAAAAATATTCAGAATATGATAAGGTATACAATAACCGATATGAGCGGAAGAACAGTTGCTAAAGACAAGCTGGGACATAGCGAAATATCTGTCCGTCTTTTGTCTCCGGGAAATTATGTTCTGCAGATTTTCACAAAGGATACAGTACATTCATTCTCATTCATCAAAAAATAACCCAAGAAAACTAATTCCATAAACAATAAACATGATCTTAAAAAAAATTCCAATACTCATTTTTCTTTTGATGATACTCATGGCAAAGGCCCAAAATGAGTTCATCACCATCTGGAAAACTCAGAATGCACAACTCATTAAATTTCCAGGAAGAGGAACCAACTTTCATGTCTACTGGGAAGAAGTAGGATATCCTCAGCATAACGGAACAATGAGCAGTGTAACTTCAACCACTGAATTCATCATCAACTTAGGAACACCATTAAACCCATCTCCTACCCAGGCCAGTTACAGAATCAAAATCAGCAATGGAAACGGAAGTTTTGATCAGGTAAGATTTTATAATGGTTCATCAATCCCGGTTTACAATGCGGCAGACCGTTCCAAACTCACTCAAATTGCTCAGTGGGGAAATATAAAATGGAAGAGTTTTGACAATGCTTTTGTATACTGCGATAATATGGATGTAACAGCCACAGATGCTCCAGACCTCAGTATGGTTACCAGTATGCGTCAGATGTTTTATTTATGCATTTCACTTATTGGTAATTCTTCTTTCAATACATGGAATACCTCCACCATTACAGATATGCATTATATGTTTGGTGATGATAATCTTTTCAACCAACCCTTGGGAAACTGGGATACTTCGAACGTTACAGATATGTCTTATATGTTTGATTACACAGGATTTAACCAACCTTTGAATAAATGGAACACAGCTAAAGTTACCACCATGGAGCATATGTTTCATGATTCAGAAAATTTCAATCAGGATCTACAAAACTGGAACACGGGAAGCGTAACGAATATGAACGAAATGTTCCATGACACTGCTTTCAATCAAAATATTGGAAGATGGGATTTAAGCTCATTAACAACAGCAACCGGTATGTTTCTCAATTCTGCCATGAGCTGCCTGAATTATGATAAAACCCTTTACGGATGGAGCCACAACCCATCAACCCCGAATAATATCAATCTATCCAGCGCAGCACCATTGGTTTATTCTCATGTCGATGCTGTAGCTGCAAGAAATTATTTAATCAATAATAAAGGATGGACTATTTCCGGTGATACTTACAATGGAGTATGCAACCAGACACTTTCAACTTCTGAAACGGAAATTAAAAACAAAACCTCCATCTATCCCAATCCGGTAAAAGATCATATTTATCTGAAAAATATTCCGAATGCAGTAAGGTATACAATAACAGATATGAGCGGAAGAACAGTTGCTAAAGACCAACTGGAGCATAACGAAATATCTGTCAGACTTTTATCTCCGGGCAGTTATATCCTGCAGATTTTCACGAAGAATACAATGCATTCTTTCCCATTCATCAAAAAATAACCCAAGAAAACGATAGACATTCATCATGACTTTAAAAAAAATACCAACATTCATCTTTCTTTTGCTGGCTTTCATTGTAAAGGCTCAGGACGAATTCATCACCATCTGGAAACCTGCTTCTACCGTATTACCCGCAGTAAATGTAGATGCTCCCTACCAGGCAACGACTCAGCAGATATGGTTTCCCGGAATTGGTGATAATTATGACATTTATTGGGAGGAAGTAGGCTATCCGCAGCACAATGGTTCCCTTCTCGATGTAACTTCCACAAAACAGGTTCTTATTGACTTCGGTACGTCAATCGCAGAAAAAAATGATGCAAAATACAGGGTAAAAGTTACGAATGGTAACGGAACTTTCAGACAAATAAAATTCGGAACTCCTCAACTATTTCCTGGTCCTGAGCAAGTCATTCCTATCTGGCAGATCAATGGAAGTTCAGATAAAATACTGGAAATAGAACAATGGGGTAATATTTCATGGACTACCATGGAAAGCGCCTTCAGCCTGTGCAGGCTTATGCAGCTTACAGCAACAGATACTCCCAATCTTAATAATGTGGAAGATGCTTCTTTTATGTTTTATGGTACAACCAGCTTTAAGGGAGCCAGTTCTATGCAAAACTGGGATACTTCGAAAATTAAGAATTTTAGTTTTATGCTTTCTCTCTTATTCGATGTGAATCCATCTTCTGCCGTAATAGAACAGTTCAACTCCCCTTATCTGGACAGCTGGAATATGTCTTCAGCCACCAACCTCAGCTATATGTTCGGAAACAGAACTGTTTTTAACCAGACTCTTAACAGCTGGGATGTTTCAAAAGTGACGGATATGAGCTGGATGTTTGGCCAGTGTGCAAGCTTCAATCAGCGTCTAGATAACTGGGATACTTCAAGTTTAGAGGACATGCATTTTATGTTTCATATGATTCCTGTTTTCAATCAGCCGTTAAACTGGAACACTTCCAAAGTGACCAATATGGCCCATGTATTTCATGGTTGTACAACCTTTAATCAGTCTTTAGAAAATTGGGATATGACAAAGGTGACCAGAATAGATCAGATGCTTAATATTGCATCAGGTTTCAATCAGTCATTGGGAAACTGGAACTTAGTTTCTCTTATCAATGGTAATGGTGCTTTAACACTGTCAGGCCTTAATTGTGAAAATTACAGCAAAACATTGATGGGATGGGCCAACAATCCTAATACAGCCAACAATATTGCATTAGGTTCTCTAACGGGATTAAAATATGCTTCAAACGTGTCGGACAAAAGGGATATTCTCATCAATAAAGGTTGGTCATTAATAGGTGATACAGTAGGAAGTTGCTTATTATCTTCATCAGATGTAAGACTGAGTAAAAAACTTTCGCTATATCCTAATCCTGCAGTAGATGACATTCATGTTGAAGGATTAAGTGATATAAAGCGCTATAAAATTTATGATGCCAGCGGAAGACTTGTCAAGGAAGGAAATCCCAATAATGACATCATCAATGTAAGCTCCCTGCCTAAAGGAAATTATATGATACAACTGATCATGAAAGAAAACACCTTCTCTTCAAAATTCATTAAGAAATAACTATAAAACCTCAATATGGTATTGAAAAAAATTTGGGTGGGCTTTTTTATTTTACTGATATTCGTTGCGAAAGCCCAGAATGAATTTATCACTATCTGGAAGCCTGCTTCTACGGTAATACAACCAATCACTGTAAGTGCTCCCTATCAGGCAGATACTCAACAAATATGGTTTCCCGGAATTGGTGAAAACTATGACATCTATTGGGAGGAAGTAGGTTTCCCCCAACATAATGGCTCCCTTACCAATGTAACATCTACAAAACAGGTTTTTATTGATTTTGGTACATCAATCGCAGAAAAAAATGATGCAAAGTACAGAGTAAAAGTAAGCAATGGAAATGGTGTTTTTCAGCAAATAAAATTTGGAGACGTACAGGAGGTTCAGCTTCCGGACCAGATTTTCCCGATCTGGCAGATCAATGGAAGTGCTGATAAAGTATTGGAAATAGAACAATGGGGAAACATCGCATGGAACTCTATGAACAGTGCTTTCAGCCAATGTAAGCTCATTCAGATTACAGCCACGGATACTCCCGATCTTAATAATGTTAAAGATGCTTCGTATATGTTTTATGCTGCAAAAAGCTTTACGGGGAACAGTTCTATGCAAAATTGGGATACTTCAAAGATTAAGAATTTCAGATTTATGTTTGCTCTTATTTTTGACAGTATCAATACTACGCTTCCTGATCAGTTCAATTCTCCTTATCTTAATAACTGGGATATGTCATCAGCAACTGATCTCAGCTTTATGTTTGCAGGACGAGGAATCTTTAATCAAACCGTGAACAACTGGAATGTTTCCAATGTAAAGGATATGAAATGGATGTTTGCGCTTTGCCCAAGCTACAATCAACCTATGGATAACTGGGATACTTCAAGCCTTGAAGATATTCGTTTTATGTTTCATTTTGATTCTGGTTTCAATCAATCTTTAAATAATTGGAATACGTCTAAAATTACCAATATGGCCCATGCTATTCATGGCTGTACAGCTTTTAACCATTCTCTGGAAAATTGGGACATGACCAAGGTTACCAGAATAGATCAGATCCTTAAGGAGACTCCGAACTTTAATCAATCGCTTGCAAGCTGGAATCTTGCCAGCGTTAATAATGGAGCGCAGGCTTTGATGCAGACAGGAATGGATTGTGAAAATTTCAGTAAAACCCTTGCCGGATGGGCAGATAATCCTAATGCTGCCAATAATGTTGATTTAGATATTGTAACTCCTTTGACTTATGCTTCCAATGCAGCAGATAAAAGGAATATTCTCATCAGTAAAGGATGGACAATGTCTGGTGATACAATAGGAAATTGTTTACTCTCTTCATCGGAGGTAAAGCTGAATAAAAAACTTTCACTATATCCCAATCCCGCGGTAGATGATATTCATATTGAAGGATTAAGTGATATTAAAAAGTATAGAATTTTTGATGCAAGTGGAAGACTTGTACTGGAAGGAAATCCCAATAAGGATATGATTAATGTAGGATCTTTACCAAAAGGAAATTACATTTTACAACTCATTCTGAAAGATACTACCCTCTCTTCAAAGTTCATTAAGAAATAAAACAAAGAAGCCTCGCTGGAAAGTGAGGCTTTTTATTGTGAATGTAAAGATCAACTATTTGTCAAAATGATTAGGATGCTGAGCTTTAATATCATCTACTGTTCCTAATACTTTATCTTTCAAGGAATCCTGATATTTCTGAAGTTTTGCGGCTACTTCTTCATTACCGCTTCCTAAAATTTTTGCTGCTAAAATCCCTGCGTTCAAAGCACCGTTCAAAGCTACAGTCGCTACCGGAATTCCACCAGGCATCTGAAGAATAGACAAAACGGAATCCCATCCATCTATTGAATTACTGGACAAAATAGGAACTCCAATTACCGGAAGTGTAGTACAGCTTGCTACCATTCCCGGAAGATGTGCCGCTCCGCCAGCTCCTGCCACAATTACTTTCAACCCTCTTTCCTGAGCAGTCTTTGCATAATCAAACATTCTTTCCGGTGTTCGGTGTGCTGAAACTACCGTTAATTCATAAGGGATATCAAGGCTTTTAAGAAAATTTGCAGCCTGTTCCATGATCGGCAGATCACTCTGACTGCCCATAATAATTCCTACCATCTTCAATTTTATTAGATGTTCAAAGATAAAAAATAAAGCTGGAAGTTGGAAGCAGGAAGCAGGAAGTTCTTTTAATCACAATCCAACATTTAAACAAAAACCTACCACTATTTCCTTTCTTATCTGTATCATTAAAAATTGAAACAACTGTACCCATTATAATCATTTTAAAACCTCTACATTTGTTTGTTACACTTTATTCACGTTGAAAGATTATAAACTTATTTTTGCTGTTCTCACTGTTGCCATTGTTTGGGGAACAACTTTTTTGGCCATCCGTGTGGCTGTGGAAACAATTCCTGCATGGTTTGTTGCCGGAATCCGACAGTTTCTGGCTTCTGTTATCATGCTTATCGTTCTTCTTTCAAGAAAGGAATTCAAATGGATTGGATGGAAGAATCTGGGATATCAGATCATTTTCGCTTCTCTGATGCTGGTGGTTGCCAACGGTATGACTACGGTAGCTGAAGAAACGGTATCAAGCAGCCTTGCATCATTGATCAGTGCCTGCTCACCTATTCTGGTATTTCTGGGAAGTGTGGCTGTAGGATTACAAAAGTTTAGTTTGCGTGCCCTTAGTGGTGTTTTGCTTTGTTTCAGCGGAATTCTTTTTATTTTCTGGGATGGACTGAAAGATCTTGCCAACCCCGATTACAGAATGGGTATGATCTTCCTGTTCTGTGCCATTGCAGGCTGGGCTTCCGGAACTATTTTCACAAAGAAATTAAATATTCAGAGCGGAAATATAACGTTAAACCTGTTTTATCAATTCTTATTTGCAGGCGTTGTTCAGATTATTTTTGCTTTCCTGTTTTCTGAAAATTATAACTTTGGAAGCTGGACCATTAAAAGTATTTCAGCCATGCTATACCTTTCTGTTTTTGGTTCTGTAGCTGCTTTTTTTGCCTTTCATTATGCATTGACAAAAATTTCACCGGTTCAGGTTTCCATCCTTGCTTATATCAACACCATCATTGCGATATTTCTAGGCTGGCTGATTATGGATGAAAAAGTGACTTTCAAATTTATTCTTGCAGCTGTCATGATCATTTGTGGTGTTTTTATTATTAACTACAAACCGGAGATGTTCAGGAGGCAGAAAGTAGCATAATATGTAAAATTTTCCTCAATTTTTTATTTGCTCTGTTGTATTTCTAACCATTAAATTCAGTTAAAATTTACAGGTAAGTATCAGAATTTCTTTACATTTGCCCAAACACAACGAGTATAACCATGAAGCAAAAACTATCCATCATTACTGTTTTACTTCTTCCTGCATTTTATTTTTCTCAAAAAGCAGAGCCCAGGGAAGATATCAAACTGAAAAGCTTTGATTACAAAATCTATATTCAAAACAAAAAAGACAAAGAAACCGATCAGGAATTATATATGATTCCTAATAAAGGGGATACTATCAGAGAAAATGCTCTTATTAAAAAAATATCAGGGGAAGAAACTCACAGAGGTATGTACAGAATGAACAATACAGAAATTCATTTTGTAGATATTGATCTTACTACAGAAAAAATCAACCATAAAATCTATAGTCCCAATAAAAAAGGAGTACTTACCTTAGTCAAAGAAAATTCAAATCTGGCCTCTTATCCAAAGGATCTTCCTCCAAAATTCAAAGACAATAAACCTCCGCATCCCGAATTCGCAGGTGGTGAAGCAGCATTGTATCAATGGATTGAAAAAAATATCTATCCGGTTCTGGAAAAGAAATATAAGAAAAAAGAGAAAGGGAATTCTGTTCTTATTTTAGATATAGACCCAAATGGTGTTCCAACTTTTGTAGAAATAAAAAATTTGAATATTGCTGATACCATCAAAAAACAACTCACCGATATCGTAAAAACATCTCCTGTCTGGAAGACCAATATACAAGGGTTTGATGTGTCGGGAATTGTCTTTATTCCTTTAGAATACTAAGGAATATTGCCAGGACTATTTTCATATTCCCTTCATTTTTCTTATATTGTATACTCCAACCTATACAATATGCTGAAAAACACATTATTTTTATTTCTGACCGCCTCTTTCCTTTTGGTAAGCTGTGATTACAAAGAGAAAGAAAAGAACCTGACAGACCGGGAAAAACAATTATTAGAAAAAGAAAAAATATTCGCTAAAAAAGAGTCCGAATATCAGTCTCTTCTGAAAATGAGAGACAGTATTTTTGCTAAAAAAGATTCCGTAGTTATTGCAACATGGCCCACTGAAATTTCCGGCCCATGGAATGGAAAAGTTATCTGTACAGAGTCTAACTGCAGTGAATATGCTGTAGGAGACCAGCGTACGGACATCTGGGAATTCGATAATGATTCCACCCAGCCTATTACCAAAATTATCAATAATAATAATCTGGTAAGGCTGTATACAGGCAAGTTTGAAAATAATGAGATCAGACTGTCTTTTAAAACAGATTCTACGGCCAAAAAGAATGTAGAAATGAGCGTTCTTCTTAATGATATTTCAGACAACAAGATCAAAGGAACAAGAACCATCACTTCTGATGGCTGTACCGCCAAGTTCTCTGTTGAATTAGTACGTTCCACAAAATAAACACATATGATTTTACTGAGTATACACAACCTGAGTCTTCCCATAGAAGATCCGGTACTGAAGTTCCTGTTGGTACTGGTCATTATCCTGGCAGCACCCCTGCTGCTTAATAAAATTAAAGTTCCACACCTGTTGGGTCTTATTATCGCCGGAGCCATCATTGGTCCGAACGGATTCAATGTATTATCCAGAGACAGCAGTATTGTGGTAACGGGAACTACCGGACTTCTTTATATTATGTTTCTGGCAGGTCTTGAGATTGATATGGGAGATTTTAAAAAGAACAAATGGAAAAGTCTCACCTTTGGTATCTATACCTTCACGGTTCCCTTTGTACTGGGATATCTGGGAGGATATTACCTTCTTCATTTCTCCATGCTGACATCTATACTATTCGCCAGTCTTTTTTCGTCTCATACCCTTATTGCGTATCCGTTAGTGAGCAAGTTGGGAATTGCGAAAAATAAAGCAGTTAATATTACCGTGGGCGGTACGATGATCACAGATATTCTTGCCCTATTGGTACTTGCTGTGATTGTAGGAATGTCTCAGGGTGACGTAGGAACAGAGTTTTGGATTAAATTATCCGTTTCTTTTGTTGTTTTTGCCCTGATTGTACTGATTGTATTCCCTATTATAGGACGCTGGTTTTTCAAAAGAGTAGATGATAAAATCTCACAGTATATTTTTGTACTGGTTATGATTTATCTTGCTGCTATGCTGGCTGAACTGGCTGGTGTAGAAGCAATCATCGGGGCATTCTTTGCAGGATTGGCTTTAAACAGACTTATTCCTCATACTTCTTCTTTGATGAACAGAGTGGAATTTGTGGGAAATGCCATATTTATCCCGTTTTTCCTGATCAGTGTAGGAATGCTGATTGATTTTAAAGTGTTCTTTAAAAGCTGGGAAACACTGGAAGTAGCAGGAATTATGCTGGTAGCCTCAATTGGAGGAAAATATCTTTCTGCCGTAGCCACTCAAAAAACATTCAGACTGACCAAAGAAGAAGGGAAACTCATCTTTGGATTGAGTTCCGCTTCTGCTGCTGCAACACTGGCTTCAGTAATGGTAGGATATAATATTATTCTTTCTGAAACTGAAACCGGAGAGCCTGTAAGATTACTGAATGAACACGTGCTGAACGGAAGTATTTTATTGATTTTGATTTCGTGTACCATCTCCTCTTTCATTTCTATGGCAAGTGCTCAGAAAATTGCGGAAAGTGACAATGAAGATACGGTTTCAGGAAATACCCATGAGGAAGAAAGTATTCTCTTAGCGATCAATCATGAAGCAACGGTTGAGAGAATGGTAAATCTGGGAATCCTCATCAAAGCACATTCCAATACGGAAGATCTTTTCGCCCTGAATGTCATTAATGAAGACAAAAACGAATCTTCAGTAAAGAATGCGGAAAAACTTCTTCACCAGGCAGCAGATGCAGCCGCAGCCGCAGATGTTAAATTACAGGCTTTAAAAAGGTATGACAATGATGTCATCAACGGTGTAAATAATGTGATTAAAGAACAGAAAATTACAGACCTTATTATAGGACTGGAGGATGAAAAAGGGTTCTCCCCTTCTTTTGTCTATAATCTTTACAACGGTTATCTGCAGAATGATGATGTGAATGTGCTGGTATATCATGCGGCACAACCACTTTCCACCATAAAAAAATATGCAGTGATGATTCCTGAAAATGCCCATCAGGAAGCAGGATTCTTCCATGCATTGCTGAGAGTCTGGAACATTGCCAGAAATTCCGGAGCAACAGTTGTTTTCTATGCTCCTGAAAATATCCTTGATATTCTGCAGAAAATCATCAAAAAAGCCAATATAGAAGCAGAGTTTATCATTATGAATACCTGGCAGGACGGGGAAAGAACGGCTGCCCAATTGAAAGATGATGAAGCCCTGATTATCCTTATGGCAAAACGCGGTATGAAGTCTTACATTCCAAGAATGAGACTGATTCCGGAACTTTTGAACAGGAACCTGAAAGATAATAATTACCTTCTGATTTTCCCGTTCTCAGAATATGACAAAAACAGTCCGGAAATACGTTCTGTAGGAAATCATGGAGATTTTGTGGAGATTGGAAATGTAATTCAGAAAATTTTTAAATAAAAAGCTGGAAGAAGGAAGAGGGATGATGGAAGTTATCTATGCACAAATAATCACTTTTTATTAAACCATCAAACCATTCAGTCATCAATAGGATCGGGCTTTAGCCCGATATGAATAAGAATAAGAATAACATACATAAAATTGGCTTTAGCCAAAACTTAATTTTAGGTTTCGGCTAAAGCCAATTGAATCTATAATTATTTGTAAACGGGCTAAAGCCCGTTCCTATTGAATTGATTGTATAACAAAGTAAAGGGAGCCGTTTTTGAATTGAAACGGCTCCCTTTATTTATTTTAAACTGATTTTACTCAGCAATTACTCTTACCATTCCCTTCACCATGACAAGCTTTTCCATAAGCTCTTCTCTGGAATCTGCAAGAACGTTAATATGTCCCATTTTTCTTCCTGGTTTGGTTTCTGTCTTACCGTATAAGTGGATGTAGGTTTCAGGCAACTGAAGAACGTCTTCCATTCCTTCATAGATTACTTTTCCGGAAAATCCTTCTGCTCCTACCAGATTCAGCATTCCGCTGTAGGTGATAGCATCGGTATCTGCCAAAGGTAAGTTTTTAACCACACGGTACATCTGCTCAAATTGAGAATTTGTATTTCCTTCCTGACTCTGGTGTCCGGAATTATGCAGTCTTGGTGCTGTTTCATTCACCCATATTTTTCCTTCTTTATCAAGGAATAATTCAATGGCAAATAATCCCGGTGAGTTTACTGCAGCTAAAAATTTCTCAGTAATAGAATCAATCTGGTTCTGAACATCTTCTGTCAGAAGAACCGGACATACATTGAAGTCTAAAAGATTCAGCTTGGGATCAGCAACCATTTCCGTTACCGGGAAAATATTGGTTTCTCCTTTCTCGTTTCTCGCTACAATGACAGAAAGTTCTTTTTCAATATCAACCAGACTTTCAATAACAGATGCTTCTGTCCATAGATGCTGATAGTCTTCTTCTGTTTTGATGACCTGTACCCCTTTTCCATCATATCCTCCGGTATTCATTTTCTGAACGAATGGTAATGGCATAATGATCTTTTCATCACTGTTCCATACCACCTGAAATTCCGGGCTTGGGATATCGTGTGTTTTATAAAATTCTTTCTGAAGGATCTTTTGCTGGATTGTTTTGATAATATTGGCATTAGGAACCACTTTTATTCCCTGCTTTTCAAGTTCTGCCAGTGCATCAGCATTTACATGTTCTATTTCAATGGTTACAACATCTTTATCTTTTCCGAAGTTCAAAACCGTTTCGTAGTCATTGAAATTTCCCTGTGTAAAATACGAGATATTATGACACGGAGCATCAGAAGCAGGATCCAGCGTATAAAACTCATCGTCATACTTCAGTGCACTTTGTATCAGCATTCTTCCCAGCTGTCCGCCTCCCAGAATTCCTATTTTCATTTTTTATTTTTATTAGATTTATTCTTATTGAATTTTATCAATTTTTAAATAGCCCAGTCCCATTGGGTTTATCTGATTTTCTTCATCAGACTTTTTAAGAACGATAGCATATTTTTCTTTCATATAAGCAGGAAGAATATCACTTACATTGAAAATATCATCAATATCCACTCCGTGCTTATCATCAATATGGCTTACAGCGCCTTCAAATCCCATGGTCTGGTAAAATTCAGTAGCCTTTGCTCTTTTTACAATTTCACCCATAGACTGCCCAACCATAAGGTGTTGCTCATGGAATTCTTCAAAGAAACCAGGCTTATACCCTCCTAAATTGAGGAAAAACAATTGATCTTCTGAAGATTTTTCTCCTTTTTCCACAATCTCCACTTTGTACCCATCAGCGAATTTTACTTCCTGATAACAGTCCAGGTGAATTTTCCCTTCTGCCTCCTTCCAAAAGTCTTTCATATCCGGAATCAAATCTTTAAGATTCTCTGCTATTCCGAAGAAAACATCGTGCTGCTCAATATTTCTTCCTTTAGGTGTTGCCCCAAGAATGACATAAAATAATTTCATTTCGTTTTTCATGCATGCAAAAATACGTTAAATTTATCTTTTTCAAATGTTTGGCAGACTACGACAATAATTTTATATTTGTAGTATTATTTGTAGTATGTCAGAAATCATCATACTCTTCCTTGGCGCAATTTCCGCGGGTCTTTTAGGTTCACTTACGGGTTTAGGAGGAGGAGTTATTATCATTCCCTTATTAACGCTGGGATTCGGCGTTCCAATGCATTATGCTATCGGTGCTTCACTCATCTCTGTGATTGGCACCTCTTCCGGTGCGGCTGTAGCTTTCGTAAAAGAAGGCTTTACCAATATGAGAATCGGGATGTTTCTCGAAATAGCGACTACAGCAGGTGCTATTATTGGTGCGCTGGTTTCAGGAATGCTTAACCCCAATACAATCGGAATTATTTTCGCAAGTATCCTTCTTCTTACAGTTATTTTAAATCTTAAAGGAAAGCCTGATCATCAGGAACCTTTGATCAAAGGAAGTCTGGAAGAGAAGCTAAAATTATACGGAACATTCCCGGATAAAGGGATTTTAAAAAGCTATTCTGCAAGAAATACCGTTCCCGGATTTTTGATGATGATGTTTGCCGGTGCAATGTCCGGACTTTTAGGAATAGGTTCGGGTGCATTAAAAGTATTGGCGATGGACAATATGATGAAACTGCCTTTCAAAGTATCTACAACAACCAGTAATTTTATGATTGGAGTAACGGCAGTAGCCAGTGCACTGATCTATTTCCAGAGAGGAGAAATCATTCCGGTAATTGTAGCTCCCGTATTGATAGGAGTTGTTATTGGAAGTTTTATTGGTTCAAAAACGCTGATGGTATCAAAAACCAAAAAATTAAAAGTATTTTTTGCCATTGTTATTACCATTCTTTCAGTTTATATGATGTATAACGGTATCAACAAAAGCTTCAGATAATGAAAAAGAATTTTACAGATGTAGATCTGAACCGTTCCGTAGGAAATCTTCTGAGACTGGGTGTTATTCTGTCTGTGGCTACATCGCTTATCGGTTTTATCAAGTTATTTATTGAAGGTTTTAAAATGCCTGAAAAATATACCAGCCTTGTCGTAGGTACTTCTTCTGAAAAAGTATGGGGATACTTCTGGACCTCTCTTTGCAAAGGAGAAGGTGTAGCGATTATTCAGCTGGGTATTCTTTTGTTGATCTTCACCCCTCTGATGAGAATTGTTTTCGCTTTAATAGGCTATTTAAAAGAAAAAGACTACGTGTATGTAGTCATTTCTTCTATTGTTTTAGCAATTATGGCGGTAAGTTTCTTTGCAGGGTACGCTCACTAATTTTTTACATTTCATAAAACTCTAACGGCAACTGGTCCGGATCCTGGGTAAAGAAAAACTCTTTTCCGGTGAATTCATCTATGCGGATTTCTTCACAGCTAAGCCCCTTTCCTATCAGCTCATTTCTTTTTTCAGTAACATTTTCTACTGAAAAAGCAAGATGTCTTAAACCACATGCTTCAGGTCTTGACGGCCGTTGTGGAGGATCAGGAAAGGAAAATAATTCTATTACATAATGATCTCCGATAGCCAGATCAAGTTTATAAGATTGTCTTTCCTCGCGGTATACTTCCCGGATGATATTCAGGTTTAAAATTTCTGTATAAAACTTTTTGGAAACAGCATAATCTGAACAGATAATGGCGATATGATGGATTTTCATTCTTTAAATTTTAAACTACTTCTTAATTCAACGTTGTTATTTTATCTCTTTACAGTTATCCTTTCTTCTCGTATCAATAATATATTGAATTTTCCACTCATTATTCTGCTTTACCAGTTGAAAACTGTTAGCTCCACAATGTGATAATTTTTCCTTTACATAAAAAGAATAGGGAGTAAATACACTTGCCAGGTTTCCATCTGTATGAATAGCTTCTATGATAATTCTTTCATCCAGATCTCCTTTTGTAAATTTTGAAACAGAGGCAACAAAATCCTGTATACTGTCACTTTTCACAGTCCCATCTTTAGTGATGGTTTGCAGCACCGCATTCTCTGCAAAAGCTGATTTTACAAGCTCAGAATCTGCATTTTTCATGCCAAGGAAGAGATTACGGATAGGTTTTTCAATCTCTTTATGCTGCTGCCCGAAGCCTGAAATACTTATAAGAACAAGAAGTACAATTATTTTATTCATAGTATAGATTTAGATAATTAAAAATAGATAAAATAAAATTTAAATTGATTAACAAATTTTAAAATTCATTTTCCTTAAATTGTACCCAAAATTATTTCAGAGCTTTTTATATGTGGATTATTTATCTGACTTTGGCCATACTTCTTCTGGTCATGACAATATTACCAAAAATTCAGCATTCTCACTGGATATTCAGGGTTCCGGAATTTGCAAAAATACAGGTCACCTATCTTATCTTTTTCACTTTTTTATTAGGCCTTTTTACTGATTCTGAAGAATATTTATGGTATTATCAGGGACTTCTTCTGGTCTTATTTGTTCATCACAGCCATACCCTCATCAAGTACACCCGTTTTTATCCCGTAAAAAAACACAGACAACGTCACAAATCTTCTGATAAACTGCATTTTATTTCTGCCAATGTTTATCAGTTCAATAAAGACTACGAGAAATTCATGAGGCTTGTTAAAAAGCATAATCCTGATTTTTTCATGACTATGGAAAGCAATGGCGATTGGGAAAAGGCAATGAGACCTTTAGAAAAAGAATATGGTTTCCAACATAAAGTGACTCTTGAAAATACTTATGGTATGCATTTCTATTCCAGGATTGAAATCAAAGAAGCAAAAACTCATTATTTCGTAGCTGATGATATTCCGAGTATTGAGATCCATATGACAACGGCAGATGGCTTTTCTTTTGTTTTCTTCGGAGTTCACCCGCCGCCGCCAAGTCCTACGGAAGAAGAAACTTCAAAGGAAAGAGATGGTGATCTTCTAAGCACTGCCAAGCGTGTAAAAGACATCAAGAAACCTGTTATCGTTGTAGGAGACTTTAATAATGTTGCATGGTCAAGATCATCTGTTCTGTTCAGAAAAACAAGCCACCTGATAGATCCGAGAATCGGGCATTCTTTTGTTTCTACTTTCCATGCGAAATACCGTCTCCTAAGGTTTCCTATCGATCTGATGTTTCACAGCGAAGACATTTTTATTAAACAGCTGAAAACTTTGGAAAATTTTGGTTCAGACCACCTTCCGGTATACTGCGAATTTTTTATAGATCATCACAATGATGAACAGGAAGAATTGATTGAAACAGCAACTTCCGAAGAGAAAGCAGAAGCAGAAATCATGATAGAGGAAGGAAAGAAAGAAGATGGCGAACGTGAAACTATCGTTACTGAAGGTTAATAAAAAAAGTGGACTAAAGCCCACTTCTATTAAATATTTTTTATCAGAATCCAAAGTTCCAGCCCCAATTGATTGTCCTGTTCCAGCCAAAGGCTACTTTTACCGGACCTTCCTCATATTCAGCAAAAAGCATAAACAATACAGCAATGGCAATAGCAACAAGGATATAAAGCTTCTTCTTTTTCATACTTAGAAATTCATCACATCCTTCACTACTCCATTTTTCTGCGTGTGCTTTAATAACTCAGCTTCAATGAAGGCTTTAATCTGCTCTTCGGAACCATTATTAGGGAACAAAAGATGAACATTAGCTCCAGCATCAAGGGTAAAGAATAAAGGAAGCCCTGTTTCTCTTCTGAAATCCCAGATCTTATTGATGACTTCCAATGTACCTGTTTTCATCAGGATAAAAGCAGGGTCACTCATCATCATCATTGCATGTAAGGTAAGTGCTTCATGTTCTACCAGCTTGATGAAACGTTCCATATCTCCGTTTTTCAGGATTTCTTTCATCGGAACAAAGTTTTCCCTTGCTTCCTGAAATCTTCTCTCCGCGTAAGGATTGGTATTCATCAACCCGTGTCCTACTGTTGAGGAAACACTTTTCTGTCCTTCATGAATCAAAAGAACCCAATCATTAAAATTTTTGAATGATTCATGAATTTCAGCATCCGGATATTGTACTCCGAATAGATCTGAACTGCCTTCTACCTCATCTGTTTTCCCCCACACTACAAGCCCATTATACAAACTTCGGCATGCGCTTCCACTTCCCAGCCTTGCCAGAAATGAAGCCTTTCTCAAAGATTCTTCTTCGGAATTCCCCCCCGTAAATGATGCATCCAATTCCATCAGACATTTTGCAATGGCTCCAAATCCTGAAGCTGAACTCGCAATTCCTGAACTGTGGGGAAATGTATTTTCAGTTCTGATAATATATTTCCCTTTTAAAATCCAGGGAACGTATTGCTCTATATTTCTGAAATATTTCTCAATTTTCTCCGCAAACTTCACTTCTTCATTTCCAGCCAGAAAAGTCTGTACTGAAAAAACTTCATCTGCTGTAAACTCCATTGAAGTATTGGTTTTACAATGGTTTAGTGTATAACTGATACTTGGATTGGCAGGAATCTGATTGTCATATTTCCCCCAATATTTAATCAGAGCAATATTAGACGGACAGCTTTCCGAAACCGTTTGTGTATGAATGTTGAAATTTTCTTTTCCTATAAATTCTTGTGTCGTCATAGTTTCATTTAAGTCATTATTTTAAACCACCCCGTCAAAAATTCTTTGAATTTTCGCCACCCCTCCAAAAGAGAGGAATTCTCACACCTTTATTTGTACTTGACGTGAAAAACAGGAGGTTAAAATTTTTAATACATCTTCTCTATAATATCCGCATATTTTTTGATCACCACATTTCTTTTGACCTTTAGCGTAGGAGTAATTTCTCCTGTATTGATATCAAATTCTGCAGGCATTAAAGTAAATTTCTTCACTTTCTCATAGTCTGCCAGGTGACTCTGTAATTCTTTAACTTTTTCTTTATAAAGGTTGATGATCTTTTCATTTTTTACAGCATCTTCCCAATTGGTAAAAGAAATATTATTCTTTTTGATATAATCCTGTAAAAATTCAAAGTTAGGAACAATCAATGCTGAAACAAACTGTCTACCTTCTGCAATCAGCATAATCTGCTGGATGAAATTATTATTGGTCAGAAGATTTTCGATCTGCTGCGGAGCAATATATTTTCCATTGGAAGTTTTCATCAGATCTTTGATTCTATCCGTAATGATCAGGTTTCCTTTATCATCAAACTTTCCTGCATCACCGGTTTTGAACCATCCGTCTTCCGTAAATACTTTCTGGGTTTCTTCAGGTTTATTATAATATCCTTTCATGATTCCGTTTCCTCTCGCCTGAATCTCATCGCTTTCTCCGATACGCATTTCTACTCCCGGAAGTGGTTTTCCGCTTGTACCATGTTCAAAATAAGTTAAAGGGAAAAGAGTCAGGGTTGCTGTAGTTTCCGTTAATCCGTACCCAACAGTCACATGAATTCCTACTGATTCAAAGAAACGGGTAACTTCCGGTGATAATGAAGCTCCTCCACAAGGTAAGAACCAAAGTCTGCCACCCATTTTTTCCTTAATTTTACTGAAAACCAATCTATCGGCAACAGCTTCTTTGAATTTTAATCCAAAAGGAATTGGTCTTTCATTTCTTCTCAATTCAGCAGTTTCCCAGCCGGTTTTAAGCGCCCAGTTGAAGATTTTTTTCTTCAATGATGAACCTTCTTCTGCTTTTTCCAGAACTCCTGCATATACTTTCTGGAAAAATCTTGGTACCGCACACATCATAGTAGGTTTTACTTCTTCCAGTGCTTTGGCTACATTTTTCGGATCTTCCAGGAAATACACGCGGGCTCCGCCATATAAGCATAATAAACTCCAGCTTCTTTCAAAAACATGGCTTAATGGTAAGAATGCCATTGAGAGCTCTTCTTCAAAGTTTTTAAATTTAAAAAATTCAAAATGAGAGTCAAATGCTTTGATGAAATTTCCATGGGTAAGCATTACTCCTTTTGGGATTCCGGTAGTTCCCGAGGTATAGATCAGTGTAGCGGTATCATCATGTTCTTTCTTACAGATTTCCAGCTCTGTTGAAGCTTTTGCAATAAAATCTTCAAGATAAAAACTGTTGAATTCCTTTTTGATCCACACTGCTTTTTTGGAAACAATAATCGTTTCCAGATTGTTTTCTTCTTTATGTAAAAATTCCAGGCAGGCATCATACTGCATCTGATTTCCTACTAAAACTGCTTTAGCTCCTGAATCATTAATGATGTGTTCTGCCTGTTCAGCATTATTGGTTGAATAAATCGGTACCGTAACGGCACCAATAGCCATTGAAGCCAGATCAAAGATCATCCATTCTGATGAGTTATCTGAATAAATAGCCACTCTGTCATTCTCCTGAACTCCAGATTCTTGTAAGGCATTGGCTGTTTTAAAAATAATCTCACTGAATTTTTTCCAGCTCAGCTCTTTCCAGGCTGCATCTTTCTTTTTAAATCCGATGGCCGCTTTTATAGGATGTTTTTCTACATTTTTAAGGATAATTGCCTCTGCAAGATTCATTTCTTCAGCTTTTTGTCGTTAATATAATTATTCAGGTGAAAGTCTATACTTTCTTTTACAGGAATAAACTGATAGTTCAGCTTTTCTTTGACTTTGTGATTGGAAATGGTGTTGAATGAAGAAATGGCCTCAATATTCGATTTGGTAACCATTTTCAGTTTCGGGATCAGCCATCCGAAAAGGGTATTGGCAATTCTTCCGATATTTAATACAGATTGTGAAAGAATTCTGGCATCTTTAAGTCCCAGGCGGGTTCTGACCTGTTTTGCAAGGTCGGCATATCTGTTATTTTCAGCAACAATAATAAAACGTTCTCCGAAAAGGTTATTTTCCATTAATCCTATCGCCGTATTGGCAACATCTCTTACATCTACGTAAGCAGAACCTCCTGAAAAGGTAAAACTATTGTCTTCAAAAGTAGAGAAAAGTTCACCGCTGCTTTGATTCCAGTTTCCGCTTCCTACAATCATTCCCGGATTGATGATGATCACATTAAGGCCTTCCGCTGAAGCTCTCCACACCTCCATTTCGGATAGATGTTTTGAAATTGCATAGGCAGAATGTTCCAGTTTCGGATTAAAGTCAGAATCTTCATCCAGTTCTCCTTTTTCATTAAAATTATCGAGAACAGCAACAGAACTTACGTGGAGAAATTTTTTAACTTCCGATCCTTCACAGGCAAACAAAAGATTCTCTGTACCCTTGATATTGGTGCGGTACATTTCTTTTTCATCTTTTGGATGAAAGCTTACTTTTGCAGCACAGTGATACACCTCATCTACTCCTTCCAGAGCTGTTTTCAAGGAATCGAGATCGTCAAAATCTACGTTTACCCATTCAATTTTGTTGAAAAAATCGTCAGGATTCTCCGTATAAAAGCTATATGAATGCTTTACTTCGTTTAAATTGCTGCCCGGCCGTTTGGAAGCACGCACCTTTTCCCCTCTTTTAAGAAGTTCCAGTACAATTATTCTTCCCAGAATTCCGGTAGCACCTGTTACAAAAATCATTAATTATTTTCTTGATTGCTGACTAAAATATAACAATATTTTCTATCCGGCAATTCTTCAGGTTTCTGTAAAAATTACCCCGAAAAACTGCTTTTGCAAATTTGCGATTTTTAAAGCATAATTCAAGTTAATTTAACCAATATTATCATTCACAGAACAACAAACCGAAAAAATTTTAACAACATCAGGGTATTAAATTTAAAAGTCCTGAAAGAATTGATAACTTTCAGGACTTTTATGATTAAAAAACACTTTGTTTTTAAGCCATTACCTCATTATTTCGTCTTGGTGCTTTGTCACAAAGAACGTCTGCAATACTTTTGGAAATAAGGTTTCCTTCTGTAAGGTTATCCAGCCAGAAGAATTCTCCTGCAGCATTGATCTCTATGAAGTAATATTCGTCTTCAGGGGAAACAATCATATCTATTGCTCCGTAATCAACATTATAAATATCAAGCAGTTCAAGGAGTTTTGCTTCCACATCTGCGGGAAGTTCTGTTCTGTTCCATTTATCGATAAGATTCACACCATCTTTTCTCCAGTCTATTTTAGCATCTTCAGACTGCTGAGAATCTATTTCGAATGCATAGACTTCTCTTCCTACAATGGTAATACGAAGTTCTTTTTTCTTTTGAATCATCTGCTGAAACTGCATTGGACAGTACAACAAAGAATCCAGTTCCTCCAGTTTATCTTCATTGACAACGTTGGTAAATACTACATTTTCAACACCGTCTTCATAAATGGCAAAACCCGTCTGCATTTTCGCCACTACATTTTGATGTTTCAGAATAAACTTTCTAGCTTCATCAGGATTGTTGGTAAGACAGGTTGCCGGAATAGTCAGTCCTAATTTATCTGCAATTTTCAATTGTTCTTCTTTACTGTCGAGTCTTCTGTACACACTTGGTTTTCCTAAAGAATAGGCATCTACAGATTCGAAGAAACCAAAAAGGGTATTACGGATTTCTCCCATTGCGGCACCGTAAAATTTAGTATCCATTTCTTCTCGCAGACCTTTTCCTATGTTGTAGGCTCTTCTGTACCAGATTGCAGAAATATCATCCAGTCTGTGTTTTGCTTCAGGAGTTTCAAGAATGCTTATCCATTCTCCGTCCTGGAAAATAGTGGACAGTTTGTTTTGTAAAGGATATACGTCTACATCAAAGCGAATGACTTCACAGTTGTTTTTTTCAATGTATTCTGTGACTTTTTCAATAGAAAAATTATCTGCGGTATGGGTTATAATTAAAATTTTATTCATGGAAATTGATTCTTTTGATAAGATTGTCGGCAATTCTTTCTGCAATGGGAAACCCCAGTTCTTTTTGCAGCATTCCCCATTCTCCCTGCGGATTGACTTCAAGGAAATAATAGGCTCCGTCTTTTCCTTTGATCATATCGATCGCGCCTATATAAAGTCCCATTTCATTCATCATAGAAGTGAGATTTGCTTTCACAGATTCAGGTAATTCGTAAGCTTCCCAGAAATACCCTTCACGGGCTACTCTCCAGTCTGCATTTTCACTGTTATTTATTTTTCCTGTAAAGAAATCCCCGTCTACATAAACGATTCTCAATTCGTATTCTTTGTCAATATAAGGTTGAAAAATCATCGGACAGTAAGCGATATCTGAAAGGTGTTCCAAAGATTCCTCCTCAATAACTGTAGTGGAAATCATGTTTTCTCCTGACATAGTTTTTGCTGTTACCCCATGAAGTTTAGCAATGGCTTTTCCCTGACAGTATTGATAGAAAAATGTTGTTATTTTTTCTTCATCATTGGAAAAAATGGTTTTGGGAATGGTTAAGTTATTTCTTTGGGCTACTTTCAGCTGAAATATCTTATTTCCATCTACTTTTTTTTCATTTTCGTAAGGGTTAATCCAGGGAATATGTTCTAAAGCTGTCATCAGATTATATCTCAGACTTCCATATTCGTTGAGAAAGATTCTTTCATAATCCTGATCCAGTTCTTCAGGAGCATTGATCCTCCAGGCTTTTCTGTGCCATACTCCTTTTATGGTATCGGAATGGATTGTCTTCCCTGATTCATCCGTGAGCTCAAATGAATTTTCATGGATGCTGATTTTCTGAAGATGGTTCAGACGGTCAGAATTGAGTCTGAAATAGGGAATATTTTGAGACGTCAGGTATTCAAAAAAGATGTCGATATTATAAAAATCCTGTGAATGGGTGATGCAGAGAATCATTTGCCGGTTTTATTAAAAAGGGAAACTTACTATTTAAGTTTCCCCTACTATTTTATTTAATGTTCTGTCTGATCTTACAGTGGAATAAAGATGGTATCATCATCACCGTCCGATGGATATTTCAGCGTGTGCATCATATCATCTTTTGGAGAAGTTACTGTATCTATGGCAGGTTTTGTGATCAAATCCCTTTCAGCAAGGGTTACGTCAGTTCCTCCTTTTACCGTTTCAGGGTCTTTCACCTGCTTTTCTAAGAATGATGCGAAAAATGGCTTCTTCTTTGAGTTTTGGTTTTTCATAATGTTTTAGTTTTGGTTTGATATATAATTAGCTTAAGCTGTATGTATATTTTTTATACTTCTAAAACATCATCATCTCCGTCAGATGGATATTTCATTGTTACATTGTCATTATCAGGCTTGGTAACATTATCCTTAAGAGGAGTCGTGATCTGATCTTGTAGGGATGTAGTAATTTGGTCTACAAGTACGGAAGTAATACCTCCTCCTTTTACTGTTTCAGGATCTTTAACCTGTTTTTCTAAGAATGACGCAAAAAACGGCTTCTTTTTTGAATTTTTGTTTTCCATAAGTTAATATTTTTATTGTTTTGAAAATCCAAAGTACAAAAAATTCAAATCATGGAGAAACAATATTGCGTTTTAATAAAATTTTAACACAATATCAAAAATCAAAGTATAAAATTAATTTAAACCAAGAAACTCCTTAACAACATTTGCAAAATCAACGGGATTTTCGGCCTGCACCCAATGTCCTGCATTTTGTACGGTTACTATTTTAGCTTTAGGAAATTGCTGCTTGATACCAAATTCGTCCTGTGGCAGGATATAATTAGATTTTGCTCCTGCAATAAACAATGTATCTCCTTCAAAAACACCGAATTTAATGGCGTTGGATACAAATTCATTATATTTTTCAGATAATGTTTTAAGATTGAATCTCCAGCCCAGTTTTTTATTGTCATCCCAATACAGGTTTTTCGTTAAAAACTGCACGGTAGATCTTTCCGGAATATACTGGTTCAGAACGGCTTCCACTTCATTTCTTGAGGATACGGTATCAAAGTCAACCGTTTCCAGTGCTTTGATAATTCCCTGATGATGTGGCGGATATGCTTTAGGCGAAATATCGACAACGATAAGTTTTTCAACACGTTCAGGATATTTTATGGCAAACTGCATTACTGCTTTTCCCCCCAGTGAATGTCCCAGAACATGAGCTTTCTGAATTCCGTAATGATCCATATAGCGTGCAATATCGTCTGCCAGATCATCATGGGACATACTTTCTGAATGAAAGCTTCGTCCATGGTTTCTAAGATCGATCAGGTGCACAGGAAGATATTCTCCCAGATCCTTTCCGAAACTTCCCCAGTTGTCAAGCATTCCGAATAATCCGTGAAATACAAGAAGCGGCGTATTGGTTACATTTTCGCCGAATATTTTTGAGTTTAAAATTTCCATTTTTATAGAAGTTAGAAATTAGAAGTTAGAGGTTAGAGGTTAGAAGTTAGAAGTTAGAAGTTAGAAGTTAGATAATATAAGAGATCAGAAACAAAGTTGTACTAACTTCTAGTATCTAGCTTCTAACTTCTCTTAATTAATTACCATTTTGCCAGTCTCTTCAAATAAGCCTGTACTGTATTTTCCAATCCCATATAAAGTGCTTCAGAAACCAAAGCATGCCCGATAGATACTTCCAGCAGATTGGGAATAGTATCTGAAAAGTACTTCAGATTTTCTAAACTCAGATCATGTCCGGCATTGATTCCCAATCCTAATTTGCTGGCTTCAACAGCGGTATCGTAATAAGGTTTTATGGCCTGTTCTTTATTGATAAGATAATTTTTTGCGTAAGCTTCGGTATACAGTTCAATTCTGTCTGCTCCTGTTTTAGCTGCATATTCTACCAGTTCCGGTAAAGGGTCAAGGAAAACAGAAGTACGGATTCCTGCTTTTTTAAATTCAGCAATGATCTCTGTAAGGTAATCAAGATGTTTTTTGGTATCCCAACCTGCATTGGATGTAATAGCATCATCAGCATCCGGTACCAGAGTCACCTGTTCAGGCTTCACTTCCAATACCATGTCAATAAAATCCTGATGAGGGTTTCCTTCAATATTAAACTCAGTCGTAACCAATGGCTTCAGATCATAGACATCTTTTCTTGTGATATGTCTTTCATCAGGTCTTGGATGGATGGTAATCCCCTGTCCTCCGAATTCCTGAATTTTTACAGCAGCTTCTGTAACACTTGGGGTTTCACCTCCTCTTGCATTTCTTAACGTCGCAATTTTATTAATGTTTACGCTTAGTTTTGTCATTTTTTATTTTAGATGTTAGATATGAGAAGTTAGAAGTCAGAAGCCTGAAGCTGGAAGTAAACCAGACTTTGTACTTCTATTTGTCTTTCTAAATTCATTATCATTTAAAAGTTTAATTAAAATATGTTTTAAAGTGGATAAAACTTCCAGCTTCCTTCTTCTGTCTTCCAGCTTTTCTACACTTTCACGCTAACCTGCATCACCTGAAGTTCAAATTCTTTTGAAGCTACCAATAAATGGTCAAAAATATCGGCCTGAATCTGCTCAAAACGCTCCCATTTGGAATCATTGGCAAAGCAATATATTTCAAGAGGCAGCCCTTGTGGGGTAATCTCCAGCTGGCGAACCATTCGGGTTCCGTTTTTATCAACATCCGGATCATTTTCAATATATTTCTGTGCGTAATATCTGAAAACACCGATATTGGTAAGCTGCCTTCCATTCACGATTTTATCTTTATGTTCAAGGCTTTCTTTTTCTTTTTTGATCTCTGAGGCTCTTTCTTCAAGGTAATCTGAAATTAAATTAATCTCCTTTAAACGCTCCACATCTTCGTCTGTCAGAAATTTAAAAGAATTGATGTTAAAGTAGATTGATTTTTTTATTCTTCGGGTATTGGATTCAGACATCACCTGCATATTCTTGATCTCTGTGGTCATCAGATCATAAGTAGGAATGGTAGAAACGGTTTTATCAAAATTGGTGATTTTGGTAGTCAAAAGATTAATTTCCGTAATATTTCCTTCAATACTGTATTTGGGAATACTTACCCAGTCTCCAACTTTCAGGTTTTTAGAAGTCGCTACGTGAAGCCCTGTTACAAATCCTAAGATTGTATCTCTGAAAACCAATACCAGCACCGCTGTAATGGCCCCAAGACTTCCTACAATAGTGGTTCCTTTGATGCCAAAAATCACACAGAGCCCGACTACTGTAAAGATGAAAAGTCCTAAAATTTTCACAGTTTCAGAAATAGCATTAAGTGCCATAATCTTATAGAAATCCTGTTTGATGCTGAAATAATTTCTGAAAGCAGTCAATGATCTGTACAGCATTCCTGCCAGCATTAGTACCAATCCCAGATTAATACATCGTATAATAAAAATGGTTGTTTTTGGCAATGCATTTTCAGGAAATATGGATCCCTGTATACCGGCAACAGCAATCAAAGCTGCAAAATGTGCTACGGAGTTGGTGATTTTAGCCTGATAAATAGATTTTAAGATGGGAAACTTCTGTTCATTATGAAATAACCTGAAGACAGAATTAATGATGAATTTAAAAATAAAATCAGTAATAAAAAACAGGACAAGAAGTAAGCTCAATTTTACAATAATATGGAAAACCCAGTCCAGCCCGGAAGGTGATATCTGGGTAATATAAATGTAAAGCTGTTCGCTCAGCTCTTGTATAAAGTTTTTAGTTTCTTGTAACTGGTCATTCATTACAGCAAATTTATGAAATTAAGAATCATCATTTTACTATTCATAATCAATTTTCATCCCAAAAAGTAGTAAACGAAAAATATTGCGGATCAATTTTCAAAACATCAAATCTTCCACAACCCTTAATTATAAATGAAAAATCAACTACAAATAATCAATTTTAGTAAAAAATATTAAAATAAATTACAATTTTAATGTTTTAATATTAAAAAATTATTAAATTTGGTTAAAACTAAACCCATCAAAATCAATTAAATATGAAACAAAATTACTTGTTCATCATGCTATGCTGCCTTGTGTTGTTAGTAAACTGTAAAGGCGACGATGACCCAATCAATCCCGAAGATTCCAAAACAATACCTACCGGAACAATAGAAGGTAAAGTATTTGCTAAAAACGGAACAAAACCTATTGGCGGGGCTATTGTATTCACTATTGACAGTAAAAATCAGGTGTACCATACCTATTCCAATGCTGACGGAACATTCAGCCTAACGGCACCTGAAGGAAACTCTACCCTTCACATTCAGACAGGGAATGGTTTAAATTTCAGAACAGAAGTTCCTGTTACCGTTAAAAAAAATGAAACAACCAGTGTGGCCGACAAAGATTCAAAACTGAATCAGATTGCAAAAATAGCTTATGTAGAAGGCAGTTATGACGAGATAGAAAGTATAATTACAAGTCTTGGTTATACAGCAACAGAAATTAGCTATCAGGATTTAAAAAATTTCAACACCATTTCTCAGTACGATATTATTTTTCTGAACTGCGGTTCCCGTAACTTCAATTATTCAGGCACCAACACACCGAGTAACGACCTTTCTATTTACAGTAATCTCTCTACTTTTATCACGAATGGCGGAAGCATTTATACTTCAGACTGGGCTGCTGCCTATCTGGTAGGTGGAGATAAAAATGCTCCGTACTGTGGTGTTTATGGAGGTTTTCTGGATCTTACAAAGATATGCTTTAATACCAATGGTAATAGTGCAATGTATAACAACTGCAGCGTTTCCAATGCTGCTATGGCTTCAGCAATAGGATTTAGCACATTAGATATTCAGTATGATCAGCCTTTATGGCAAAAAATCCAGCATTATGATCCGTCGTTCTGGGAAGTATTGGTACAGAAAGATAATGAGCCATTGATGATAAGAACCAATAAGTACGTCGATACAACAGCTCCTAAAACACCTGTGGGGACATCGTTAAACAATAACCAGATGACCATCTGCCACCATACCGCAAATGGTAACAATATTACCATTACCATTAATCAGAATGCATGGAACGCTCACCAGGCGCATGGTGATTATGTAGGATCATGCTCAGCCACTACCAGCAGCGGAAATATCTACTATACCACATTCCATAACCACGCCAGTGGAAATATCGGTAAATCAGGACCGATTCTGGAATACGTAATCTTAAATTTGTAATAAAATTTTATAACTCAGTTCTCAAAGTGGTCTTTTATAAGGCCACTTTTTTTATATTGCATGTATATTTTTTAAAAAGAATGGATACAACGATTATTAATATTTTCTGCCTTATTCTGTTATTTATCGGGATACTGGGAACATTTCTTCCGGTATTACCCGGGCTTTTGCTGAGTATCTGCGGACTTCTGATCTATAAATTCGGGACAGATGCAGACCTTCCGATGATCTATATCTGGGCATTCGGAATTCTCACCGCAGCTTCAGTAGTATTAAGCTATGTGATTCCGGCAAAAACCAATAGAAAATATGGAGGTACACGTTGGGGAAGTATCGGTTCTGTAATAGGAACCATTGTGGGGATATTTCTTCCGATTCCCTTAGGTTTTCTGATAGGAATGTTTGCAGGGGTATTTATTGGTGAATTACTTCACGACAGCAAGGATATGAATAAAGCTTTACAGTCAACCAAAGGAGCACTGATTGGATTCATTTATGGAACCGGATTCAGTTTTGTGGTAGGAGTGGCAATGTTTTTGGTAGTATTACTTAATATGTTCAACGTCATTTAATTAAATATAAGAAACTATGTTCCATAAAATTGTCATACTCAGCCTGGGAATATTTGCATTAACAGGATGCGATGCCCAAAAGAAAGCCAAGACTAACCCAAAAGCTACTGAAATGCCTGCAGGTACAAAAACAACAAGCACTAACAATCAGAAAGATGGTGTTATATATCTGAGTGAAGGAGAAAATAAGTTTTTAAGGGAATACCAGATGAATGTTACATTCAAAGGGGTTTCTGAGGACAGCCGTTGCCCTGAAGGAGCTAATTGTATCTGGGCCGGAGTTGCTCTTGCTCAGGTAGAAGTAATGGGAACTTCTACCCGACCAATGATTCTGAACCTTGCCAGTGCGGATTATCCGGGAAGAAATTATTACCAATCAACAGAATTCAACGGATATACCATTACATTGCAAGATGTTGCTCCATCCCCAAAATCACAGGATGGTACAAAAGCATTAGCCGGAAAATATAAAATCGGAATTACGATAAAAAAAACAGACCCATCTGCTAATCCTACCAGGAAATAGGCTTCTTCCCCTTGGAAATAAGATACTCATTAATTTTTGAGAAAGGCTTACTTCCAAAAAAACCTCTGTACACAGAAAAAGGTGAAGGGTGTGCCGATTTAATAATAAAATGTTTAGCCGGATCTATGAGTTCGGCTTTTTTTTGTGCAAAAGCGCCCCATAAAACAAATACCACATTTTCTTTTTTCTCTGAAATTTCCTTAATAATGAAGTTGGTGAATTTTTCCCAACCAAGATCTTTATGAGAATTGGGTGTATGGGCACGAACCGTTAACGTAGCATTTAACAATAAAACGCCCTGTTTTCCCCAGTCATCAAGCTCTTTAGAGGTTCTTACCACTCCCAGATCATCTTTTAACTCAATAAAAATATTCTTAAGTGACGGTGGTGCTACCACCTGCTCAGATACAGAAAAACATAATCCGTTCGCCTGATAATCATTATGGTAAGGATCCTGACCAATAATCACAACTTCCACATCATCAAAAGCCGTAAGCTCCAATGCTCTGAAAATCTGATTTTTTGGTGGAAAAACTTTGGTTGTTGCATATTCATTCTTCACTTTCTCCCAAAGGGTGGTAAAGTATTCCGTACTTTTTATCGGGGCTAAAATTTCTGTCCAGGTCATAGTGCAAAAATAATAATATTAAAATAAGAGCCTCAGTTATACCTTAAATATCTTCACTTTTCTTTCTATCAGCATATATGAAAAATAGGACAGCAACAATGAAAGGGATATTAATAACAGGTTATTAAGATGATAAGAATGTACAATAACGAAATCCTGTTTCTTCACCATATAATGGATAATATATAGTGAGTAAGAGATATTTCCTAAAAAATAAACAACTTTGGTTTCTAAAAAAGTCTTCAGGTAATTGGGCTTCCCTTCATACAGATATTTGATCATAAATGCTGATAATAAAGGAATAAATAACAGCCCTTTTTCCACAAACAACATGGATATGAACAATATGAGAATGATATAAATAATCAGGTTTTGTTTCTTCATTTTAAATGCTGGTAAAAGGGCAACTCCGATCCCAAGAAAATAGGAAGAAATTGTTCTCAGAAGAGAAACCAGCCCATAAGGAAGATCAAGATATCTTGGTGATTCTCCTATCTCCAGAGGAATTTCAGAACCAATATACAAATGGCCGGGAAGATAAGGAAGTACAAACCTCAACGCCAAACTGGCAATAATTAAAATTTCACTGCGCACTTTATAATGCAGAACAAACCATAACATAAAAGGGAATAGTAAGTAACAAACCCATTCTGTACTTAGCGACCAATAGACTACATTCAGCAGATAATCAGGATCAAAAAAACATTGTAATAATGCAGCATTAATCAGAAATCCTGCTATAGAAGTCTTCACCAAAAACAATGCAATAAAAATAACCGATACAATGTATACAGGATAAATTCTATTGATTCTTTTTTTATAAAAAACCTCTATTGTTTTATAATTCAGATTTTTAAGCTTCCCGGAATAAGAAACCGTAAGCAAAAAAGCACTTAATACAAAAAAAATATCAACTGCTACATACCCTTTTCCTACTACATCCTGAATGAATTCATTCCTGAAAAAACTAAAATGAAAAAACGCTACCCATAATGCAACAATCCCTCTAAGTCCCGTTAAAGATTTTATTTCATTTTTCATATGTAATTTCAATCGGCGATAAAGATAGAGAAAAACCTATTAGATTTCATAGGAACCGCCAGAGACTCTTTCTAGGCGAAAAATAATATGATCCGGAAAACCTTCATCCTGCTTCCCTTCATCCAAAATAAAATGATGTTTTAAAAGAAGCCCTTTCGAATTTTCATTGAACTTATGGGTAATTGCCAGAATTTCCTCTACCTTCAATTCATTAAATCCAAAATCTAAAACAGCTTTCAAAGCTTCAGACATAATGCCCTGCCTGTGATATTCGGGTAACAGTTCATAACCAACTTCTGCTGTTTTCCGGTCTTCAGAAAAATTCCAAAGGCAGATCGTTCCGATAAGATTCGGCTGATCTTTTAAAGAAATTCCCAAATAGACAGTTTGGTTGTTGCGAGTTCTTTCTTTAATGGTTAAAATAAACTGAAGGGCATCATAATTATTTTTGGGTGAGTTTCTTAGGACGAACTGATTGATCACTTCATTGCTTCGAATCCGTAAAATATCCTCAACGTGGCTTTCGTTGATATCTCTCAATAATAATCTTTGGGTTTCCAGTTTCACATTTCAAATGTAATAAAAGAATATCATCTTATTTTTAACATTCCCATCTTTTTCAGAAAAAAGTAACATCATAAATTTCAAATTCAAAGGTAATTTATTCTGTAAATCTCTCAGATATACGGAATAATCAAAATTCTCACTAAATTTGCATTGTGTATATAGATAAAGAAGATTTAGACGAATTAGAGTTTCCGCAATTGCTCGCGGAAATCTCCCCATTTGCGTATTCTCCGAAAACAAGAGAAAAAATTCTTCAACTTCGTCCAATGGAAATAGACGAGGCAGAACTTTCATTAAAAAAAACTTCGGAATATCTTTCGAGTTTTGAAAGTTCAAATGCGATTCCGTTTGATGAATATGAAGATATCGAAAGTGAGCTGAAATTGATGTTGATTGAGAATTACCGTCTTGAAAATGCTGCTTTCATCAAAATAAAAACCATCACGGAACAGATCGGAAAACTGCAAAAATTTTTCCCTACCATGCCGGAAACCTTTCCTACTTTATTAGAAGAAGTTTCTGTACTGGAATTCAGAAAAGAGATCATTGAGAAGGTAGATAAGGTTTTTAACCGTTTTGGTGAGGTAAAAAATGAAGCTTCTCCAGCTTTGAAAGGCATAAGAACTGAAATTCAGCTTGCTAAAAAAGCGATTCAGGAAAATTTCAACCGTGCTCTTACAACGTATGGACAGAGTGACTTTTTGGATGATATTCGGGAAACAATTATTGATGACCAAAGGGTTCTGGCAGTAAAATCAGGATTCAAAAAAAGGGTTGCCGGAAGAACGTTAGGAATTTCCAAGACAGGTTCCATTACTTACATTCAGCCGGATAGTGTTGTGAAGCACTATTTCAAACTCCGTGAAAATGAAGAGGAAGAGAAAAAAGAAATTGACAAAGTTCTCCGTAAACTGACTGCAGAACTGGCAGAATTTCAACCTCAGCTGTGGAGATATCAGATTTATATTTTTGACCTTGACCTTATAAGAGCCAAAGCAAAGTTTGGTGAATTGATCAACGGAGTTCTTCCGAAAATCAACCATCATAAAACGCTGAGATTAAGAGAGGCTTATCATCCTCTGTTATGGCTTAGAAATAAAGTAGAGAACAAAATAATTCATCCCCAGAGCCTTACCTTAACAGACCACAACAGGATTATCTGTATTTCGGGTCCGAATGCCGGAGGAAAATCAATTACTCTGAAAACGGTAGGACTATTACAGCTAATGATTCAGAGTGGTATCCTTGTTCCGGTTCACCCGAAGTCTGAAATGTTTTTCTTTGAGAAAATCATGACGGATATTGGAGACAACCAGTCCATTGAAAACCATTTATCAACCTACTCATCAAGATTGAAGAAAATGTCCGGAATCATCCGTGAGGCTGATGCCAATACTCTTTTATTGATTGATGAATTCGGTACGGGTTCTGATCCTGAGCTTGGAGGTGCGCTGGCAGAAAGTTTCATGGAGTTTTTCTATGACAAAAAGAGTTTTGCCATTATTACAACTCACTATACCAATATTAAACTGGTAATAGAACAGCTTCCCAATGCCCAGAATGCAGCCATGCTCTTCAATGAAGAAACATTGGAACCGATGTATAAACTGGAAGTAGGACAGGCAGGAAGTTCATTTACGTTTGAAGTTGCAGAAAAGAATAAGATTCCAAGATTCATTATCCATTCTGCCAAGAAAAAGGTAGAGCATGATATTGTCAATCTTGATAAAACGATTGTAAAACTGCAGCAGGAAAAGTTTGAGGTTGAAAAACTGAAATCTGATCTTGCAGAAAGAAAAGAATCTGTAGAAGATAAACGTGACAACCTTCAGAAACTGAATGATCAGCTTCAGCAGAAGCTTTTCAATTTCCAGAAGCTGTATGAAGAGGAACACCGTAAGCTTCAGTTCGGGAATAAGATTGAAACATTCATTGACAGCTATACTAAGGGAAAATCCAGAAAAGATGTTGTAAAAGATTTTGTGAAGCTTCTTGAACAGGAGAAATTCAGAAAACTGGGGAATGACAAAGATGAATCAAAACGTCTGCAGGTGGTTAAGAGAAAAATTACCCAACAGCTGAAAAAAGAAGACGTTATTGAAAAAATTGCAGAAACCAATGAAAGACTGGAGGAACAGCGTAAAACCGACCGGGCAGTGTGGATGAAAATTGGGCAGCGTGTTCGTATTACGGGAAGCACCAGTGTAGGAACCATTGAAAAAATTTCACGCAATAAAGTGATTGTCAATTACGGAACTTTCAAAACAACAATTAATGCGGATGAACTTGAGAGAATTTAATTCATCTGAAATTAATGTAATGCAAATAGTAAGAGAGAGCACCTTCTGGTGCTCTCTTTTTTGATCTTTATTTCTTAATGAATTTTAATCGGATTGTATTGTCTTTATCTTTCAGCTGGATAAAATAAATTCCTTTGGACAAATTACTAAGGTTTACTTTATGGTCAGAAACTTTTCCTTCTCCCGTTTTCTGTCCCACAGCATTATAAATTTCATAATCCGTTACGTCTGAAATTCCTGAGATATTTAAAACATCGGATGCAGGGTTAGGATAAATTTCAGGTTTTGCAGATTTCCCTGATTCTTCAACTCCAAGGGTGAGATTGAGTAATTCTACTCCATAATCTTCAACTTCTCCATAGGTAAATGTACTACAGCCATCTGCTGGCATTGTTTGACTGGAAACAATCCTCATGGTTACACCACACAATGTCACTGCTGCCAAACTTGGAATTGTAAAAACAGACACTGCCGGAGCAGTCTGAGTGATATTATTCGCCACCATAACTCTTTCGCTGGATTCAAAAATTCCGTTGGCATTAAGATCAATCCATGCCGTTACAGTGGTTGTCCCCGGAGTTCCCGTCCACGTATTGGTCACTGAAAGTGTATTTCCTGTACTTCCTATAAAAAACTTGACCTTACGGCTTACATCACTTCTGTAATCTGTATAATTGGAAGGCCCGGAATTGCTGACCATTGGAGTGGTAATTCCTGCAGAATTTACGGTCACATTGGAAATATGCATCAGGCTGGTATCTGTAGATGCACTTGCACAATAATTAAGCGTTGTTGTAAAAAATACAGGATTAGACCATGTTCCCTGTACGGTACACAATTTTACCACCTGCACTTCATAAGTTGTACAAGGCTGCAGATTAGTAATAGTATAAGAATTTTGCCCAGCTACAGGGGTAGCCACCATCCAGATAGTGGATCCAGGTATTCTATATCTGATAAAATTATTCGGAGTATTGGGATCAGCAGTCCAGGTAACAGTTCCTGAGGTAAGAGTTGTAGACACCTGCACGCCAGTAGGAGCATTGGTATCACAGTAAAATAAGGGTTGGGATTCTTCTTCTACTTTGTTGTTTGCCTGAAAGCTGGAAACTCCCAAAATAAAAGAGAATACATACAGTAGTTTTTTTGTCATGTTTATTAGTTTTAAAATTCCCTTGAAAAATAAGAGATTTTTTGGAATATCTCCCAAACAACCCTATATTATTATGCTTTTTTTAATACTTTTGAAATTAATCTTGTAAAAAATATACTTTATAGATATTCCATTTTTATTTTTACCATGATCAAAAGTTTTTCTATTCTCTGGATTTTTTATAAAAAAATAATGTTTCCAACTTTGGGATTTTCTTTATTGATTTCTTTTTTATCATCATTCAGTATTAAAAATTTTGGACTGAATTTCCTTTTAATCCTTCCCGTTCTTCACTATTTCATTTATGAATTAAGGTTTAAAAACGAATATTACTTTTATGCCAATGTAGGGTTTTCAAGGATTTCTCTTTGGGCAGGAACGATATTATCGGGGATTATTGTAAAAATTATAACATTGTTTTTATGAGCAAACTGCATGTTGATAGTCTGACAAAGTCCTTCAATGAAAGGAAAATTTTGCAGGATGTTTATATAGGATGCGAAACCGGACAGATTACAGGGCTGCTGGGCAGAAATGGAAGTGGAAAATCAACTTTATTAAAAATTATTTTCGGGGTTATCAGCGGTGATACCCAGTTTATAAAATGTGGCAACAAGATTTTGAAAAGTATATCAGACAGAAAAAACAAAATCTCATATTTACCCCAGGACCTTTTCTTACCTAAATATGAAACCGTTAAAAAGCTGATTCCTTTCTTCTGTAATAAAGAAAACACCAATTTGCTGTTTGCCTTGGAACTCATACAGCCCTTTCTTCATGAAAAAATTAAAAATCTTTCTAAAGGCGAACAGAGAACTATTGAAACCCTGATGATCATTTACTCTGAAACAGATTTTGTTTTACTGGACGAACCATTCCACAGCCTTTCTCCAAAAGTTTGTGAAGAATTAAAGAAAATCATTCTTCAGCAGTCAAAGTATAAAGGTTTTATTATTTCTGATCACAATTACCAGGATGTTCTGGATATTTCAGACCATATATATCTGCTTTCTGACGGCCATCTAAAACAAATACAAGATTTTAAAGAACTGCAGCGGTATAATTATCTCCCGAAAAGTATTTAATTTATATATTTGGGGATCAAAAAAAATTTCATGATGACTTTTATAAATAAAGCATTCTATTTATCCGCATTCAGTATTTTATCTATAGCTTTTGTAAAAGGGCAGACAAAAGTTCCTTTTGGAGTTGTAAAAGCTGAAGAAGGATATGCCAACGTACGTGTACATAAAGACGACTACCGAAAAATTGTAGACAAGATCCGTATGCGTAAAGGAGATGTTTTTGTTTATGTAAAACCGGCTCCGGGAGAAACAGAGTGGATCTGGATCAAATATCCGGAGAAACAGGATGATGACAAGCCTTTTGTACGTTATGAAACTCTTGATAAAGAAGGAATGGTAAATAAAGGACGTATTGCCTATGTAGATCAGCTTCCCGCCTATACTCCTTCTAAATCTAAAAACGGAAGATCAATTATTTTCACAGACAATTCCGATCCTAAAATCCCTACCGCCCAAAGAAGCAAAGTAGTGATTGATGTCTATCCTTCCAATGCAGGATACCGTAAAAAGGAAAAAGATGCTGAAGGAAAAATTCTTACCATTGATAAAGTAAAACCATGGGGAATAGGAAATGATCTTCCTGAAGGAATGACTGAAATCAAATCCATCAGAGTACAACAGCCCGGAAGAGGTTCTGTTTTTGTAAGAGAAGCCATCAAAAATATGTTCCAGCCTACCATGGATTTTGAGAACATTGGAGTAACTTCCCTTGACAACGATAATATTTTCCTTTATATGATCAATGGTTCAGGAGAAAACAGATATACAACTCTTTGGACAATCAAAAAAGGAAGAGTAATCAGCCAGATTATTTATCATAATCCGGAATAAATTCATTATTTTTGCACCCGAAAAAGTTTTACGCTTATTCATCATAGAAATTGGTTCTGCATCACTGCAGATTAAAAGGGAACCGTGTGAAAATCACGGACTGTCGCGCAACTGTAAGTAACTGAAATCTTTATCAAAGATCCACTGTGCGAGGCATGGGAAGGAGATAAAAGATGTTACAAGTCAGGAGACCTGCCTTTTTCTTAAACAAGTAACTTTCGCGATTTGAAGTTGTATTGATCTGATGAATTGTTTCAGGAATTTCCGAATTTCCTGTTATTATTCTGTTGTTTGATATTATTTCATTTCGCTTTAATTAATAATGAAATATGACTACAGAAGAAAGAATTGAAGCCTCCGAAACCAGAATTTTTAAAGCGGTTTTCCCAAACACAACCAATCATTATGATACCCTTTTTGGTGGTACGGCTATGCAGCTGATGGACGAAGTAGCTTTTATTACCGCTACCCGTTTTGCCAGAAAAAGAGTGGTAACGGTAAGCAGCGACAAAATAGATTTCAAAAAACCGATTCCTGCCGGAACGATTGTTGAACTGATCGGGAAAGTTTCATACGTGGGGAAAACCAGTATGAAAGTGAACGTTGAAATTTACACAGAGCAGATGTATTCGTATGAAAGAGAGAAAGCCATCGTAGGTGATTTTACTTTTGTAGCGATTGACGAATTCAAGAAACCAATCCAGATACTATAAATAAAGAATCGGGCGGCCAGAGGCCGCCCGATTCTTTTTATTTTCATTAAGGTTATTTCAACACTTTTTCTGTTTCCAGACTTCTGTTCAGTAAAAGTTCAAAAGCCTCTCCCATTTCATCCGATGCTCTACTGATGGCATTTTCAAGCATATTCCGGATTTGTTTTTCGGTAACTCCGGCTTCCGTCCAGCTTTTTCCTGTGGTATGGGAATTTAAAATAAACGGCATGATTCTGTCGATTCCACAGGCAAAAATAGCATCAGGTGTTTTCTCATCTTCAAATTCCAGCCATAGATTAAAGAATTCTGAACGCAAAGGTTCATCCAGAATTCCAAAGATCTTTTGAGCAGATGCTTTCTCTCTTTCAAACTTACCTACCATTGCTTTTTCATCAAAAATAAAAGTATCTCCGGCTTCTATCTCCACCAGATCATGAATGGAAAGCATTCTTATCACTCTCAATAGATCAATATCCGCACGGTTTTTAGCATACGGATAAAGGATCTGAGCCAGAATAATAATCTGCCAGGAATGTTCCGCCGTATTCTCTCTTCGGGAATCGTCTGCATTATAATTTCTTCGCTGTACATTTTTAAGCGCATCTACAGCCAGGATAAAATCTATCTCTTTCTGAATTTTCATCTTACTTCTTATTTCTGTTATATTGATCTGAAGGATATACCTTTATTTTGGTAATCCATTTATTATTAAGCTTTTCTTTAGTGGTTACTTTCACGCGCCCTTCAACGGTCATATCTTCCTCTTTTTCAAAGACCTTATCAAGTCCCTTATTCGGAATTACAGCATATTCTGTCGTAAAAAGATCACAGCATCCTGATTTCCCAAAAGTAATAAGGCGTTTACGTTTAGCATCAACCTCGAAAATATCAAAGGAATTGGAAGCAAGCTCCGTAAGCTCCTTACTCTTCACAAAAGCCATTCTTGTACTGTTGAATACGTATACATCATAAGAGGCAGAACTGTAATTTCCCATATTCCCATTCCTTACTGCTATATCCTCTGTTCCATCAAAATTAAAATCATCAATGATCACAGGGCTTTGTTCATTCTTTAACGGAAGCATTTTTCCCGGTATTAGCTTTTCGCCCTGATTCAGATTCAGCACAAGATGATCAGATATAAAAGTCTGTACCTTTGTATTTTTATGATTGTACAATTCTACAGTTCCTTTTCCGCTGCATTGTCCATCATAGCAATTCTCCACCTGGATGATGGCATCATAACTCTTCGATGCATTTTTAACTTCAAACTGATACTGTCCAAAACAGGCAGGTCCTAGTAAAACAAAAGTCGGTAAATGCTTATACTTATTGAATAAATTCATGGTAATAGTAAATGATTTAGGTGTTTTTTTCCTAACAAAAATACGAATCTTAAGGCCGATCTCAAAATTCAGAAGTCATTATCTCCCCGAGTTTGAAACAACTAAATCCTTTGAAATAGAAGTTTATTTATTTCTGAGAAGCTGTTTCCCGCTATCCGTTCATACTCCTCGCTTCTCTACGATGCCTTTGCTGCTGCGGGGTAACCACTGCTATCGGGGCTATGATATGAGTAATGAGTGATAAATGATAAGTGATAAGTGATAAGTGATAAGTGATAAAAGATCATTTTTTCTCTCCAATTTTCAAAATTCTATTTAAAAATTTAAATATTTTCAGACATTTTCTTGTAAAATTCGTTTTACTCAAAATTGACGACAAAAATTATTATATTGATTTTCAATACTTTAAATGATTTATTTTAAAAATTACACTACTTTGTATTGCATAATACCATTTTATTTACATATCTTTGTAATGTAAAATCGAAATAGGTACAACTAGCTAGGTTCCGAACTTCGAAAATTATATAACTAATTAACAAAACTTATCAAAGATGAATACCGAAAATACCAAAGCGCAAATGCGAAAAGGAATTCTGGAATTCTGTATTCTAAGTCTCATCAATAACCGCGAAATGTATGTTTCCGATCTTATTGACGAACTGAAAAAAGGAAAACTGGATGTAGTGGAAGGAACCCTCTACCCTCTTCTTACAAGACTTAAAAACGGAGAGTTTCTCTCTTACAGATGGGAAGAATCTACAGGAGGACCACCCAGAAAATATTATCAGATCACAGAAAAAGGAAAACTTTTCCTGGATGAACTTCAAAATACATGGAATGAGCTGACAGCCTCAGTAAACCAAATCACCCAACAAAATTAAAAAACAAAGCTATGAACAAGACACTCTCAATAGGACTCGCAGGTTTTTCTTTTACCATAGAAGAACACGCATATATAAAGCTCAGCGATTACCTGAATGCACTGAGAAGCTCACTTGAAGCTTCAGAAGCAGATGAGGTAATGCATGACATAGAAATAAGAATGGTGGAGATTTTCAAAGATTCTTTAGGAAAACGTGAAGTGATTAACGATACCGATGTAGAAAAGGTAATCGCACAAATCGGAAGCCCTGAAAAAATCGAAGAACAGGAAGAGGCTTATTTTTCTGAAAAAACATCTACCAGAAAAAATAATTCAGGAACCGGTTATACAGATAAAAAACAACTGTTCCGTGATCCGGAAAAACAAAAAGTAGCAGGGGTTTGTGCAGGTTTAGCTCAATATGTAGGAATGGATATTACTACCATGAGAGCAATCTGGCTGGGAATCTTCGTATTAGGAATTTTTACCGCAGCAATTTCCTCTTCATTAATAGGTCTTTTATATGTAATCCTTTGGATCGTACTTCCAAAAGCTGAAACCGCAGCAGATTTCCTGAAAATGCAGGGAAAGCCTATGAACTTCGACAATCTTAAGAATGAGTCTAATAAATTGGTACAATTTGCCAATGAATCTACTCAGAGGGTCGGAGAAATCTATACAGAAAACAAACCTTATATCAACAATGCAAGCAGCGGAATCTGGAATGTATTCAAGTATATCGTAGGAGGATTCTTTGTATTAATGGCTGTAGGAAGTATTATTGGAGTATTTGTATTATTCGGACTTTTCGGAATGGATACAGATTTCCCCGGAGCTAATGAAATCAGATTCTACATGGATGACCAGGGACTTGATAAAGTACTGGCTGCGATGATGGTGATCGGAAGCTTAATTCCGGCAATCCTTTTCAGCTTATTAAGCATCAAGATCTTCTCTCCGAAAACAAAACTGAGAAATATCGGATGGGTTGTAGGTGGTTTATTCCTTCTTTTGATCGGACTTGGAACTTATTTCGGAATCAGCATGGCTAAAAAAGACATGATTTACAAAGGAAACAAGGAAGATGTAGAAAACGTAGCCATCAACACTACTTCAGATACAGTGTATGTAGATGTAAAACAAATCAACATTCCTCAGAACTTTAAAGCCTATAACAATGATATTTATTCTGATAAAAGATCTGTTTACGAAGAAGACTATGTGTCTGTAGATGTAACAAGAAAACCAGATATCAAAACACCATATCTGATCATTAAAAAAGAAGGAAAAGGCTATAATTTCCCAATCCAGCTTACTGTTCCTGTAGAAGTGGTAAACAATAAAGTTCTTCTTCCAAACTATATAAAGTATCCTTATGAGCACAGATTCAGAGATTACAGACTGGATTATGAACTTGTAGTTCCGCAAAAAACAGTGGTTATATCCATGAAAAAAGACCATATCAACATGTATGGAGATTTAGACGGAGACGGTATCAATGATGAAGATCAGGACCAGGATGAAGACAACAACAATGTAAGAATTGAAAAAAATAAAATCACGGTAAACGGTTCCAGTATTGAGTACAACTCTGATGATAAGGACAGTATCATCGTAAATGGAAAAAAAGTTCCGAACAACCAGGCAAAGAAAGTTATTGATTCTGCAGTATCCAATATCAAAAAATCAAATAAAGATATGGACATCAAAATCAAAGACGGAAAAAACGAAATTTCCATACAAACTAAATAATTAACTTCAGAGAGTGGTAGAAGGTGTGAGTGGATGGCAACCGTTTGAAATTCACACCCTTCTTCTCTCAGAAAAGTGAAAATAAAACGCTATTTAGTTTCTTATGTGAAAAAAAAGGTTTAATTTCGTAAAGCTAAAATTTAATAACCAATCAACCAAAAACACAGCTTCACCATGATACAATTTGCAATGGAATTCGTAATGAAAATCGTAGATTTAATTAGCGGTTTGTTTTAAGAGCAATAATATTTCAATATATTTGTAAAGTATAACCAAAGTTTGGTTATACTTTTTTGTTTTTAATTCAAGAAATCTATGAAAAAGCTGTTAGGCAAAGCAATGTTAAAAGTATTAGGTTGGAAAGTCGTTCTACAGGGCGATGTCAACAATCTCAACAGGTGTATCCTTGTGGTAGCACCGCATACTCATAATATGGAATACATTTTAGGAAATTTCGCCTATTGGTCTTTGGAAAAACCTCTGAAAATTATCATTAAAGATGCACACACCAAAGCCTGGTATGGAAGTATCGTAAAAGGACTTGGAGGTATTGGTATAGACAGAAGCCAGAAAAACGATCTTGTAAACTTCGTAGCCAACCAGTTTTCCAAAGAAGATTTCAGCCTTGTTATTACTCCGGAAGGAACCAGAAGCTGGGTTCCGAAATGGAGAAAAGGATTCTATCATATGGCTTTGGCTGCAAAAGTTCCTATTGTGCTGGCAGCAGGTGATTTTAAAAGAAACATTGTTTACCTGGGCTACACCATTCCTTACGAAAGGATAGCATCAGTACCTTTTTCAGAAATTATGCAGGAAATTCAGGACTATTACGTGAAAAATGATATCGTTCCTAAAGTTCCGGAAAACTGGAATCCCAATATTATGGGAACCGAACAGAGCTAGAGGCAAGAGGCAAAATTAATTATCAATTATAAAAATGAAAGGTCAGACAAAAGAAGAAATATTAGCATTCATCAATAACTGGGGAGATGTAACTCTTGCCAAGACACTTGAAATAAAATTCATCGATATTGATCTCGAAAATGAAACCCTTACCGCAACAATGCCTGTTCTTCCAAGAACCCACCAGCCGTTTGGAATCATGCATGGAGGAGCGAGCTGTGTTTTAGCTGAGACTTTGGGTTCAAGCCTGTCTAATATTTTTATCGATGGCGAAAAATATTACGGAGTGGGAACCAATATCAATTCTAACCATTTAAGAAGCAAAAAAGAGGGTATTGTAACGGCTACAGCACGTTTTATCAGAAAAGGCAAAACAATGCATGTTTCTGAAATTGAAATCCGTGATGAAAAGGGTGTTTTGATCAACCATACAACCATGACAAATAATATTATTCACAGATAAGTTGTAACAACATATAAAAAATAAAGAGCTTAAAATAAATTTAAGCTCTTTTTATTTTGACATCTTTAAGACTAATAATACCTTTGCAGAAAGGAAAATCAACCTGGGAATTTCCTATATTATTTCCCGCTGATGATTTTCAAAATCCTTCTTAACTCATGATTTATTTCAAACTTCCTTTCGATGAAAGACTTCTGTCTGCTGATGAAAAAAACTCAAAGAATGCAGTCAGCTTTTTTTCCTATAATGGCTTAGATCAAATTAGCTTCAGCGGAGATATTTTTGAAATTAATTCTGTAGAATTTTCCCATACTTCAATTACAAATGAAGACCTAACCAATGATCCTACAAATTCTCCTGCCGAAACTAAAGAAGAATACTGCAAAACACTACAGGAAGTGATTGAGGTGATTAAAGATCATAATCTGCCAAAGCTTGTTTACTCCAGAAGAAAGATCTTTATAGACTTTACACTCATCAATTATAAAGAGAGCTTTAAAAATCTATGTGAATCCTATCCCAATGCATTCAGGTACTTGTTTAATGACGGACAAAATGCCTGGATGGGTGCTTTCTCTGAAGTATTAGGAAAGTTTAATAAAAGGACTCACGAGTTTGAAACCATGGCTCTTGCCGGAACTCTTCCTGTATCTGAGGAATGGTCTGAAAAAGAAATTGAAGAACAGAAGCCGGTTACGACTTACATTCAGGATATCCTTAAAAACTATTCAGACACGGTACAACAATCGGAAACCTATGACCATATTTCCGGTAATATCAAACATTTACGAACCGATTTTAAAACCAGCATAAAACCTGAAGATCTGGACAGCATTATTCAGGATCTGCACCCTACTCCCGCTGTCTGTGGGATTCCAAAAGATTTTTGTAACGAAAATATCCGTAAATACGAAAAATTTCCCCGCGAATTCTATGCCGGTTATATAAAAGTTGAAACAGAAGATAGTATTTTATACTTTGTCAATCTGCGCTGTGCCAGACTTTATAAAGATGCTGTACATGTTTTTGTAGGAGGAGGAATAACAGCTCAAAGTGACCCGGAAAAGGAATGGAGAGAAACAGAACTGAAGTCTGAAGCCATATTGAAAAACCTGGTTATTTCTTAAAAGATATTTTTTTTATATGTGAGAATTTCCCAACACATTTCACAGATTTTTAGAAGTGTTTACGCTCATTTTTCTTTGCTCAGTGGCAACGCCTTTGCAAATCGGTTTTAAAGCCATTTATCATCTTTCTGCAAGCTTTGCACAATAATGTAGGTTTTGGCTAAAGCCTATTGAATTTTATACTCTATTTAAACGGGCTAAAGCCCGTTCCTACTGAATTAATCAGATCAATTATTTATGTAATATGTGGATTGATACTGTCAGATTTGCACAGATAGTTGTATCTATTTTCTTTGCTGAGTGCAACACCTTTGCGAACCGGTTTTAAAGCCATTTATCATCTTTCTGCAAGCTTTGCTCAATAATGTAGGTTTTGGCTAAAGTCTATTGAATTTTATACTCTATTTAAACGGGCTAAAGCCCGTTCCTACAGAATTAATCAGATCAATTATTTATGTAATATATGGAATATATGGATTGACACTGTTAGACTTGCAAATAGTTGTATCTATTTTCTTTGCTGAGTGCAACGCCTTTACGAACCGGTTTTAAAGCCATTTATCATCTTTCTGCAAGCTTTGCTCAATAATGTAGGTTTTGGCTAAAGCCTATTGAATTTTATCCTCTATTTAAACGGGCTAAAGCCCGCTCCTACTGAATTAATCAGATCAATTATTTATGTAATATATGGATTGATACTGTTAGACTTGCACAGATAGTTGTATATATTTTCTTTGCTTAGTGCAACGCCTTTGCGAACGATTTTAAAGCTATGAATAAAACCTTTGTGAGCTTTGCGTTGTATTCATAAGTTTTGGCTAAAACCAATTGATCTCTTATCTTTTTTTGAACGGGCTAAAGCCCGCTCCTATTGAATAAGAAAAACAAATATGGATATTGATAGCAAATCTATTCCCTAATTCCTATTCCCTGCTACCTAACACCTCTTACCTAACACCTCTTACCTAACAAAAAACAAAAACCTCCTTCAAAAAGAAAGAGGCTATATCTATAATGAAATATTCAATTTATTTCTTTACACCGATTCTGCTCCAAGTATCCATAACAAAAAGCAGGATAAGGCCTATTGCTGCAGCTCCGGCTGAGAATGCGAACCTAATGTTATCTTCATCTCCTAGAATATCAGTTGCCTGCCAGTTGATAGCATAAAGATTGATGGTGATGAATACAATAAACAGTACTAAAAATACTTTATAAAACTTCTTCATGACTCTTAAAAATTAATATAATTCTGCACCAGTTGAGCAAAATTTGCGGTGAATAATTTAATTGAAATTGCCAAAAGGATAATTCCGAAAACTTTCTGAAGGATCATCAAAGTAGCATCCCCAATTTTCTTCTCCAGCCATTTCGCTGATTTCAGCACCAAATATACGAAAATTGTATTAAGAATAATTCCGCAAATAATATTAATATCATGAAATTCAGCTCTAAGAGACAGGGCAGTTGTTAAGGTTCCAGCTCCGGCAACCAGCGGAAATGCGATGGGTACAATAGATGCAGCCTTTGCCTCGGTGGTTTTATTGATTTCAATTCCCAAAATCATTTCCAGGGCTATGACAAAAATCACAAAAGCTCCGGCAATGGCGAAGGAATTTACATCAACACCAATAAGTTTAAGGATCTTATTTCCTACGAACAGGAAAACAATCATAATAGCTCCCGCAGTAACGGCTGCCTTTCCGGCTTCAATCTGTCCAAACTTCTGCTGAAGGCTTACTATAATAGGAACTGAGCCGATGATATCGATAACGGCAAAAAGAACCATAAAGCTGGTAACGATCTCTTTAAAAGAGAAACCATCAAAAATTTCCATCTCTTTGTAATTAATAATTTCGCAAAAATATGAAAATAAACTGATTATTTGCTAATTTGTGAATATAAATTAACAATTGTTTTCAAAAGTTCTTCAAGAGCTTCAGCAGATTTCACAGGATGGTATTTTTCGATCTGAACCTTTTGCTGCAGTTTGCTGTATTCTTCTGCTACTGAAGCGCCTTTGTGCTTTTCAAGAAAAGTCTTAAACTCGGAAGCAGAGCCTTGGAAATACTGACTTCTTACTTCTTCATCCAATTCTTCCAGCGTTACAAAGAACTTTTCATACTCACCATTATCTTTAAGGTTTTCCAGATATCCGAAATAATCATTCACATCCGTTTTCATCAATTCTCTGATCTCTTTTTCTGTTTCAGCCACTGAACCTAAAGGTTTTGACGGTACAGTTTCCCTAACTAATGTACGTTTTTTTTGCCAATTTTTAAATAGCATATACGCCACAAATAAGCTTATCAGAATAGCAATATTGATGAGAAGAATATTCCAGTGGAATTTACTTTTTTCTTTTACTTTAAATGAAGTTGTTTTTAACACCGGAGTATTTACGGTCTCCAGAAGGTTATTGGTGTATTCATTTACCTTTTCTACAGTAGAACGGGCCTCCATAATCTGATCGTGAGAGAAGGCATTCAGATCCAAGGTCTTCTGTCCAAGATCTACATATTCTTTACTGGCAGGATCAAAGAAAGCGAATTGTTCTGTTTTAATGGAAATAGCACCTGATTTTTTAGGGATAATCACATAATTAGCCAGAATTTCGCCTTTCATTCCTGCAGTTCCCGGAGCAACGTTAGAGGTAATCTTCGGAGCAAAAATTTCATAATCCGGAGAGGCGGCAATTTTAGGAAGTTCCATATCAGACAAGTTACCTTCTCCTGAAACTTTTACTACCACATTCAGAGGCTTTTTAGCTTCCGGTTTTTCTTTGGAAGCGTTATATACGTTGACATTAAAGTTTCCAACAGCGTTTTTAAAGCATTCAGGAGCTCCCTCAGGAAGCTTTCTTACATTAATTTTTACTTTATTGGAAACAATTTTAGTTTTATTGGAATAAGTACTTACAGAAGCCGATACTCCGGGAACTTCCACATAGCCTGCTTCATTCGGAAATACCATAAACATGGCCAGTACCTGTGAAGGCATGTTTGCATATCCGGACGGATCAATCTCAGACTTATCAAAATTGATAGGATGCACATTGATATTATCCTGTTGCGGAAGATGGATATTTTTCACCTTTCTCAGGTTATCCATATTTCTAGAATACACTCTCAGAACAGCTACTGTGGGCTGATCCTGATACACATCCCTGTCCTCAATCTCCATGTTCAGAAAAACATCATTGGAGGTATTGGCAGCCAGTGATCTTTTGTCAACAATATCGCGGATGCTGACATCAAAAGGTTCTGTTTTGTAGATTCTGTTGTTTACGGTAACCAGAACAGATCCGATTTTTATTTTCCCTTTTTTCTTAGGCTCAAGGGCAATTCTGGAAACTTTTTGGGTAATTAAAGTATTGGTAGCCGGATCAATAACAGTATTGGTAACGGATCCGCTTCCTATAATATTAAATTTTGAAAGATCCGGAAGCTGAAAACCTGTCTGCTGTACGAGATCACTTCCGTTAAGTTCAAGAACAATGGTCAGATTGATAATATCCTTACCTGCATATTCAGATTTATCTGCATCCATAGAAAGATTTACCTGTCCGTAAGTAATTACGGATGCTAGAGTAAGCAATATGTAAATCAATTTTTGCTGCATCACCAATCTTTCTCGTTGCTTTCAGGCATCGAATAAGAATTTTTGTTTAAAATTCTTCTGGCGGTTTCTTTTTCTTTTTCGTTGATTTTATCTAAGATCGCATTTTCAAGATTCTTTGGCATTCTGCCTTCATTATTTTGATTCTGCTTAGGATTGTCACCCTGGTCACTTTTACCTTCGTTTTGTGGGCCGTTACCCTGATCCTGTTTTTTGTCTTTGTCGCCTTTCTGATCATCACCTTTGTTCTGATCATCTCCGCCGCCGCCTTTTCCTGAATTATTTTGTTCTTTTTTTTGCTGTTGTTTTTCTTTCTCTTTCAGTTTGGCAATCTCATAGTTCTTTCTGGTTACCTCACTGTAAGGATCCTGTTTCAGGGCTTTTTTATAATAATCAGCAGCTTTTTCCGGCTGGTTCATCTGCATATAAGCATTCCCTAAATTATGAAGGGCTGCAGCCTTATCAGGAAGTGTTTGTGAAAGTTTTTCCGCTTTTTCAAATTCGGCCTTTGCATCTTCGTATTTTTTACTTTTATACAATGCATTCCCCATATTATAGTGAGCAGTAAAATCTTTATCATTGGATTTCATCGCTTCCATGTATTTTGAGGAGGCTCCGTCATAATCTTTACCGTCAAATTTCTGATTGCCTTCATACACTAAATTCTTATAGCTTTCCTGCCCAAACAGGAAGCCTGAGAACGAGATGGCAACAATAAACGATAAAAATATGATTTTAGTATTCATCACTTGCAAAATTATTCCTTTATATGTTAAGAAACAGAGTTTTATTTGTTAAAATTCGGTTAAAGTACTTGTAGAATTTCTTCTATAAATAAGGGAAATCTACACATTAAAATCTTTTTTAGGATTAAAAATATAAATTAAAAAGAAAAACAGAATAGATACCGCAAGGAAATATTGATAATAATGATTGGCATTCTGTGATTTCACCAAGGTTTCAGCCCCTGCAGACTTTTTATTGACAGCATCTACAATTCTGTCCGGAGCTTCATTGATATTATTGCCATCAATATAAGTTCCGTCCGTAGATCCGGCCATTTTCTTTAAAGCTTCCGTCTGTCTCTTTGAGATCACTGTTCCTCCGTTTACATCAGTCTTGTAGCCCATAAGCTGTCCAAAAACATACTCCGGAACCGGAGCGCCTTCATCCGTACCCACTCCTACAGAAGTAATGCTTATTCCTTCTTTATTAGCTAATCTGATGGCAGCATTATCATTTCCTTCATTATCTTCACCGTCACTCAGAAGAATCACTTTTCTGGATCCTTTGCTTACATTTTTAAATTTTTCAGCAGCAGCCTGCATTGCTTTCAGAAAATCCGTTCCCTGAATTTGCATAGAGCTTGTTTCAATACCGCTGATATAGGTTTCTGCAGAATTATAATCCGTTGTCAGAGGCATGATAGACATTGCATTTCCGGCAAAAATAACAATCCCAACCTTGTCATTATTCATTTTCTTCATGGTGGCCAGCATCAGATTCTTCGCTTCTGTAAGACGGCTTGGATCGATATCTTCGGCATTCATAGAATTGGATACATCCAGCATAAAGATCACATTATTCAGTTTCTGGGTGCTCTTCACCTCTTCTGAACCGTTCAGCAGGTCGATGATAGAGAATATCAGAAATAAGGTTCCCAATAAATATAGTGCAGGGAAAAACTTTGTAAATCCTGATCTTTTTTCAAATAAGTTTTCGTGAAACTGGCTGGCAGCAAAAATTTCTCTTTTCTGGCTTCTCCATTTTAAAAAACGGATCAAAAAAGAAGCTAACAGCGGCAGAAGCAACAGTAAAAATAAATACCAATAATTTCCTAAAGACCAACTCATCAGCTTAAAATTTTATAAAACACCCATCTCAACAGTGCGTCCAACAACAACATTCCTAAAGCAATCCACAGGAATATCTTAAAATATTCTTCATAATTGTACAGCTTGGAAACTTTCACATCAGACTTTTCCAGTTGATTAATCTCATCATATACTTCTTCAAGACTGCTGTTTGAGGTAGCTCTGAAATACTTTCCTCCTGTAGTCTGTGCAATTTCTCTTAAGGTATTTTCATCGATAGCAACCTCTGTTTCAGTAAAGATAAGGTCTCCAAAGATGTCCTGTGATGTTGGCATCAGAGCATAACCATTGGTTCCTATTCCGATTGAATATACCTTTATATTATTATTTTTTGCCAATTCTGCGGCTAACTGTGGAGGAATCGCATTCTGAATATTGCTCACTCCATCTGTCATCAGGATCACCACTTTACTTTTGGCTTTACTTTTAATCAAATGATTCACTGCAACGGAAAGTCCTTCCCCGATTGCTGTTCCCGGTTCAAGACCTGCAGAATTAAGGTTTTTAATTTCATCTATAACAACCTGATGGTCTGAAGTAACCGGAACTTTAGTAAAGGCTTCTGCAGCATATGCTACTACACCTATCCTGTCATTAGGACGTTTCTGGACAAATTTTACAGCAATATCTTTCAACGCTGTAATTCTGTCCGGACTAAGATCCTTGGCGAGCATACTTAAAGAAACATCAATAGATAACATTATATCCACTCCCTTTGTATCATCTCTGTCCTGTGAAACCGTGAATGTTCTCGGTCTGGCCATAGCAATGATCAAAGCCGAAAGAATGATATACTTTGAAATTTTAAGTAAAAAAAGTACGCCCTGAATCCCTCCGCTATGATCCATATTTTTTATGGTAGGAACTTTTATACCTTTTCTTTTGCCTCTCCCTGCATCTTTAATGAAAAGTGGGATAAACAATAGAAAAAGCAATAAGAACCACGGACTGTAAAACTCAAAATTAAACATCCTTTCTTAAATTTTCGAATTCTAAATCTTTGGATGATCTTTTCACAAAATCCCTGATATTGGCAAAATCTCTTTCCATTGTTTCCTGATCAGGGAATGTTTTGGCAAATTTTACCAGATCACCTCTAAGGAATACATCCTCTACTATTTTTTCGTTATCCTGCGAGATGGTATTATTTTTTTTCATAACATCTATAAGATCATCAGTAAGAAGTACATCTGCCGGAAGGTGGTATTGTTTCGTAATGAAGGTTCTGGAAATATCAATCAGTTCCACATAAAACGAGCGGAAATTTCCTCCTTCAATATATTTTTTCTTTTTAAGAGAGTCCAGTTCTTTCAACGTCTGATTGGTCGCTACTACTGGAGAATTTTTTGATTTTCTACCCCATTTTACGAACATAATAATGGCAATAACCAGTGCAATACCGGCCAATGCTGCAAGGATATAAAACTTATAAAGTTCCCAATAATCTTTCGCTTCAAGTTTCACCTGCTTATTATTCATGATATCATTAATCTGATCTGCTTTTTGAGCTGTATTAATGACATCTATTTCGTAAGGAATTGTTTTAAGGATTTTATCTCCCACTTTGAATTCCAGTTCCGGAATGGTAAATTTTCCTTCCTCAAAAACTGCAAATTCTATCTTTCTCTCATAGGTATTGGCATTCTGCCCTATACTGTCTTTAGTTTCTTCAAAATGAAACGGGAGAAGCTCATTTTTGGGTGCCGAAGTTACCTGCTGTTCATTAAGATTATCAATCTTTATGGTAATATGATTGGTTTCTCCCAGAGCAAGGGTTTTCTTTTCTACGTTAGAGGATAATATCTGTGAAAAAGCATTTGCACAGATCAGAAAAGATAATATTAAAAGTATTTTTCTCAATGTTAAAATAATAAAGGCAAAACGCCTCATGTTTTTTAGTACGAGCAAAGCCCGGTGTTATTTTTTCTGAAAGTAATTATACAATAATTTTGAATAATCTGAGCCGGTATTAATATTCATAAAACTGGCAGAGCTGTTGGTAAAGTCTTCTTCCAGCGTTCTCAACTTTTGTTTTTGCGCTTCCGCAAAGGTATACCGCCACCTTGCGCTGGAAGTATTGGCCCATATTTCTTTTCCGGTTTCCACATCAAGCAGACGGGCATATCCTACGTCAGGAATTTCATTATCCTTTTCATCATAAATCCTCATTCCCAGCAGTTGATGTTTCTTTGAAGCTACTCTCAACATTTTAGAATCATATTCATCTTCAAAATCTGAGAACAGAAAAACCAGCGATTTTCTTTTAAAAATACCCATCATATATTCCATAGCCTTATCTATTTTAGACTCTGCAGGAATATAGTCTGCAGTCAGAATATTACTGATAATGGATAGAATGTGTTTTCTTCCTTTTTGAGGAGGGATTACCTTGTATACTTTATCTGCAAACAGGATCAATCCTACCTTATCATTATTTCCGGCTGCCGAAAATCCTAAACTTGCTGCAATTTCGGCTACATATTCTCTTTTCAACTGGACCTTCGTACCATAATCCATGGAAGCGGAAATATCAACGAGAATCATCATCGTCAATTCTCTTTCTTCTTCCATTACTTTTACAAACGGCTCACGGAAGCGGGCTGTTTTATTCCAGTCTATTCTTCTGATCTCATCTCCAAACTGATAGGGGCGTACTTCCGAAAAAGTCATTCCCTGCCCTTTGAAGGCACTGTGATATTGCCCCATTAAAGTAGCTTCCGTCTTTTTTCTGGTACGGATTTCAATCTGCTTTACTTTTTTTACAATATCTTTTATCTGCATAAACGAGTTCAAGGTTTAAAATTCAAAGTTTAATGTTGAATGTGAAATATGGTTTTGGGGTTAATCTTTTAACTCAATAGAAACATTCGACCACTCATTATCAAACTTTGTATTGTATTTTTTATAAAAATTGATGGCTGGCTCATTCCAGTTCAATACCTGAAATACCATTCCACTATAGTTATTTGATTTTCCATGCTCCAATGTGGCATCAAATAATTTCTTTCCGATCTGCTTTCCTCTCAACCTTTCCGTTACTACAAGATCTTCAAGATACAGCCTTCTTCCTTTCCATGTCGAATATCTGTCGTAATACAACGATATTCCAACAATCTCAGCATTATATTCCGCAACAAAAGCTCCCCAAACAGGAGAAGAACCAAAACCATCCTGAATAAATTCATCCAGCGTCACTGTTACTTCATGCAACGCTTTTTCATATTCTGCCAGTTCTTTAATTAGGTTCAGCATGGAAGCACAATCCTCCACAACTGCTTTTCTTATGATCACATCACTCATTATGGCGCCTGTATTTTTGCTAAAATTCTATTGATAATTTCTTCTGTTGAAATCTCTTCTGCTTCTGCTTCAAATGTTAAGCCCATTCTGTGTCTTAATACATCTTTTGCCAGTGCTTTTACATCTTCCGGAATGACAAATGCTCTTCCTTTTAAGAACGCATATGCTCTTGAAGCAATAGCAAGGTTAATGGATGCTCTTGGGGAAGCTCCGAAACTAATATAATTTTTAAGTTCAGAGAGACCGTAGTTTTCCGGATAACGGGTTGCAAACACCATATCCAGGATATATTTTTCAATTTTTTCATCCAGATAAATCTGGTTGATCAATTCTTTAGCGTCTACAATGTCCTGAAGGGAAATCACTGGATTCACCGTTGGCTGATGTGACGTTGAAACCATTCTCATCACCTGTCTTTCGTCTTCAAAAGAAGGATAGTCTATGGTACACTTCAGCATAAAACGATCGCTCTGTGCTTCAGGCAACAGATAAGTTCCTTCCTGATCAATCGGGTTTTGTGTTGCCAATACCAGGAATGGTTTTGGAAGCTTCATGGTTTCATCACCAATCGTCACCTGTTTTTCCTGCATTACTTCCAGAAGAGCTGACTGCACTTTTGCCGGCGCACGGTTGATCTCATCCGCCAATACAAAGTTGGCAAATACAGGTCCTTTTTTTATAGAAAAGTCGTTGTCTTTGATATTATAGATCATAGTTCCCACTACGTCTGCAGGAAGTAAATCCGGTGTAAACTGAATCCTTGAAAACTCTCCATGCACAGCATCTGCAAGTGTTTTTATCGCTAAGGTTTTAGCCAGCCCGGGCACCCCTTCCAAAAGAACGTGACCGTTTCCCAAAAGTCCTATCAAAAGACGGTCTATCATGTATTCCTGTCCAATAATAACCTTGTTGATTTCCTGTCTCAGAAGAGAAAATAAGTAGTTTTTTTCCTTTACTTTTTCCGTCAATTGGCGGATATCTTCAGCTTGATATATCTCTGACATAGCTTCATTTAAAATAAGTGGTAAATTTCTGATAAATACTTGCATTAATCAACATAATAAATGCCATTTTTGAGTTAAAGTTTGTTAAAAATCCGGTGTTGACGAGATATTTAAAGCTATAACGCTGAATTTCTTAGGTATAAACAAATTCAGAATTCAAATTATATCAAGGTATATCTTTATTTTATTATAATTCATAAAAAATGTCACAAAATCACTTTTGCAACATTTTAATTTATCTTCTTAATATTTAATCTGAAACTATATTATCTAATTTTAAAGCTTGGTTATTGTAATGGTAAATATATTTTCGGGAGCATCAGTAGTATCTTCATACGCTCCGACATTTATAAAATATTCTGTTCCTGATACCGTGGTAATAGTAAGCGTTTCCGCAGTACCTCCACCACCATCATCTACAGTTCCGGTACATGACAGATTACTGCAGCTGCCACTATAAACGCCTATCTGCGGATCATAGCTGCTGCCAGAAGGCATGGTCACTTTAATGGTAAACTGACTGCCATCTCCTGTGAATTTGAACCAGGTACCATCATTCATTCCTGTATCTCCATTACTTGTACATACGCTTATATTTCCTGTATTATTTGTTGTAGATACAGCATCATCCTGAGTATAGGTGTAAGGAAATACTGATGCCTGCAATGCTCCAGTACACGTATCATTTGCAGGTATTGGAGGAACAGTTTTAAAAACAATTTCTGAACACCCGGAAGATCCAGTACTTCCTGAAACGGATGTCACTTTTAAATAATAAGTGGTTCCGGCTGTAAGCACTGTGGAAGGGGTAAAGCTATTTCCTGAAACTGTTTGCTGATTAATAATATCAGCACTTCCTGAACTTGTTCCCAACGAAACTTTGTAGGATGTAGCCCCTGAAGCCGGAAGCCAGCTGAAATTGGGAGTTAAAGAAATATTCTGAGTATTATTTACCGGATAAACAACAAAAGGACATGCCGGCCCGGCGCTTGGTGTAAGACCTGAAATGGTAACTGCCGATTTATAATCCGCTCTGATTCCTCCTGGAGGAGATGCAATATCTACGACTCCGCGGTCACCTTTATAATACAGGGTTGAATAGGGAATATGAGGATAGACATGAAAAGCTTCATCAAAAGTATTGATATCCATATTCGGAGAATTCTCTTTTGCGGCAATAACCAGATTATCTACATTATTATAAGCAAATGGTGCTGTAAAAATAATTTCAACCTTATTATTGTTTTTGGTAACAGTTCCTGCGAATACCTGCGTAAGTTGTGCGGCAGGAATCCAGTCTGTACCGGAGGCAAAAGCCGTTTTCGAGGTATGACCGAGATATACTGTCCAGTTAGAAGATTCAGTAATCGTTGATGAAGAATCCACGTAAAATGTGAGTCCTGTGATATTTCCTGCTGCATTGGCATTTACTTCCTGTTTAGGATAGATTTGCTGTACATAGGAATAGGAAAAAAAACTGCTTATAGGAGCGACACCTACATTTGAACTTCCAATATTGATATTGATCTGGGCGCTCACCGCCGTCACTACAAAAAATAAAGCCAAAAGTAAAATTCTTTTCATTATTAATAACATTTATTTATAATACCATGCTAATTTAATAATAAATACTTTCATAATAGCAAAAAAAAACATATTTCATTATATATTTAAACACCAAGAAATTATTTAAACAAAAAATACATTCAAAATTAAAAACAACAAACATTTAACAATAAAAACACTCAATACCATAAAAATAAAATAAATTAAAGCCATTTTTAATACATATTTCATACATTTACACTAAACATCAATAATATGTATAAAAAGCTATTCTTTTTCAGTTTTTTCATTGCCCATCTCGTTTTCGCCCAAACGACCATGACCAATATAATTTCAGATGCAGTATACTATGATGGCTATGCTGCCACGGTATCCAACCCTGTACCTGCAGGTTTAACCAGACTGAATAATGCCAGATATACGAGAAAACTTACTGATGCAGAGTTAGACGCTTTCAAGGCTAAGATCGCTATGCGGGTAACCATCGCAGCATTGTGTGATAATTATGACCGTCTTGGGGAAGTCTTTTTAGCAATGGTTCCTAAAAACCAATCTACCTACACCATCAATGACCCTAATGTCAAAAGAATTGAAGTGGGCAGATATATTACTCCTTTCATGAATAAAAACAGAACTCCTTCAGAAGTTCCTTACACTTATGATGTCAGCAATTTATACAGTATATTTCATGATACAGCATTACGAAATGCTTATGATCTGTATATGGAACTTGATGTTTTTGGAGTTCCCTATGCAGCTCAAACCCAGGTTTCAGGCTGTTCAGGCAGAATTGATGTTTTTTCGGGAACTCTTACCTTTTTCTCAACGGATACAGGAGCCACTCCTACCGATAGCAACACTATCGTACCCATATTAAGTTATAGCACCCTTAATAACTATAACAATACTGATGTTACCGGAGAAACTGTTAGAATTGTTACTTTTAATCTACCAAACCCTGTTACCGATGCCCGTTTCTTTGTAATTTCTACTCCTCATGGCGCGAACAGTGGTGGTGAAGAATATATCAGAAGACAAAACTACACCTACATAGATGACGTACAGGTACTCACCTATACTCCCGGAGGTATTTCATGTGAACCGTACCGTGTATACAATACTCAAGGAAACGGAATCTATGGAGCCACACCTAAAACTTTCGCAGACTGGACCTCATGGAATAACTGGTGTCCCGGAAATGCTGTTCCCATCAGAGAATTTACATTACCCAACTTAACTGCAGGCAATCATACTTTGAAACACACAATTCCAACGGCAGTTTTCAACCAACAGCAGGGATATGTCATGTTATCAGTTTATATGCAGGGAAAAAGCAATATAACGTTGAATGTAAAAGATATCAGAACGGTTGATGTGAATATTTACCCCAACCCTACTTCTGATTTTGTGAATATAAAATCAAAAGTAGAAGTTAATTCTATCAGTATTTTCAACGCAGAAGGAAGAAAACTTGCAGAAACATACAAAGAGAACAGGATAGATCTTTCCTCATACAGCACAGGAATTTATTTTTTAAGTATTGTTTTAAAAGACGGAACCACCTTTAAACACAAAATCATCAAAAAATAATAAACTGTAGATCTTTTGAACACAATAATAAAACCCTCTTCAAATCTTTTTTGGGGAGGGTTTTTATATGTGTTACCTTTTCAATATAAGCGTAAAAACATCCTTATATCACTAAAAACAGTTTAAAAAATAATCTTAATCCATCCGTTTTCCCAATAGTTAAAAAACTTTAACTTTAATCCTCTACCCAAAAAAATTGTCATTTCCAGTTTATTAAACTATTTTTGGTGATTAAAAATTTTGCAAAATGAATTATCATTTTCAAGCACACAGACAGGTAAGAAAGAACCTTTTAGATATCCTTCAGAATACATCTCATGAAGATTTAATTCTGATTCCGGATGGTTTCAACAACAATATTTACTGGAATATTGCACATACCGTTGCCACACAGCAGCTGCTGCACTATTACCTGAGCGGAAATCCTTTCCGTATTGACAAATATTGGATTGAAACCTATAAAAAAGGAACTTTACCCAACTTAAATGTTCAGAAATCAGAAGTAGAAGATTTAGAGTTTTTACTTACAGAAACTTCAAAGATTTTAATGAAGGATTATGACAGTGATTTCTTCTCAGATTATACGCCCTACACAACAAGTTTCGGGATGGATCTGAAAAGCATCCAGGATGCCATCATCTTCAACAATATGCATGAAAGCCTTCACTATGGATACGTGATGGCTCAGAAAAGAGCAATTTTAGGAGAGAAATATTAGTTCAAAGTTTAAGATTTAAAGTTTAAGGTTATAGGAACAGTTAATAAATTTGAGGATTTAGAGATCTGGAAGCTATCCCGACAACTTTGTCATGAGATTTATGATATTATTGAATCTACCAACCTTAAAAATAATTTTAAACTTTGTAATCAAATCGATGGATTTTCAGGATCAGTAATGGATAATATTGCTGAAGGATTTGAAAGAAACGGCAATAGAGAATTTATACAGTTTCTTTCTATTGCGAAAGCTTCCTGTGGAGAAACCAGATCACAATTGTATCGGGTTTTCGACAGAAGTTTTATTTCTCAGGAAAAATTTGAAACATTAATGGAGCAGACAGAAACGTTAAGTAAAAAGATCAGCTCCTTTATAAAATATTTAAATACAACAGATTTAAAGGGAACAAAGTACAAAAATTGAATTTCAAAACTTTAAACATTAAACTTTGAATTTTAAACATTGAACATTGAACCTTAAACATAAAATTTTAACAACTCAATGAAAGACGATTTTATTTTCGGGCTGCGTCCCGTGATTGAAGCAATTGAAGCGGGAAAAACGATTGACAAGGTCTTTGTGCAAAATGCACTTCAAGGTCCTATTTATGCTGAATTAAAAGCCATTTTAGCGAAAAATAAAATCCGTCCCAATTATGTGCCGGTTGAAAAACTGAACCGCTTTACAAGAAAAAACCACCAGGGTGTGGTTGCCTTTATTTCGGATGTACCGTTTCATAAAGTGGAGGATATTGTTCCACAATTATTTGAACAGGGAAAAACTCCTTTTCTTCTGATTCTGGACAGACTTACCGATGTAAGAAATTTTGGAGCGATCTGCAGAACAGCAGAATGTGTAGGTGTTGATGCTATAATCATTCCGGAAAAGGGTGCTGCTCCTATTAATTCTGATGCTATAAAAACCTCTGCAGGTGCTATTTACAATATTAAAATATGTAAAGAAAACAATCTTGCTCATGCTGTGGATTTCCTTCAGCAAAGCGGAATTTCTGTATATGCTGCCAGTGAAAAAGCTCAGAAATTAATTTATGATGTCAACCTTACAGAGCCATGTGCTATTGTGATGGGAAATGAAGAAACCGGAATTTCTAAAGAAGTATTGCATCATGCTGATGAAAAAATAAAACTTCCTATTGAAGGAAAAACTCAATCTCTGAATGTTTCTGTAGCATGTGGAGCGATTTTGTATGAGGCGGTAAGACAGAAAATGACTGTGATACCCAACCCATAAACCATGAAAATACAATCACTTTTACCCTTATTTTTTGTCCCACTTATTTTTAGTGCGCAGGCAAAAAAAATAGCAACAGACAATCACCTTACCACTGAGCTTGATAAAATGGTTCAGAAAGAAGCGCTCGCTTATATGCAGGATCCTGCAAGGGTAGGGCTTTCAATAGGTGTTTTTAAAGATGGTAAAAGTTATTTTTATAATTATGGAACTACAGAAATAGGAAAAGCAGAGCTTCCAACCTCTAAAAGTTTATACGAAATTGCGTCCATTACCAAGACTTTTACCGGAACACTTCTGGCTCATGCTTTAGCAGATGGTAAAATCAAAATGAATGATGATATCCGTAAGTATTTAGATGGGAATTATGCCAATCTTGAATTTGAAGGACACCCGATAACGATTGGGAATCTTACCAATCATTCATCAGGATTGCCACAGTTTCTGCCGGATCAGTCTCAGACCTTTAAAAAACCGATGGATTCTGTAGCGATGGCCCTGTCGGATTTTTATAAAAACTATTCAAAGAAGAAGTTTTATGAGGATCTTCATCAGGCTAAAGTGGATTTTGTACCGGGAACAGACTATAAATATTCCAATGTAGGAACACAGATTTCAGGAGATATCCTTGAAAAAATCTATCATAAAAGCTATGGAGACCTGCTTGCAAAGTATATTACAACGCCACTGAAAATGAATCAGACCATTATTGGTACGAATTCTGCACAGCTATTGACTTGTTATAGCGAAAAAGGAAAAGTAATGCCCAGAAATTTCAGTACCATCTTTGCTCCTGCAGGCGGAATTATATCCACCACGGAGGATCTGGTGAAATATATGCGTTATCATCTGGATGAAAACAACAAGTATGTAAAGATATCTCATACTCCTCTTGTGAAAAGTGAAGGAGATGCGATTGGGCTATACTGGAGATTGCACGCCTATGAAGACGGCACCCAAGCGGTGTATCATACCGGAGGTACATTTGGTTTTTCAAGCGTACTTCAGATTTATCCGTCAAAAAATATGGTATAGTAATATTGTCCAATGAATCGGATGCGGAATCTCAGGGGAAGCTGCATGACATTGCAGATCATTTATTAAGAAATAGTAGTAAAAAATAAAGTTAAAAAATCAAATGAAGAACATTGCAGCGCTTGCGCTTATATCATCAATAGCTCTTGTATCTTGTAAAAAAGAGACAGCAAAAATAACGAAAGTAGACCCTAAAACCGGAAAAACAGTAACTGTAGAAGTTCCTGCCGATTCAGTGGCAAAAGTTACAGAAAACCCAGCAATCAAAGATTCTGCCGGAGTTATTACACAGACTTTCAAGCTTGAAAAAGGGAAAACATATCCTCTTACCACGTATCAGAGAGATGTAAAAACAATGACAGATCCTCAGGGAAAATCAATCACTGCAACCAGTGAATCTACAGACGAAATGAATTTTGTAGTGGATGATATTAAAGGAAATGTATATGAAATGACCCTTAATCTTGTAGCTAAGAGAAGTTCTCAGTCTGCCCAGGGAAAAACGGTGGTGGTAGATACCAAACTTCCTCTTCCTAAAGAAGATGATCTTAAAATGATCTGGAATGTCAACAAAGCACTTACCGGAAACAAGCTTCAGATGAAAATGGATACAAAAGGGAATGTAATTTCTATTACAGGATTTGATGCTGTTTACACAAAAGTAGGAAATGCTGTAGGTACACTGATCAAAGATGCTAATGAAAAAGCTAGCGTAGTAGCAAGCCTTAAACAATCATTCAATGAAAAAGTACTGAAAGATCAGTTCCATAAAAACCTGATGATTATTCCTAAAAAAGGAGTGAAAATTGGAGAAAAGTGGTCAACTTCTGAAAATGCAGACCCAAGCGGAAGTGTAAAAGTAACTTCAAATTATGTAGTAAAAAGCTTAGGAAACGGAGCTGCTGAAATTGCAGTAACAGGAGGTATCCCTAAGAAAACGGAGAAGAAAGCTCAAGGACCTATTACCCATAGCCTGAGTAGTGAACTGGTTCAGAGCGGAACCATTAAGTTTGACGAAAACACAGGATGGATTACCAACCAGAATATCAACGTAAAGACTACTCAGATAGAAACCATTTCCGATGGAAAACAATCTCAGTCTATGAAGAGTGTTTCCAACTCTTCAGTAATGGTAAACCCCTCTGCTAAATAACTTGAATAAATATTCAGGGTTTAAAGATTACTCTTTAAACCCTGAACTTTAAACAAAAAATTATGAAGTACATTCTTGAGTTAGTACTCACTGCTATTATTATTTTCTTTGTCTGGAACATTCTGAAAAGAATTTTCTTTAAGACCTTTTACAGCTATCGTTTTAACAATAACAATCAGAATAATAAACAGCAGGACATACACGACTCGAATAAGAATAACAAACAGAACCTTAACTGGGATGCAGAAACTGTAGACTATGAAGAGGTGAAAGAGAGTAATGACAAAAGGTAAACATTCCAAGAAATAAAAGATAATAACCAGCATGGCAAAAAATAAAAACTTAATTTATATTGCAATTTCAGTAGTAGTATTTATAGTTTTAGCATTTTTATATTCTACCCCTGTATTTTCAGGAAAACAACTTTTCCAGCATGATATTGTGCAATACAGAGGAGGAGCAAAAGAACTGCTTGACTATAGAGCCAATACCGGAAATGAAACCTATTGGAGTGACTCCATGTTTGGGGGAATGCCGACTTATCAGATGGGAAGCCAGTTTAAGGGTGATATCATCAAGAAAATCGACAGCAATCTGAATTTCCTGCCAAGGCCGGTTAATTATCTCTTCCTGCTATTTGCAGGTTTTTTCCTTTTGGGAATGGTAGTGGTCAGAAACTGGAAGTATGCTCTTCTGGGAGCCACTTTCTTCGGGCTTTCAACCTATTTTTATATTATTATTGCAGCCGGACACAATGGTAAGGTAAATACCATTGAATACTTTGCCCCGCTGTTAGCCGGAATTTTACTGGTTTATATCAGGAAACAATACATCTGGGGATTCATCGTCACCACCCTTTTTATGGGGCTTCAAATTGCGGCAAACCACCCACAGATGACCTATTATCTGTTCCTTGCTTTAGGATTTTTATTCCTTTCTGAGCTGATCAGAGCGATACAGAAAAAAACACCGATGAAGCATTTCCTTATTTCATCAGGAATTATTGCTGCATCATGCATGATCGGGGTTGGAATGAATTCACAAAGAATCATGGCTAATTCAGAATATGTAAAAGAAACTGTTCGTGGAAAACAGATTTTAACAAACGACAGCCATACTTCAGGAAAATCCGGAATGGATAAAGAGAGCATGCTGATGTGGAGCTACGGACAACTGGAAACTTTAAACCTTTTCATCCCAAGATTAATGGGTGGTGGAAGCCAGGAACCTGAAGGAAAAGAAATCATGAACAGGGTTCAGGAACTGGTGCAGGAAAATGTAGGCTCACAATCTGAAATGGATAGAATTTCCAAAGGGTTCAGCGGAGTAACTTATTGGGGTGATCAGCCGGGAACCTCCGGACCTGCATACCAGGGAGCTATTGTATGTTTCCTTGCATTGTTAGGCTTCTTCTTTGCCTCGAAGAAATACCGTTACTGGATTCTGGGAGCTTCCATCCTGACGATCTTACTAGCCTGGGGAAGTAACTTTATGCCGTTATCTGATTTCTTTATCGATTATGTACCGTTCTATAATAAATTCAGAGCACCTTCATCCATTTTAGTTGTTGTGGAATTATTATTCCCATTAATTGCCATCCTGGGATTATACAGATTTTTCACAGATGAAAAACTGACTGAAGAGTACAAACAAAAAATACTTATGTATGTAGGAGGTGGAACTCTGGGATTCTTATTGATTCTTTTAATCTTTGGAAAATCATTACTAGGGTTTGCTACAGAAAATGAAAAAACATATTTCCCTCCTTTCCTACTCGATTATCTGGTAGATGAGCGATATAAATTGTTTAGAATAGATGCGATAAAAGCATTCATTTATGTGGCGATTACCGCTGCTGCTTTATTCTTAACTTTAAAGAAAAAGCTTAACCAGAATATTGCTCTGGTAGTCATTGGACTTGTAAGTTTATTTGATCTTTGGACGGTAAACAAACGTTATTTAAATGACGAAAACTACGTAGATAAAATCTTTGCTGAAAACCCTTTCCAGACAGAAAGTTCAGACCTGTTGGCTGAAAAAGTTCAGGGAAATCCGAATCTGGAATCTATTTTATCCAATGTCAACATCAACAAAACATTGGAAACAATTGCTGAAAAGGACAAAACGCACTACAGAATTTACAACCAGACACTGGGAGTAACCAGTGAAACCAATACTTCTTATTTCAAGGCTTCCATTGGAGGTTATCACGCTGTAAAATTAAGAAGATATGATGATGTACTGAATGAATATATCAATAGTATTGACAGTGTAAAAACACCTAACGTATTAAATTTACTGAATGCAAAATATATGGTTTTCGGAGGCCCCGAGCAGCCACAGGTTGTTCCTAATCCAAAAGCCAACGGAAATGCATGGTTTGTAAGCGATTTAAAATTTGTAGAGACTCCTAACCAGGAAATTAAATCTATCGGAACGATTGACAATAAGAAAACAGCCGTTATTGCGTCATCTGATAAAGCATATTTTGACAACAAGCCCGTTCAGGCGGATTCTGCAGCATTTATCAATCTTACGAAATACCAGCCTAATGAACTTGAATTTAAATCTCAGTCGAAAACGCCTCAATTGGCAGTATTCTCTGAAGTTTATTACCCTCACGGATGGAAGATGTTTGTAGACGAAAAAGAAGTTCCTTATATCAAAGCAGATTACTTGCTTCGTGCAGTACATGTTCCGGCAGGAAATCACCATATCAGAATGGTATTTGAACCTGAAGTGATTGAAAAAGGAAAATGGCTTTCTCTACTGTCATTCGGTTTATTTATTCTTTTGTCTGCATTTGGAATTTTCTGGATGAATAAAAACAAGAAAAAAGAAATTGTAGCTGAACAAAAAGCTTAATCCTATATAATCAAAGTGTCGTTCAGAATGACATAGAGCTTAAAAAATGGAACAGAAGAAAATATTGATTATCACCTATTACTGGCCTCCTGCGGGAGGTCCTGGTGTTCAAAGATGGCTGAAGTTTGCAAAATATCTGCCGGATTTCGGATGGAAACCCGTCATCTACACTCCGGAAAATCCGAGTTATCCTTTATTGGATGAAACCCTGATGAAAGATGTTCCTGAAAATATTGAGATGGTAAGAACCAAAATCTGGGAACCTTATCAACTGGCAGAAAAGCTGAATAAAAGCAATAAAAAATTTAAGGCAGGACAATTTGATGTAGGTAAAAACCAAAGCTGGAAATCCAAACTTTCCATCTGGGTGAGAGGTAATTTTTTCATCCCTGATGCCAGAGTTTTTTGGGTGAAGCCTTCGATAACATTTTTGGAAAAATACCTGCGAGAACATCAAATAGATACGATTGTAACTTCCGGTCCGCCCCACTCTCTCCACCTGATTGGTTTAGGACTTAAAGATAAAATGCCGGATCTGAAATGGATTGCCGATTTCCGTGATCCATGGACAGAAATTTCCTATTACAAGCATTTGAAATTAACCAAAAGTTCGGATAAAAAACACCATCGGCTGGAAAGTGCTGTATTTAAAAATGCAGACATTACACTGGCAACAAGCTATACCGATGCAGAAAACTTCAGGAAAGCGGGTGCGAATGCTGTTTGTATTACGAATGGATTTGATGAAAGTGATTCAGAGGGAAAAGTAAAAGGACAGAATTATCAGGATCAATTCACTTTAAGCTATATCGGAGTTTTGGAGCAGCTTAGAAATCCTGAAAACCTATGGAAGGCACTCGATGAACTGATCAAGGAAAACACTGATTTTGCAGCTGATTTTAAATTAAAATTTGCAGGAAGAATCGATGATAAAATCCTATACGCTATTGAAAATTCAAGTCTGAAAAATCATATTCTAAATCTTGGATATCTTTCTCATGGTAAAGCGGTAGAGGAAATGCAGAATTCAAGTCTACTTCTTATTACCAATTTCCCGAATGAAACCTCAAAGGGAATCATCCCCGGAAAAATATTTGAATATCTGGCTTCAGGAAAACAGATCCTATCATTTGGACCCGATCAGGCGGATGTGGCAAAAATTCTGAACGAAACGCAGTCAGGAAAGCATTTCAATTATCAGGATACAGAAACAGTGAAGAAGTTTATCCTTGAAAAATTCAACCTTTGGAAAGAAGGAAGTCTTCATGAAAACACTCAGCATATTGAACAGTTTTCAAGAAAAAATCTAACCCGTCAGCTGACTGAAATCTTATAATAAAGCAAGGAAGTTAGAAGCTGGAAGCTGGAGGTCTTACTCTACAAATTCCATTTGTGGCTTCTAACTTCTAACTTCTAACTTCTAACTTCTAAATCGTCCACTGATCATTTACAACAGCGATCAGATAGTATTTACCCTGAAATTCTTCAAATACAAAACGAACTGTTTTCCAATCCATTTCGCCATATTTTTCAGTTCCTTTGATATAATTTTCCGTGAAATCATCTTTAGGATAAATCTCTTGTAAGTTATTCAGGGAATTTCCTCCTCCGATAAATTTATTCAATGAATATTGTGATGTCGTAAAATCTTTGGAAAACACCCATTTACTAAGATAATCATTGATTGTTGCTTTATAAGGATCCCCTGAACCGTCATGTGCTCCCCAGGTAAACAAGGTTTTGGTAGGTTGATATTTTTCAAAATCTGCTTTAGAAAAATGTTTATCTCCTTTCATATCAACAAAAGCATACATTGAAAAACGAATTCCTTTTTCGGGATGAATCAAGGAGGCAAAAGTGGTATAATCTTTAGCTTTCAGCGCTTTCAAAACCTCATCATTGGTCTGCTTTAAAACCACCTCTTTATTAGCATTATTCTTAATGATGTCTGCACTATCTGTTTTGGTCTGTGCTATGGAATCTATCTCATTGGGAACAGGTTTCCCAACTTCTTTCTTACAGGCCACTATCATACTCAGGGCGAACACCGCCATTAATATTTTTTTCATATTTTACATTTTGAAATTGCTAAAAAACACCAAAACTGATGCCAAGCAGCAGATGAGACAAAGAATCATGAATTCGTCATTCATCATTGATAATTTATAATTTCAGTCGTACCTTTGTTAGATGGAAATGTTGGATATTCTCATTATCGGGGCCGGACCAATTGGTTTAAACTGTGCTCTTGAAGCTCAAAAAAATAACCTTAGTCATGTCATCATAGAAAAAGGAACCATTGTCAACTCACTGTACAATTATCCTTTATATATGCGTTTTTTCTCTACTGCAGAAAAACTGGAAATTGATGAAGTTCCCTTTATTTCTACGGCTCCAAAACCGGGAAGACAGGAAGCTCTGGAATATTATCAGGGAATTGCAAGGCAGAAAAAGCTGAACATTAATCTGTATGAAAAAGTTCTGAATGTCTCAAAAAATAATGAAATATTTGAGATCGAAACTACAAAAGCAACCTATCATGCTAAAAATGTAGTGATTGCCACCGGATTCTATGATATTCCCAATCTTATGAATATTCCCGGCGAAAATCTTCCAAAGGTTAAACATTATTACACCGAGCCTTATCCTTATGCAAAACAGAAAATAGTGGTGGTAGGATCAAGCAATTCTGCTGTAGATGCAGCGCTTGAAACTTATAGAAAAGGAGCTGAAGTCACTATGATCGTTCGTCATTCTGAGATTTCCAAAAGTGTAAAATATTGGGTTAAACCGGATATTGAAAACAGAATTGCAGAAGGAAACATAAAAGCTCATTTTAATGCAGAAATGGTCGAAATTAAAAGTAATACCGTTATTTTTAAAGACGAGAAAGGAGCAATTCATGAAATTGATAATGATTTTGTACTGGCTATGACGGGTTATCTTCCCGATTTTGATTTCCTGAGAAATTCAGGTATTGAACTTAATGGAGACTGTCTGAATCCGTTTTATAATCTTGAAACCATGGAAACCAATGTTTCCAATCTTTATCTTGCAGGAGTAGTATGTGGTGGAAAAGATACCCATCTTTGGTTCATTGAGAACTCAAGGGTTCATGCGAACATGATCATCAACACGATTCTTTCCAGATCTTAATCGTAAACGATTAGTATAATACAACTTCGGGCAATTTCTACGAAATTGCCCGAAGTTGTATTTTTGAATCCATGAATCAAAAGCATTCATCTTACATCAAATCTTCTTCAACTTTTTTTCTATCCTTAAGCATCCAGGGAACAATAAAGTAAAAACCAACAGCAATAGCCACAGCCAGTACTCCTGTTCCGATCCATAGGATATTGAACCCTAATTTTTCTGCGATTAGTGTTCCTATATAGGGTGTAATAATGAATGCAATGGAAAATGATATCCCATTCAATCCCATATAAGCTCCTTTATTATTCTCTCCTGACCGTAATGCGGTAATGGTTGACATAAAAGGAAGTGTCCATATTTCTCCCACACAAAGAAGTGTCATAGACAGAACAAGGACGATCATACTGTAATCAAATGCCAGCATGGCATAGGAAACTCCACATAGGAAAGTTCCGATCAACATGGTAAAGGCTAAACTGAAATACTTCTCTGCTACCTGTACCAGTCCCATTTCCAACAAAACAATCAGAAAACCACTGTAACCAAGGATATATCCAATATTTTGCTGGCTCAGATGTGCGGTGTCCTTATAAAATATCGTCAGCGTACTGAAAAGCTGGAAGAAACATATCGAAAACAGCATACAGAATGCGCAATAAATCAAAAATTTACGATCGCGGTACGGAGAACTTTCTTTTTTAATAACAATGGCTTCCTTTACCTTTTTCGCTTTTTGTTTCGCTAATCTTGTACGATCTTTAAAGAACCAGATATACATCAATCCAGCCAGCAAAGCAGCCAGCGCATTACTGAAAAACAGAAATTCATAGGAAATAGCCGACAAAATACCACCTAACGCCGGGCCGATAGAAAACCCAAGATTTACAGCCATACGGTTTAGTGAGAACGCACGGGTAATATTTTCAGGTTTTGCATATTTGGTAATTGCCACGGAGTTTGCCGGACGGAAAGTTTCACTTACAATACTTTGGGCTAAAATAATTCCTGCCAGGCCAGCTTCCGTTGTAAAAAGCGGAATTAAACAAAATAAAGGAACACTGAGCAATAAACTCAGACTCTGTACCCTATATTCCCCTATTTTATCCGTAATCATTCCTCCCAGCCAGGATCCGATAACGGAACCTATCCCGAAAAAGCTCAGTACAATTCCTGAATTTTCAATACTGAAATGTAAATGATTGGTCATATAAACTCCCAAAAATGGAAGCACCATAGAACCGGCCCTGTTGATGAGCATTACCAACGCCAGCATCCAACTCTCTTGCGAGAGTCCTTTAAAAGAACTCGTATATACGTTAATTAGTTTCACAATAATATTTTGGAGGGGAAATTCGAAAGTGCAAAATTAGATAAAAATAACCCAAAAACCCTTGTTTAAACCCTGTTTTTATAAATAAAGTCTATAAAAACAGACCATCATCTGTATCCTTAAAAAAACATTTTTTTAACTATATAAAACCCTAAGACCTTTATAAAAATCGTAAATTGCAGTAACAACAGGCGTTTTGAGCTACAAAAGACTCTAAAACATAATAAAAACTTAACCAATACGTAAGAATGATAACCTACGAAAATTTACATGATACCCTATCTTTTTACAGTATTGACTGCCGCCAATCCTATTATATTTCTTCCGGAAAACCCATTTTTGAATTTCCCAAAGCGCCTTTCAGAATGGATTATTATGCTCTCTGTATTTGTACCGCAGGAGAAATCAATATTGAGATAGACCGTCAGAAATATAAAGTAGATGTTCACAGTTTTTTGATGGCAGCTCCTTCCACCATTGTAAAGTTTGGAAAGACCAGCGATGATTTTAAGATGAAACTGTTGTTCTTTGACAAGAATTTTTTAATTAAAAACATTTCCAATCCTTTTATCATTGAGAAGATGAATCTTTTCTCTAAAGGTTCTTACAGCATTGTAAAAACTACAGTGAAAAATTCTTCATTACTGCAGAATCTTCTGGATGATCTTGAAAAAAAATCCAAGAAGGAAGGAAAGTTTACTGAGGAAATTATCCGTACTATTATTTTCCTTCTGCTGCTTGAAACGGCTGAGATTATGGAACATCAAAACACAGCAAATCCGGCAAAAGAAGAAGGAAAAAAAGACCTTTATCTGAAATTCAGCCAACTCATCAGAGAAAATATTAACAGGGAACGAACGGTTCAGTTTTATGCAGATCAGCTGCACGTTTCCAATAAATACCTCATAGAGATTATTAAAAAGGCAAGTGGAAAAACACCTCATGAAGTGATTGATGAAGCCCTATTGAAAGAAGCCTTTGTCATGCTCGGAAATCCTGATATAACGATTTCGGAAGTTGCATTTGAACTGCAGTTCAATTCCGCTTCGGCATTCGGTCGTTTTTTCAAAAAACATACGGCTCTTTCCCCTTCAGAATACAGAATGAAGGAAAATATTCAGTCATGAGAATTTGGGGATAATAATTCTGAACTTGAGGATATATGTCGCTTTATGAATCAAAGTACCTTTATACTGTTAATTAAAAACAATAAAAGATGAGTACGATCAATTCAAAATTCGACAAAGTTTTAAATGCCTCTGAGCAGTTTGGAAAAGTGAACCACGAACCGGATTCAAGTAAAGAAGTTCAGATTAACACTCCTGAAAAAACGATGCCTTTCTCCGACCAGATCGGAAACTATCAGCGTAATAAAGGAATTCCTTTACAGTCTTACGAAAACAGTAAAATCTATATTGTAGGAAGCGGAATTGCAGGGATGTCTGCCGCTTATTATTTCATTCGTGACGGCCGTGTTCCCGGCAAAAACATTATTTTCCTCGATCAGCTGAATATTGAAGGCGGATCTCTGGATGGAGCCGGCAACGCAAAAGACGGCTACATCATTCGTGGAGGACGAGAAATGGATATGACCTATGAAAATTTATGGGATATGTTCCAGGATATTCCCGCTTTGGAACTACCAGCACCGTACAGCGTATTGGATGAATACCGTCTTATCAATGACAATGACCCGAATTATTCTAAAGCAAGACTGATCCATAATCAGGGACAAATCAAAGATTTCAGTAAATTCGGTTTGGAGAAAAAAGATCAGCTGGCGATTGTAAAACTTTTATTAAAGAAAAAAGAAGAGCTGGACGATCTTACCATTGAAGATTATTTTTCTGAATCATTCCTCAACAGTAATTTCTGGTTCTTCTGGCGTTCTATGTTTGCCTTCGAAAACTGGCACAGCTTACTGGAGCTGAAATTATATATGCACAGATTCCTTCATGCTATTGACGGAATGAAAGACTTTTCATGTCTGGTTTTCCCAAAATACAACCAATATGATACCTATGTAACACCACTCAAAAACTTCCTAGTAGAAAAAGGGGTACAGATCCAGTTTAATACGTTGGTTAAAGATCTTGACATTCATATCAATACAGAAGGAAAAACAGTAGAAGGTATTATTACAGAACAGAACGGAGAGGAAGTAAGAATTCCAGTCGGTAAAGAAGATTACGTTATTGTAACTACCGGATCAATGACTGAAAGTACTTTCTACGGAGACAACAATACCGTTCCTGAAGTGACAATAGATAACAGCAATGCCGGACAAAGTGCAGGATGGAAGTTATGGAAAAACCTGGCTGCAAAATCTGAAGTATTCGGGAAACCTGAAAAATTCTGTAGCCATATTGAAAAATCTTCCTGGGAATCTGCAACTTTAACATGCCGACCTTCTGCATTCACAGAAAAATTAAAAGAATTGTGTGTGAATGATCCTTATTCAGGAAGAACTGCTACCGGAGGTATTATTACCATTACAGACTCTAACTGGGTGATGAGTTTTACCTGCAACAGACAGCCGCACTTCCCTACCCAGCCGGATGATATCCTTGTTGTTTGGGTATATGCTTTACTGATGGACAAAGAAGGTAATTATATTAAAAAACCAATGCCTCAATGTACCGGAAATGAGATACTTGCCGAGTTATGCCATCACCTTGGAATGACAGATCAACTGGATAATGTTATAGAAAACACGATTGTTCGTACTTCATTTATGCCTTACATCACCTCTATGTTTATGCCGAGAGCACAGGGAGACCGTCCGAGAGTTGTTCCTGAAGGATGTACCAATTTAGGTCTTGTAGGACAATTCGTAGAGACCAATAATGATGTGGTATTCACCATGGAAAGTTCTGTGAGAACAGCAAGAATTGCCGTTTACAATCTTCTTAACCTCAACAAACAGGTTCCGGACATCAATCCGCTACAGTATGATATCCGACATTTATTAAAAGCTACCCAGGCTCTTAATGATTACAAACCTTTCTTAGGAGAAGGAATTTTAAGAAAAATATTAAAAGGAACTTATTTTGAACATATTTTAGTCAACCGTCCGGAAGAAAAAGAAGAGCATGAATCTTTCTTAACCAGATTCCAGGATTGGGTAAAAGGAGTAAAAGACTAAAAATATCAGCTTACAAAAAGTAGTTTTAAAGTAGTATAGTAAAGGTTTATAAAAACATATCCTTATTTTAAGAGAGCAAAGACAGAACATTATTTTCAAACGGAGATTATCTACTTTAAAAACATGTTTAATTAAAAATAAATCTCATGGATTTTAAAAATATAACAATAGCAGGAAGTGGTGTATTAGGATATCAGATCGCCTTCCAGACTGCCTATCATGGTTTCAATGTTACCGTATATGATATCAATGATGAAGTATTGGAAAAAGCCAAGGGTAAATTCACCGTTTTAAGTGAAGCTTACCAACAAGATCTGAGAGCAACAAAGAAACAATTGGATGCAACCTTTAAAAATATCAGCTACTCATCTGATCTTGCCGAAGCAGTAAAAGATGCCGATCTGCTGATAGAGGCAGTTCCTGAAGAACCCGCAATTAAAATAGAATTTTATCACAAACTCGCACAGGTAGCTCCTGAAAAAACAGTATTTGCAACGAATTCTTCCACTTTGCTTCCAAGCCAGTTTGCTGAAGATACAGGAAGACCGGAGAAATTTGTAGCGCTCCATTTTGCCAATGAAATCTGGAAACACAATACCGGAGAGGTTATGCGCCATCCGGGAACTTCTCAGGAGGTATTTGATTCTGTAATCAAATTTGCCAAAGATATTGGAATGGTCGCCTTACCGATCCAGAAGGAGCAACCTGGATATATTGTCAACTCATTATTGGTTCCGTTGCTTGGAGCCGCAGTTAATCTCTGGATTGATGAAGTATCAGATATTGAAACAATCGACAAAACATGGATGGTAGCCACCGGAGCTCCTGTAGGACCATTCGGTATTCTGGATGTTGTGGGAATTACAACGGCTTATAATATCAATAAAATGGAAGCTGAAGAAACTCAGGATCCATTAAAGATCAAAGCCGTAGAAAAATTAAAAAAAGATTATATTGACAAAGGAAAACTGGGAGTACTGACCGGGGAAGGATTTTATAAATATCCTAATCCTTCATATCGCGACAAAGATTTTCTGAAATAGAATCTTATACTTCAGATTTTAAACTATTAAGAAAGCAGGCCTTATTATAGGTTCTGCTTTTTGTTTTTGTTGGAAAACGCAAAGGCGCAAAATAATTTTTCCGAAACGTTTTAAGGCGCAAGGATTTTATCTCCGATAAAATTGAACACTGTTGATTTCTAAAGTTAAAAATATTGATTGATTAGATTGTATTACACCTGCTGGAAATCTTCGGTTTCTTTGCTCCTTAAATATTCACCCATGTATAAAATTCTTAGCGCCTTTGCGTTTTCCAACAAAAACAAAAAAGCAGAACTCCCAATGAAGTCCTGCTTTATGTATTATATATATTTCCGAAAATTATTCCGGTTTAAAAGAATCTTTTAACGTTACTGTACGGTTAAATACCAATACATCGTCTGTAGAATCCTGATCTTTTGTAAAATACCCGATTCTTTGGAACTGTAATGGCTCTCCAACAGCAACATCTTTCAGGCTTGGCTCAGCGAACCCTTTTACCGTTGCTACAGATTCAGGGTTGATGAAATTTAAGAAGTCTACATCCTTTTCAGCATCAGGCTGCTCCACAGTAAACAAATGATTATATGTTCTCACTTCCACAGGAAGAGCATGTTTTGCAGATACCCAGTGTAAAGTTCCTTTTACTTTTCTTAAACTTTCCTCGGTTCCGCTTCCTGATCTACTCTTCTCATCATACGTAGCGTAGATGGTAGTAATCTCACCATTTTCATCCTTCTCTACTCTTTCAGCTTTAATGATGTAAGCAGATTTCAAACGAACTTCACCCCCTAATTTAAGTCTGAAGAATTTATTGTTAGCTTCCTCTTTGAAGTCTTCACGTTCAATATATAATTCTCTCGAGAATGGTATTTCTCTTGTTCCTGCATTTTCCTGCTCAGGATTATTTTCAGTTTCTAACCATTCTTCTTTGTCTTCAGGGTAGTTTTCGATCACTAATTTCACAGGATCTACCACTGCCATTACACGCTTAGCAACCTTATTCAGATCTTCACGTACACAGAAGTCAAGCAACTGAATTTCGATAAGGTTTTCTCTTTTCGCTACCCCTACTTTCTCAATAAAGTTTCTGATAGAAGTTGGAGTATATCCTTTTCTTCTCATCCCTGAAATGGTAGGCATTCTAGGATCGTCCCATCCGGTTACGACTCCTTCAGCCACTAATCTTTGAAGCTTTCTTTTAGAAGTAATCATATAGGAAACATTCATCCTTGCAAATTCTCTCTGCTTGTTTTTAACCCTTCCTTCTTCGTAAACCTGATCCAAATACCAGTTGTACAAAGGTCTGTGATTTTCAAACTCCAGAGAACACAGTGAATGCGACACTTGTTCGATATAATCAGATTCACCATGAGCCCAGTCGTACATTGGATAAATTTTCCACGCTGTACCTGTTCTGTGGTGAGGTTTATTCAAAATTCTGTACATAACAGGGTCACGCATATTCATGTTAGGCGAAACCATATCAATTTTTGCACGAAGAGACATTGAACCACTTTCAAATTCCCCGTTTTTCATTCTTTCGAATAAATCTAAAGATTCTTCAACAGGACGGTTTCTGTATGGAGATTCAATTCCCGGTTCTGCAGGATTTTTTCTTTGCTCAGTAATCACTTCAGAAGGCTGCTCATCTACATAAGCTTTTCCTTCTTTGATTAATTGTACTGCCCAATCGTAAAGCTGCTGGAAGTAATCGGATGCATACAAAACTTTATCCCATTTGAAACCTAGCCATTCAACATCTTTCATGATAGAATCTACGAATTCCTGTTCTTCTTTTTCAGGATTCGTATCGTCAAAACGAAGGTTTACGGGAGCATTGTATTTTTCGCCCAGTCCAAAGTTGATGCAGATGGCTTTTGTATGCCCTACATGCAGATAACCATTGGGTTCAGGCGGAAAACGGAAACGGATCTGATCTCTTTTCAGTCCGTTTGCCAGATCATCTTCTATAATTTGCTCAATAAAATTGAGTGATTTTTTTTCTTCTTCCATTAAAGTAGCTTTTATTTTTTAGCAAAAAAAGTTTCACAAAGTTACGGAAAAATAAGCTTTGGTAAAAGTGATAATTTAAAAGCCTTATCTATTGTTATTCAATATTTTTCACTAATTTCGGGAAGCTAGTACCATTTTAACCAATTATCCGTCATGGCAATTTATATCTTAAGCAACCGGAAAATTATCAGACATAAAGGCGAAAGAGTAGACTCTTTTTCCAATGAAGAATATTCAATTCCTAATTTCAGGATTGCTAAATGCGATTTTGATAATTATAAGGAACCAACCGCTCAGGCGAAAAAGAAAAAAGATTACACCAACAGAAATATCTTAAATTACAAACTTCTTTCCGAACCAGAAAAACAAGGATATGAAGAAGTTTTAGATGTTTTATTGAGTGAAAAAGGAATTAAAAACTCCCCTCTTACAGCCAATAATCTCGGTGGAACCCAAAGAATGTTTTACGAACTGTACAAAAATATGTCTTCCACAAAAGACAGGAGTGATGTACTGATATTCATCCATGGTTATTTGTATGATTTTGATGATGAGTTAAAGGCTATCCTTGATCTTAAGAAAATATTCATTGATAATCCGGCATCACCTGTAGAACATATTTTATTTGTGAGCTGGCCCGCTTCCGGCAGTATAATCCCATTGAGTTATTTTGATGATAAGGCCTCCAGCATCAATTCCGGAACATCTCTGGTGAGATTGTTTTATTTTTATACTCAATTCTTAAAAGATATCTTTTCCAACCGGGATCTTGCTCCCTGCAATCAAAGAATCCATCTTATGGCTCACTCTTTGGGAAACAGAGTGCTTCAAAGCATGTTATACAGTCTTAAAAGAGAAAATATACAGCGTGTTATTGACCAGGTTCTCCTGTTGAACGCTGATGTAAGCTATAAAGTATTCGAAGATTCAGAAGACTCATTTAATAAGCTGCCATTATTGGCCAACAGGATTTCCATTTACTTGAACCGACAGGATATTATTCTGGGAGCTTCTCAGTTTACGAAAAACATCCTGACTCCAAGGCTTGGTAAAAACGGACCAAGCGATATTGCTCACTATAAAGATATTGTATCTGTTATCGACTGTACATTCGTAAAAGATGATTTGCTTGACAGCTTTAAATATGAAGTGGGAAATCATTGGGGATACCTCTCAAGCTCGCAGGTACAGGAAGATATCTTTCAAAATTTATACGGAATTGACAGAAATCTTATCACCAACAGATCTAAAGATAGTGAAAACATTTTCACAATTATTTCTTAACAAATAATTAAAATAATCCCTGAAAAATGAATTATAAGTTAAAAATTAACTAAAATTCATCAGTATGGCACAATGATTGCTAATTCAAAGATTAGGGAATTACAATTTTTAATTATGGGACAGATTAAAAAAAGGTTTTCTGATATATTAGATTATATAAAGAAAGCTATTTTCGTAAAAGATGTGATTTAATTGTGTAACAACCTCTAAATTCACAAAATATCCGATCAAAAACTGCCAGGTCTTTCCTACAGACCGGAATAAAAACATTCAAACGTTCTGTACAGGAAGGGATTGTCAGGTAAAAAAACTGAGACCACTAAACTCATATTCGATACAATTTAAATATTACAGAGGAATTGTTAAATATTATTAAATAATTCCCCCACTTGTTGTATAATTCAAAAAAGTTATCGACATTTACTTACCAATCAAATAAAATCAATAACATGAAAAGTCTAAAAAAAATCAAAAGAGGAGAATTAAAAACAATCAAAGGAGGAAGACCACCTCTTGGATGTAACAGCTGGAATCCAGTGGCTATGTGCTGCAGATCATGGGCTCCTGACTATTGTGGGCAAACTACATGTCCGGATTCACCTCCACCATTGTGCTAATTAACTTTTGACAGTTATATTTTGAACCATAGCAACTCATTTCTGAGTTCAAGATCGGATTCAAAATTATTTACAAATAAAGCTCCAGTGCCTAAACCTTGAGGCATTGGATTTTTTTTGTTAAATGTATACTGGGCAATAGCATTCAAGCCTATATTACTCTCCAACGCTGAAGTAATCCACCAACTGATATTCTGTTTTTCGGCAAGGGAAATCCATTCATCTGAACCGGAAAAACCTCCTACCAAAGCAGGCTTTAGAATAATATACTGTGGTTGTATTTTTTCTAACAGCTTTTTCTTTTCTTCGGGATCAATAATTCCGATAAGCTCTTCATCCAATGCAATCGGCGTAGGTGTTTTGGCGCATAATTCTGCCATATCATCCCAGTTTCCTGCTTTTATAGGTTGCTCAATAGAGTGAATATGAAGATCGGCAAGCTGCTGCAACACAATAATCGCCTCTTCTTTACTAAATCCTCCATTCGCATCTACACGAAGTTCCAACTGGTCTTTGGAAAACTTTTCTCTTAATTTCTGGAGAATAACATGTTCAGATTTCCAGTCAACACCAATTTTTAATTTAATGCAATGAAATCCTTTTTCCAGTTTCTCCTGAATCTGTTCTTCCATATACCCTGCATCTCCCATCCATATCAGACCGTTGATGGTAATGGCAGATTTTCCTTCCGTAAACTCACTTGGAAAATAAAGACTGTCTCCATATTTCAAATTCTGAACTGCCTGTTCATAACCAAACCAAATGGAAGGAAACTCTTTCAGTTCTTCTTTTAAAAAAGCCGTATCCTGATTGATATTTTCACAAAACCACTTCAGCTTTTCTTCATAATCAGGTCGGTCATCAAAACTCAGTCCTCTGAAAATAGCACATTCCCCTACTCCCTTTTTTTCGTTTTCCGAAATTGTAAGAATATAGGTTTCTTTATCAAGCAAAACGCCGCGAGATGTTCCACTCGGGCGTTTAAATTGTAATAAATATTGTAAGTAAGTTGCTTCCATTTATTTTACGCTGTCGATACGCATAAATTCTTCTGCTTTCTCCACCATTTCAATACTTCCGCAGAAGAAAGGAATTCTCTGGTGAAGTTCTGTAGGTTCTATTTCCAGAATTCTTCTGAATCCGTCTGTTGCTTTTGCTCCGGCTTGTTCAGCAAGGAAAGCCATTGGATTACATTCGTATAATAATCTTAGTTTACCATTTGGAGCCTGCGAATAGGAAGGATAAATATAAATTCCTCCTTTCAGCATATTTCTATGGAAATCTGCAACTAATGAACCGATATATCTTGAAGTATAAGGACGGTCACCTTCTTCCATCTGGCAATATTTAAGGTAATTTTTTACTCCCTGAGGGAATTTAATATAGTTTCCTTCGTTGATGGAATAAATTTTACCCGTTTTTGGGAAAGTCATATTGGGATGAGAAAGATAATAGGTACCTAAAGATGGATCTAATGTAAATCCGTTTACCCCATTTCCTGTTGTATAAACGATCATTGTAGAAGAACCGTAAATAACGTATCCTGCTGCAATCTGATTGATTCCTTTCTGTAAAAAGTCTTCCAGCTGTACTGGAGTTCCGGGTTCTGTAACTCTTCTGTAGATAGAGAAAATAGTTCCTACGGAAACATTTACATCAATATTGGAAGATCCGTCTAAGGGATCGATCAGTACAACATATTTACTTAAATGACCATTTTCACCGCATTTGATATCAATAAAATCATCATTTTCCTCAGAAGCAATACCACAAACAACCTCTCTTTGAGACAAAGCCGTAATAAAAATTTCATTAGCGATTACATCCAGTTTTTGCTGCTCTTCTCCCTGAACGTTTTGGTTTCCCGCAGCTCCTGTAATATCTACAATTCCGGCTTTATTTACTTCTCTGTTTACCACTTTCGAAGCCAATCTTATTGCACTTAGAAGACGAGAAAATTCACCTGTAGAATACTGAAAATCGTCCTGCTTATCTATAAGAAATTCTCCTAAAGTCTGTAATGGTTGATTTGACATATTTTTCTTTTTACGTTTTGCCCAAATTTCGGAAAATTTATCGCATTAAGAAAATTTAATTAAAAAAGAGATTACTCACTGTATATCAATCAAATACAAAAAAAACGTAACATAATACCTGGTCTTTATTAAAAATTGGGACTCCTAATTTGTTACATCAGACTCGTGAAAAATTAAAATTATTTCATTATTTGTTGATTTTAAGGAAATCTTAATTCCATCTCCGCGTCAGACTATTTCATATCTCGTTGTAAATTTATAATTTTGACGTCCGTAAAAAACTCATGTAATTTTTTATCTAACAATTTTATTTTTAACAATTTAATGAAAATTTTCAAGTTTGGTGGAGCATCGGTAAAAGATGCTGACAGTGTAAAAAACGTGTCCATGGTTCTAAAAAGCCAGGGATTTGCCAAATGTTTGCTGGTAATTTCAGCAATGGGCAAGACGACAAATGAGTTGGAAAAAGTTGTAGAACTTTATTTCAAAAAAGATAACTATCAAACTGAGATTGAAAAGATAAAACGAAAACACATGGAGATTGCGGAAGGATTATTTCCTGAAAATCATGCGGTTTTTGCTGAAATCAATCTCTTTTTTGATGATATTGATTCTTTTTTACGAAGAAATAAATCTCCTAATTACAACTTTGTGTATGATCAGGTGGTAAGCTGCGGAGAAATGATTTCTACTAAAATCGTGAGTGAATATCTGAATGAAATCCAGTTTACTAATCAATGGCTGGATGCCAGAGATTATGTAAAAACGGATAATTCATACAGGGAAGGTACGGTAGACTGGACAAGAACGGAAGAATTTATTTCCAATCTCAATCCTGAAATCTGCTATGTAACTCAGGGATTTATCGGTTCTGACGACAATAATTTTACGGTGACGTTAGGAAGAGAAGGTTCTGACTACTCTGCTGCTATTTTTGCTTACTGCTTAAATGCTGAAGCAATGACTATCTGGAAAGATGTACCGGGAGTAATGACCGGAGATCCGAGAAAGTTCAGTGATGTAAATCTTCTTTCCAACATTTCTTATGAGGAAGCTATTGAGATGGCTTATTATGGTGCAAGTGTTATTCACCCAAAAACATTACAGCCACTCCAGCAAAAGAACATTCCTTTTTATGTAAAATCTTTCGTAGATCCTACCAAAGAAGGAACAAAAGTAGGTGCTTCCGAAAAAAACCAACAAGAAGAATCTTATATTCTAAAAGAAAACCAGGATCTTTTGAAAATCTCTACAAGAGACTTCTCTTTTATTGCAGAAGATCATATGAGCCTGATTTTCGGATTTTTATCTAAATATAAGATCAAAGTTTCCCTAATGCAGAATTCTGCGATCTCTCTGGCATTGTGCCTTGAGGATAAATTTAACCATCTTGATGAGCTCAACGAAGAGCTTCAAAAAATTTTTAAAACCGAAGCAATTAAAAATGTATCTTTATTCACAGTAAGAAATGCGAAGAAAGATCACATTGATAAATTTTACCATGAAAAAAATGTATTATTGGAACAGATTTCCAAGAACACTCTTCAAATGGTAACACAATAATATTAATTGCGACTAAACACACATGAGTTTAATTTCGAAAAACGATCTGATCCAAGCTTCCGGCTTAAATAAAATTGGGTTTCTCAAGAACCCAATAGCATCTGCTGTGATGAGCATTGCTAAAATAAACGAAGTAAATAAATTATACGATAAATTAAAAGACAAGGAAGGCAAAGACTTTTTCGACTCATTTGTGAGAGAAAGAAACCTAAGCTACGTAGCTTTTGAAGAGGATCTGGCAAAGATTCCGAAAACGGGACCGTTTATTCTGGTTTCCAATCACCCGCTGGGTGCTATTGACGGGATTTTAATGTGCAAGGTCTTATCAGAGGTTCGTCCGGATTTTAAGGTAATGGGAAATTTCCTTTTGGAAAAGATCAAACCTATGGAACCGTATGTAATCGCTGTAAATCCTTTTGAAAACAGAAAAGAAGCTTACAGCAGTTCTTCAGGAATGCGTGAAACACTCAAGCATTTACAAAACGGAGGCTGCGTAGGTATTTTTCCGGCAGGAGAAGTTTCCAACAAGAACAATCCTTATGGAGAAATTTTAGATAAGGAATGGGAAAAAACGGCACTTAAGCTTATCAGAATGGCTAAAGTGCCGGTAGTTCCTATGTATTTCCATGCTAAGAACAGCCGACTTTTTTATCAGGTGGCTAAACTTCATCCGAATTTGCAGACTTTGATGCTTCCTTCAGAAATGATGAATGACAGGGAAAAACCTATCAGAATCAGAATCGGGCGTCCTATTACTGTAAAGGCGATGGACGATATGGAAACAATTGAGGAATTGGGAGAGTTTCTGAAACGTAAGGTTTATATGATGAAATCTTACTATGAAAAGAGAAAATCCCTTGCTCAAAGCATCAATCTTCAGAACTTATCGGTGAAGTTTCCTTTATTGAAGGAAGAAAACATTGTTCAGAATATCATTGATGAAACACCTCTGGAAGACATCATTAAAGATGTTGATAAATTGAGAGGAACGGATAAAATGCTGTTCAGTAACGGAAATTATGAGATCTATTTTACGACTTATGAGGAAATTCCTTCTATTATGAGGGAAATCGGACGTCAGAGAGAGCTTACTTTCCGTGCGGTAGGTGAAGGAAGTAATCTTCCGTTTGACCTGGATGAATATGATAAACATTACCACCATCTTTTCCTTTGGGATAATGGGGAGAAAAAACTGGCTGGAGCTTACAGAATGGCACTGGGTAGAGAGGTAATGAAGAAATACGGTATCAAAGGTTTTTATACAAGCTCTTTATTTGAGTTTGAGCAGGACATTCATCCTTTCTTTAAAAAGGTGATTGAAATGGGACGTGCCTATATCTGCCAGGAATATCAGCAGAAACCACTTCCGCTTTTCCTTTTATGGAGAGGAATTGTACATGTATGCCTGAGAAATCCTGATCATAAATTCCTTATGGGTGGTGTGAGTATTTCCAACAAATTCTCAGAATTTTCAAAATCACTGATGATCGAATTTATGCGTTCAAATTATTTTGATTCTGCGGTGGCTCAGTACATCACTCCAAGGAATGAATACAAAGTAAAGCTTCGTGACAGGGATAAAAACATTTTCTTTGAAGAGATGGAATCTGACCTTAACAAGCTGGACAAGATTATTGATGACCTTGAGCCTGAATTGAGACTTCCTGTTCTGATCAAAAAATACATCAAACAAAATGCTAAAGTAATTGCTTTCAATGTTGATCCCAACTTTAATGATGCGATTGACGGATTGATGTATATCAGAATCAGTGATCTTCCGGAAAACACGATAAAACCGGTATTGGAAGAGATGAGTGAACAGATCAGAAAAGAGCAGGAAAATAATCCGGCTGATAATCAGTAAGTTTTTAACTTTATTCAAAAAAAGTACGATGAATACTTGCTTTGTATACTAAAACTTACTACTTTTGCATCACTTTAAAACAACGAAGTAAGTCAAACAAAAATATAATGGTTTCTTAGCTCAGTTGGTAGAGCAATGGATTGAAAATCCATGTGTCCCTGGTTCGATTCCTGGAGAAACCACTTTAAAACCTCTAATTCATTTTAGAGGTTTTTTTGTTTTTTTATCTGTTCCTATTTTCTTACGCCTGCCCTATTACTGCCCTATAAAATATAAACTCCCTTCCTATTTGTTCAAAAAAATAAGAAATTAATCAAAATTATGGGAATTATTTCTTTCTTGTTTAATGAGTAAAGCTTAATTTAGTAGGTGAAACCTAATTACAAATACAATTATGAGAGTAAAATTATTAGCCAATACTTTTCTGGGTATTGCCACTCTGCTTATTTTTCAATCATGCGCAGAAACCCCTATGGCAACAGAGAACACCATTGCAGCACAAAAAAATACCTCAGCTTTAAAAAATACCTCATCCTTCAGCGTTCCGGTTGCAGGAAATTCTTTTTTAACGGTAAAACCTTCGGGAGCCAGCGAGGTGATTACCTCCACTAACTTAGGAAACTGGACCAACTCTAATACTGTTATCAGTACTTATTTCAGAGTGAGTAATACAGGAACATTAAACCTTGGATTAAAAGCTTCTGTCCCATCAGGAACAAGTGTTGTAAAAATAACGGTAGGAAATATATCAAAAAATATGACTCTAACAGGATCTTCGAATAAAGAGTATACTGTTGGAGATTTTACCGTTTCTACTCCAGGTTATGTGAAAGTTGACCTTCAGGGAGTTTCAAAAACCGGAGGATATTTTGCAGATGTTACAGATATCACTTTCAGTGGAGCGGCTTCTACGGGAACCACTATTTACAGCAATGATCCGTCATACTATTATTGGGCGCGCAGAGGACCTTCCTGCCATCTGAACTATGTAGTTCCAACAACCGATAATGTCAGCTATTATTATAACGAAGTAACAGTTCCTGCAGGAGAAGACAAAATCGGTTCTTATTTTATGGCTAATGGCTTCAGTGCAGGCTATTTTGGGATGCAGGTGAACTCTTCCACAGAAAGAAGGATTTTATTCTCTGTATGGAGCCCATTTGATACTGACGATCCAAATACTATTCCTCCTGACCACAAAATTATCCTCAACAGAGCGGGTACCGGAGTAACCATCGGAGAATTTGGCAATGAAGGCTCGGGTGGACAAAGCTATTATAAATACAACTGGAGTGCCGGGCAAACCTATAAATTCTTATTAAAAGGGGAACCGGATGGCACCGGAAAAACAGACTTCACCGCCTGGTTTTTATCTCCGGATACCACCACATGGAAGCTGATCGCCAGCTGGAAGAGACCCCAAACCAGCACTTATCTGAAAAGCTTCTATAGTTTTGTTGAAAATTTCAATCCCGAAAATGGATATCAGGGCAGAAAAGCAGAATTTAAAAATCAATGGATAAGAACTTCCTCTGGTAACTGGGTTGCCATTTCAGGAGCAAAGTTTAGCGTAGATAATACCTACAACGCACAGCAAAGAATAGATGCAATGGGAGGAACAAGCGGGAATGCTTTCTTTTTACAAAATGGAGGATTCTTTAACACAACTGTTGCACCTGGCTCACAGTTTTCTGTTACTGCACCTACACAAGCTCCTAATATCAATTTTTCAACCCTTCCTTAACATTTTATCCTAAAATTATCAGCCAGTTACTTTATTAAGAACTGGCTTTTTTATTTATTTTCGATTTGTAAAGCGTTGATAGCTCCTATCTAAAAAAACACAGCCAAAAAAATGACTATACTCTCAATATTTATTCCTTAGGATGTTGTTTTCTCCATTCTGTCATATTCATAGGTCGGTTATCCGGACCACATGTTCCGTTGTACTCACATTCTTCAACAAAATAGTCATCATAGTCAGCGTTGTCCCACCATTCTTTAAATTTTGGAAGGTTGAAATAATTATTTTTCTGTAAAATATTTACTTCCTCCTGATCTAAAAAGAATCTTAACCTTCCCATCATTTTAGAGTTATCTCCATATCCCGAAACAAATCTTTTGTCATACTTATATTGTTCAGCAAAATAAACAATATTTGCAAGTATTTTCACTTTATCTTCCTTTGAAATGCCAGTTTCTTTGTTATTAAAATCAGCAAAATATTCAAGATAGTTTTTGATATAATCCAAGATAAATCTATTTTCTGACGGATCATTAGGAAGATATAGTTTTTGAAGAACTTTGAAAGTATTGGCATGGAGCTTTAAACTTCCGTCACATTGTTTAGTCCAAAACAACTTTCCATAATCTTGTGGATGGTTTTTATTAAACTTTGTTCTTTCAATAACCCATTTTAGGAGTTCAGTATTTGCTGTATATCCAAATGTTTTTACCAAGGCTGCCATGAAATTCTGATCATTTAAAATAAGCCATTTGTATTGAGTTTTATTATCATTGAACAGAAACATATTCCTTGCTACAATTGTTTGGACATTCTTTTTCCGAATTTCATTTAAGCTAGCAATATCTCTCCAGTGTGGAATTTTAATATCTGAATCATTTATGCTTGATTTTCTTGTTACATCGAAATTCTCAATGCCATTTAATTTGGGATATATTTTTTTATACTCGATAAGTTCCGGTATATAATAAAAATCTGTAAATATTTTTCTCTGTTTATCGACAAACAATCCTTCATAATCAACCCCGTTATTATGGTACATAACAAACTGTTTATCACATTTATCAAAAAAATTGATATATAAAAAATTTGATTGAGAATTTGGGTCGATAATTCTTCCAAAAATATTTTTGATTTTTTCATTAAATTCATCAGTGCCCAAAGTATTAAAACCATTTGATTTTAATAATTCATCAGCTGTTATTGCTACAGCTTCCAATTCTTTAGTTTCAAATTGAATTTTTTTTAAGCCTGCACCCGCCTCATCTATTGTAAAAGTTGACCCTTGTTTAAGTTGTTTGATTAAAGCTGTTTTGATAAAATCATCACCCGGATTTTTAATATCTGCAATAGATTTCTTTTCTTGTCCTTTATTATTACCACCTATGAATAGTAGAATAACTGTTAAACCTTTTAAGATTTTCATCGTATTAAATTTGTGTTTTAGAAGTAAAAAAGCATATCATGAGATATACTTTAGTTTTATTAATTTAATCTGGTGCACCAACACTATCAAATAAATCTGCATATTCGATCATTGATTTTAAATTGGGTAAGTTATAATAATTGTTTACTTTATATTCATTCTTAACTTTAGTCCAATCTTCTTCACCTATAAAATCTCTGTAATCAGCTAATATTGTCATTTCACCCCAATTTTGACCATCATGATGAGACTTTTTAAATATTGGATCATAAATATTTGCCAGAGAAGCTAAAATCTTCATTTTTTCTTTATCACTAAAATTATTTTTAGGCTCGTTGTTGATAAGCTTAGAGCTTAGATATTTTAATATCAATATATCATTTAAATTCTTTGAGTTATTATAAAAAGATTCATACGAATTAAGAAATGAAGTTCTTATATCTAACCCACCATCACAATTTTTGGAAGCAATATAACCCAAAAGTTCCTGGTTATTATTGAGTGAATTTAAATTCAAATGATTAATAACAAATTCATTAAATTTTGGTTCTTTATCATATCCAAAAAACTTGATAAGATTTTTAACGAAAACTTGATCATTCTGTACCAGCCATGTCGTGTATGATTTATTATTATTGAATAAATACATATTTCTAGCAACAATTGTTTTAATATTTTGCTTCCTTATATTTTTTAAATCAGCTATATCTTTCCAATAATATATCTTGACATCTGTTATATGATTATTATTCTCAGCATCTTTTTCATATTGCAATAATTCAGGATCTTTAGTATAATCCAGTATTTCAGGAATGCTGTATAAATCTGAAATGAAAAGTCCGTTTTTAAAAACATATGTACTGTATGGATTAACATCAATACTATTTGAGTTTTTAAAAAGATTAAAGTCTTTTGAGCATTTATCTTCAAAATTAATATGCAAATACTTTGATTCCGATCTCGGATCAATTATTCTATTGAATACTTTATTGACCGTATTAGCAAAGTCTTCTTTACCTGGCTTTTTGTATCCATTATCTTCTAATTCTTTTGATATGATAGATTCTGTAGCTTCTAAATCTTTTAATGTAAATTGATACGTAGGATAATCTGTTTCATTTTTCTCTCCACTTGCACCAGCTGATAACTGCGATTTTAATACAGGAATATAAGAACCTGATTCTTGCTTTACGTAATGTGTATTTGACATATTATTAGTTGGTTTCTGAGAGTTACATTTATTCATCATTAATACAATCCCTATTAATAAAATATTCTTCATAATATATTAATATTTAATTACTTCTTGTGTTTGACTGAGAATCAACATCTGCTTCGCTAGTCATTACTTTCAAATTATATTCATCTTCTGTTGGAGTATAAGCTGGAGGAATCACAAACCAATCAATATCATCAGCTGAATATTTTGATATTTTTACAGTTCTAGCTCCTTTTACTCCTCCCTGATTTCCACCTAAACAATAATAATGCTTTCCATCCTCTGTCTTTCCTATTACAAAAGTTATATGCCCATCTCCTCCTACATTTTTTCCATCGGCACTCGCCAATCCATTATCACCCCAATCAATTACAGCTGCAGCACCATAAATAGGTTTATTCTTGTCTAATTGTTTCCAGAACTGCCACATAGCTGCCCTACAAGATAAAGGTGGTGGTGAATATCCTGCCTGCGCAAAAACCCAGCTTACAAAAGCTCCACACCAGTTGGTTCCTTCGTTAAGACCTTTTCCATTAGAAGACTCATTAAAGTATTCGCTAATTCTAGGATTGTTTTCCGAACCAGCAATTGCTTTTTGGCCAACTTCCGGAAAAGCAAAAGGCATCCATGGAGCCTTCCCTGCAAGAGCCATTCCTGTATCTTTTGTCTTACCACATTGATCTACTTTAAAGATAGCTTTTGTTCCCGTATCGTAGTTTCCTTCCTTCTTTTTATAAATATACTTACCTCCTTGGTAAGAAGCCCTTCTTTTATCTCGCGAACTTGTTTTACTATTAATAACATCTACAAGATCATTAATAGTTTTTAATTCGTCAGTTCCATTACTTACAATTTCATTAAGCCCCTTCGTAATCCAGAAACTAATTCCAGATAAAACAGCATATTGTTCCTCTGCTAATTTTTCAGGATGTTCACCTGTAAAATCATTGTCTAATGTTACAAATTTTATTTCAGATAATCCGAGACTTGCTCTATGGGTGTTATAAAACCGTTGAAATCCCTTATAATTATCTCTTCCTGTTACCATTATAAAACCCCTTCCTCTTAAATCAAAACCATCATCTGTTCCTGCTCTATTTCCTAATCTACTTCCGTATGCGTTAATTCCTATTGATTTGTCATTTAAAGCATCTTGTTTACACCGTTCAGCATTACCTTTATAATATGCTAAATCACTATTAAATAACGTATTATAGCTATAACGTAAATCTTCTGTTAAATTTACTAAATCTGTCTCTGTTCTTACTTGAGAGAAGAAATGGGCCTTACGTCTACAAGTATTTATATTAAATTTTTCAAAATAAGTATTAATAAAAGGCAAACACTTTTCTATTAAAGTTTTATTTCCATTGAAAAAAACCTGTTTCAATTCATCTAAGGTAATCTTTGCCTTACAACGAGGGCACTCACCTCCCTCTTTCTTCACTTCCGCCATTTCCACCACCACCGGCATCACATCATTCTCAATAGCTTCAGGAGTTTCTTTCTGAGATACTTTAAGGCAGCCACTTTCATAAAAAATAAACTGTTTTCTAAGTTCCAGCATTTCTTCTTTCGTAAAGGGAGTTCCATCTTTTTTGTAGGCTTTGATTCCAAGTTTTTCCATATCCTCCGTTCGAACCAGATCAGCAGGAAGTGTATTGTTGATGGTAAACTGGCTTTTTTCTATTTTCCAGACTTTCTTTTTGGAATCTGCGGGATCCTGCACCTGACGGGAAACCTGTGCTATATAGTAATCAAAATTTTTCGGTGGATTTTTCCATTCTTCTTTTGCTGTGAAGGAAACTTCCAGTAAGCCGTCTTTTCCTGTTTTTTCTTCGTTGTAGCTTTGTTTGCTTTCGTGGGTATAAGTGATGTGATCTGTTTCGTTTAAACCTTCTTTAGGGATTTCCTTCAGAACGTCAATCTTCAGAGTTTCTTCGGTCATATTGACGGTGTGCACCCAAAGTTTGTGGGTTTTACCATAGAAAGTCTGCATCCGCTGAATATCTTTACCATCTTCAGTAGAGAACATGATGGAAATAATTTTCTGTTCAGAAGTAATGACAAGTTCTTCATTTGAATCCAGAACTTCCAGATAAGTTGTTGCAGCATCTACCACTACAGGGCGTGTTCCCAGAATGGTAATATTACCCGGAAGCACAATATCCGCAGATGAACTCGCCTGAAGCTCTACCGTAAATACCAAACGGTAAAAAGGATTGGGATTTTCTGTTGTTTTGGGGATAGCTGCCAGCAATTTTTTCTTGTAATCATCATTCGTTGTGATAAGGAAAGACGCTTTGCCTTCATTATTAAGGGTAACCGTTTTTTCCTCCAGCATATATTTATCTTTCTCTTTATAGAAATCATCGCCTTCTCCTTTTACCCAAACTTTTACTTTTAAGGTTTGGTTCTGAAGTCCATCCAGTTCAAGAAATCCATAGGTTTCTTCTCCAAATCCTGTTTCAGTACGTTTTACTCCTGTTCCATACGCCCAAAGTGCTCTTTTTACCGTAGGTTCTGAAACTTTTACTTTTGCTTCTATTTTCTTTCCATCGGTATAATCTCCTGTTAAATAAGCGGAAATCGTGTATTCTCCAAGATCATTAAATGTAATGGTTCCGTCTCCGTTATTGGTCACTTTATCCGGTACTTCAATTTTTATGGCTTCATTTCCGGACAACGTAGCAATTCTTGCTGTTGCTGTATATTTTATTTTTGTTCCTTTTGGAATATTGGCTGCCGGAAAAGTGAATTTATCTATTACATTTTGAATCACCTCAAAATTAAAACAGTCTGAACCTGAGAATCCGGGCTGCTTTCCTGCTCCTATCGGATTGGCATAAGCTTCAAGTATATATTTCCCGAAATACTGATTACTGGCCAGTTTTGCGTCGTTATACAGTAATTCTGCCACTCTTTTATTGATTGTACCTGTTCTGAAGGAAGGCGAACTTTCAAATAAAGCGACTCTTCCCACTCCTTCTTTTTTAAGATACCAATATACAGATGTGCCGGAAGGCATATAATTAACATTGAATCTGGAAGCCTGTACTTTAATCGTATCACTGAATCTCACCAAACCAGGTTCTCCTTTGACTCCCATTACGCCCAGACTATTCTCGATTTTCACTTCTACAGACTGGGGTTTTGGATCTGTGGGATCTGTAAATGCCTCTATGGTATATTTACCTGCATTTTTAAAGGTAAGAATAACCCAATCACCAGCTCCTGTAACGGAAACAAGGTGTGAAGAGGAGGCTCCGGAAGAACTGTTATACAGCACTGCTGTTCCCTGCTTCACTGTCCATTGAACCGTATTTACAGGCATAAAGAATCCCTTATTAAGTATTTTTGCCTGATCGGTAGTACTGTTAAGTTTACGTTCAATAGATAAGGGTAAAGGAATATTAATCAGCGTTGAGGATCCGGGACTGACAATTTTCTTAACGAAATCCTGTATTACTTCTACGTTGATAGAGCATTTGGCATCACCTGCTTTTTTGCCATAGGCTTCCAGTCTGTATTTTCCTTCTGTAAGTCCATCAAATATTTTACTCATGGATTGGCTGAAATTGCTCCCTAACCCGATAAATGTTTTTACTTTATCTTTGGTTCCTTCTCCTTTGAAAAGAGCCCAGATAATCTTTTTCTCATCTCCTTTGAACTGAGCTTTCAAATCCAGATTATCACCACCGAAAGGGTTTGTGATAGGAAACAAAGGACCATTCATTCCTTTGATATAGTAGTAATTTCCGGTAGGCTTATCCGCTGGTACAGGTCTTATCATCGAAATTGATGTCACTGCTATACTTGCTTCAGACGTGGATGATGAAGGCCATTGTGGGGAAGTATTGGCTACAGAAAATTCATCAGCTTCCTTTACATCTATCTGGGAAACATTATTAGCCTGTCCTGTAGTAGCAAAAGCAATAGTTCCCGGAACTCCATATCCCGGACAATTTCCTGTAGAAGCATCCAACAGTATTTTCATACTCTTGTTGAATTCTACGTTTTCGTAATAGTCTTTATATTTTATGTTGCATTTACCTTTACATGGATAGGTTTTCCCGTCTGAGCCTTTACAGTTTCCAAACCCGTTGCCTCCTCCGAAGCTGTCGGCTTTGTCATCAAGATAGGTGGCAACAGGCTTGTTCTGTGCAAAATACTTATTTTTGCCCAGCTTTTTTTTCTGGCTTTTCACTTCCATCGGAACGGCGGTCCCATTGGAGTTATTGGTTACAGAACTGCTGCAGTACGCAGTAGCTCCTTCTATAATGATGTATCCTTTATCCGCCATGTCATTTGTTCATAAAGTTTAAGTCATTGTGATCGTTTCCCGGTATACTGTTTTTTCTCCGTCTGACAATATAAAGTCAGCTTTCTTTTTGGAATACTGTTTTTTACGGGAGTTGTATTCCATTTCTATATTTAATTTTACCTGATACTGTCCCGGCTGATACAGGTATTTTTTTTCCAATTCTTCTTTTATGATAGCAGGAACTTTAATTTCGGAAATAAAAGAAGATTCAAATCCGTACTCTCTCTGTTCGGCACTGATAATTCCGTGACATTCTATATCTCCGATTCCTTTGATATTCCATACAACAGATTCCTCACTTTTTCCTCCGTTATCTACATAATAAGGAGCAAACAAAAGAAGATTCCAGAAGGGTTCTTTCTGTTTATTTTTATAAAAGCCCGCTTCATCTTCAAGAGCTGACAAATATTGGTTTCTGAAAACATCTACATTCTGATACTTTTCCTGAAGCCCAGCTGTTTTGAGTTTCCAGCTTTCTATATTTTTCTGATGGTCTACTGCTCCCAGAAAGCTTCCTTTTTCATCCACTTTTATTTCCAGCGGATAAGAGCTCTGTTCCAGGATATGCAGGATTTCCATAAATTTATTTTCGGAGGGAAAAGAGGAATCTTCCACTTTTTCTATCAGCCAGTTTTTGGTGTGGTCTTCATTTATCTTTTCCTGAACAGTAATTTTAAAGGATGAATAAAATCCTTTTTCTTCCCCGAACTGTATTTCAAGAGCATTTTCCACCTGATAATCATGGATTCCTGATGTATATTTTTGAAATGGTTTTACTCTTGTTTCTACCATACTGATTGGTTGTATTATTTAAAAGTCGTTCCACTCCCGGCGCAACTCACTGATTTTATTAATCATTACACTTATTATCCATCCGGAGGCCGCACCAATCGACAGATATATCAATGTTTTCAAACTAAAGGCCGAATGGAAAATAAATCCAATCTTTAAATGGTCACTCAATGATGCTGAATCAGCATTGTCTACCATTGAATCCCATGCCGAGAATAATATTCCTATAAATCCTCCTGCTGTTATTATTCTTTTCTTCATATTTTTTTGGAATAAAATGTTTTGTTAATTATATCACCTTCTAAAAAGCTTTATTGGTTCTTTTATGACCTACTCATTGTAAAAACAAAGAAACTTATCAATGTATTAATTATTAAAAAAATCAAAATAACTTTCCCAAAAAGCCGCGCAATTTCTTCATTGTTTAAGCAATCTGAATATCTGTATTTGATGTAAAACATCCTAAAAGCAAATAAGATATACAACCCCCTACCACCCTAAAAAGCAAAAAAAGATTACTTTCTTATAAAAGAGTAAACATATTCTTTACCATCAGTGCATTCATAAAATATCTGGTATTTATAATAATTCTGATGTAAACTAATATCATCCAACCTCTTTTTTATTGAGGAAGCATTATTTTTTAACATTAATGTATCAGATGTACTGGGTATTTTATTGACAATGATTTTATAAACTGTTGTATCCTTAGGTTGATCAATATTATATTTAGGTTCCCTCCATACCTCTTTCGCATGATTTTCTGTTTTGATTTTCTCTAAAAGGTTTTTTTCAGATGAGCTTAAAGTTCCTTCTTTAGGTGTTGTAAGCCAGAATACAATGAGAAAACCATATCTATAAATGATAAGACCCAGTATTGCAATAATTCCTATTATTAAATATTTCTTCATTAATTTTCAGTATAATATTTTTTGTTATAATCTGAATTGTATTACATACCATTATTTATTACTTCCCTTATTTTTCTATTTATCCAAAGTCTCCTTATTCTTTTCTGATCTACTCATTGTAAAAACAATGAAACTTATCAATGTATTAATTATTAAAAAAATCAAAATAACTTTCCCAAAAAGCAGCGCAATTTCTTCATTGTTTAAGCAATCTGAATTGTTATCTGTATTTGATGTAAAACATCCTAAAAACAAAGCAGATAGACAAACCCCTATAACCCCAAAAATCAAAAAAAGAAAACATAAGATTGAACAAATATTTATTATTTGAGCAGTTACCCTATTTGTCAACTTCCGATCATTAAATTCAAACATTAATAATCTAAATTGTTTATTTTTAAAATTTACTCCCAAAGTATATCTTCTTTTTTAAATGTTGTACTTTTTTTTGCGTTCGGTCTTTTAATAACCTGTATAAATAATTCGGCATTATACTGCTTTCTATAATTATTAATTGTATTTACAGCTTGATACCATTCTTTATCAGACATAGAATCATCATAATCATCATCTTCGTGTGACTTCTTCGCTAATGCAATAGTAGATTTAACATCTACACTTTCTACAAAGCCAAAACACCCTAAAGACCCTCCTAACCAATCTATTCCAACTTTAACACCTCCAGGTTGAGCCATATATACTGTTCCACCCCTCAAATAATGACCTCCGATATGAATCATTACATCTTTCGCAATATTTATATCATCCCGATCATCATGAATCGGAGTTTTACCGTCCAATTCGGTATTTCTTTCCAATGGTTCCGCCGGCAGACTTACACTTTTATTTCTTGAAAGTTTAAATGCCGGGAATTGAATCCAACCTTTTATCTGATTAGGATAAACATAGTCCATGGCATTATATATATTATCATTTGCATCTTTCGGTTCAAATGCTCTATTGAGAAAATAGTATGTATCCTTATCAACCTCACCTATTTTTTGCCATCCATCTCTGGTAACCGCAAATGAAAATATTTTTTTTTGTTCATTAGCATTCATCAAAAACAGCTCTGCATTATAAACACTTACTATACAAGCCGGATTAATGTTTCCTATACCTCTATTGGCTATATTAAATATCCGAAGAATTGAATATCCAATGGTTTTATCCGTAATTACCAATCTTAAATGTTGTAAAAATACTTCTGTATTCACTTTCTCAGAATCTTTAAAAAAGGCATATACTCTTAGTTTAGCAATATTTCTATCTTTTGGCACAGCATAAGAAATCTTTTCTTCACCTGTTACCTGGGGGGCATTAGCTAAATTCGTATCATCATACTGTATTGCCCATTTAAGACTCTTCAATTCTAATTTTGTTGGCTTTCTGTTGTATTGAATCGCCTTAAAAAAATAGCTTTTCCCATTTTCTATAATTTTAACCTCTTTTGTACATGCAAAATCTTCATAGCATTTTACCGCTTTTACCTGTAGTTGTTTTGTTTGCTCTTTCGCCTGATACTCATCAAATTTCTTTCCTCCTTTTTTCCCATAAAAGGTGTTTTCCTGAGGAGATTTAAAATCCAAAGTTCCCTTGGAAGCATCTTTCATAATATGTTCTGCTTCCTTGTAGGATTTTCCAAAGACATTTCTTACGATATTTCCGCCTTCGCCTGCCATATTACTGCATTTTTACCTGTTTACCACTATTGATAAGCACTTCTTTGGCGCTTTCTACATTGATGGCATCTTTTGTACTGATGTAAGAGCCAGCTTCCATATTTTCTGTAATATTTTTCGCCCTTGAGCTTCTTCCTACTTCTGCAGTTTCGATAATATTACTTGCTGTAAGATTGTAATCATCATTAGCAGTTTCCGTGATATCTTCTCCTGCCATAATATTTACATTTCTCTGGGCAGAGGCAATGATATTTTTGCCGGCATTAATCTGCACATTTTCTCCGGCTGTGAAGGTGATATTTTTGGGAGCATTCACCACAATATTCCCCTTTCCATCCATGAGATAGGTATTTCCGCTAGGATCTTCAATGAAAATACTTCCTTCCTGGTCGTTAAAAATGACTTTATTACCACTTCTCGTTTGAATAGACTTAAGGTGGTTATTGATACTTCCTCCCAATGCCACCTGTCCATGGAACATTCCTCCCATAGCAAACGGAAAATCCGGATGATGATATTCAAAACCTACCATTACCTGATCGCCTACTTCAGGTACTGCAACAAAACCTCTGTTTTGAGTGATCATATCTGTTCCTCCTGCATCAGGGCTCATCATTCTGATAAAATGGGTAGTATCAGGGTTTTTCTGCCAGTCGAATCTCACCTGTATTCTTCCCTGATTAAGAGGATCGGTATTGGAAATGACTGTGGCAACCTGCGGCTCGGCTTTAGGCTGTATGAATTCAGGTTTTGGCATAAATCCTGTTCCTTCAGCAATGGCTTCAAAACTGCCGTTATAATATCCTCTGGCATTGACTTCATGAGTCACTTCAGTAACCGTGATTTTTGTAAAGTAAGAAGTCTGGCTGGTATCCGGCTTCCGCATTTCAATATCGGCAAGGCAGCCCGGATACAGAAAGGGAACCGTAGTATTTCCCGAAACAGTAAATACTTCTACAGCAGCACTTCCGGCAGCACTTTTCTGAGAGTCACTTACATCCACAAACATATTGGCATTGATAGGAGCCGGAGAAAGTGAACGGGTTTTAAAGATATTGTTGTTAAGTTCATAAGCTTTCGAAGGAATTTCTCCCAGGTGTCTGATATTATTTTCAGAACCTTCCATTTTTGTATGGCTGCTGCTGTTATATCCAAAAAACTCAGGATTGGTGTGTACAGCATTCAGTTCTACCTGAACATCTGTTGCATTGCTTCCATAGACAAGCCGGATCGGTTTTTCAGAAGGGGGAAGTTTTCCAAAATGAAGAACTTCTCCATCGTAGTAAAACTGTTCTCCATATGCTTCTGCAGTTCGTGCAAGATAGTTATAGTGGGTTTCGTTATATTGTGAACTATAATTGATATAGCTTTTGTTCTGTGTATCTACTCTGAAATCAAATTTCTCTGATCCCAGTGCTTCTTTAAGTATTTTATTGGCAATAATTCCTGTATTGACAGCCTGATCTCCTCCAAAACTTTGAGTATGGGGAGCGGCATCCATAAGAATAGTAGGACTTTGACCTCGCAGTACTATATTCCCCAGGCTCATTTTTTCCTGGCTGAATGCAGCTTTGGTGATTACCCCTACAAAGGTTCTTTCCGGGCTCTCGCTTTCATAATCTTTATATTTGAAAACAATGGTAATCCTTTTTCCCAAAAACTGGCGGGCTTGTTCCAGGGTGTGGTTTTGAGCTTCCCCAAGAGAATCATGGGCGAGAATAAGTTCAAAATTGTGATGACGTCTTGCACTTTGCTGTAGGCGAAAATGCTTGAAGTGTTTGATAATCTTGCCTTCAATCACAATATCCAGTTTCACCACACGGTTGATTCCGGGAATATGATTCTCTGAAATCTTATCGGAATTCGAGGCATTTTTATTCATAGTGATTAGGTGTGTTTTTTCAGAACTTCATTTTAAATAAACAGGAGTTCTATAAGGTTAAAAAAGGCAGAACAGCATCCCATAAACCGGGTGTACTATCCTGCCTGATATTTAAATTCTGAATAAGCTTAAGAAGGCCATGCTCCGAAGTAAGAAGAATTCCCCAGATCTATCTGTTCTGCACTGATCACAAAACTGATATACATACTGTTGTCATCTACAGCATCGAAATCTACTTCATGCTGAATAACATAACCGTTGTTCCACTTCAGGGTTGTTAATGTTCCTTCTTCGTGAGATTTATTGAAAGTGATCTCACCTACGGTAGGCTTATATTTTCCGTTCAGTAAACTTTCCAGAATGTCTGATTTTTCAGTAGCTTCCACCGTGATTTTGATAAGAGCGTTGGAAGGGTCTGATGCTACACGTCCTGATACGTCTGTAGATCTTGATACGCTGTAGTTAAGCTTTAATAACTTTTGCCCTTCACCGTTGTTGAATTTTAAAATTCCTCTTGAATTTCTTTCTGCCATGATTTGTAAATTTTAATGGTTAATATGTTGTGATTGTTTGCTTTCTATATCACCAAATATAGATGTATTTACAAAAAGCAAATAGAATTTATGATTAAATTTTAAAAAGTGTCGTAATAGTACGACTAACAACTGTTAGGCTAATTAATCACTATAAATCAAGTGTTTGCTATTTTTCCACCTGAAAACTTGATTATTTTATTGGCTGTTTAATATTGTTCAAATAAAAACAATCTTCTGATTGCTCCCTGATAGAAAAAAAGTTTTAAGCAGACCACAAATTTTCGGAATTATGCGACTATTTATTAAGATACTTTTTAAAACAATAAAAAAACAGAAAAAAATAAGACCTATCAAAATACTGATGAACAGCACATTGAATAGAATAACGGGCGATACCAGAATATTTATTCAAAAAAACAAGACAAAATACTTGCGCGGTATTATAAAATGTTATACTTTTGCATCACTTTAAAACAACGAAGTAATAAACGAAAACATAAATGGTTTCTTAGCTCAGTTGGTAGAGCAATGGATTGAAAATCCATGTGTCCCTGGTTCGATTCCTGGAGAAACCACTTTAAAACCTCTAATTTATTTTAGAGGTTTTTTTGTTTTATACTACGAGCCGATCCTACGCTCCCTTTCATGATTTCTTTCTATCCGTCAAAAACTGATGGCATTTTAATCAATTCCAGAATACCAATCAAATTTAATCACACAAAAAGGAATTATTAACAAAATTGCATTATATTTAAACATAAACAATTATTAACAAATATAATAACCAACACCAATCAAAATCATGGAACACCAAACCATTCAAGAAGATGTTAATAATGAATTTAACATTCAACAAAGTCAGTTTAAGAATGTTCTTTCTATTTTTAAAGAAGTAAGCAGGTGTTTACCTCAAAAAACGGCCATTATTTCTGAGACCACAACCCTTTCTTATGAAGAACTGGATTATAAATCAGATCAACTGGCAGCTCATCTTCTTACTTTACCCTTAAAAAAAGGATCTGCTATTGCAGTTTGTATGTCTCAATCTGCAGAACGTATCATCGCTTTTCTAGCCGTACTCAAGATAGGATCTGCTTATATTCCTATTGATGGACAGTTACCGGAGAACAGGATTAAAATGATTATAGAAGACTCGGAAACTGAACTTATCATTACTGAGGATTCTTATAGTAATAAATTCATTGGTACAGAAACCCCGCTGATGAATATGAGCCATAGGTGCTACGATTCTGTTAAACACCCAGAGATCAATCCTGACGACATTGATATGATGCAGACAGCTTATATTATTTATACTTCCGGAAGTACAGGAGTTCCTAAGGGAGTAGAAATTCATCATGAAGCTTTTCATGCTTTTATAGTGTCTTTTACAAGTCTCTGGGGATATTCGGCAAAGGACAGAACACTTCAATTCAGCTCAGCCGGATTTGACGTTTCTATTATTGATATATGGGTGCCTTTATTCACAGGGGCAACTGTTGTGCTGTATCCGGATAACAAGATCATAGGAAAACCTTTGCTGGACTTTATCGTAGAACATAAGATAGAAATTGTTCCATTTCTTCCACCAGCTGTGTTGAGTACATTACCTACAGATATTCCTATCGGGAATCTTCATACATTGTCAATTGCAGGCGAAGTACCTTCTGAGCAAACCATAAAAAACTGGTATCACAGAGTTCGTCTCATTAATGTATACGGACCTACCGAAACTACAGTAGGTGTTGTTACACATCATTTCCAGATTGATACCAATCCTCATATTATCGGAAGACCTTTAGAAGGCACTCATATTCACATTCTCAATCAGGAGCTGGAAAATGTGAGTGAAGGAATTACCGGCGAAATTTATATAGGAGGCAAACAGGTAGCGAAAGGATACATCAATAAGCCGGCAGAAACATCAGAAGTATTTATTGATGCTCCTGAATGGATGCAGTCTCACCACGGGATCAATTACAGATTATACAAATCCGGTGACCGTGGATTCTGGAGAAAAGACGGCAATATTGAATTTGTAGGACGACTGGATGAACAGGTGAAATTAAGAGGATACAGAATTGAATTAAAAGAAATTGAACATCATATAGGACAACTTGCCCAGGTAGCCAATGTAGCTGTAAAAGTACATCGTCCGGAACAGGGACAGCCCGTTCTTGTTGCATTCCTCGAACTTTATGAAACGGATAAAAAGCATATCACGCTGGAAGATATCAGAACACGATTGAAACAAAGCCTTCCCACCTATATGCTTCCTGAAAAAATCATTTTGCAGGACAAACTTCCTTTGACAATTACCGGAAAGATTGATAAGAGCAAACTTCATATTCCTTTACAGCAAACTATCAAAAAGGCAAAAGAGAAAGTGGATACATCAGATCTCAAACAGGAAATCACTGAAATCTGGATGGACTTACTGAATCTGGATGAAATAAATGAAAATGATAACTTCTTTGAATTGGGCGGACATTCTTTAATGCTGGGACAAATGCATGCCCGTTTACCTCTAAATATTCAGAAAAGAATATCCCTTCCCGAACTGTATCAGTTTTCAACCATATCTCTTTTCGTAAAAGAAGCAGAAACCCGTCTGGCGCAGACTCAAATGAGTCAGCAACAAAAGGCTCTTCTTGTGCAGGAACAGCTTATAAAAGATGCAGAACTTCCATTTGATTTTGAAATTACCGAACAACCGGATCCAAAATTTCTGTCCAATCCTTCTACCATTTTCCTCACAGGAGTTACGGGATTTGTCGGCTCACATCTGCTGGAGGAAATCATTCCCCGAAATCCCAATGCTACGATCTACTGTCTTGTAAGAGCCGAGAATGAAACGCTGGGATTAGAACGTATCAAGAGTACTTTTTTAAAATTCAAACTGGTGTGGAAAAGTGAGTATGAAGACAGAATAAGAATTGTTTTAGGTGATCTCACCCAACCGAAATTAGGAATTGACGAAAAATTATATGAAGAACTTCTGAAAAATATAGAGGTTATTTATCATATGGGAAGTGATGTAAGCTATGTAAAACCTTATGAACACATCAAAAAACCTAACGTTGACGGTATGGCTCATATATTACATCTGGCAGTACACGAAAAAACCAAATTTCTGATTATTTCATCTTCAATGGGCGTCTACAGCTGGGGAAGAAGCTTTACCGGAAAAACATGGATGAACGAAGATGATCCTATTGAACAAAATTTACCTGCAGTGTGCCGTGATATGGGATACATCCGAAGCAAATGGGTTATGGAAAGCATGGCCGCAAAAGCCCGTGACAAAGGCCTTCCATTAATAAATTTCCGTTTAGGTTTTGTAGTCTGTCATGGAGAAACCGGAGCCACTCCATTGAATCAGTGGTGGAGTTCGCTGATGCGTTCCTGTATTGAGCTAAAAGCCTTTCCGCTGGTCATGGGACTGAAAGATGAGGTGATTACTGTAGATTATGTATGCAAATCCATTGCCCATATTAGTCAGAATCCCGATGCAGTAGGCTTAAATTTCAATTTAAACCCTTTACCGGAACACGACCTTTCTCTTACAGATTTCTGTGTACGTATCACTGATTATTGTGGATTAGAAATGAAAAGTATGGATTTTGGAATCTGGTTTGAACAATGGAAACGGAATCACGATACTCCTGTGTATGCACTACTTTATATATTCTCCGATGATATTCATGAAGGAAAATCTCTTGTTGAAGCCTATGAAAATACCTATTATTTTAAAAGTAATAATACAGAACGTTTCTTAAAAGATACAAATATAAAACCGGCTATATTTAATAAACCGGTTATAGAAGCCTATCTCAGATATATGAAGATGATTTGATGTTATAAAAATTATATTACCATAAAAAGGCCTCTATTTTTAGAGGTTTTTTTGTTAATCTCCAAGTTCCAACTGGTTCTTTACGAGATGATAATAATCGGATTTCTTAGAAACAAGTTCTTTATGACTTCCCTGCTCAACAATTTTTCCCTGTTTTAATACAATAATCTGATCCGCATTTCTTACTGTGGAAAGTCTGTGTGCTACAATAACAGCTGTTTTGCCCTGAAAAAAAGATTGAAGATTATCATGTATCACTTTTTCGTTATCGGCATCAAGAGCAGAAGTTGCTTCATCAAAGAAAATAAATTTTGGATCTTTATAGACTGCTCTTGCTATAAGTATTCTTTGTTTTTGTCCCCCAGAAATCCCATTTCCAGAAGCACCGATTTTGGTCTTAAGTCCTAATGGAAGTTCTTCAACAAATGATTTTATATTAGCTGTTGTTAAGGCTTTTTCAAGTTTATCATAATCGATATTTTCATCCCCTGCAGCAATATTTCTTTCTATGGTATCCGAAAATATAAAGCCATCCTGCATAACGGTTCCGCAGTTTTTCCGCAAATCTTTCGGAGAAATGTCTTTACTATTTAAATGATTGAAATAAATTTCTCCATTTACAGGTTCATAAAATTTTAAAAACATTTTCATTAAAGTACTCTTCCCGCTCCCACTCGCTCCAACAATTGCAGTTACTTTACCTTCGGGAATAAAGAGATCAATATCTTTTAAGACATAAGGAGATCTGGGCCCCTCATACTGGAAAGAAACATTTTTGAAATAAACTCCTCTCTGTATTCCATTCTGCTCGGTATATTTTTTACTAAGTAAAGGAACATGATTTTCTTTTTCTTCTTCAGGGTGATCCTGAACCTCATTTAAACGGGATAAACTTAATTTGGCATCCTGTAAAGAACGAAAGAACTGAATCAGCTCATTTACCGGAGAATTCATCTGCCCTATAATGTAAGAAACACTTAATAACTCTCCTAAAGTCATGCTTCCTTTGACCACAAAAGATGCTGCCAGAAAAGTGACAATAATATTTTTTAACTGATTGATAAATTCAAACCCTGAAAGCTGTACCTGATCCAGCTTTAGTATTCTTATATTTGTTTTAAACAGTTTCTGCTGTATTTCTTCCCATTTTTCACGCTTATAGTTTTCAAACTGATTCAGTTTCATTTCAGATACTCCATTGATAATTTCATAGATGGATTCCTGATTTTCACTTCTTTGCTGAAAACGGAAATAATCCAGGATTTTTCTTTTTTTCATCCAGAATAAAGACCAGATTACTGATACAAGTGTTAAGATGATGTATACCACCAAAATGGTAACATCATAATACCAGAGTACGGCAAAAAAAACTGAAAAGGTAATGGCAGAAAACAAGGTAATCAGACTTTGTGAAGTCAGGAAAGTTTCTATTCGTTCATGATCCTGTATTCTCTGATTAAAATCTCCCATGAGTTTAGTATCAAAAAACTTTATGGGCAGCTTCAGCAATTTTTTCAGAAAATCAGAAATAATACGGATGTTAATATTGGTTCCTACAATCAGCATGATCCAGTTCCGGAATATATTAAAAATGATATTTCCAAAGAAAAAGGCTAATTGGGCAATCAATATATAGGAGATAACCGAAAGGTTCTTCTTACTCACCCCTTCATCCATTAATTTCTGAGTAAGAATAGGAAATACCAGAGTAGTAACGGTGCCGAAGAGCAAAAGCAGTAACATCTGAAGCATTTGTTTTTTATAGGGCTTCAGATGGTTTAACAGAAATTTTATTGATAATTTTTTTTCTTTTGGCGGATTCTGCTGGTATAAATCTTCTGTGGGTTCCAGGAAAAGAACGACTCCTTTATCCTCATCAAAAATCCAGTTTTTTTCAAACTTTTCTTCTGATAAGGCAATATAACCGTGTCCCGGATCTGCAATTTTAAAAACAGGTTTTCCGGTCAATACATTTTTTGAAATTTTATATAAAATAACAAAATGATTTTGGTTCCAATGAAGGATACAAGGCAAAAGAGAATTATTCAAATTCTTTATCTGTGATTTTGCAGCCACCGTTTTGAATCCTATTTTCTCAGCTGCTTCACTAATTCCTAATAATGAAACGCCTTCGCGGGTAATAAAACTTTTGTCCCTCAGATACTGTAATGTAAAATCCACCCCATAATGAGAAGCTATCATAGCTAAACATGCAGGGCCACAATCCATTTGGTCATGTTGAGGAACAAAATTCATAAATAAATAGAATTATTTAAAAGTTACTGTTGAAAGAGCATCCAGTTGCTTTTTTATTTTTACAGGATTCCCTGTAATATTGACATTAAATGAATTATTACTTCTCATACTCAAGGTATTTTCTACATTAAAATCAGCATTAACCAAAGAGTCTGTTTTCAGATTTAAATACTGAACTGATAGTTTTTCTGCATTAAAATCAGTTGCCGATTTCAATGACAGATTCAATTTTTCAGCTTTTCCTTTTATTGTACTATTGGACACAGAATTCCCGGTATAAACTAATTTATCAGAAATGATCCCCAGGTTAGTAGTTCCCACCACATTAAAATTGAGCTGTAAAGAATTTATGATAAGGTCTGCTCCCGTAGAAACAGTTCCGGTCTGAAAGGCATTTACAGCAATTTCTTCCGTAGTATACGGAATTGTTATATACACGTTACAGGTTTTCATTTCTTCAGTCTGTTCATGGGTATAAATCAATATATGATCACCATCCCTGTAAATTTTAATATTCTGCTGCTGTTCTTTATCAGCTTCTATGACCAAAGAGAAACTTTCTCCCTGCGACAGGTATAGATTGGCAATTCTCTCAGTTTTTATTTCTTTTACAGGAATATCTTTCAATCTTTCTTCTTTTGTAGCCTGTGTTGTCATTAAACTTGTCATAAAAATAGAATTAAAGTGTTAATATATCATATTTACATCAGCTGCGGCTTCTCTTTTCCTGCATCTTCAAGCAATGAATCTATGGGTATTGAAGAAGTAAAATCTGCAGAACTTCTTATGAGATTTTTGATAAGATCTTTATTCCATTCTTCCTGATTAATACTATTCCACTTGAGTTTTACCCAATATACAAAGCTCATCAATTCATCATCTACAGCGGTTTGATTATTGAGTACTTCACTAAAAGTTTGGTATAAGATTTCAGCTCTGTTATCAAGACGATCCAGAAAAGGAATATATTCATTGGTAACCTGAGCCAGCATCAGTTTTCTTAATTTTTTCAGAGATTCGGAACTGTCCTGATAGGAAAATTTAATATCCAGATAATGTACTTCTTCTGAAAGCAATAAACTTCTGTATAATAAATTAAAAATCCCGACTGCATTTTCATTATTGTTCTCCTTCATTTCAACTCTTGAAATATTATGCAATTGCTGAATTTTATGGTAAAACATTGAAGGATTGTATTGCTCAAGCTTCTCATCAAACAACATGGTTTCATGGGTCTGCTGTTTAGCCAATGTATAATTGGACCTTTTATAACTTAAGAAAGCATGGATAGGTAAGCTGATTAACCCATACAAATCTTTTTCTTTTGCTTGCAATGAATCAAAATCAATATATTTTTTAGCACGTACAATCAGCATTTCTGCTTTTTGTATATTTCCGGCTCTTCCTTCTTTTAAAGCTTCATGATAATTGAGACTGTAAAAATTGAAAGCTTCCTTATCCTCACATACGATATTGATAAGTTTTTCCATTTCACTTTCAAAAATGAAATCATCCTTATAATGCTTTAAATTGGTAGATATGAGGTCTTTATGCTGCTGTAAAAGTTCTATCATGTATATATTATTTTCCATAGTGTCAACTGATTAAATATTCTGTGCCTTTTTCCTGAATAATATAATTAATGGCAAGTTTATCCTGAATATTGAATTTATTGGCAGGACAGGCTACTATTCCTTCTTCCCAAGATTTTGGACATCCGCCTCCACAAACCGGAAACATCTTACAGGTATAACAAGGATATCCTTCCTGATTGGTAAGAACGATATCATTCCAGTCCTGTAAATGAAGTGTACTGAACTTCTGGTTCACTTCAATATCTTTTATATTTCCAAGTTTATGAGCTGTCTCTTCATAGGAAGGAACATAGGAAACCTCCGTACAGTTGTAAATATTTCCATACGCATCTATTAATTCTGCATCAGGATTGGTAATCATGCATACTTCATGGTTTCTTTGGGGCAGAATGGAAGGTGAAAAACCGTATCTATATTGTTCTATAATCCATTCTACTTCTTTTTCAGAAAACACTTCTTTTTCCAGGGATACAAGATGTGCTTCATTTCCCCAGGAATGGATGGGAGCCACATAAAAATGGGAAATCTCATCCTGAAAACCATGTTCACTCATCAGTTGTAATAAAGGAACTACAGACTGATAATTGCTTTTATCTACATTACATCTTATGGAAATTTTAACTCCAAGTTCTTTATAATTTTCAATACTGAAAATATCAACCAGGTTTTTAAAAATAAGATCGAATGAGTTTTCTCCAGACTTCACAAAACGTCTTTTATCATGAAATTCAGCGGTACCATCCAATGTTATTTCTATTGCCCCGACATGGTGTTGATTAACCAATTCCAAAAATATATTCTTTTTAAGCGCTAGCCCATTAGTTGTCATTTTAGCACCATAACCGATTCCTAAATCAGAAGTTATTTCTTTTAATTTTTCTGACACTTTTCTCAACGTATGCAAACTCATCAGAGGCTCACCTCCAAACCAGCCGATGAACAGTGCCTTGTAATCTTTTAAAGAAAGCTTATGTTTTAATCGTTCAATAAGTTTTTCATAATCTTTAGCCTGCAGATCGTTTTTGGTATGCTGCTGTCCACAGTAATCACAACCTAGCTGGCAGTTTGAAGAAGGCTGAATAACCTGATACAACACATCGTTGCTTGAAATCATCATTTTATTTTCTTCAACAATTTCCATTAATTCATCTTCGAAAGAAGGCACTAAAATAAGAGCAGTAATAAGTTGGTTTTTTATATCTGCATCAATTTTATCAAAATCTCCCTCTATCAGAAAATCGAAATTCTCTTTCTGTAGAAGAAGTACTTTACAGCTTCTTGTTGAAAAGATGGTGTATTTATCTTCCGAAACTTGCGTAGAGACTGTATAATGAGATAATTTATAGTTCATTAGTTCACTTTTAGAATTAAAAGAAAAAGTGTTCATAGTTTTCTGACATTAAACACATTCGGTCATTTTGGAATTATAGAGTCTTTACGTTTGGCTTTACTGTACAACCAGTATTTCCACAGCCTGTATTATTTGCTGCCGCGTTTCCTCCTTTGATTGAAGATAATTCTCCTTCTTTTAGTGTAGTCACATCTGCTGAAATTTTAGTCAACAGGTTTTGTAATTTTGAATTTTTCATTTTAATTAATTTTAAGAATTAGATGTAGAATCATAGTTTTTGAAGTGTATAATTCTTTAGACTTTTTCACACTTTCCTTGCAAGGGGTATTTATAAATGTTTCATTTGTATAGTACTCTACAAACTACTTCATCTGATAAATCTTAATTTGATCTGTTTTTTTCATCCTGATTACCTGTTTCTCTTTCTTCCATAGATAATTTAGTACTTCCAAATTTGTAGGTCAGTGAAATTCTAAATTGTCTGGTATCATAATATTGTAAAAAGGTTTGATTAATATCCTGAGATCTGTTGCTATACAGGGTGAGATTTTTTCTGAAAATATCATCAAAATTCAGCCCTACCGTTAATTTCTTATTAAAGAGCAAAGACCTAAACCCGATATTTAACGTTGACGAAGAGGAACTGTTTATAATCCCTTGTACCGCCGGATAATTATATTCATAATAAAGGGTTGCTAAAAATGTTTTTTTCTTATTCAGAGAAAAGGTATTGGTAGATGTTGTATATCCTCCCCAGCCTGAATAAAAGTTTGAAAATAAATCGATCTTCGGATTCAGCTCATTATAATAGGCCGATACTTCCGTTGCGGTATTCCACCAGCTGAAAAGATCGTAATTGAATGTCAAAGATCCTCCTAAAGAGCTCGAATCAAAATAATTCAATCTTTTAAAAGCCTGGGAATCATTCATGATATCATGTACCGTTACCTGCCCATAGCCATCACGTTTATTACTATTATACAGACTTAGATTCAGTAAGCTCTTATAGGAATAATTAAATTCTATATTATAGCTATATGCCGGCTGCAGAAAGGGATTTCCTTCTGTATATGACTTGGGACTAATATACCATTTTGCCGGATTCATTTCCCAAAATCCCGGTCTCTGAATTCTCCTTCCGAAATTCAGTGACAGCACATGATCTTCATTGGGTTTAAAAGAAACATAAGCCGTAGGAAAAATCTTAAAATAATTTCTCTTTATTTCCTGATTTACAGAAAAAGAATTGGCATTGGTTTGTGTATTCTCACCGCGAAGTCCTGCTTTTACATCCCATTTTTCACCAAAATGCTTTAATACACTTATATAAATCATCTGCATATTTTCCTTATACAGGAAATGATCTGCCTGTGATGAAAGTAGGCTCTCATCAATCTTGTTATAAAATTTTGAGTCTACCTTATTATCTGTCGTAGTAGAAGTGGCTTTTACTCCGAAGGCAAAATCTGCCCAGCTGCCCGGAAGCTCAACATCTGCTTTCAAGGAATAATTTTTAATATCCTGATGAGAATTATTAATAGCCAACTGATTTTCACTGGAATTCCCCACAAAATCCTGTAAAAGGGAGCTGAAATTATTATCTTTCGGGGATACTCCATTAAAATAATCGGCATCTACTGAAAACTTTTTCCCTTTATCATCAAGATCCAGTGTATAATTGACATTCAAAGAAACGTTTTTGGGTTTTCCGGATGACATTCCTTCTGTCTTATAGTTTTTAATCACCGCACCATCTGTATAATTTCTGCTGAAATTATTATTGAACTCATCAGACGTATTATTTGAGAACGAGCTGATAAGCTGTGTTCCAATGCTACTTCTTTTGGTAAGGTTGTACTTTAAGTTCATTACTATTCCCAAATTTTTCTGATGATTCCGGTTATAAATATTATTATTCCAATGTTCGTTAGGGTAATAATAATTAATATCGTTGGTATACATATTTTTCCCATACTGATAGTTGAGATCAACTAAAGCAGAAAATTTATCTTTTTTATAGGTTAATCCTACTGCATGTAAAAAAGTAGCATAAGTTGCCTGCTGATACACTGATCGTAGGGTTACTTTCCAGTTATCCTGCGTCGCTTCTTTCAATTGAATATTGATAAGTCCGCTATTTCCTTCCGCATCATATTGTGCCGGTGGATTTGTAATGACTTCAATTTTCCGGATGTTTGCCACAGGAATTGATTTCAAATAATTATAAAGATCATCACCGGATAATTGTATAATTCTGTCATTAACCATTACTTTGACGGAACTTTTCCCTGACAGTTTTATTTCGTCACCCTGAATCCTGACTCCGGGAGTCAGTTTCAAAGCATCCATTGCATCTCCTCCCTGTGCTGAAACAGAATTTTCCACATTAAAAACCAGGCGGTCAATTTTTCTTTCTACTAATCTTTTTTTCGCGGTTAGTTTTACTTCCTTGATATCTGTTTCTTTTGCGGCCTGTACAATCAAATCTGAATGTATGTTTCCATCTACAATGCTAATTTTACTGTAAACTACTGTTTCATTTTGAAGAACTTCCAGTAAATATTTACCATTTTCAGGAAGGCTTACCATAAATTCTCCATTTTCATCACTCATCGCCATTCGTTTTATCCCGTCCTTTCCTGCTGTAATTTCAGCATATGGAATGGCTTTTTGATCCTTATCCAATAGTTTCCCGGATATACTTTGTGCATATGAGAAAGCCGACATGAAAAAAAAGGGAAAGAAATAAAATGAAGAATGGACTTTTAACATATTATTATTCAGTAAAATAATTGCAATACTCTCGTGTAGGGATATTCAGTCCTCCATCCTTTTACAACATCAAGTATTGTTAAAGGCAGAAGAGTACATTCTATTTTTTCGGAGGTGTATTTTTAGGGTCTTCTTCGTCTATGTTGTTAGGAACGGATATTGTATCACTCTTAATGATCTTATATAATTCAGGTGAGTTTTTACTTCCTTTTAGTATTTCTTTAGAATTCATCTTTGCGGGCTCCATAGTATCTAATTCATTTTCATCCCTACATGAGCTTAATAAAAATAAAAGTAAGATCAGAGCTAAATAGTAATTCATCTTTTCCATAATAATCAGTTTTTGTGGTGGAAATATATAGAGGTAAAATAGAATTTGCAAAATTTACAATTATCTAAAGCATTAATAGCGTAAAAAAAGAGCGTTTATACTTAAAAAAAGACAATAAAATCATAAAAAAAATTTATATTTTCATAAAAACCATAAATACAAAAATTTGATTTTCAATCAATTGTAATTTAATACCTGATTTAATAAAAAATTACTTATTTTTATCTTGTTTTATAAATACAAATGAATCATTTAAGGTATATTTTTCTCATTTTTTTTCTTTTTGGAATGTTTTTTTTCCTCCCCGCTCAACACAATCAAAAAGAATTTGGTAATATGAATTACCCTGAGCTGGAATTGGCCATCAAAAAAATAGAAAATAATCCAGAGGAACAATGGAAATATATTACCCGATTTATTCAAAAAGCACGGAAAGAAAATAACCTTGAGAAGATAAGAAGGGGGTATGTTTTGGCTACTTTTAATAAAAGAGGAGAAGAGCAGATTAAATATGGAGACAGCATATTAATGATCGCAAAAAAAATAAATAACATTGACATTATTGGAGACAGTTATTTATCCCTGGGAATGTCTTACATCAGCAATGAGAACTATCCCAAAGCACTCGATGCATTTCTTAAAGGCTATGATTATATCAAAAAGAATAAAGACCCTTATCTGATTCATAATACGGAATATCAGATTGCACAAACCAAATCTTATCTGGGACTCTATCAGGATGCTAATAAGCTGCTGATGAATTGTGTGGCATTCTTCAGAAATAATAATGAGAAAATCGGGGATACAAATTATAAATATTACTATCTCTATTCTTTAATTGCTCTTATAGAAACCAATACGTATTTATCTAATTTTGAAATCAATCAGTCCCTGATCCGGGAAGGAAAAGACTTTATAGAAACCCATCCGGGCTTTCAGGAATACAATGCCTATTTTACATCATCACAGGGAACCGATTTTTATTACCAAGGAAAATATGATCAGGCCGCTGCAAAACTTCAGGAAGCAATAGAGTCCTACAATGACTCATGGAAACACCTTACTGATAAATATTATCTGGGAATGTCTTTCTGGAAAATGAATAAAAAAGAAGAAGCTTTACCTTATTTTTTATTGCTGGATCAGGAGTATAATGAAACTAAAAAATTAGATCCAAGATTCAGACCTGCTTTTGAAATGCTTATCAATTATTATTCAGAAAATAATGACAGCAGGAAACAGCTGGAGTACATTAACAAATTGATTCTTCTGGATCGTGCGTATGAGAAAGATTATAAATACCTCAACTCCACTTTAAACAAAGAATACGACACAAAAAAGCTGTTTGATGAGAAAGAAATGCTGGAGAATAGAATGAAATGGGAAAGACTTATTTATATTATCCTCATCGGCGTTGGGCTTATACTGATTACAGTTTTAACGGTATTGCTGATTAAATACTATCAAAAGAAAAGACATTTCAAGATCCTTTATGAAAAATTTATGGAAAATAAGGATGAAGAAACTCCGGTTCATGAAGAAGTTCTGATGGCAGAAAGTAAAGAAAATATTCTTGATGATCAACTGGGAATAAACCCTTTAAAGGTTGAAAATGTTCTGAAGGTATTGTCAGACTTTGAAAAGGACAAGCAATTTCTTAAAAAGAATATCTCACTTGCCAGCATGTCTAAATTGTGTGGTACCAATACGGTTTATCTATCCAGGATTATCAATTTTTATAAGAAAAAAAGCTTTAATGAGTATCTGAATGAATTACGATTGGATTATATTGTTTCTGAATGGAAAAACAAACCTAAAACAAGATATATCAGCATTCAGGAAACCGCTGAAAATGCAGGCTATAATACAACACAAACGTTCACCAAAAATTTCCAGGAAAAATATCAGATTCCGCCAACCTATTTCCTCAGTCGTCTCAATAAGGAAAATTAGAAAACAGTACGGCTTCTGTAATCTGTAAGGAAATTATTTATAAGAGAGTTTACCATTACCTGTTCAGCCAGTTCAGGCATTCGGCAATTTGCATTTTGCTGATGAAAACTTCGCTATTCACTTCCGGTTCAGGAGAAAGCCTAAGTTCTACTTTTTGGCTGGAATGCTTGATAATTTCGGAAACCGCTTCTTTATTAATGATAAATTTACGGTTTATTTTAAAGAAGATCTCAGGATTCAATTTCTGAATAATATCCTTGATGGTATCATCAAAAATATAGGTTTGATGGTCTTTTGTGGTAAGGAAAAGGTATTTCCCCGAAGCAAAAAAATAGGCCGTGTTATGCTCGTCTATTGATTTCAGTTTATTTCCTTCTCTTACCATAAAACGTTTCATCACCTCATCATCAGCCTGTCGTAATGAAGAAATGGATTTCAATACCGGCTCAGGGTCAAAATTGTTTCTTATGGAGATAAATTTCTGTAAAGCTTTATGCAAATCTTCTTCTTCAAAAGGCTTCAGAAGATAATCAATAGTAAAATGCCTGAAGACTCTCATGGCATATTCATCAAATGCGGTAATGAAAATAATTGGGGTAAAAAGTTCTACCTGTTCGAAAATCTCCAGGCTCATCCCGTCCCCAAGATGAATATCCATAAAGATGAGATCCGCCGAATCTTTTTCAAAGAAATCAATTGCCTGTTTTTTGGAACGAAGAATAACAGTCTCTGTAACAGGGACTATGCGCTGTGTATCTAAAAGATTTTTCAGATAATTCACAGCCAACAGCTCATCTTCTATAATGGCAATTTTCATAACGGTGCAAAAGTACAAAAAAACCGCTAGAACAATTAAGCTCAAGCGGTTTCATCTGTATTGAATTTGATATGAAGTTTTATAAATTAGGATTATTCTTCTTCGCGCTCATTGGATATTCAATGGTATATCGCGGGTCATTCTGCTGAAGAATATATTCTTTACCACTAATAGTGTGGCTTATTTTTTTCTGATTTGCTCTTCTTAAATCGAACCATCTCTGGCCTTCCAAAGCAAATTCTCTAAATCTTTCATCCATGATAAAGTTCATAAATGCTGTAGAATCCATTGAAGACACGGCATTTTGTACTGAAGTATATCCTTCCGGAGTATATCTGTTCTTCATTACTTTAAGAAGGGTTTCTTTGGCCTCAGTCAGTTTATTCAGCTTTAATAATGCTTCAGATTTTATAAAGTATTGCTCTGCTGTTCTGAAAGATACCTTGAATTCTAAACTTCCTCCTTTGGTGACTTTATACTTACTACCATTTTTCTCAAAATACATGCCAAACCTTTTATCTGAGATCATATTATAGGAAGAAATAAGTTCCGGAGAGGCAAAAGACAGGTTCTTTATAGAGTTATCCCATGTATTATCAAGAGCCATAATAGATTCCGGGGAAGCATAATGGTTGGGAGGTGTATTTACCGTATTTAAATTGCTCAAATCTCCTTTTACCGCCAGTACCTGATCTGCATAGTTTAAGGCTTTGTTCCAGTCTCCTTCGTATAGAGCTGTTCTTGCTTCAAAAGCCAGCAATGCCGTTTTTGAGAATCTGTAATTTGCTCCCAATGCCTGGTTTTGCTCTACCATCAAACCTTCTGCCTTTTTAAGATCAGAATGAACCTGATTGTATACTTCCTGTACTGAAGATGGCTTCAATACCTGTTCAAGATCAATTTCAAGATTAATAGGAACTCCTCTGTCTGTAGAAGCCGTAGCACTGTTGTATGGCTTTCCATATAAATTCACCAAATCAAAATACAGGTAAGCACGCAAAGCATAAGCTTCTGCTAAAATCTGATTTTTCTCAGGAGAATCCTGCATGGTTTTACTTCCTTCATTGATGATCTGATTCAGATAGAAGTTTACGTTATAAAAACTTAACCAAGGAAGTTCCGCAGAGGTAGAGTCATAGTTCGAATCTTTCCACATCGCAATTTCACGATAAGAAATAAAATCTACTCCATTATCATCAATACTTGTCTCATCAGTACGAAGGGCTACCAACGATTTGTGAACAGGGTATTTTGAATAGGCTGACGTAAGTACTTTTCGGTAGTCTTCAGCTGTAACAGGAATGACTTTACCTTCAGGCTGAATATCTAAAAACCTGTCGCATCCGATATTGATAAGGCTGATTGCTGTAAGCGCTATGATTGTTGTAATTTTTCTCATTTTTTCAAGTTTTAAAAAGAAACATTAAATCCTACTGTTACCGACTTGGTGATAGGCTGTGCATAAATATTACCATACGTTTCCGGATCAAAATATCCTTTATATCCATTACTGAATACAAACAGGTTACGCCCTTCTACACTTAGTCTCAAACTACTGATTCCCATAGGATTGGTAAATTCTTTCGGAAGCGTATAGCCTAAACGGATGCTGCTGATTCTGATATAGCTGATTTCTTTTGCCCAAATATCAAGCAGATTGTATGCGCTTGAGTGGTTTCCGGCAAACCATTTATTCGCCATCCATCCGTCCGGGTTAGCATCCATATCAGGACTTGTAATTCCAGGAAGTGAACCTCCTGCTTCATAGATATCTCTTGTATAGTTTCTTCCTCTGTCCAGATCCATACCTCGGTAAGAAGGCGTTCTCATTACCGTCTGCTTCAGATTGAATGTTGCAGAGATAGTAAGATCAAAATTACTTACCTTAAATGTGTTGATAATACCTCCGGTAAACTTCGGATCTCTGTCTCCAACGTACGTAAACAGACTTCTCAGCTCAGCGCTTGAAAGTTTGGTATCCACAAGCTGTCCAGGAAGGAAATCTGCATATACATCATATAATTTAAAGAATTCTACTGCAGAAATCTTTTGATCTCCTTTCCAGAACAATGGGTTTCCGTGTTCATCCATTCCTGCGGTTTTCAAAGCAAAAACAGCATTTACAGGCAGACCTTCTCTTGAAGGAAGGAAAGCATTATCACGGGGCTGCTCACTCAATACTCTACTCTTGTTGTGTGCAAAGTTGATTGTAGTCGTCCATTTGAAATTATCATGATTGATATTTTTGGTAGATATTGCCAATTCAAAACCTTTGTTAGTCAAGCTTCCCCAGTTCATCATTGTATATTCAAATCCTGTTTCAAGAGGAGTTTCTTTCATACTGATCATATCCGTACCTTTTCTGCTGTAAACATCAGCGGTAAGGCTTACACGGTTATTGAACAATCCTAAATCAAGACCAACGTTAGTATTGGTAGTTTTTTCCCATCTCAATTTATCATTCGGTGGGCTGATAACATTGATGACTCCTTCTTTTACTCCCGGAAGAATCGTCGCATCATTGTATTCCCCAATAAAGAATGGCGATGTATTTCTGTCGATATTCCCCTGAAGACCGTAAGAAGCTCTCAATCTAAGGTTAGATACTGCAGAAATATTTTTCATGAAGTCTTCCTTCGTCACCAGCCATGATCCTGAAAGTGCCCATATTGGAAGATATTTATATTTTTTATTCACCCCGAACAGGTTGGTCCCGTCATATCTTACACTTCCGAAGAATGTATATTTCTGATCGTACGTATAAGATGCTGTGGCAAACATAGAAGCATAAGCATTCTCTATAGGAGCGGCTTCACGGTACGTTTCATATCTTTTATCTACTGCAAAACCTGAATTCGGGAAAACAATTGCCGTAGCTCTTCTGGTTTTTGGATCATATCCGAAAGCTCTCGTAATCGTTGTATTATCCTCCGTTTTACGGATTTCCGTACCGGCCATCAAATCAATTTCATGTTTTGAATTGATCTTTGTGCTGTACGCAGCCTGCAATTTCCAGTTGTACTGGAAGAAATCATTATCCCAATTTTGTTTTACGGCACCCGCTGGCAGAAAGTAATTGTATTTACCGTCTTTGTAATAACGGGTATTTTCTTTCATTTTTCTGGTGAAATAGGTATTCTCTGCTGCAAACTTTTCTGTTTTATTAGCATCGTACTGAAGACCTAACTGAGAGGTAAATCTTAAATTTTTTGAAGCTTTATATTCTAAATCTAAAATCGCTTTCAGCGAGTTATTTTTCAGTGAATAGTTAGTATTTTCTCTTTCTTCAAGGAAGTTGAAAGGAATATAGCGGTCTTCAAAACCATCCATATCCCTATCATAATTGTAGCTTCCATCTGCATTGAAAGGCTTCATGTAAGGATTGGCATTTCTTGAATAATTAACCGGGTTGATTGAAGCATCAGCATCCGTTACAAAAGATGTACGTTCACTCTGCGTTCCGAAAATAGAGATTCCTGCATTTAACTTATCGCTTAATTTATAATTGTTTTTTAAAGTCAGGTTATAACGTTTAAACCCTGTACCGATAGTTGTTCCTTCTTCATCATAGTATCCCAGGGAGAAATAGTAATCTGCTCTGTCACTTCCTCCGGAAACACTTAATCCATATTGCTTGTTGATGGCATTTCTGTATAACAGTTTGCCCCAGTCTGTGTTGTTGTTTCTTAAACCGTTGATTTGCTGTCGTGTGAATGAATTCAGTGCATCAAAACCTCCGTTTCTGAAAGCCTCAAGCTGGCTGTTCTGAGTCAGAATTCTCATTACTTCTCCTTTATCGGCACGGTAGGTAAGATCGGCACGCTTGGCAAGCATTAGTTCAAGATCTACTTTTTCGGAAGCATTCAGAAGGTTCAGTTTATCAAAATCAGGACGAGATGTCACGAAAGTATCTGCTGAAAAGTTCAGTTTCAGACTTCCTTTTTTTCCTTTTTTGGTTGTAATGGAGATCACTCCGTTTGCTGCTCTTGCTCCGTAAATTGCAGTTGCAGCCGCATCTTTAAGAATCGTAATATCTTCAATATCATTAGGGTTTAATCCTGCAATAGAGAAGTTCTGAAGCTGGTCAATATTATCTTTATCCGTAAAGTTCGGAACATCATTTCCTTCCAATGGAAGGCCATCAATTACCCATAATGGATCCTGAGGACCGGAAAGAGAAGCTGTACCTCTGATTCTGATCTTCGCAGGACTTCCTGGCGCTCCTGTTTCAGGAGTTACAGCCACACCGGCAATCTGCCCTGCCAGCATCTGGTCTACACTGGCAACACCAGCCTGGCTGATGTTATCCATTTTCACCGTAGAAACTGCTGAGGTCTGTTTACGTTTTTCAATTTTCTGATATCCGGTTATGATTACTTCCTGGATCTTATTTTTGTCTGAAATCTCAGAAGTTAATCTTATGGTATAGTTCGTTTGTCCTTCATTAAGCTGAATCACTCGGGATTCGTAACCTGGGTAACTTACCAATACTGTTTTTGTATCAGCAGGGATTTCCAGGATAAATTTTCCGTCCTTATCGGTCACTGTACCTACTGATACACTTTCAATAATTCCTTCTAATTCTGTTTTTGTAGAGACGGACTGTGTCTCAATTTTTATAGATGCACCGGTAATAATATGTGAAGTATTGGAATCTTCTATTTTCCCGGTGATGGTTTTCTTTTGCTGGGCCATTGCTATATTAGCAGCCAAAAGAGGTAAAAGTATTAGAGTTTTTTTCATTTCCGTTTATTTGTTTAAAGCCTCTTGAATACGAATGATTAAATCTGTGTAATGCGCTCTGGAAGCATCATCACCTCTGTATCTTGTTCTGTTCAATAAGTCCAGAACCTTCTGAAGTTCCGCCCTCTTATAGGTAGTGACTTCAGATACTCTTTTCATGGATGAATAATTGATATTCCTAAGACCATGATCATCTTCATGGAAATTACAGATGGTTGGGATATTCAAAGTATTATCTGTTTTCAATCCTTTCACTGCTGTTTTTTCAAATAATTTGTTCACAGAAACGATCAGGGCATCCACATAATTTTTCTGAGTCATCTTTTCAAGCATCGTCAGGCTTCCCTTTTTACTGAAAATAGCTGTTCTTACCTGATCAAATAAATTCTCTACCGTGTAGATTTTTTCTTTTGAACCGGACATCTGATGTTTCAATTCATTTTCAAGCAACCTCAGCAATCTGTCATCCATAAATAAAGAATAGATATTCGCATACTGCATTCCTCTTGCTGTGGTATATGGAGTCTGTTCGAATGGTCCCATAGGTGAGTCTTTAACCGGATATGTTTTTTCAGTAATCGGATTAAAGAATAACCATTCCGGAAGGTTGATCGCATTGTTAACAAGGTAATCAACAGCTCTTCTCTGAATGTCTGCAGGAACAGCTTCATACGCCTTTTTCTTGTTGCCAAAAACAGTATGATTCAGGTAAATTCCTCCCACATTCGCCATCACATGACCTGTATACAGATCCCATTGCCCGATAACTCCCAGATACAGTTTTCCGGCATCTGTATATTCTTTACCGTCTTCATAGCTCCATTTCAAGAGATTATTAATAACCACTTTCAGGTTTTTCATTCCGTACTCGCTGGCTTTCATCGCATCATCCCCTAAATCTTCAGACTGCGAACGAGGATCAATGGTCTCCAGATAGCTCTGCTGCTCACCATAGAAATACATCGGGTCATCTTCGTGTTTTTCAATTAAGTTTTTCAGCGCTTTTTTCTCAACAAATTCATCCGGATACCAACGGTATCCCCAGTCTATGGCATATTTATCGTAAAGACCAATTTTCGGAGTGATAGCTGAAACACCATCCTCCGGCTGAGCTACGTAATTGTAACGTGCATAATCCATAATGGAAGGTGCCGTACCGCCCATTTTGTCAGTAAATTCTTTTGAACGAAGCGATTCTACCGGGAATGCAAAAGATGCTCCCATGTTATGCTTCAGTCCGAAAGTATGTCCTACTTCATGAGATGAAACAAAACGGATAGCTTCACCCATATGTTCATCACTGAATTTATTACCTCTTGCTTTCGGATCGATAGGTCCTGTCTGAATTCTCATCCAGTCATGAAGAGAAGTCATTACATTATGCCACCAGATGATATCTGCTTCGATAATTTCCCCACTTCTAGGATCTACCACTGATGGACCCATTGCATTTGACTTTGGCGAAGCGGCATAAGTAATCACAGAATATCTTACATCATCAATATCAAAATCTTCATCTTTCTCATCCGGCATTTTCGCAATCACTGCATTTTTGAATCCTGCCTGCTCAAACGCCGCCTGCCAGTCATGTACTCCGGCAATGATTTTTTCACGCCATTGTTTTGGGGTTGCCGGGTCTATATAATAAACAATAGGCTTCTTAGGCTCTACCAGTTCTCCTCTTAAATATTTTTCTTTATCTTCATCTTTGGGTTCAAGATTCCATTTGGTAATGAAAAATTTTTCATCCATTTTCTGCTGATTGTCATTAAACGACCAGTGTTTTTCGGAGAAAAATCCTACTCTTGAATCCGCTACTCTTGGTCTCATCGGTATTTTAGAAAGCAGAACAAGATTGGTAGTAACCCCTAATGTTACCGGCAGATCTACTCCACCTTCATTTACAGAAGTAGATAATTGAGACTTCACCACAAGGTTCTTAGGAAATGTCTTCACTCCTTCTATATAAGAAAGGCTTGATTTCACAGATCCTCCCAATCCTACATTGGCAAGAACATCGTTAAAGCTCTTCTGATTTCCATCAAAAACTTTGTTGACTTTAATTGCCACAGCTGTAGAATCACTGTTTTGTGCCTCAATATCAAAGACCTCAATTACAGATTCTGAAAAATTGTCTTTCACAGATTTTGTAATGGCATCATTTTTTGGGGATGACACTTTAGGAACCACAGTTTTCACCCATACTTTTTTAGCTACAGGATCACGGTGAAAGGAGATGACCTTATTTTCATAATTCATTCCTTTGTTCAAACCAGCTTCATTCACCTGCATAGGTACCTGAGAAAGTTTGTTAACCACCAAAAACTGACGTCCCATCAAACTGTCAGGAATCTCAAAATAAATATCCGTTTTTACCTGAATGGTATTAAAGAGTCCCTTTTTATAGGTTCCTTTTTTAATCAGGTCTTCAATTTTTTTTGTTTTCTTTGATGAGGATGTCTCTGTCTTATCCGTTTTTTCTTTGTTGACCATTACTGTATCTTTATCTTTTTTCTGTGCTATTGCCATTGGTGAAGCCATAGCAAGGCCAAGATACAGTGCGAGTCTGTAATTCTTCATTAAAATAGTCCGATTCATTCCAAATAGTAAATATCTTAGTTTCAGCTCGCAAAGCTATAGGTAACGTGAATCATATATATAATATTAGGGAGTGAATGGTGATAATTTGGGAGTGAATGGATTTTTATTTTTACTCCATTAAAGGCAAAAAACATACGAAATATTCACCATCTACAGAAATATGAAGAAGATTATTCTTAAAATATCCATAAACCTGATTCAAATAATCAATTCCAAATTTCTCTCCCTGCACCGGTTCGGTTTTAGGCTGCCAGGTATTCTTTACCGTGATTCCGTCTTTATCTACAATAATGATAATTTCCAGAGGCTGGTCTATCGTTGCAATATTGTGTTTGGTAGCATTTTCCGTGACAATCTGAAGGGATAAATACGGAATTCTTTTTTCCAGGCTTTCCGGAGCATTAATAATCAGTTCAAACCTCATCTCTTCATCAAATCTGCTTTTCAGAAGTTCCATATACTGCTGTATAAATTTTATCTCCTGTGAAACCTGAACAATATTTTCTTTCGGAGGTACTATAAGATACCGGTAAATCTTTGATAGATTCATGGTAAACTTCTGTGCATTGTCTTTATTAATCCCGATAAGCATATAAAGGGAGTTCAGTGAATTGAACAGAAAATGAGGGTTAATATTATTTTTAAGCTGCTGCAGCTGATTGATCACTTCTGCCTTGTGCATCTTTTCGTTTTCTATCAGCAATAAATTTTTCTCAGACTGTATTTTCTCTTTTTCCTGGTAAGCCAGACCGGTTGCCCTCTGAAACAATATAAAGACCGTTACAATAAGGAACAATGCTGCCAGAAAAATATAAACAGTATACGTTTTTATCTTACTGATATTTTCATCAATAATAAAATTCACATGATTCACTACAGTATATCCCTCAAAATTATCAGTCTTTAAAGGTTTTATGAAACGTGTTACTTCAACTCCCAGATATTCTGAAACCGCTGTTCCTTTGGTATATCCCACATCAGTTTTGCTGGCCAAAGTATCATTAGGTTTAATATCTGTAAAATCAAAAATATTCTTGCCAATGTATTTCTTTTCAGGATGGGTAATACAAATTCCTTCTTTGGTAAAGACATAAGCGTAGGTATTGGAGCTCTTGTCTACATTGATAAAATATTGATGGAGATCATCCAGGCTAACCGTAGAACCATAATACAGCTTGTTTTTATCAGGCAGTACCAAAGAATCATAGCTCACCCAGTACATACTGTCTTTTTTGGTAATTAAAAGGTCTTTGAAATGTCCCGTCCCATTATTTCTTATCACAATGGGCTTTGCGGTGTGGTCTGTATTCTTGAAAATATCAGATAAGGGATTGTTACTCTCAGACTTTCCTGAATGCCTGTTTTCATAATAATACCAGCTGTAAGGCAGCAGGTTTCTTTTTTTGTTTAAATCATTCAAAACCAAAGAATAATCCTTATAGTTTTTCAGACCGTCTTTCTGGATTAGTGCCCGAAGCAGATACTGATAATCTTCAATATTTCTGAATTCATGTTCTATGGATTCATATTTCCTGAAGAATGTTTTCTTGGCGAAATCATCGGTATTTTTCCGGCTGTCCTCTGTGATCAAAAGACTAAGAACAGCAAATGCTGCCACAGCAATCAGGCAGGCAGACAAAGCGGTAATATAAATGGACTTTTTGGATAAAGCGTGCTTAAAATTAATAATCAAATTCTCTAAATTGCGGGTTCCTCTACCTATAAATTATTAGTTTGCAAAGATATAACAAAGATTTTAGGACTGAAAAGTGAATTAAATTTAGATTATAATTTTTTAAACCCGGATGCAGCATATTGAAAATAAAACCTTTGATAAAAGCGTATTGAATCTTTCATTTTTTAAATTGAAAAACAAAAAACTATACAAGCTTAAGTCTTAAAGTTAGTTAATATCGTCATTCAGACTACCGATTCAACACGCTATATTTTGAAAATTAATTATCTTCGCCTACAAATCTTATTTGAAAATGAAGAAGATCATCTCCGGGATATCTATTTTTTGTGCCATCGCTATCTCTGCTCAGGAATCCATCAAGTTTCAGGAGCTGTCATTCAAAGATATTATTGCAAAAGCCAAAAAAGAAAAGAAATTGGTTTTTATTGATGCATATGCTTCCTGGTGTGGACCATGCAAAATGATGGAAAAAAATGTTTTCACTCAAAAAGCGGTCAGCGATTATTACAATACCAACTTCATTAATGCAAGATTTGACATGGAAAAAGGAGAAGGCAGAGATATTGCTTCTCAATTCGGGGTACGTTCCTATCCTACTTATCTTTTCCTGAATGGTGAAGGAGAGCTTGTTTCCAGAAATACAGGATATATGGAAGAAAGCATGTTTGTGGCAATGGCTCAGGATATCAATTCACCCGGAAATAAAAAGGGATCTCTTAAAGATCGTTTTGCCAGTGGTGAAAAAGACCCGGAATTTCTTATCAATATCATGAAGCTGAACGCTAATACAGATTATGAATTTGCAAAAAAAGCGTCAGAAAGATATTTCCAGAATAAAAAGAAAACTGAAGAATTGACAAAAGATGAAATTGGTTTTCTTCTCTATTTCGTAAAATCATCGGAAGATACCAATTACAGTGTTTTTGCCTCCAGAAAGGCGGAGATTGTTAAGTTCCTTCCTGAAGAAACATACACCGAATTTGATGCTCAGCTCAAATTGGGAAAAATCGTGGAACAGTCTATTGATGATAAAAATAAAAAAATCAACGATGACTATTTCATGAAAGCTGCCGAACCATTGGTAGGAAAAGAAGCTGCTGTAAAAAAACTGAATCAGACTAAGCTCAGCTATTATGAACAAAATACCAATTTTCCTGAGTACGAAAAAGCGGCTTTAGATTATTATAAAAATTCTGACACCTTTGATCCTAATGAGCTTCTAAGAGCTGCATGGATATTTGCAGATCATGTAAAAACACCCTCTTCATTAAAGAAAGCGACTGAATGGGCAGAAAAATCTGTCATGAGAAGCGAAACGTCAGAAAACACTTATATTCTTGCCAAACTCTACAATCTTACAGGAAATAAAGAGATGGCAAAAAACTACGCTGAAATGTCTAAAAATATGGCAGTTCAGGGCAATAAGGATTCTCAATTGGCAGATGAACTATTAAAGCAAATAAAATAAACATTACTACCGGATGAAATATAAATTATTAGCAGCAGGCATTTTAGCTTTCCTGTCTACAAGTACATTGAGCGCTCAGGAACAGGAACAAGGAGGACAGGATAAAAGTTTATACATAAAAGGAAATGCTTTATTTGCTCCACTAGGTATTTTAAACCTTGGAATAGAAAAACAGATTAGTCCAAAATATACGCTTCAGGGAGACGTTTTCATTTCACCATGGAAATCTTTCGGTGGGCATAAACTACAATTTTATTCTGTTTCTGCAGAAGGAAGATATTACTTTACGGAAGCTTTCAAACATTGGTATATTGGGGCCAACGTATCTGTGGCGGCTTACAATGCCACAAAATGGAGTTATTGGAATGACAGCACCTTTGAAAACTGGAATGGAGAAATTCTTAAAAATTCCAATCTGTACCAAAAAGGATTTTCTGTGATGCTGGGTGTTACAGCTGGATATCAGTTCCAGTTATCTGAACGATGGAATCTTGACATTTACGGAACGGTTGGAACATCACAAGGGTTTTATAAAGGGTATGACAAATCCACAGGAAGACGTTATGACTCTGCTGAGAATTTCAATAAAAGCGGTGAAATCATCCCCTACAGAGGAGGTGTAATGATTTCTTACAAATTAAAATAATACCATGAAGCTATTCGGAAGAAATCATATCATTATTTTAGTGATCACTTTTGTGATCCTTTTTTTAATGAATTATATCGGAAATGATCTGCCTGATAAATTACAAAGGGCATTAATGACTGCTTTTGCAGGAGTTGTCGGACTGACAATCGGATTATTTATACTAAATAAGGGCAGAAATGATAAAAATCCGCCCCAGAATTTTGATTAATTAATCTTCGTACACCACATATTGGGTTCTGATCTTTTCGAAACTTTCAAGATCCTTTTTCCATGAATCTTTAATTGCCGGAATTGATTTTCCGGCGATGATCTGTTTTCTTAATTCATCAGTTCCTGATAAGGTATCGAACCACAGGTTTTTCAGGAAGAAATCCTGCTGAGGATTTTTATAATTCTGATAGGCTTTGATAACCCATTCAAGATTTAATTCTCTTAAATCATTAGGATAACCGGAGAGATTTTCACCATAACATAACTTCCCGTTCAGGAAGGGATCTTTAGCACCATAGCTTGGTTTTGGCGTAAACTGATACGGCAGGCTTTCCGTCCATGGAGAACCATAAATCTGGAAAGGAAGATCTGTTCCTCTTCCTACAGAAACCTGAGTTCCTTCAAAAAAGCACAAACTCGGGTATAAATTGATTGCTTTATCATTGGGTAAATTAGGAGAAGGCTTATCAAGCATTGGATAACGCTGCTTTTTATGATAGTTCTTCATTGGAATAAGCGTGTATTTAGCCTGAACTCCATTTTTCAGCCATTTTTCTCCGTTTACCATCTTTCCATACTCTCCTATGGTAAGTCCATAAACAACAGGAACTTCGTGCAGCCCTACAAAACTTGTCCATTTTTTCTTCAATACAGGGCCATCGGTATATCCATCATGTGGATTGGGACGGTCCAGTACCATGATCTCCACATTATTTTCAGCTCCTGCTTCCATCAGATAAGACAACGTGGAAATATAAGTATAGAATCTTACTCCAACATCCTGGATATCAAAAATGACAATATCAATTCCGGCAAGCTGTTCCGGCTTTGGTTTTTTATTATTGCCATACAGAGAAACAATAGGAATTCCAGTTTTCACATCTACTCCGTTTTTCACTTTTGCCCCGGCATCGGCATCTCCTCTGAAACCATGTTCGGGAGCAAAAATAGATTTTATTTTAATCCCGTTTTTTACCAGAAAGTCTACCAAATGAGTTCTGTCATTCATCAAGCCCGTCTGATTGGTAACAATTCCTATCGTTTTATCTTTTAGCAGGGGTAAATACATTTCAGGCTGGTCTGCTCCGGTTTTAAAATCCGGTTGAACTTGAGGCTGAGAATAATATTGGTTGAATACTCCTAAAAAAATTAGGCAAATCAGAAGTAAATTTTTAATTTTGAAATCTAAATTCATAAGCTTGAAATTTCCTTTATATTTCTCTAGAAAAATAGCATTTTCCAAAGATAACAAAAATAACCTTTCAAGGGTTATCATCTTCATTGGCAGGCTTTCCGTAGCATTGGGGATTATTGTTTCCTTAATTACCGTGGCCACCGGTTTTGGTTCCAAAAAAGCTATCAAAGAGAGGCTGGCAGATTTCAGCGGGCATATCACGGTAAGATCCACGCGTTCGAATTCTTCATACAATACTTCTGTTCTCGATAACCAGGGCTTAAATATTCCAAAAATAAAGGAGCTTCCCGATGTGGAAAGTACCCAAAAATATGTGATGGTTACTGGAATCATGCGTAATGAGCACAATTTTGCCGGAATCATTTTTAAAGGAATCGGAAAAGATTTTGACAGTTTGAGGTTTAAGAAATTCCTTATCGCCGGAACAACTCCAAAAGTAACGGAAAAAGGCTTCAACAATGATGTTGCTATTTCACAAAAAGTAGCCAATGATCTTCATCTCAAATTAAATGATAGCATTGTAACTGTATTTTTAAAAGCAGATCAGAAACCGCTTTACCGTAAATTCAGAGTTATTGGAATTTACAGAACTGACATCAAACTAATTGATGAACAGTTTGTTATCGGAGGAATTAACCATGCCAGAAAAATTCAGGATATGAAACCTGATGAAATCGGCGGAATAGATATCTTCCTGAAAAATGTAAATGACATCGACAAAGATTTTCCAGACATTGAAAAGCTGATCGGCTATAAAAACTATGCTGAAAAAGCTACTGAGAAATTCCCTCAGATTACAGACTGGATCAGTATTTTTGACACCAACATTGCATTAATTATCATTATTATGCTGATTGTAGTGGTGATTAATATTATTATGGTTCTTCTGATCCTTATTATTGAAAGAACAAATTCTATTGGTCTTCTTAAAACATTAGGAGCAAGCAATTCCCAGATAAGAGCCACCTTCATTAATTATACCCTGATTATTATGATTCCTGGACTTTTGTATGGTAATGCCATCGGATTGGGACTGATTTTAATACAGAAATTCTTTGGGATCATTAAACTTAATCCTGAAAACTATTATGTAAGTACCGTTCCGGTAGATCTTAATCCAATTGCAATTATATCTATCTCAGTGGGAATTCTTTTCATCTCCGGATTGGCTTTGATTATTCCAAGCTACCTGATCAGTAAGATTTCTCCGGTGAAGGCGATTAAGTACAACTAACAGGATGATTGATAATTGATGATTGATAATTGATGATTGATAATTGATAATTGATAATTGATAATTGAAAGATATTTGTTGTTAATCAGTTGATTTCAGTGTTATCCACAACTTATCCACATGTTATCCACAGCGCAGATAATTTTAAAAGCCTTATCTTTGCGCCGCTTATAAAACATTTATGAAATACGCAAAAAATATCCTTGAAACGATAGGTAATACACCGCTGGTAAAGCTTAACAAAGTATTAGGTGAAGATTTTCCGGCATTAGTATTAGCAAAAGTTGAGACCTTCAATCCCGGAAACTCCGTAAAGGACAGAATGGCTCTTAAAATGATAGAAGATGCCGAAAAAGACGGCAGATTAAAACCTGGAGGAACTATTATTGAAGGTACTTCCGGAAATACAGGAATGGGACTGGCATTAGCTGCCATCATCAAAGGTTACAAATGTATTTTTGTAACGAATTCCAAGCAGTCTAAAGAAAAATGTGATATTCTTCGTGCTGTGGGTGCTGAAGTAATCGTTTGTCCTACAGACGTAAAACCTACTGATCCGCGTTCTTATTATTCAGTATCTAAAAGACTGGCAAAAGAGACAGAAAACGGATGGTACGTAAACCAATATGATAACTTATCCAACAGAACGGCTCATTATGAATCTACAGCTCCTGAGATCTGGGAACAGACGGAAGGAAAACTGACTCACTTTGTGGCAGGAGCAGGAACAGGAGGAACGATCACGGGGTGCGGAACTTTCTTCAAAGAAAAAAATGAGAACATTAAAGTAATCGGAGTGGATACTTACGGTTCTATTTTGAAAGAATTCCACGAAACAGGAGAACTGCATTACGATCATGCTTATACTTATATTACAGAAGGTATCGGAGAAGATATCATTCCTGAAAACTATGATATGTCTGTGATTGATCACTTTGAAAAGGTAACGGATAAAGACGGTGCCATCTATGCCAGAAAACTGGCTAAAGAAGAAGGTATTTTCTGTGGATATTCTGCAGGTAGCGCCATTGCTTCTTTGATTCAGATGAAAGATCAGTTTACTAAAGATGATGTCATTGTAGTTTTACTTCATGACCATGGTTCAAGATATGTAGGAAAAATCTACAATGACGAGTGGATGAAAGAAATGGGCTGGCTGGAAGAAAACAAAGAAGGTTAATAAACCTCTTTACAGATCATAAAAAAACGGAGCAAAATTTTGCTCCGTTTTTATTTTTATTGCTTGATATTTTCTTTTAATTTAGTTTTAAGAAAACTGTATTCTTTCTCGCTCATTGCTTTCCTGGGAAACATATAACTGTATTTTCCTTCAAGGGAAATAAATTCATTATTGCTGTCAAAGGATTCAAAATCTTTCCATCCACTGGTTTCCTTTTCACCATCAATATTCACCGTGAAAAAATTCTGATCAAACCTGATTTCATAGACTTTACACTTTTCCAGTACATTTAAGTAGTGATTCACCTGTTTTTTCCATCTTGAAACTTTATTAACGCTGACAGACAAAAAAATGGCACACAGCAAAAATATAAAACTCAAAAAGTATAAAATCCCCACACTTTCTTTACTCAGAAGACCTTTCAAAAGGAAAACAATGAAAACAATCACTGCTGCTCCAATGGTAGCAATAGTTTTACCTTTCGTTGTAGGAGAAAAAAGCAGACTTCCCTGATTACCGCTAAAATAAATATCTTCAAAAATCTTTCTATCTGTTTTTAGGGTAATCACCTTTTCTTCATTCATAATTATAGAGTTTGCTTTAAAAAGCTACAAAACTAAACTAAATATCTTCATATTGATCACTTATTGCAGAAAGTTTACTCATCAGTTCTCTGTTTCTGCGGTTCAGAGCATCCAGTTTTTTCAGCATATTATGAATTACTTCAAGGCCGGGCAGATTAATTTCAAGATCATAATGCCAGTTGGCAAATTTCTCCAGATCAGGCAGGTCTTCATACATCAGGTAATGAATATTATTTTCAATATGAATATTCAGCAGCCCATAATCTACAAGCTCATCAAAAAAAGTAATTTCTATATTATAGATTTTTACGAGTTCTTCCCGCGATATTCTTTCACTCATGGCTTAGGAATTTTTTAGTTGTTCAAAAAGTTCTTTCTGCTTTTCGGTAAGGTTGGTGGGCAGTTTCACTTCATAGGTTACAAAAAGATCTCCATGTTCTCCTTCTTTCTTATAGACAGGAAAGCCCTTTCCTTTTAGTCTTACCGTCATTCCGGTTTGGGTTTCAGGCTTTACTTTAAGGTTTACACTGCCTTCAAGGGTATTTACTTTCACTTCCCCTCCTAAAACAGCTGTATACAGATCAATCGCTACTTTGGTTTTCAGATCATCACCGATTCTTTCAAAATCCGGATCAACCGGAATATTGAAGGTAATGTATAAATCTCCGTTTGGTCCTCCGTTTATTCCTGGATTTCCGTGTCCTTTCAGCTTGATCTGCTGCCCGTCATATACTCCTGCAGGAATAGTAATTCTGACTTTTTTCCCATTAATTTCAAAGGTTTGCGGATGGGTTTTTGCAGCATCTCTTAAGTTCAGGCTCAGTTCAGCTTTTACATCCTGACCTTTGAATTTACCGGAAGCCCTTCCTCTTGAACTTTTACCGAATCCACCACCAGATCCACCGAACATATTCTGGAAGAAATCTGAGAAATCTTCTCCTTCACCAAAGTCAGCTCCGGAATATCCTCCGTTATAACTTTGCTGCTGATATTGTCTTTGCTGTTGCTGCTGGGCTTTTTCGTATTCTTCGCCATGCTTCCAGTTTTCTCCGTACTTATCATATTTTGATCTGTTTTCAGGATTGCTGAGCACTTCATTAGCTTCATTCAGCTCTTTGAATTTCTTTTCTGCTTCTTTATCTCCAGGATTAAGGTCTGGATGATGTTTTCTTGCCTGCTTACGGTAGGCCTTTTTAATATCATCCTGTGTTGCGCTTTTATCTACGCCTAGAATTTTATAGTAATCTATATAAGCCATAGAAATGAGGTTTACCCAAATTTATGAATTTTAGGTCTGAAAATTGTATAACGAAATGTTAAAATAAACTTATCTTTGATAAAAAGCCCTACATGAAAGAGGTACTGAAAAACTACTCCGGAATCATATTTTTACTTTTAGGAATCACCATTGGAAGCATCATTGGAATTGTTGCTCCTGGTTTTGTGGAATATATTAAACCTTTGGGAGATATATTTCTTAATCTTCTTTTTGTGAGTGTAGTTCCTCTGGTATTTTTTGCGGTATCCAATTCTATTTCTTCTCTGGAACAGCAGTCTAAATTTGGAAAGATCATCCTTGTGATGTCTCTTACCTTTTTATTCTTTATTCTCACGGCAGCTGTTTTTACAATCTGTGCTGTCTATCTTTTCCCGGTCTCGGGAGTCTCAGGAAGTTCTGAGATGATTACAGAAGCTGCCAATGAGGATACTTGGGGTAACAGAATTGTAAGTTTCTTTACAGTAGGAGAATTCACTGAACTTTTCTCAAGAAGGAATATGCTGGCTCTTCTGGTATTTGCATTTCTGACAGGATTTGCAGCCAGGAAAACAGGAGAAAAAGGACAGCCTTTCAGGGTTTTTATTGCTTCCGGATATGAAGTGATGAAAGAATTGCTATTATTGGTTATGAAGCTTGCTCCTATTGGTTTGGGTGCATATTTTGCGTATCAGGTGGCCACTTTAGGACCACAGCTTTTTGGATTTTATGCAAAGCCGTTGGGGCTTTATTATATTGCAGGAATTATTTATTTTCTGGTGTTCTTTTCTATTTATGCTTTTATGGCGAATGGGCAGAAAGGAGTCAAAAGTTTCTGGACGAATGCCATCTACCCTACCTTAACGGCAATAAGTACCTGCAGCAGTTTTGCAACGATGCCTGCTAATTTGCAGGCAGCCTCAAAAATCGGAATTCCGAATTCTATTGCCAATCTTGTGATTCCTATTGGGACTACATTGCATAAAAACGGATCTTCCATGTCTTCTATTATTAAGATTTATGTAGCATTCTTAATTATTGGAAGAGACTTTTTTGATCCTGCCAACCTACTTTTAGCGTTAGGAATTACAGTCTTCGTAAGTATTGTAGCCGGAGGAATTCCCAATGGTGGATATATCGGGGAAATGCTGATGATTTCTGTTTATAAATTACCTCAGGAAGCCATTCCTGCGGTGATGATTATCGGGACTTTGGTAGATCCTTTGGCTACTGTTCTGAATGCTGTAGGAGATATCGTCGCCGCCATGTTTGTCAACCGGTTTGTAAAAGTCTGATTGTTGTTGAATTATTTTCTTTTAACAGATGAACTCATTTTTCAAAAGCATTGGCTTATATAACAGTCTCATTATTGATCTCCAAATCAATAGTGCAGAACTGGTACAGAGATTATGGAAAGTAACCTATAAAACCAATACTACCTTCATATCTCTGGAAAAAGATTCTTCAATTCCCACGCGGTTTGAATATCGGGGAATGATTGATGCAAACAGCTTTACCATAAAAAGAAGAGCCAGGTTATTTGATATGAATCGGAGTAATCCTTTATTTCAGGGGACTATTTCTGATAAAAATGGTCAATCTTCTGTCTTTGTAGAATTTTTTCCTTCGGGGTTTCAGATATTTAACTGGATGATGATTCTGTGTTTTTGCTTCGTGGCAATTTTTGTCAATATATTGGGTGATCAAAAAAACTTTATGTTTGCAGGAGTCGCTTTAGTAATTGCTGTCACTCAATATTTCATTCTGAAAAGAGGAATTTCAAAAGGGAAGTATGAGTTTGAAAGAGAGCTTATCTATATTGCTCAAAAACCTTAATCCTTTGCTTTACTCACTACGTTTTACCGGTTCCAGATTTTGATATTCATCGGGAGTAAAAAGTCTGTAATGAACTTTAAAAGTTTTTCCTAAAGGAGTTTCCAGTGAAAAGCCACCTGGCCCGAAACCATCTGTAACATCGAGTGTAAAGTGGGAATATTGCCAGTATTCAAAAAGATCACGGTCTATCCAGAACTCATATCCACTAATGGTACCAATCATGGCATCATTCATTCTGGGAAAAAACCCTCCTTTCTCGAAACATTGCGGCTGTGTACCTTCACAGCATCCTCCTGCCTGATAAAACATCAGGGGACCATATTGGTCTTCCAGCTTATGGATGACTTCAAGAGCCTGCTCCGTTGCAGATAGTCTTGATATTTTTGTTTCCATTGTTCTTATTTTAGCTTAAAAACAAAATGTATCGTAATAAAAAATCCCGGTAAAATATATTCTAACCGGGATTCACAACACATCATCAATTAATTTGAGCCGGCAATATCCAAAACGATTCTGCCGTCAATCTGACCTTTTTTCATTTTATCAAAAACATCATTAATATCTTCCAGTTTTGCGGCAGTGACCGTAGCTTTTACCAATCCTTCATTGGCAAAATCCAGTGCTTCCTGCATATCTTTTCTTGTTCCTACAATGGAACCTCGGACTGTGATTCTTTTTAAAACGGTTTCAAAAATAGGGAGTTCAAAAGAGCCCGGAGGAAGACCGTTCAGAGCAATGGTTCCTTTTCTTCTCAACACATCTATTCCCTGTTTAAATGCAATGGGTGAAACCGCTGTAATCAATGCACCGTGCATTCCGCCAACTTCTTTATGTAAGTATTCTCCGGGATCTGTATTTTTTGCATTAACGACAAGATCCGCACCTAATTTTTTTGCCAGTTCAAGTTTATCATCTGCCACATCAATGGCTGCAACATGCATTCCCATTGCTTTTGCATACTGAACAGCTACGTGTCCCAGACCTCCGATTCCTGAGATAGCCACCCATTCTCCGGGTTTTGTTTCTGTTTCTTTCAATCCTTTATAAACCGTTACTCCAGCGCATAAAATAGGAGCAATCTCCAGAAAGTTGACATCTGATTTCAAATGTCCTACATATCTTGAATCCGCAATGACATATTCTGCAAATCCGCCATCTACACTATACCCTCCGTTTTTCTGTGCTTCACAAAGGGTTTCCCAGCCCGTGATACAGTAATCACAGCATCCGCATGCACTGTACAGCCATGGAACTCCTACTGCATCTCCTTCTTTTACAAAAGCTTCCGGTCCACAGGCCACCACAATACCTACTCCTTCATGTCCTGGAATAAGAGGCATTTTGGGTTTTGCAGGCCAATCGCCATCCACAGCATGTAAGTCTGTATGGCAAACACCGCATGCGATTACTTTGACAAGGACTTCATATCTTCCGGGTTCTCTTACAGGTACTTCTTCTATTTTCAGTGGCTGGCCGTAGCCTTGAACTACTGCTGCTTTCATTGTTTTTGGAATCATATCTTATTTTTTGGATTGAGTTATTTGGGTTATTTGTTTTTATATCCACTTCTGAACAGATAAGTTCTTTGCGTGAGGGATAGTAAGGGCGGCGAGGAACGAGCCGGTGCGAAATGCAATGAAGCACCGAAACGCAGTGCAGCCCTGGATAGCCCGACCGTTTTGCCCTGGAAAAAGCCAAGGCAATCGGGCACGTCCTAAATAATATTAAAAGAAACCTAGCTTATTCTTGTTGTAAGAAATCAGCATGTTTTTGGTTTGACGGTAATGGTCGAGCATCATTTTATGGTTTTCTCTTCCGATTCCAGATTGTTTGTAACCTCCGAAAGGTGCTCCGGCCGGATATGAATGATATTGGTTTACCCAAACTCTTCCTGCTTCAATCTGACGCGGAATATTGTACAGCTGATGAGCATCTCTGGTCCAAACTCCTGCTCCAAGTCCGTAGATGGTATCATTGGCAATTTTTATAGCTTCTTCTTCATCTTTGAAAGTGGTAAACGCCAGTACCGGACCGAAAATCTCTTCCTGGAAAATTCTCATTCTGTTATTTCCTTTGAAAATTGTAGGCTGAATGTAGTATCCGTCTTCCAAATCTTCTCCAAGGTTATTGACATCTCCTCCTACCAGAACTTCTGCTCCTTCTTCTTTTCCAAGCTGAATGTAAGAAAGGATTTTATCTTTCTGAATTTGTGAGGCCTGTGCTCCCATCATCACGGTTTTATCCAAAGGATTTCCCACTTTGATGGCTTTAACTCTTTCAATCACTCTTTCAATAAAGGCATCTGCAATACCTTCCTGAACCAGCAGTCTTGAAGGACACGTACAGATCTCACCCTGATTAAGAGCAAAAAGTACAGCTCCTTCTATCGCTTTATCTAAAAATTCATCATCGGCATCCATTACTGAATTGAAGAATACATTGGGTGATTTCCCTCCTAATTCCAGGGTAACAGGAATGATATTTTCTGTGGCATACTGCATTACCATACGTCCTGTAGCAGTAGATCCGGTGAATGCTGCTTTGGCAACTTTCGGATTGGTCACTAAAGCTCTTCCAAGTTCAGCTCCAAATCCGTTAACAATATTGATGACACCAGCTGGCAAAAGGTCTCCGATCAATTCCATTAAAACCATGATTGAAACGGGAGTACTTTCTGCAGGTTTCAACACCACACAGTTTCCAGCTGCCAATGCCGGAGCCAGCTTCCAGACAGCCATAAGTATCGGGAAATTCCATGGGATAATCTGTGCGATTACTCCAAGAGGTTCGTGAACAATCAGAGATACAGTGTCTTTATCCAGTTCATTATGAGATCCTTCATCTGCACGAATTACAGACGCGAAATATCTGAAATGGTCAATGGCTAGGGGTAAATCTGCAGCCAGTGTTTCTCTTACGGCCTTCCCGTTGTCTATTGTTTCTACTGTAGCAAGATATTCTAAATTCTGTTCTATCCTGTCTGCAATCTTATTCAGAATAATGCTTCTTTCTGTAGAGGAAGTATTTTTCCAGGTACGGAAAGCTTTATCCGCAGCATCTACAGCCAATTCCAGGTCTTCTTTAGAGGAGTGCGCTACCTGGGTAAATTTTTTCCCGTCTACTGGAGAGACTACGTCAAAATACTGTCCTTTAACAGGCGGTGTGAACTTACCATCAATATAGTTATCATATCTGTTTTTGAACTCCGGACGCTGTAAAAGGGTCGTTGATCTTGGTTCTGTAATAGTACTCATATTAGTTTGTTTTTATTTTTTCGATACCACCAAATTACACTGAGAAGCCAAAAAGAGTATAGCACAATCGTATAAAAAAAGTGTAAAATAGTGCAAGGGCTTCAATTTTAGTATTTTATTAACAGCAACGTACGGTCAAATTTTCTATATTTGAGTTACCTCCGCTTCCAAAAATTTTAGAAATGAATAACAATACTAAGATTTTATTAAATACTCCTGAATTACGTAAGGAGAACCAGCTATTGAGTCTTGTTGAAAACCGGACGAAGTTCAATTTAAACAATTGTGAGTTCAGTATTTATGAAACTCATAAGGCTGCTTTTGATGTAAAACTTCATTTTGAAAATATTGCGTTTACAGCTATGCTGAGAGGTAAAAAGCATATGAAACTGGATAATAAAACCAGTTATTTCGATTATTATCCGGGAGAAAGTATTCTGGTAGCACCGGGCGAAACGATGGTGATTGATTTTCCTGAAGCGGATGAGACTCCTACGCAATGTATTTCATTAAGTCTTAATCCGGATTTTATTGAGGATTCCCTTAATTATCTCAATTACCACCTTCCCAAAGTAGATGAAACCTCACAATGGAATATTCAGCTGGATGAGTATTTTCTGTTTAATAATAAAGCCCTTGCTTCAGCTACCAATAATATTATGAGAATTGCCATGGATGATAATTCTCAAAAGGATATCATGGCTGATTTTGCTCTGAAAGAACTTCTGATCAGACTGATGCAGACCCAGGCAAGGAGTATGGTAGAGAAGAATATTGTAAAGAATAAATCCAGAATAGGTTTTGTGGTGGATTATATTAAACGAAATCTGCACCAGAAATTATCTATTGACAGTATCGCTAAACTGGCTTATGTAAGCAAATCGAATTTCTTTAAAATGTTCAAAGATGAGCTGGGAACTTCCCCTAATGATTTTATTCTGCAGGAGAGAATTAACAGGGCAAAAGAATTGCTAGCCAGCCAGACCAGTATCAAAGAAACTGCTTTTCAGACGGGATTTTCAGATACCAATTACTTCACCAGGGTATTTAAACAACTGGAAGGAATAACTCCGAAAAGTTATCAGGATAGGATGATTATGAGATAGCTAATTGACAATATACCAATAAAAAAGGGCTCCAATTAATGGAGCCCTTCTTATGTAAAAAAACAATAATTACAAAATTAGTAACCTTTATTTTGTTCAATTTTTGGATTCGCCTGGATTGCCGTAATAGGAATTGGCCACTGCCATTTGAAGTTTCCAGCCTCAAGAGTCTGTGCTACCGCTGGTGCACCTGTACCGTCAAAAAGGTCTCCTTTCCCTGATCTCTGAACAGCAAGGTTTAATCTCTTCAATGTGTACCATCTGTCATTTTCAAATGCAAGTTCCAATCTTCTTTCTTTCAGAATAGCATCTAAAAGAGGCTGTCCTGTTTCAGTACCTGGAGTAAATGAAGAATGTCTTTCTGCTCTTAGTTTGTTCAATAAAACAAGAGCCTGTGCACCATTACCTGTTCTGTAATAAGCTTCAGCAATATTCAATAATACTTCAGCAGATCTAAGATATTTAATCGGTACGATGTTAGCAGGGCCACCATTACCAGCATATTTTGTAACGTGGTTGTACTTTTGTCCGCTATATGTACTGGTTGTGAAATAAGCTGCTTTTCTGATATCGTCAGCTGCATAAGCTGTGTATAGATCATAATCTACAACAAACTCAGATCTTAGAGCTGGAACTGACTGGTTATAAGCTGCACCAACAGTATTATTTGGCTCTGCCGCAGCGTTCGATACCTGGAATAATACTCCGTCAGTAATTCTGGATAAACCTTCATTTTCTTTCCAGATTCTTGTAAAGTTATCCAGTGTTGTGATGCTTGGAGAAAGTCCTAATGCTAGTTCACCATATTTAATTGTATTGGTATAATCTCCTTTATAAAGATTTACTCTTGATAACAATCCGTATACAGCTGCTTTGCTTAATCTTCCTTTATCAGCATCATTTTGTGTAATATTATCAACGGCAAATAAAAGATCAGCGATAATTTTATCATATACCTGCTCAACAGTCAGGTTTCGAGATGATGTTGTATTAGAAGGATTATAATTTTCAGCATAATAGATTCCAACAGAGTTTTTAGCACCTGCAGACTGAGTTGGGATTTGAGAATATGCTCTTACAATATCAAAATGAGCGGCTGCTCTTAATGCTCTTGCCTCAGCTTCTATATTTGTTTTCTGCGCTCCTGATAATACTCCGTTATTGATGTAAGACAATACAAAGTTTGCTCTGCTGATTACAAGGTAAGCTGCACTGTATAATCCTGTCGTCTGTGAGTTATCAGAAGAAAATTCAAAGTTTGACGCTGCAAAGTTGGTATTTCTTCCTGAAGCTGTACGGATTAGGTTGTCTGTAGTAAGGTCACCCATAATAAGCTGACTTCCTGTATCACCACTGTAATATCCAGCTCCTTTAAGAACTGTATAGGCACCGTCCATAGCCTGTCTGAATGATTCAGGTCTGGTCATTGCCTGGCTTTGATCTTCATTGATTGAAGAGATCTGATCTAAATTTCTGTCGCAAGACGTTAACGAAACAAAAATGGTTAACGCAGCTAAACTTATTTTTATTATATTCTTTTTCATAAAGCTATTCAATATTAAAATTCTAATTGCAATCCTACCAAGATTGTTTTTACCGCTGGATAAGTATAAAGGTTATATGCTCCAGGAACGAACAATGCTGTAGATTCACCAGATCCTACTGAAACTTCAGGTTCTCCGTGGAATTTAGTTACTGTAAATAAGTTTTGTCCCTGTACATATGCTCTAAGCTTATTGATAGGAGATCCTTCTCCAAGGAACGCTTTATCAAATGTATATCCTAATGTAAGTGATCTTAATCTTAAGTAATCAGATTTTTCAATCCACTGATCAGAATCACGCATACCGTTTGAGTCAACTTTTTGGAATACCCCTGTATCTCCTGGATTTTGCCAAACCTGAGCAGCAGACTGCGCCATGTTTCTACCTGCAACAGCCAATGTTGGGTCAACAGCAGCAGCATACATGTTGTTATACGTATATCCACCTAACTTGAATGCAAAGTCTGCACTGAAATCAAGTCCTTTGTACTGAACTGTAGTTCCGAATCCACCAAAACTTTTTGGGAATGGAGATTTATCAGTAAGAGGAACAGCATTAGAAGCACTGTAAACATTAGTAATATTTCCAGCTTTATCATAATATAATGCATTTCCATTACTTGGATCTACTCCTGCAAATCTAACATTATAGAATACATAAGGAGTTTCACCTACTTTAAGATAAGTATCTCCCAGGTTTCTTTCTGTCTGACCGTCTGCTAACTTATCAAGAACTGATTTCTGGAAAGACATGTTAGCATGTAAGTTCCACTGGAAATCTTTCTGCTTGATTACATCTACGCTAAGCTCAACTTCAAGACCTTTCTGAGACATATCTCCCGCATTGATATACTGGTAGTATCCTCCTTCTTGTTTATCCAAAGGTACAAGCTGTACGAAATCTTTTCTCTTATTTTTGTAAACTTCAACGGATCCACGGATTCTTCTGTTCCACATTGTGAAATCAACTCCTAAGTTGGTGATCGCGTTAGATTCCCATTTAAGATTACTATTACCGATGATAAAGCTGCTGGATGTACCAGGATATAATGCTCCGTTAGCACCATATAAACCATAGCTGACATTGGTTACGTTGTAGTAATCCGGCAGTGTTCCGTCATTACCTGTCGTACCATATGATCCTCTAAGTTTTAAATCATTGATAAAACCACCTTTCATGAATTCTTCCTTCGCGATATTCCAGGCAGCACTTGCAGACCAGAAAATACCACTTTGGTTATTGGCACCAAATCTTGATGAAGCATCTCTTCTCAATGATCCTGTTACCAAATATCTACCTTCATAGTCATAGTTTAACATACCTGCTAAACTGAACAGGGTATTTCTTACTTTAACCCCGGTAAATGTATTTCTGTCAGACGGTGTCGTAATAGATGGAACATTTAATGCTGGAGACTTCAATCCGTAAGCTCCACCGTTCATTGTTTCGTTGTAGTTATCGTTATATTCGATAAATCCTAAGAAATCGAAGTTGTGGCTTCCGTATGATTTTTTATAGTTAATGGAGTTATTCCAAGTATAGTTAAATGTATAGAATGAATTTTTGTTCAATGAACCTGTAGGAACTTTGTTCACTGTGATATCCAGGTTTGAACCTTTCTTCAACCACTGAGTTCCCATGTACCAATCGAAAAGTCCGTTAAAGTTTGTTTTAAACTTCAGACCATCGATAATTTTATATTCAGCGAATAAAGTTACCGGAATTCTCAGTCTCTGATCATCTAATCTGTAATTACGGATCTGCTCAACAACGTTAGAACCCGCTCTCATTGTCTGATTATAGCTTCCGTCCGGGTTGTAAACAGGCTCGTAAGGAGCATATTTATACATTGCTCCAAATGGGTTCTGTGTATTGTTTCTGTCTCTGAAATTTTGTGTTTCCTGATACTGAACACCAAGGTTGATTCCTACGTTCAGTTTTTCACTTAGCTTATTCGTAAATCCGAAGTTACCTGTATATCTCTTAAGACCGTCGATATCTCTGATAATCCCGTTGTCAGAATCATACCCTAAAGAGTAGTAGAAAGTACTTTCTCTGGATCCACCCTGAGCACTGAACAAGTAAGACTGGATGCTTGAAGGCTTCAACAGATCTTTTTGCCAGTTGTGATCAAAAGCAGCAAGTCTGTCCATTTCCTGCTGAGATCTCGGCTTAAATCCAAGGTATCCCAATTGATTCTGGAAATCCATCAGCTCTCTGGAGTTCATCATGGTGTAGTTCTTGTCTCTCAGCTTTTCACTGAAACCAAATTTAGTTTCAAATGAGTAATGAGTTTTCCCGGCTTTTCCGGCTTTAGTAGTTACTACCACTACTCCATTTGCTCCTCTCGCACCATACTGTGCTGTAGCAGCAGCATCTTTAAGAATTGAAATAGACTCTACGTCTGCAGGGTTGATTGCACTGAACTGTCTTGCAGTCATGTACATCCCATTTACTACGTAAGTAGGCTCTGAAGAACCTCCAACACCGGCAATCCCTCTCACCTGGATGGTAGCAGCAGCACCTGGCTGCCCAGTAGTACTTTGTACAAATACCCCTGAAGCTCTACCCTGTAAAGAGTTACCGATAGATGTTGTAGGAGAGTTTCTTCTGATTTCGTCTCCACCCACAACAGCCTGAGCCTGGGTAATTTCATCTGCTTTTTTCTTCTGGTATCCAGTAACGATTACCTCATCGATCTTATTCTCCTTCAGAACAGAATCATTCTTAGATTTTTGCGCAAAAGCAGCTTGTCCTAAAAAAAACAAAGCTCCTGCACTTAATACATGTAACTTCACATTCATATTAACAGATTTTAATATATTCAAGGGACAAATATGTTAATAAATATCTGTAACATCAATTCATTAAATGCTGAAAACAGGCTTCCAGAACGGAGAGATTCACATTGATACTTGAAAAATGATGGGGAATCATTTTAATTGTATTTAAAAAATTAACAAAAAATAAGTCATTTTAAATATTAACGGAATTTTAATAAATTTTAAAATTAAAATCAATTTAAATCAATTTAAAGTAATAGGTTAAAAAAATAAACTTCAATAAATAAAACTTACGAAAAATATAAAATAAAACCCTGCCTGATTTTAAGAGAAAATGTAAAAAAACATATTCAATTTCTTAAAATTTACATAACAAACGACGAGTTTACCCCTCAAAAGACTGTCTTAGAGACAGCCTTTTGAGGGGTAAAAAGAAAAAATTGTTAATTGCTAATATCCAGGATTTTGTTGAATTTGTGGATTCAAATTAATAGCATCTATAGGAATTGGCCATTGCCACTTATTACTTGTGGAAGATAAAGTTGGAGTGGGAGCAGGAGTTCCATTACCATTGCTTAAAGCGCCCTGGTTAGGTCTTGACAAGCTTAATCCTAATCTCTTTAATGTGTACCACCTGTCGGCTTCTCCCATTAATTCAAGTCTTCTTTCTTTTTGAATTTCATCCCATAAAGCAGTACCTGTTAAATTTAACGGTGAATAATCAGAATACCTGGATTGTCTTAAAATATTAAGCAATGCTAAAGCTCTGGCTTGATTAGAACCAAAAGCCGCTTCTGCGCCGTTAAGATAGACTTCAGCTGTTCTAAGATATTTATAATTAACCACATTCGGCAATGATCCTCTCGTATTATATTTAATTACATTAATATAGCTCAGGCCAGAAAATGTACTTACTTTAAAATAAGAATTTTTTCTTACATCAGTAGCTTTATATAAGTCATAGAAGTTCTTGTATACTACAAATTCTGATTTAATGGCTCCACTTATAATTTGATTATAGCAGCTACCAATTGTAACTCTTTCTGCATCTGAATTCAAAATTTCCAATAATGTACCATCTTGATTGGTACTATTCCAAACAGAAGGGAAATTACCTATTGCGCCGACACTAGGAGATATTGCTATAGACTCTTCTGCTGCAGCCAAAGCTTTTACATTATCTCCCATAAACAAATATACTCTTGATAATAGTCCTGCAACTGAAGCTTTATTCAGCCGGCCCTTTACAAATGGAGCAGCACTATTATTAGTGGCTGGTATATTAGCTTTTGCAAATTCTAAATCAGCTATGATCTTTTCATAAACCTGAGAAACATTTAAATTCCTTGTCACCGGAGTATTGGAAGTAGTGGTCATATATGCAATTCCAAGAGAGGTATTTGCATCTGAGGATTGTGTTGGAATTTTACAATAAGCTCTGGCAATATCAAAGTGTATAATACCTCTTAATGCTCTGGCTTCGGCTTCAACTTGTAATGATTCTGCAGAAGTGAGAACTCCTTTATTTAAATTTTCAAGAACAAAATTAGCTCTGGAAATAGCAAAGTAACCTGCTCCATACAATGCTGTAGTCTGCCCGTCATCAGGACCAAATTCCAAAAGCCATGACCTTGTTTCGGTAAGTCTTCCTGATGGGCTCTGGATCAAATTATCAGCAGTTAGATCAGCCATAATATTTTGACTTCCGGAATCGCCACCCGAAAAATATCCTGTTCTTTTCATAGCATCATATACTCCATCTAAAGCAAACCTATAATCAGTATATGATTTAAATGCATTATCCACAAATGTATTGGTATTGGAAAATTGTTCCAAATCCTTATCACATGAAATCGTTGCTATAAAAGCAAGTAATAAACCTGATATAATTATCTTTTTCATTTTTTAAGTTTTAAAATTCTACTTGAACACCAAACATAAACTGTCTTACTGCCGGATAACTAAATAAGGCATATGATCCAGGTACATAAGTTTGATTTGCTGACAATTGATTTTCGCCGGAACCCACTGCCACCTCAGGATCACCTTTAAATTGGGTCCATGTTAATAAGTTCTGCCCTTGAACATACACCCTGATTAAATTCAATGGAATACTTTCGCCCAGGAATTTTTTATTAAATGTATAGCCTATCATTAAAGTTCTAAATCTTAGATAATCTGATTTCTCCAAGAATTGATCAGAATCTCTTAAACCTACTGCAGTTGGCTTTGGAAGAACATTTGTATCGCCCGGATTTTTCCAATAATTAAGGGCATCAATACTCATATTATCCGTTCTAGATGAGGGGTCTTGTAAAGTCTGAGTTTGATAATTATAAGTATACGCTCCTGTTTTGAATGTAAAGTCTGCTGAAAGATCAAATCCATAAATTTCAGCACTAAGACCAAAACCTCCAAAGAACTTTGGAATTGGGCTTTTGTTTGTAAGGTCTTTAATATCTGCAGAGGCATTATAAACATCCGTAGCTGTCCTTCCATTAATTGTATAAAAATTCTCTCCTGTATTGGGTGCTGTTCTATCCGTAAAATATAATGCTTTTCCGTCTGAAGGATTTACCCCTGCATACTCTACAAATCTGTAGAAATATGGGGTTTCACCAATTTTTAAAGCAGTCTCCCCCATATTTCTTTGGGTACTTACTCCGTCAAGAGATGTTACTTTAGCTTTTTGCCAAGATGTATTTCCTCTTAATGAAACTTTTAGATTCGTTTTTCTGATCACATCAAATGTAAATTCAGCTTCAAGTCCCTCGTTACGCATATCACCAAGATTTTTGTATATTGAATAGTTACCTGATTCGTAGGAAAGTGGTAATAGCTGAATAAAATTATTTCTATCTGTTCGATAGACTTCAACAGCGCCTCTAAATCGGCTATTTAAAAAGGCAAAATCTACTCCTAGGTTGGTTGTTTTATTGGTTTCCCATTTTATATCAGGATTCCCTGTTATAGTGGTAGGCGTCATTGTTGCTCCGCTTCCATAATCTCCATAAGAAACATAACCTACGTTAGCAAAGTTTGGAATATTTCTATCATTTCCTGAAGTACCATAAGATGCTCTGACTTTAAGTTCATTAAAAAAGCCTCCATCTAAAAATTCTTCTTTTGCAGCATTCCAGGCTAAACTACCACTCCAAAATACTCCAGATTTATTATTGGCCCCAAACTTTGAACTTTTATCCCGACGAATAGAACCTGTAACTAAATATTTCTTTTGATAATTATATTCGAACAAACCTAATAGAGAGAATAACGTGCTTTTTACTTTATCTCCGGTAAAAGTATTTTTATCAGATGGAATGGTATTCGAAGGAGCATCTGAATTAGGATTTTTATAATTAGTTCCACTTGCAGTAATATTTTCTGTAAACTCACTATTGAACTCTACAAGACCGGTAGCTCCAATAAAATGATCTCCTAATTTCTTTTTAAAATCTATTCTATTTCCATAAATATAATTGAATGAATAAAAAGTACTTTTTCTAAGTGTCCCTAAGCCAGCTGCTCCATTTACGATAACATCTAATTGAGATCCTCGTTTCAGGTCATTCGTATTTACTAAATTATCATATAATGAGTTAAAATACATCCTGTAAGACAGATCTTTATTGATTTTATATTCACCAAAAATATTTCCGGTAGCTCTTAACCTTTGGTCATAATCAACATTATTCCGTAATGCTTCAACAATATTAAAACCTTGTCTCAAATCATAATTATAGGATCCGTCCGAATTATAAACCGGTTCAAATGGATTATATTTGTACATGGCACCAAATGGACTTTGGACATTATTTCTATCCCTTATATTCTGAGTATACTGGTAAGCAGCTCCTAAGTCTAAACCTACCTTTAGTTTATCACTTAAGTTATTTTCAAAATTAAACCTACCAGTGTATCTATCAAGTCCATTAATATCTCGAACAATCCCATCATCTTTATCATAGCCAAGGGAATAGTAGAATTTATTTTTATCACTTCCCCCTCTTGCTGAAAACAGATAACTCTGGAGAAAAGAAGTTCTTAAAACATCTTTCTCCCAACTATGATCCAGCTTTAGTAAAGCCTCTTCCTCCGCTGTTGTATAATCAGGTAAGCCTGGTAACCCCAAAGCTCTCATTTCTCTTTCATATTGTAATTTCTGAGCAGCATTCATCATTTCAAAATTCAATTCCTTATTTGAAATTTTTTGAGAGAAGCCTAATCTATTTTCAAATGAGTATTGCGTCCTGCCATTCTTACCTCTTTTCGTGGTTACAACGACAACTCCGTTAGCTCCTCTTGAACCGTATTGTGCTGTCCCCGCAGCATCTTTCAGAATGACTATACTTTCTACGTCATTACCATTAACAGCATTAAATTGTCTTGCTGTCATATAAATCCCGTCCACTACGTACAATGGTTCTGAATTTCCCGTAAACCCGGCAATCCCCCGAATATTAATCTCAGCGGTTGATCCCGGCTGTCCGTTTCGTGATTGAACATATACCCCCGATGCCCTTCCCTGTAGCATATTCCCTACAGAGGTAGCAGGTGTTTGTGTTTTTAATTCTCCAGCTGTAACTGTAGATTGTGCCTGGGCAATTTCATCTTTTGCTTTTCTTTGATACCCGGTTACAACAACCTCATCAATTTTATTAGCTATGGTATCCTTGCCCACTTTCTGTGCAAAAGCAGTCTGCCCAAGAAAGAACATAGCTCCTGCACTCCATACGTATAATTTCATATTCATATTAACATATTTTAATATATTTTAGGAACAAATATGTTAACAATCCTTAACAACATCAAATCACAACATACTGCAAAACAACATGTTAAAACGTATTTAATTCATAGTAAATACTGAAAAATGGCAGCTCCAGCAGAGAAACCATTCTATTGATTTAAAAAATAAACGATAATAGAAATTTGACAGAATTTTGACAGGCGAAAAAAATATTATGAGGTTTCACTTTATTGGAAAAAGCGGTAAAAAAAATCAACAAAACAAAAATTTCCGATTAATAATATCCAAAACAAAATAGTTAATATTCACGTAAAAAGCATCAAAATACCCCACAATGAATGATAATACTTCACAAAAAACAGCAAAAAAACAAAGCATCCCAAAATATGAGATGCTTTATGTATTAATTTTCTAAAAACTTATGGTTGATAATGATAATATCTGGCTCCAATTAAAACAGGATTTTCTACTTCAATCGAAACAAGCCCGAAACCTTTATAATTTCTGTTTACAGATTCTCTCAATTGTTTTCTATGAAGTTTTTCATAGGTTTCAAAATCAACAGCTGATCTCTGATTTAAATTTTCGAATAAATGCCATTTTTCAACTACTTTTCTCCAGTTCTCAGAAACCTTACCGGCAAACACTTTTGATTTCGAACCGCTTCCATAGCCTACAAAACCAATTTCTTTTCCTGAAAGTTCTTCATTTTCATTAAAAGAGGTTTGTAGTGCAGAAAGAAAAGCCATAAATATAGATGCTGTATACATATTTCCTATTTCTGAAGAGGCTCTCTGGCTCTTTTCTATCTTATCATTAATTAATTTCAGATAGTTTTCTGATTTGGCAACCGCCTTCTGTTCTTCTGCTGTTTCATAGGACAGACCATTTTCAAGGCTATATATTTCAGTAAAGACCCTTTTCCCATGGAAAGCATAGGGAAGATGGAAAATAATATGTTCCCAGTTTTCATAAGGTTTATTCTGCCCTGTGATCTTTTTATAATGATAATAAGCTTCTTTTATTCTATCCTGATAGCATTGATTAGAATATTGTCCGTCAAAAACAGGCTCATCTGTAAAAACTTCAACCTTGTCAGGATATGTTTCCGGAGCTCCATTCAAATCTTTTTTCTTATATAATCTTCGCGGCTTGAAAAAATCAAAGACACTTTCTGAAGCAACGCCCCAGTTATTTTCAATTTCAAGAAGATCCGGTTTTGATGAAACCAAAAGAGCGACAGCCCCACCTCCTTGGGTATATTCTCCTGAAGAAGCCAATTCATATTTTGCATAATCACTGGCAATCACGACTGCTTTTTTATCAGGATTTACTCTTACAAAATCCAGAGCATTATGTAGTGCATCCACTCCTCCTACACAGGCAAAAGTCATATCCAGTACATCACAGTTTCTGAAACATCTTGTCCCAAATTCTTCTTCCAATACTTTTTCTACCATTTGCACAGCGTAGGAAGCCGTAGGTTTTGCTGCATCCACCGCACTTTCTGTTCCCAAATATACTCTTGCTATTTCTTCAGGATTGATTTGATAATCTTTTATAAGCTTCAGTAATGCTTCTGCTGCAAAAGTAGCGGCGTCTTCGTGAACATCAGAAAGTCCCATTTTATGAAGACCTAAGCCTTTTTCCAGTTTCGCCGGTTCTATTCCTCTTTTTTCTGCTAAATCCTTAATCTCCAAATATAAACCAGGCACATAATAGCCCGCTGCTTCAATTCCAAAACTCATAATTGTCTAAATTTTAAACGAATTTATGAAAGATAATGCAAAAAACAGTGGTTAAAAATGCTGATTTTTGTAATATCATTAAAAACCAATGGATTTTACCATATAATCTGTCCATTTAATTTCACTTAAAGACAAAAAGAAAGCCGACACATCTGCCGGCTTTCTCTATTTACTTATAGTTTTCAATTGCTTTATTGATCACATCAATCTGTTTATTAATACTTGCTGCATTTTGTGGATTCTGTTTCAGCAGTTCCATTTTTTTGCTCAGCCCATCTTTCAGCATCTGAACCATCATCATTTTAGCCTGTGGATTATCTGCCATCTGGTTTTTGGCATATCCTGCTATTTTGGTAACGCTTTCCGTTGCCTTCAGATTATCGGAAGTCATAATCCAATTGAAACCATCTTCTGCTGCTTTTCCTAATTCCGGGTTCTGGAATTTAATGAATGGATAAAAAGTGGCAAGAGGGGCAATATTTTCAATCTGAGAGGTAATTTTGTTCTTCACAATAATCGGAAGCAATTGTGCTCTGAGTTCATCTGATGCTCCTTTCATATCAATTTTATCAGCCAGAGCATTTGCTCTTGAAGGATCAATGGAAAGAAGTGCACTCATTGAACTTCCTTTCACAGCATTGGAAACAGCGTTTACTCCTTTTTCAAATAACGGAAGGTATTTCTTATCTTTTGTTTTTCCCAAAGCCGCAATAGCTGCAGCCTGAGTTAATGTCTTCGGATCATTGGAAGCCAGTTTTTCAACTTCAGCACCCAGCACTTTCATTTGTTCAGGATTGGTAAGGTCTATTAAATTCAAAGCTTTTATTCTTACTCTGAAGAAAGGATCTTTCAATGCGGCAGCCAACAATTTTACAGCAGCAGGATTTTTCCCCACCTGCTCTTTAATTCCGGTTAAAGCCAAATATCTGCTTTTGAACTCTTTAGAATTTATAAACTGCATCAGATTCTGTTCCGGAGTTTTGGTATCTGTAATCTCTGCCAGCAGAACTCCGTCTGCATTGATATTTACAAGATCTGGAGCTTTGGAAACATCAAAGCTGAAAGTATTTTTAGCTTCTGCATTTACCCAGACATTATATCTTTTAGGTTTTCCGTTGTCATACACATCTATAGCCAGAGGAAATTCAAATGGTTTTTCCTGAGTTTGATTAATCGTTACGGCAACCTGTTTTTTTACCGGCTCAAATGTAGAAGAATAATTGATCTTCGGGTTTCCGTTTCCAAAATACCATTGATTGAAGAACCAGTTCAAATCTTTACCGGATACTTTTTCAAAAGACAGGCGCAGCTGATGGGCTTCTGCATTCTGATATTCGTTGGTTTTCAGATAATCATTCATTCCAGCGAAAAAGGCATCATCACCAAGATAGCTTCTCAGCATATTTAAAATTCCGCCACCTTTCTGATACGTTACCAGATCAAAAACATCTTCCCGGGATTCATAATTGAACCTTACCAGATTTTTATTAAAATCTTTTGGGTTATGAATATACTGATTCACATCCGTCATCAGGTGATAATCTGCCTGGTCTTTTCCATATTTATATTCATTCCACAGGTATTCGGAATAGTTGGCAAAAGATTCATTGACGGTAAGATTGCTCCAGCTTTCTGCAGTCACCAAATCTCCAAACCAATGGTGGAACAATTCATGAGCAATGGTATCTTCCCATGTATTTTCATCGATAAGCTGTCCCGGTTTCTGTAAGATATCACTTCCATGAAGGGTGGCCGTGGTATTTTCCATTGCGCCACTTACATAATTTCGTCCTGAAATCTGAGCATATTTTGCCCATGGATAATCATAGTTCAGTCTTTTGGAGAAAAAGTCAATCATTTCCGGAGTATTTCCATAGATCTGCTTGGCATAAGGCTCATATTCTTTTTCAATATAGTAATCAACCGGAATATTTTTCCATTTGTCTTTTACCACGGCATATTCGCCTACTCCCATAAAGAAAAGGTAAGTAGAATGTCTCTTATCCATCACCCAATGATCTGTTCTAAGCCCGTTGGATTCTTTTTTAGAATCTTTCATCAGCCCATTGGAAAGGGTAACATATTTATCGGGAACCGTCATGTAGATTTCCTGTGTTGTCTTTTGATTGGGTTTATCAATCGTTGGAAACCATGCAGAAGAGGATTCTGTTTCTCCCTGTGTCCAGATCTGTGTAGGCATATCCGGTTCTGTTCCCTGAGCATTGATGAAGTATAGTCCTTTCGCATCATTGATTGCCATACTTCCCTCCTGTTTCACTTCATTCGGGCGGGAGGTATATTTGATATACACTGTATAATCCTGATTTCTCTGATAGGTCTTATCCAGAGTAATTTTTAGAACATCATCTTTATATTCGTATTTTAAAGGAGATTTTTTGCCGTTATTATCAAGAGCTACTTCATGAATCAGCATTCCTTTTGCATCAAGAGTCAGCTCGTTTGCAGCATAGAAGTAAGGTGAAGCAGTAAGCCATTCTTCCCCATTCATTTGTTCTTTCTGATAGTCAAAATTTACTTTCAGCTTTGTGTGTTTAAGTTCCGTTACTTTGGTGTGGGTAGCTCTGTATACTTTTTCTCTGCCTGAAGTTTCGGTTTGTGCTGATACATTGGCGGAAAATACAATTCCAAGTATAGCAATTGATAAAATGGCCTTTCTCATCGGTCTACTTTATTTTTTAGAATTATTTTTTAATGATTATATCGAAAATATCATTGACTAAAGTTTCATAATCGCCTTTTTTAAGCTGTTCCTTCGTTTTTGCAAAGGCTTTTTTGAGTTCGCTTTCCGGATTTTCGTCATCAACTATTTCTGTTGATGCTACTCCTTTCAGCTGAAGTACAACATTTTTCAGGGCTTCAATGTCTGCATTTTCTTCTATATTAATTTTTAAATACTTCATGATGTATTTTTAAGCATTTGAAATGTGTGATCTGTACCCGTCCATTGATCTCTTTTTCAAAAGAATCCAATGAGCCGGCGTTGTTCTTTCAAATGTAAGAAACAATTGTCAAAAGAAAGCGTACTAAAGTATTTATATTCTGATTCCATAACTTATGGGCACAGATAAAAACATCTATTAGTATTAAAATAATAGAAGTGAATAAAGAATTAAGTGATAAAAGAATATTAAATCGCTACAGGAGCTTTGATCCCAGGATGTGGATCATAGTTTTCCAGGGTAAAATCTTCGAAATCGAAATCAAAGATATTTTTCACATCAGGATTCAGTTTCATCGTGGGAAGAGATTTCGGTTCTCTGGCAAGCTGTCTGTTTACCTGTTCAAAGTGATTATTGTAAATATGAACATCTCCGAAGCTGTGAACATAATCTCCTACTTCCAGATCACAAACCTGTGCCACCATCATCAAAAGCAATGCATAACTTGCAATATTGAACGGCACCCCAAGGAAAACATCAGCACTTCTCTGATACAGCTGTAAGGATAATTTGCCATCAGCTACGTAAAACTGGAATAAGGCGTGACAAGGAGCCAAAGCCATGTTTGGAATTTCAGCAACATTCCATGCTGATACAATTAATCTTCTTGAATCCGGGTTCTTTTTGATCTGGTCAATTACTTCTGTAATCTGATCTACCACTTTTCCGTCTGCTCCGCTCCAGCTTCTCCATTGTGCCCCGTAAACAGGTCCCAGATCTCCATTTTCATTGGCCCATTCATCCCAGATGCTTACTCCGTTATCTTTAAGGTATTTGATATTGGTATCTCCTTTCAGAAACCAAAGCAATTCATAGATAATGGATTTCAAATGCACTTTTTTTGTCGTTACCAAAGGAAATCCTTTAGACAGATCATATCTCAGCTGATATCCGAAAACACTTCTTGTTCCAGTGCCTGTTCTGTCGGTTTTATCAGTTCCGTTGTCTAAAATATGTTGTAAAAGATCCAGGTAGTTTTGCATTTTGAATGAGATTTTAAGTTTCAAATTTAGTGAAAACCATTAAAAAAAGCACTCACTTTTATGAATGCTTTTTATAGGGATGATGTTTATTTTCTATTAAACAACTGTATATCTGCAATCTAACAGATATTAATTTTACCATATATTTTCAATGGTCTGATGAATGGTATTGACAGTGAATGATTCTCCGGTTTTTTTGCCATACATCACTTTTACCAAAGGAGATTCTGCAGAAACGGTCATAATTTTGTGCTTCTCAAAAACAATTTCTCCCATTGAAGCAGCAACGTAAAACAATCCTTTATTGGTTTTTACCAATGCCCCGTTCTGGACTTTTTCCGAAGGATCGGATGTTATTTTCTGCAAAATATTCTGCTGGTTCAATACTTCGTTAAGCTGTCTCTGAAGATTATTGATTTCCTGCTGAAGCATTTCTCTTCCGGTTTCATATTTGTCCCCCATTGAGCTTTTTGTATCATTATTGGAAGCCCGTGTTTCTGCAATAAGGTTTTCAAAATACTGGATTTTGTCGGCAACTTTTGCTTTAATGATATTGATTATTTCCTGTTTGTTCATTTGATGATTATTTTTATTGCAGGCAGATAAACCACCCCGTCAAAATCTATGATTTTGACACCCCTCCGGCGGAGGGGAATTGAGAACCTTTAAAGACCAGTCGTTAAGATGTACTACTACTTATTTTTCAAATACTGCATAATCCGAAACCTTGAAGCTGAAATCTTTTCCACCATTGAAATCTCTTTTTGTCTTATCAAAAACATTTCTGAATGTTCCTGATAGCTGTTCGTCTTCAATAGAAAAGTTGACAGGTTCTTTTGACATATTCAGGACTACCAATATTTCATCTTTTCCATTTTTTCTTACGTAGGCCAGAATTTTATCATTGGCTGTCGTATTAAGAAGATAAGTAGTAACATGAGAATCTCCTCCTCTTAAGGCAGGATTGGAAGCTTTTACATCCAATAATGTTTTATAGAAATCGGTAACCTGGTAGGTATGAGTCCATTTGATGACATCTTTTTCGAAAAATTCCAGTCTCTTCATATTCGGAAGTTCCTGACCTGAGTATAATAAGGGAACACCATTCCATGTTGCGGAGAATACCGCCATAGGTTTTGTGATGACCCCATATTTTTCATATTCGGTTCCGTTCCATGAGTTTTCATCGTGATTGGTAGTAAACCATGCTCTCATTGAGGTATCTCCAATATTGGAATATTGTCTCAGCAGATCTTTTAACTCCTGAAGAGGTTCATTTTTTTTGTAATAATCGGCAGACTTGTGCATCCATTTCCAGGAATAGCTGGCATCAAAAACTTTTCCGTATTCCGGGCTTTCCAGCTCATCAAATTCTCCCAGCCAGAAAAGGGGTTTTACTTTTTCCACCTCGGGGCGTGCCTGTTCCCAGAAATCTACTTCTACCCATGAAGCAAGATCACATCGAAAACCATCGATATCGGTTTCCTGTACCCAGAATTTCATGGCATTGATCATAGCCTGACGCATTTCCTGGTTCTTATAGTCAAGTTCAATAATATCATCCATTCCGGAGGCGATATGAAATTTTCCGTCGGTATCTTTCAGATAAAATTCCGGATGTGTTTTTGTCCAGACATGATCCCAGCCTGTATGATTGGCCACCCAGTCGATGATTACTTTGAATCCTAATCTGTGTGCTTCATTCACCATATCTTTAAAATCCTGTAATGTTCCGAATTCAGGATTGACAGAGGTATAATCTGCAGCGGCATAAGGGCTGCCCATACTTCCTTTTTTATTCTGCTGGGCAATTGGGGTAATAGGCATAAACCAAAGTGTTTTTACTCCCATTGATTTCAGGCGGGGCATTTCTTTTGCAAATGCTTTGAAAGTTCCTTCCTGAGTATATTGTCTTATGTTTACTTCGTAGATATTTGTGTTATGTTTCCAATCTTTTGGCAGTTCTGTCATCTTCCGGATTTTTTTTTGAGTGGTACAGGAAACAATTCCCAGACCAATTACAGCTAACAAAATTAATTTTTTCATTAAACTATTTTTAACAAAAGTAAGGATTGTTTTTTGGCTGAAAAAGGAGAAAAAAGGCAAAAAGGAAAAATTTACGTTCTTTATTTTCTTACTATTTTGTCATAAAAAAAGCCCCGGATCAAAATCCGGGGCCAGTATATTGTGTTGACTATCTTTCGTCATCATTGTCATCTTCCTCATCAAAGACATCGTCATTGTAGTCTTCTTCTTCCTCATCATCAAAGCTGTCATCATCTTCATCTGAAAAATTCCCTCCAGCTACAAAATCGTCATCAAAACCAAACTCGTCATCTGCCAAAGGCATTGCTGATTTCTTTTTGCTTCCTCCTGCACTTCCGTTTTTGCTAGGTGCCTTCAATGGAACGTTTCCAAATCGGTATACGGTGATTGGATAGTTTACTCCTTTTGTTTCTTCAATTACTTCTACAAGCTCACAGAAGAATTCCCAAAGATCAAGAAGCCCATACTGGAACTGTGCTTTGTCGCCTACATTTTCAAAAGCCTCATCAATGTAAACATCTGACATAATTTCACCATCACCATCATCACTCATATCTTCCAATGGGACACTTTTTACGATTGTTCCGTCATCTTCTAACAGATTAAAAGTAGAAAGCTCATCTCCCTGCAGACTGAATGCACTTTTAATTCCTAAATGTAAGTTCCATAACGTTTGTTTTCCCTTAACTTCAATATCACGGAAAATATCCTCTTTCGCATCTAATATTACGCGGATTTTGTAAACCATATCAGTTTCTTAAATTACTTTTTTGCCTTTATAATTATGATAAATCTCTGTTGCAAATATATAATAAATGACATGTGACAAAAAAATATTTCAGGATTTTTTAAAATATTTTTTTTTCTTACATTTTGCCGGAATTATTTACTTTTTTCGAGCATAAAACTGAACTTCGTACCTTCAAGGTAAACGCTTTCTACGGTAATATTTTCGTTATGTGCTTCAAGGATGTGTTTTACAATGGCCAAACCAAGTCCGGAACCGCCTTCTCTCCTGCTTCTGCTGGTTTCCACACGATAGAATCTTTCAAAAATTCTTGGAAGAATTTCAGATTTGATTCCCATTCCGTTGTCTATAACCTCTATCAGTACCTTATTTTTCAGAACGCTGGTTTTTACAATCACTTTTGCTTCCTGTCTATTGGCATAATGAATAGCATTGGAAATCAGATTGATGAAAACCTGGGAAATTTTTTGTTTATCAGCCTCCACAAAAATCTGTGGATGAAGAGTCTGAATCTGTAGGGTGGTATTTCGTTTTTCCGCTTCAAGATCAAGAAGGTCGAAAATTTCTTTGATTAAAAGATTGACATCAAATTTTGAGACAGTAAGATTGATTTCGCCGGCTTCCAGTCTATTGATCATGTCAAGATCTGTTACAATAGCAATAAGTCTTTCTACTGATTTATCAATTCTTTCCAGGTATTTGTCCCGAATAGTAAGGTTATCCACCCCGCCATCTCTTAAGGTTTCTACATATCCCTGGATAGAAAATAAGGGCGTTTTCAGTTCATGGGAAACATTTCCGATGTATTCTTTACGGTAGCTTTCCATCTCTTTCATCATATCAATTTCTGATACCTGCTGCTGATTGAGGTCTGAAAATCTTTCACCCAATTCTTTGATGGTAATATTTTCGTCATGATTCTGCACTATTTCCTGCGGAAGAAACCCGGAAAGGCCCTTTACCTGCTTTCTGCTATAGTAATTGAAAAGAAGTTCCAATACTACACAGTTTATCATAAAGATCAGGATAATACAGATGAAAAGACCCGTTTTGAATAAAGGGGTCTCATAATAGATATCTTTCAGCGAGTCGAATACAACGACTAAAAGGAGCATTACCAGTGTCAGCAGACAAGAGGCAACGAGGGTAAGTCTGTAAAATTTCAATTTTACAACGTTTTAAGGATTGAACGTAAAGTTAAGATTTTTAAATAATTAAACGATTAGTTTATACCCAATCCCTTTTAATGTCTGAATCGTATTGATTCCGAGTTTTTCTCTTAGCCTTCTGATATGAACATCAATAGTCCTCTCTCCTACAATCACATCATTACCCCAAACTTTTTCAAGAATCTCTTCTCTTTTGAAAACCTTTTCAGTATTGGAAGCCAAAAGGTAAAGCAAATCAAACTCTTTTTTGGGAAGAAGAAATTGCTGTCCGCTTTTGGAAACTCTGAAATTATCTTTGTCGATAACAAGGTCTCCGATTTCGATAAGTTTAGCATTTTCAGAAACCTGAGAGGTTAACTGTAATAATGCATTTACTTTAGAGATAAGGATTTTCGGTTTGATCAGTTTTACGATGTAATCATTGGCACCTGCCTGAAAACCTGCTAACTGAGAAAATTCTTCGCTTCTTGCGGAAAGGAACACAATAAGTGTTTTTTGAAGTTCTTTCACTTTACGAAGTTCCTGACAGGTTTCTATCCCATCTTTTTCAGGCATCATAACATCTAATAAGATAAGATCCGGAACAATTTCCTTTGCTTTTTCTATACCTTCGTTACCATTAGTAGCTGTATAGATATCATACCCTTCCTTTTCCAAATTGTAAGACAGAATCTCTAAAATGTCCAGTTCATCGTCTATTAAAAGAATTTTTTTGCTCATCTTCTAGTTTAAGAATTCCCACAAAATTAATTATTTCAATTGATTTCATCTATCTGTCAAATGTTAACTAATTATTAAAAAATAACATTTTGCAAGTAAATTATAAAATCAATAAAAAAATCAATAAATAAATATACACAAATCAAATATAAGGAATAATATCTACAATTAAAACAAAAATTATAATTATATAAATTAAACATCGATAACTATAAATCTCGTTCATTCGTTAATACAAATTTCATAATTAATTAAGATTCTCCTAAAGTTTTCTTAAAAACTTAGCCTTTATTTTGCCCTTGAAAAAGAAGTAAAAGAAGTAAAATGAAAAAACAACTCCACAAGAGCATAATGCTACTTGCCTTGTTTTCTGCTGGCTATGCTTTTGCACAAAGTCAGATTTTGGAAGGTAGGGTATTGGACGAGAAAGATAATACTCCTATAGAAGGGGTAAAAGTAAAAGTAAATGGTCAGGAAGTAATGACTGACATTTCCGGATACTACTCTATCAACCTTTCCCCTGGTACCAATTACATTGTAACGGTAAGCTCCAATGGATATAATAGAAAAGAGATCAGTGAAGTTATTATCAAAAATGAAGGTAATACTCATCTTGATATCGTTCTGGATAAGCCCTCTATCAAGGAAAAAGAAATTGAGGGAGTTGTCATAAAATCAAATGCAAGAAAAGAAACCATAGCCTCTACCATCGGTTTACAGAAGAATGCCGGTGTAGTTTCTCAGGTTATTGGGGTTGAAGCTATTAAAAGAAGTCCGGACAGAAACACGGGTGAAGTTCTGAAAAGAGTTTCCGGAGTGAGTTTATCTGAAGGAAAATATATTGTAGTAAGAGGTTTATCAGACCGTTACAATCAGGCGATGCTTAACGGTATTCAGCTATCCAGTACAGAACCGGACAGAAAGACTTTCTCTTTCGACCTTTTCCCTGCTAACGTTATCGAAACACTTGTCATCAACAAAACTTTCATTCCTGAATATACCGGAGAATGGGGAGGAGCTTTGATTCAGGTAAACACAAAGGATATTCCTAATAAAAATTTCTTCAATGTACAGGTAGGTGTAGGAGGAAATACGGCTACTATGGGACAGGAATTCCATATGCAAAAAGGTGGAAAATGGGATTTCTTAGGAATTGATGACGGTTACAGAAAGCTGCCCACCAATATGCCTGCAAAAAATGCGTTCAGTATTTTAAGTGAGGGTCAGAAAACCGATATTGGTAAAGGGTTTACAAAGAATTTAGGATACAACAGTATTGGTTATCCTGAAAACTTAAGTTTACAACTTGACGGAGGTTTCAATACCAAATTATTCGGAAAAGATTTAGGGGTAATTGCTGTTTTAAACTATAGTAATAACAAAAGAAGAACTGAATCTACCAACCGTTTCTTTACCATCAACGACCAACTTGCTGATACCAACTTCGATTATTTTACAGAAAAATACAGCAATGATATTATCTTAGGAGGAATGCTGAACCTTTCTTTAAAGCTCAACAGCAATAATAAAATCTCCTTAAAGAATATCATCACCAATAATACGGTGAACCATATGTCCTTCAGAACAGGAAAGGACTTTGAATTTGATCCTATCAACGGGACAAACATTATGGCAAGGGAAATAGGTTTTAAAGAAACTACTTTCTACAATTCTACCCTTACCGGTACTCATAAAATAGATGCTCTTGGCGGGCTTACTGTAAACTGGTACGGAAGCTTCGGAATCCTGGATCAATACATCCCTTTGTTACAGCGTTTACAGTATAACCAATATACTAACATGCCGGGAAGCCCTTATTTAGCATTGATTTCTAATGGTCTTTCTCAAAAATCAGGTAGTGTATTCTACTCTACGCTAAACGATTATTTATATAATGCGGGAGGTGATATTTCCAAGACATTTACAATGTTTGGCCAAAAACAAACCATCAAAGGAGGTTATTTGTTCCAGGTAAAAGACAGAATATACAATTCAAGACCATTCTCTGTAAGACTTGAAAACTTCAACCAGGGATTACTTTCTCAACCTTTTGAAACTATTTTCAATCCTGGTAATTTTGGAACTAACGGAGGATTTACATTTGATGAGATTGCAGGAAATCAGTACAGATATATTGCCAATACCATCCTTAACGCAGGATATTTACAGTTTGACAACAACTTCACACCGTGGTTAAGAGCCGTTTGGGGATTAAGAGTTGAGAACTTTGATCAATTGGTAGGAAGCACGAAAAAAAGTGATGACCGTTTTGTCAATACACGTGTTACAGACTTTTTACCAGCTGTTAACTTGACATTCAAGGTAAATCCTAAAATGAATATCCGTCTTGCAGGTTCACAAACTGTTGTAAGACCAGAATTTAGAGAGGTTTCTCCGCTGGCATATTATGATTTTGATCTTGGAGCGACTGTAATTGGGAACAAATCAATTGAAAGAACTAAAATTACGAGCGCCGATGTTCGTTGGGAATATTACCCAAGAAACGGGGAGATTATCTCGGTGGCCGCTTTCTATAAAAATTTCAAAAAGCCGATTGAATTATACTTCAACCAATCAGGGGTAGGAACCAGTAACACCTTCAACTACCTTAACGTAGATAAAGCTGATGCTTATGGTATAGAAGTAGAGGCCAGAAAAAAACTGGATTTTGTAAGCGCTCTTAGGAACTTTACGCTGGGTGGAAACGTAGCTTTAATTAAAAACAAAGTAACAGACGAAGCAACTAAGATTGACAGACCAATGCAGGGACAGTCTCCTTATACTGTCAACGTAAGCCTTCAGTATGATACTGAAAAATCAGGATGGTCTTCTACTGTACTATTTAACATGATCGGAAGAAGAATCCTTTATGTAGGAAACGATCAGGTTCCACCAATCTGGGAAGCACCTAGACCTCTTTTAGACTTCCAGCTTGCTAAAAAATTATGGAATAACAAAGGAGAAATCAAGCTGAATGTTTCAGATATTCTGAACCGTCGTGCTAAATTCTACCATGACCTGAATGACAACGGTAAGTATGACAGCAAAGATGCTCTTGCCATTGAAAGACTTTCAGGAACCAATATCAGTTTAACACTGGGATACAATTTTTAATTCACTCAACAAATAATCTAATAAATAATTTAATTCTTTATAACATGAAAAAGTTCGTTTTATATTCTTTAATGCTTGGCGCTCTAGTATCAACTACCGCATGTAGAAATATAGAAGAAGATGGACCTACCATTATTCAAGATGGAGGTAACGGAAACGGAAATACTGAAAACCTTATTCTTTCAGGAAAAATCACTTCCAGCATTACGCTTAAAGCAAATAAAATCTATAAGCTAAGAGGACTAGTATATGTAACTAACGGAGCTACTTTAACTATCGAACCAGGTACAAAGATCGTAGGTGAAGCTGATAAAAACGGAGCTTTGATCATTACAAGAGGAAGTAAAATCATGGCAGAAGGAACAGCTGCCAACCCTATTATCTTCACTTCAGAAAAACCAAGTCCTAAAAGAGGAGACTGGGCAGGTGTAGTAATTTTAGGAAACGCTCCTACTAATGCATCTTTCGGAGGAGCAAACGGAGTTGGAGAAATTGAAGGAGGTATCAACAACTCTGACGGTCTTGGACTTTATGGTGGAACAAATGCTGCTGACAACAGTGGTATCTTAAAATATGTAAGAATTGAATATGCAGGATATGCATTCTTACCGGATAAAGAGGTTAACGGACTTACTTTCGGAGGTGTAGGTAACGGAACTACAGTAGACTACGTAGAAGTTGCTTATGCTAATGATGACAGTTTTGAGTGGTTCGGAGGAACAGTAAACTGTTCTCACCTTATTTCTTACAAAGGTCTTGATGATGATTTCGATACAGATAACGGTTTCTCAGGAAATGTACAGTTTGGTATCGCAGTAAGAGATTCTCAGGTGGCAGACGTTTCAGGTTCTAACGCATTTGAATCTGATAATGATGCTAACGGTTCTACATTAACACCTCAGACATCAGCTACATTCTCTAACATGACGATTATCGGGCCAATCAACTCTGCGGCTCCTGGATCTATCAACGCTTTATTCCAGAATGCATTACAGATCAGAAGAAATTCTTCAATCTCTGTATTCAACTCTGTATTCACAGGATTCCCGGTAGGTTTATTCATTGATGCTACGAAAGGAGCTCCAACGGATAACAATATTGTAGGAAATAAATTATTCTTTGAAAACAACATTTTAGCAGGAAATACAACTCCTTTAAAATTCGGACCATCTACATCAACTCCGACGACATATACATTAAACGATCTTACGACTTGGTTTAATGCTAAAGGAAATACAATCCTTGCTTCTACAGCTGATGTAAAACTTGCCGGCGCATGGGCTCCTGCAGGAACTACACCAAACTTCACTCCTACTGCAGGTTCTCCATTATTAACAGGTGGAGCATTTACAAACCCTAAATTAGCTACTTGGTTTACACAAGTAACATACAGAGGTGCTGTAAAAGATGCTACAGATACATGGTATGCAGGATGGACAAACTTTAACTTATAACATCATCATATAAGTACCTAGATTTAATTTCAAATAGAAGGCCTTCAGAAGTATTTTCTGAGGGCTTTTTTTATTGTTAATATCAGACATTATGATTAACTGCCCAAATCAATATTAAGGGGTGTTCATATTGTAAAAACAGAAAAAGGGAATATGAACAGTAATTTTTATCGCATATGGATCGATTTTTATTTATTTTATGAATAGGTTTTAGCTAAAGCCGGTGAATTTATTCATATTTAATAACGGGATAAAGCCTGTTTCTATTGATAGAGAAGAGACCCGAAACCCGGATCCCGAAACTCATAATTTATAATTCAATAAAAAGCCACCAGAAAAGTTTCCGATGGCAGTTACAAAAAACAAGTGTATAAAAAATATATACTTCAGATTAATTTCTCCAAAACAAATTCCCGTCATTCATCAGGGCTTTTATTTCAGACATCCTGGAAACGGCTTCTGCAGAACATGAAGCTTCTGTCAGAACAATTGCAGCTTCATCACCAGCTTTAGGCCACCGCTGTTGTCCTTTTTCATCCAGAGGAAGAATGCTTTGAGTAGCAAACTGTAAAGCTCTTGACAGGGCAAATTCTGTGGCATAACCGTACAGCTCTGCAATAAGATTGGCTTTCTGCAGCATACTTCCGGATCCGAATGTACTCCAGTAGTCCTGTACGTTATCATTTCCGATCAATACATTGACACCATACTTTTTCAGGGTTGGTATTGGCATTACCGTTCCTTTAAAAGGTACAGAAGATGCAATTCCTACTTTTCCGGCAGCCAGTCTTTCTGCAATCTGCTCAGTTTCTTTAGGGGAAAGATGAGCCAAAGCAAATGCATGGCTTACAAATGTTTTTCCCTGAAGCTCCGGATTTTCAATTGCTTTATCAATCAGATAATTGATGGTTTTCATTCCGGACTCTCCTGCTTCATGCAGGTGAATATCAATGCCTTTATGGTGATCCAACGCGAGCTGAACAGTAAAATCCATTACCTTTTCAATATTTCCGTCAATGCTCAACGGATCCAATCCACCAATGAATGCCACACTTTTCAGCTGGGCTGCCGCTTTCATCAAAGGAGCAGATTCCGTATAATAAACGCCATGCTGCGGGAAGGCAACCAATTCAGCTTTGAAAGAATCTTTTTTATTTTCAAGAGCCTGTTCAAGATGTTCCAGAGATTTCAATCCTGATGTAGGATCAATATTAAAATGGGTTCTCGCAAAATGAGTTCCGTAGTGCTGCTGCAGACTGATCAGCTGTTCTGCTCTGCTTACAGAAGTTTTCAACAGTTCAGGGATAATTTCCTGCTCATAGGCAATCATATCTTTCACCGTTCTTCTTTTCGGAGAAAGTGCCTGCCATGGCAGACCATATAATGTTTTATCCAGGTGGATGTGCATATCTCTGAAAGCGGGAAGCATCAGATATCCTTTTGCATCGATTGCTTTTAAAGAAGGATCATTTGCTTTTACTGTTTTTATTTTTCCGTCTTCAATTTCGATACTGAAAAGATCAGTTTTTGTTCCGGTAACCTCTTCATTTTCGTATTCAAAACCTGTTTCCAGGCGGACATTTTTAAGGGTATAGTTTCCTTTTGCAGTTAATTGATAGGGAAATTGCATGATTTTAAATTTAACAATACAAAATTAACCAGCCCTGAGGGTAAAACCGGTGTATCAATTATGTCTTGTTTTGTACAGATTATTCTTTGAATTGGGAAGGTGTCATTCCCGTCTGTGCTTTAAAGAACTTGGAAAAGCTGGCGTGATCATAGAAACCGAGATCATATACAATATCTTTCACAGACATTTCAGAAACTTTTAAAAGTCTTTTGGCTTCCAGTAAAATACGATCCTGAATAAGAGATGATGCCGAAGCATTAAGATTTTTCTTGCAGACAATATTCAGATAATTGGCAGAGATATTCAGTTTATCAGCATAAAAAGAAACGGATCTTTCTGTTTTGAAATGTTCATCAATAAGATGCAGAAACTTTGAAATAATGGGGTTTGAGTTATAGACTTCAAAATCTTTGAAAGCTCCTTCCACAGATTTACTCACCAGCAGGCCAATCAATTCGCTTCTTTTCTGAATCAGTTCCCAGAATATTTTTTCTGTGCTCAGCTCTTTCTGGATGGCCTGAAATTCATAAAGAAAATTTTCAAAAACGTCTTTGGAAAGATTAATCACCGGATGATTCTGGTAATAGGATGCAGAAAATCTTAACGAGGGCAGAAAACTTTCAAACCAGTCTCTGCTGATCATCAGCTGATACCCAATGGTTTCTTTTTCAATGACCCACTGATGTACCTGATCCGGAAAAACAAGATGAATCTGGTAGTCTTTCACCTGATATTCTGTAAAATCTATGGTATGCGAACCGACTCCGTGCTCAAAAAGATTGATGATAAAAAAGTCATGTTTGTGGGGATCATCAATGGAGCGTGCTCCCGAAAGTTCATTGAACAGCAGATTACAGCCTTTCAACTGATTTTCACTAAATTCCTGAATTCCTAAAATAGGAAAATGATCCGTATAGTAAGCCACTCTGCCTGATTTTCTCCTAAAATTACTAAAATTTATGAGAGAAAAACTAAAACAACCACAAAAGGAACAAAAGTTTTATCTCCATCACGCTATCTTCAATTCCCACCCTCCTTCTGTGATGGTCTCTGAAATCTTAATGGAATTTACAGGCTTTCCCTCGTAAAACTTTTATACCCTTTGTGGTCAAAAAAACACAACTAAAAATATATTAAATTCCTTTTTATATTGAATTAAAAAACAATGTTTCCCTCATGTACTAAGGACTTCACATCCGAAATTCTCGAAACAGCTTCTGCAGAACAACTTGCGTTGATAAGAACAAAATCTGCTTTATCTCCGGATTTTGGCCATTGCTGTGTTCCTTTATCATCCAATGGAAGGATATTTCCTGTTGCAAGCTTTAAACTTCTTGACAATAAAAATTCTGTTGAGTATCCATACAATTGCGCCATTAAGTTGGCTTTCTGAAGTACACTGCCAGTTCCGAAAGTATTCCAGTGATCTATAATACTGTCATTTCCTGTCAGAACCGTTACCTTATGTTTGTAAAGCGTTGGTATGGGCATAATCAGCCTGCCAAAAGGGATTGTGGAAACAATTCCGATCTGCGCTTCACCTAATTTTTCAGCGATTTCTTCCTGTTTTGCTGGTTCCAATTTTCCAAGGACAAAACAGTGGCTTATGTAGGTTTTCCCTTTAAGCTCAGGATTTTCATTCACTTTTTTAATCAAGTATTCTACAGTTTTTAATCCTGAATCTCCCGTTTCATGCAGATGGATATCTATTCCCTTTTTATTGTCCAGAGCAAGCTGAACCGTGAAGTCTACTACTTTTTCAATATCTCCATCGATGTTGAATGGGTCTACTCCTCCAACAAAATCAATATCCATTTTCGCAGCTTCTTTCAGGTAAGGCACAGAGTCCGTATAAAACACTCCATGTTGTGGAAAGGCTACCAGCTCAGCACCAAAGCTTTTCTTTTTATTTTCTAAAGCCTTCTGTAAATTCTTTAACGACTGAAGTTTGGAAGTGGGTTCAATATTCACATGGCTTCTGGCATAAGAAGTTCCTTTTGACTGTAATAATTCGATCAGTTTTTCTGCCTTGAAGGTTGAATTTTTCAGCATTTCCGGAAGCATTTTCTGCTCCAGCTCTATCATTCCTTTGATTCCTCCCGTTCTTTTTCTCACAGCCTGCCATTGATCGCCATAAAAGGTTTTATCAAGATGAATATGCATATCTTTAAATGCAGGAAGCATCAATAATCCTTTCGCATCAACCGCTTTACCGTTAGGTTGGTTAGGAGCAATTTTTGTAATTTTTCCATTTTCAACTTCTACATAGAACAGATCTGTTTGGGTAGAAACTACTTCCCCATCCTGGTATTCAAAACCTGTTTCCAGACGAACATTTTTAAGGCTCATTTTTCCTTTTGCAGAACTATTATTTTCATCAGATAAAGGTGATGCCGTCATAATATTGGGTATTAAAGTTAATCCTGCTACAGCCAATGCTGAATTCCGGATAAAATCCTTGCGGGAGATATTATTGTCTGAGGTCTTCATGTCCAATCTATTTAATACAAAATTAAAAAGAAGTGTCCCTGAACAAAGTGTATGAATTATTACAAAATCTGTATGATTTATGCATTGTTTTGATTACTTACTAAAATACCCGGTCTATCTTTTCATACTACAATAAAAAAGTATTCACGGGAATTGTCTTTCCGTAGGAATCCAGATTATACTATTTCTACACTGTCGAGACTCCTACGTAGTGACAAAGAGACTGGCCAAACTTTCTGTTTCAACTATAGCTAATAATTAACAACTAATATAAAATTATCAATACCGCTTGTCATTCTGTAGGAATCCAGATTATAATGTTTTTACACTGTTGAGACTCCTACGGAGTGACAAAGAGACTGGCAAAGCTTTGTGTTTCAACTATAGCTCATAATTAACAACTAATATAAAATTATCAATACCGCTTGCATTCTGTAGGAATCCAGATTATAGTGTTTTTTCACTATCGAGACTTCTACGGAGTGACAAAGAGACAGGCCAAACTTTCTGTTTCAACTATAGCTAATAATTAACAACTAATATAAAATTATCCATAACGCTTGTCATTCCGTAGGAATCTAAGCTATTATTAGTTTTATTTGTTGAGACTCCGACAGAGACTCCGTTGAGATTTTTTCAATCTAAACTCTTCAAATCAAATTTCTTTTGCATAAAAAAACCGGATCTAAAATCCGGTTTCATTATTATTTATTTGTTAGAATATTCAAATTTTCTTACAGCTTCCAGCGTCATATCAATTTCTTTATCCTTGATTGCATCACTGATGAAGTAAGTTTCGTACCCACTTGGCGGAAGGTATACCCCATTCTGCAACATTTGGTGGAAGAAGTTATTGAACAATGAATGATTAGCTTCCTGTGCCTCATCAAAGTTTGAAACTCTGTTGATATGGAAGAATACAGACATCATAGAACCTTTTCTGTTGATTTTATGAGCGATTCCTTTTTCATTTAAAATTTTCCCGATCTCAAAATCCAATGTCTCTGTTGTTTTATGCAATCTGTTGAAAAACTCAGGGTCATTTTTAATAAGCTGAAGGGTTTTTAATCCGGCTCTCATTGCTAAAGGATTTCCACTTAATGTTCCTGCCTGGTAAACACCTCCTTTTGGTGCCAGATGGTCCATAATCTCGTTTCTTCCTGCGAAAGCTCCTACCGGAAGTCCTCCACCGATTACTTTTCCGTAAGTTACTAAGTCTGCTTTTACATTGAAAAGTTCCTGCGCTCCTCCGAAAGCCAGTCGGAAACCGGTCATTACTTCATCAAAGATTAATAAAGCTCCGTTTTCATCACAGATCTTTCTCAGGTTTTGCAGGAAATTGTTTTCCGGCAATACACATCCCATATTTCCCGCAACTGGTTCTATAATTACGGCTGCAATTTCTCCCTGGTTGTGACGGAATAAATCCTCAACCTGTTCAAAATCATTATAACGGGCTAACAAAGTATCTTTTGCAGTACCAGCAGTTACTCCCGGAGAGTTTGGATTTCCGAATGTAGCAGCACCACTTCCGGCTTTAATCAGGAATGAATCTGAGTGTCCGTGGTAGCAACCTTCAAATTTTACAATCTTATCTCTTCCTGTATATCCTCTTGCCAGCCTGATTGCACTCATACATGCTTCTGTTCCGGAAGAAACCATTCTGATCTGGTCAATATTCGGGACATTTTCAATAATGAATTTTGCAATTTCTGTTTCCAGTTCTGTAGGTGCTCCGAAAGAGAATCCTTTCTCTGCCTGTATCTTCAGTTCTTCCAGTACTTCAGGATGGGTGTGTCCTAAGATGGCCGGGCCCCATGAATTGATATAATCGATATAAGTATTATCATCTGCATCGGTAAGGTAAGCACCCTTTGCCGATTTCATGAAAACAGGCACTCCTCCTACGGATTTGAATGCTCTTACCGGAGAGTTTACTCCTCCCGGAATGTATTTGTAGGCTTCATCAAATAAAGCCGAACTTCTTTGATACTTCATATATACTTAGTTGCTGTTGACAGCTGCCGGTTGGCAATAAACTGTCAACGGTAAACTCTCAACAAAAAATTAAATTAGTTTCGTGGTTTTTTGTCTATTAAATAAATCAGTTGTCCTGCAGATGGCTGTTGTCCTTCATCCATTCTGTTTTTGGCATACAATTTATGTAATTTGATTCCGAATTTCTGGGCGATATCATGCATATCTTCTCCGGACACCGCTTTATAGGTTGCTGTATTTCCTGTAGAATTTTTTGACTCAAGGAAAACGATGTCATTTTTCTTTAAGGTTTCACCTTCCAGTTCATTCCACTTTATCAGTCTGCTTTCGCTGACTTTGAATTTATTGGCGATGAATTTCACATCAGTATCTTCAGGAATTACAATATATTTCAGACCGTCATTCGGATGGCTTTTGATAAGAATGGAATTAAGAATTTCAGCTTTCGTTTTGATTCTTTCCACTCTTTTTTGCTGTTGTGCGTAAGAAGTCTGTTTGTAAGGAACTTCTACAGTCACCGGGTCTTTAGCTTTTTTCAATGCTTTTGAAGGCTCCAGCTGTGCCATGAAAGTTCTGTCGTCTTTCAGATCCGGATACATTTTAAGAACAGCGTACAATACTTCATTAGAATTGGTATTGTCGTATTCGTATAGTCTGTATTTTTCAATTTTGGTAATAAGAATTGAAGCATAGCGCGGATTGGTGGCATATCCTGCTTTTTTTAAACCGGTTGCCCACGCTCTGTAATCTCTCATATCCAGTTTGAAAAGATTTGCGTAATATTTTCTTGTGGATAAAAATATAGAATGATCTTCATAAGACTGTCTTGGATCGTCATACACACGGAAGCATTCATTAGGTGCATCATCGGTATGTTTCATCGTTCTACCGGTCCAGTCTTCTTTACATTTTATACCGAAGTGGTTTTTACCTTCCTGTGCCAATCTGCTTTGCCCGCCCCCGGTTTCCAATAATCCCTGGGCAAGGGTAATAGAAGCCGGAATTTTATATTTTTCCATTTCTTCTACGGCATATTTAGCAAACTTCTGAATATACTGATCTTCGGTTGCCCAATTTTGGGCTGAAAATTTTGATAAAACTAAAAGGCTTATGGATAGGAAAAGTCTTTTCATCTTATATTTTTTATTGTTTTAAAATGAAAGATGGAACACTAAGTGTTTCATGTTTTTCAATTTTACTTATATAATTAAATTTCTGTTCTGTTTTTCTAAAAGCAGATTTGCTCCTTCAATTCCCTGTAATCCTCCGGTATGAAAGCACAAAATCCTGCTGTTCTCAGGAAAATAATCTTCTTCAATCAGTTCAAAAACCTTCTCCATCATTTTTCCTGTATAAATCGGTTCCAAAGGAATACCGTATCTCTCTTTGAAATCATTGATAAAACGGACGTTTCCATCATTTATTTTACCATAACCTCCAAAACATGAATCTATTAGATTAAAATTTTGTCTCAAAGTTAATTCAAAAATTTTATTTTCCAGTGAAGCATCATCAACCGCTTTAAATCCTATAACTTTCTGATTTTCTTCACAAAATTTTGAAATCCCTGCAATGGTTCCTCCGGTTCCAACTGCGGTGCAAAGATAGTCAAAATCTTTTGTTTGTTCGTTGAGCATCATTTTCACCCCTTCCACTGCCTCTTCATTGGTTCCACCTTCAGGAACAATCAATGCCTCCGGGAACTCCTGCTGAAGGAATTCTGTGAGTTTTTCTTTATGGCGGTATTCTTCACGGGTGACAAATTTCAGGTTCATTCCATTTCTTTTGGCAAAAAGTAATGTGGGGTTATCCCTCCATTTATGCTGAAGCTCTTCTCCTCTGATGATTCCCAGTGTTGGAATACCTGCCAGACTTCCTACTGCGGAAACTGCGGCTATATGATTGGAAAAAGCACCTCCAAAAGTAATAATATAGGGATTATCAGGATTTTTTGCCAGATAATGATTGACATTATGGAATAGTTTCCAGTATTTATTTCCTGAAATTAGCGGATGAATCTGGTCTTCCCTTTTAATAAACAGTTGTATGTTTTTATGAATTGGAATTTCCTGAATGGGAATAGGTTCTGTGGGAAGTTGTAATAGCATTTCAGTTTTTAGCGACTCAAGGTTTATTCTTTACAAAAGTAGGAAAAGATTTAGTGTTGTGTGAGTTTTCTTTTTTTCCCACAGATAACGCAGATTTACACAGATTTTTTTTGTTTTTTTTTATTCTATATGAATTGTTTATTGTAAGTTTTGGCTAAAGCCGAATAAATTTGAAATTATTTGATAAGCGGGCTAAAGCCCACCTCTATTGAATATAGATAATATTTAAAATCACAGTCTAAATATAAAATACAAAACCAACCTCTCAAACCCCGAAACACGAATCCCGAAATTCATCATTCATCACTCATCATTTCAAAGGTATTTTCTAAAGTTCCAGAATTTTCTTTTTTTGAGATAATCCAGGTTGTTTTCATGCGCATAAGCCTCTCTTTCAAAGGAAATTCTTCTGTAAGCAAGATATCCGTCTTTAAGTTTGAAAAACCAGTAATAATATTCAATAACATAAAAAATATAGAAGAAAATGATGAGCATTTCCATCTGTTGCCGCAAATGGATTTTTTCATGATTAATCAATACATTATTTTCCTTATCTTCGGGTTTCCTAATGAAGATAAAGGGAAATAGAGCAATGCCATTAATTTTTAATTTTTTTAAAGGCTTTTGGCATACAATTATCATAGTAACAAATATAAAAAGTTTTTTGACTAGCATTTAACTTATGGCCCATTATGACATCAAAGAAGGTGAAGACTTCTACTATAATGAACAGGGGTACAAGGTTTTTACAGAAAAATTTCATCTAAAAAGAGGATATTGCTGTAAAAGCGGCTGCAGACACTGTCCTTACGGGTACGATAAAAAGACTGATACATTCATTAAAAGTGATAAAAAAAATAAATAAAATGAAAAAATATATTTTTATTTTGTTGGCATCTGCTACTTTAGGCTTAACTTCTTGTAGCCCTTTTCAGGTACGTTCAGATTATGCTGAAAGCGCCAATTTCAATTCTTATAAAACTTACAAAATAAGAATTGATGATCTAAAATTGAATGATATTGATAAAGACAGGGTACTGAACGAACTGTCGAGACAGCTTCAGAGCAAAGGACTTCAGTCCGGAGAAAATCCTGATCTGATTATCAACGTAAAAGCAAATCATAAAAAGATTACTGACATCAATTCCTCTTCTCCTTACGGAATGTGGGGATGGGGCGGACCTTTCGGATGGGGTGTTGGTATGAACAGAACCTGGACAACGAATTACAATGAAGGCGCTCTGATTGTTGACCTTATTGATGCTAGAAGCAACAAATTGGTTTGGCAGGGTATCGGAAGCGGAATTTCTGTAGACTCTCCAAAAGCAAAACAGAGACAGATTCCAGAGATTATGGCTGAGATTATGAAAAATTATCCGCCACAAAGAAAATAAGATGTAAGTCATCCATTATATAAGCCGGTACGTTTTGTATCGGCTTTTTTATGCTTTGTGTTTTTTCATGCAGATAAGACAGATTTGCACAGATAATTATGTTTAATGATTCGTGAGTTTTGTATGATTATTTTTAGATTTTGTCTGAAATCAGATAGATTTTTGATTTATTTTATCAGTGAGATCCTTCGACTACGCTCAGGATGACAGCCACTCCTATTGAATTGAATGCAGATACAGATATTTAATCGCAACATCATTCATCATTCATCATTCATCATTCATCATTCATCATTCATCATTCATTACTTATTTTATTTACATGCAGTGCATTTAAAATTAACGATTTTGTAATTTTTTATTTACAAAAATTGTAGTATTCTTGCTTAAACTTGTATTAATATGAAAAAAGTTATTTTATTTTCTGTATTTGCGGGACTTGCCCATGCTCAGGCTCCTGCAGGATACTACAACTCTGCCAACGGACTGAGTGGCGCAGCGCTGAAAACCGAATTAAGCAGCATTATCTCTAACGGACATATGGATAAAGGCTATAGCGGGCTTTGGACAGCATATAAAACCACTGATATTGATAAGGATTACGAAAATGACGGAACTATCCTTGATATTTATTCTGAAAGACCTTCAGGGATTGACCCTTATAACTATACTCCGGGAAGTGATCAGTGCGGTACCTATTCTACTGAAGGAAATTGCTACAACAGAGAGCATATCGTACCTCAAAGTCTTTTCAATCAGGCTTCTCCCATGGTTGCAGATATTCACTTTATCAGAGCTACAGACGGGAAAGTAAACGGAATGAGAAGTAATTATCCTTTCGGAAAGGTAGGAAGTACTTCTTTTACGTCCCAGAACGGTTCAAAGCTTGGAACTTCTGCTTCTTCAGGATATTCAGGAACGGTATTTGAGCCGATTGATGAGTTCAAAGGAGATGTGGCACGTATGATTTTCTATTTTGTAACCCGCTACCAGAACAAACTTTCTACATTCTCATCAGGAAACATGTTAGGAAGTTCTACTTTTCCGGGATTACAGACTTGGGAGCTGAACGTTCTTCTGGCATGGCACAATCAGGATCCGGTTTCTCAGGCTGAGATCAAAAGAAATAATGCTTCATATACTTTTCAGGGGAACAGAAACCCTTTCATAGACAATCCAAATTATGTAAACCTTATCTGGGGTTCTCAACAACCTTCAGGTGACACTCAGGCACCTACTGCAGCGACAGGTCTAAATGTTTCAGGAACAACTTCCAGCAGCATTTCTCTGGCATGGAATGCTTCTACCGATAATGTAGGGGTAACAGCTTATAATGTTTACATGAACGGAAGTCTGCAAACTACAACGAGTTCAGCTTCAACAACAATTTCAGGGCTTACTCCTTCTACCACTTACAGCTTTTATGTTGTAGCGAAGGATGCAGCAGGAAATTCGTCATCGAACAGTTCCACGGTTTCCGGTACTACCAATTCTGGAGGTACTACTCCAGGTACCAACTGTGCCAATGAAAATTTTGAAACTATTCCTGCAGCCAGCTCTACTTATTCAACCAAAACATGGAGCAACGGAGGTATTTCATGGACCGCCACAGATGCCAGAACTGATCAGACTCTTAATAACAAAGCAATTACGGTAAGAAACGGTTCTTTAACATCAGGCAGCTCTGCAAACGGTATTGGATCCTTAACAGTAACTACACAGCTTAAGTTTTCCGGAACTAATGGTACTTTTGATGTAAAAGTAAACGGAACAACTGTAGGAACTATTCCTTACAGTGCGTCATCTACAACGACAACTATCAATAATATCAACACTTCCGGGAATGTAGTGGTAAGCCTGGTTAATAATTCATCCAGCAACAGAGTGGCTATTGATGATCTTGCATGGACGTGCTATTCAGGATCAAGTGCAAGAATGGCTCAAACTATGGCTGCTGAAACAACTTCTAACAGTTTTAAAATCTCTCCAAACCCAATCACCAATCAGGAAATTTTTGTAAAAGGAGATCTTCAGAAGGTAAAAAAAGCTGAGATTTATAACCTTCAGGGGAAAACTCTTCAGACGATTGATCAGCCTTTCAGAAATGGAAATTCTATTAAAACCAGAAATCTTGGTCAGGGAGTTTATATTTTGAAGCTGGATCAGGTTACGATGCAGTTCCTTGTAAAATAATTCAGATATCAACTTTATATAAAATGCCGGTCGAAAGAAGACCGGCATTTATTTTTTAAACTCCCGCTGATTTTGCTGATTGAGCAGACCTTTTTAACGCAGAGGTCTTATTTTTTAATGCTTTATTTTAAGAAAGCAAAGAGTGATCAGCAAGCTGATTTGATTAAGCGAATGTTCTAATTTCTTTGTTTCTTTTATCTTAATTAATGTAATTAGTTCAAGGAAATTTTATCCAGATCGGGATATCCTGATCCTTTGAGAAGATCTTTCCATTCTTTATTTTTGAACACGAAAAGATTGCAGCGGTATTCATCAGGTCTGTTATCTATTTTGGTTTCACAATAGTAATAGAGCATATCTTTGTTTCTCCATATGGCCACTTCCTGTCTCATTTTATTATGAGTCTGGATGATTTCATTGTCTTTAACTTCTGATTCAAAACCTTCGCGGATGGTATCAAATCTGGGTTTCTGGAATATTTTGTTCAGATTATCCAGAAGTGCCGTCTTTTCTTCCTCTGTATAGATATCAAGCTGATACATTCCCAACTCATCTTCTTTTTCGTTAGCAAGCGGGCCAATTTCCTGATCTACTTTTCCGAAGTGCAAAATTACTTTATTGGTATTTTTATGATTCTTTCCTTCCAGATCTATTCCATTGAAATGTAATAATTCTTTTGATGAAAAGGCCAGTTTTTCATTTCCAATCAGGGTCACTTCGTTGGTTCGAACAGCTTCTTTCTCTGTTGCTCCGGCAGATTTTAAAATTTCATTGATATTTTGTCCCACAGCAACTTTAGCAAGATTGAAAGGTTCTGTCTGAGTACTTCCCTGTGTTTCAACCAGAGACTCAGTATCTTTATTTTTCTGATGGCCGCATGAAGCAATCGCCAAACAGATCATTGGTATTACTATATATTTCAATCTTTTCATAATGTTAGTGTTAGTATGCAGTTCTCAATAATAAAACAGAAAAAAGTGGATTCAAGTATCCGGAATCTGTTTTTTTATTTCTTCATCCTTTTAAAGGCTTATTTTTAATTCATATACTTATACCACGGAGAAGCCGGAGGTGTGGGATATTTTAACCCGAACACAGCATTATTACGATAAGCCTCTTTGGTTACTGAAATATATTTATTTCTTATTTTCCCATCATCTTCAATGGAGATACTTAGTATGGAATAATTTTTTCCATCATCCCAGAAGAAAGAGGTTGGATAAGTAAATGAATTTTTCTCATTTGGATTCCATGAAACTTTTTCGGGAGAAAGTTTTTTCAGTTTCTCAAAAATAGGTTTTACCAGTTTGGCATCTACGGTTGCTCTATCAGTGATAGAAGCTGTGGGATTTCCATGTTTTTTTACTATTTTTTCTGCAAATTCCAGAGAGTATTTTTCGGCAGCATTGGTGTCTAGTGCTCCTACTTTTCCTTTGTATATGGTAATCCTTGTTCCCATGGTATTATCTAATGGTATATTTCCATAGGTTATTCCTTTGTTTTCATCAGCATAGTATTGAATGATATCGGCTTTTGCGGCATCTTTCATAAATAAATCTTTGTTTTCAACGTCATATTTTTTGGCATCATCGTCTAATGAAACTGATGAAAGGTCAAATGATTTATTTCCACAACAGATATTGATTAATACTGCAAAAATAAGCAAGAAAATGTTCCGCTTTTTCATAGAATAATATAAATGTAATTAGATTATTTCAAATTCTTCCTTTCCTTCCGGAATATAAAATGAAATATCAAGCATCAATTCTTCTTCTGTTTCCGGGTTTTCCAGATATAAAGCAGATTCTCCGTTTGCCTTTTTTAAAAAAGCGACTTTATTTTCTGCACATACAAACATAACGGCATCTTTAGAAACTGGTTGTATTTTAAATCCGGATTTGAAATCTTTTACAAGATCAGTAAAACGTTCTTCCGATTCTGCTTTCGACAGATACATTGAAGCGGCCATATTTTCCTCTCTTTTGGAAATTGATTTTTTATAATCCTCAAATTTATTTTCTCTTATTAATCTTGATATATGATCATAAGCCTGTTCCAGTTTTTTTCTATTGTCCTTAATATCCTGCAGATTTCTTCCGTTCTGCCACGCAGACAGCTGATAGGGAACTTCTGCTTTAAAGGAACCCACATGTTTAATAACCTGTTTCTTTTTATCTTCTATGGCTTCAGAACGATAGTCACCAAACTGTTGGTCAAAGACAAAATCATTAGCCACATCAAAAAGTTTAATATTAAATTTCAATTCTGATTTAGGGTGTAGCTGCAAATCGCCAATATTGGGTAAAATGGTTGCTGATACAGACTGAACACCACTTTTCAGTATGGCAAAATTAATCGGAATATTAGTAGCTACCTGCCCTTCAACATTCATATGAATCACAGGATAATCATTAATCCTTATCTCGAACAAACAGGCTGATGCACTGAAATCGATCATATAATAGGGTTGTTTTATCATAATTTTAGTTTTTAATGATTTTAGACCAATCGGTAAACATTTTACTGATGGTATTGGTATTGATGATGCTAAAGCAGAACATTCCCAGGAGAATAGAGCTCCAGCACCACGCTAGTTTCACTCCGTTCTTATCTGTTATAAAGAAAAGAATCAGCATAGTGACGGTTCCAAAAAAGAATGTGAAAAGCAGAGTGTATAGTATGGCCTGAATAATATACATATTGAATTTCAGTTTTCTGAAAACCCAACCTATCATACTGACCACCATAATCAGGCCTATAGGAAGCAGCAATGCCCCGAAAAGAACAATTTCGGGTTTTTCCATCAGTATACTTTCATACCCGAAAAATGTATTAAAACTGAACTCCTTCATATTGTTTTTCCTGATTTGAAACTTCTAATAAGGTTTTGTCTTTATAGCCTAACATTTTTGCCAGAATAACATTGGGAAATTCATGAATTCCTATATTATAAAGGCTTACACTGTCATTGAAAAATTCTCTTCTGTCTGCTATTTTATCTTCCATTCCGGAAACTCTTTTCTGCAGTTCCAAAAAGTTATTATTAGAAAGAAGGCCCGGATAGTTTTCTGAAACGGCAAAAAATGATGAGAGCGCTCTTGAGGTCTCGTTTGCGAGTTCCGTTTTTCTATCAGAATCATTCGTAGTGTTATAGAAAGTTCTAAGCTCAGTCAGTTTGGTAAGCAGATCTTTTTCATGATTCATAAACTGTTTGGCAACGTTTACAAGGTTAGGAATTTCATCGGCTCTTTGTTTTAAAATAACATCTATATTCCCATATGCTTTTTCCACATTGAATTTCAGCATGACAAGCTTATTGTACAAACTGATGAAAAAAGCCAGAATGGCTATGATAAGAAATACGGCGATAACGATGGCTACAATTTGATCCATTATTGTGATAAGATTAAAATCATTACTATAAGTATAACGATACAGGTTACCAGAAATGATCTCAACAGAGGCTGGTATTTATTCCAGACTGAAATTCCTGCTGCAGTGGTAATTCCTAAAAGCTTATGATCTGTATCTTTTCTGATAAAGGCTTCACCGTTTCTGGAATCAGCGGCACCTACCAACAGCATTTCCTGACCAGATTTAAGCAGTGTTTCCTTATATCTTTTCTGTCCGTTATAACTTACATTTGTTTCTTCGATGAATATCAATTCTATTCCTTCCGGATGTACTTCAATGGTTCCTGTATCATCCTGCATCTGAAAGAGATTACACTGGGTTTCTTTATGAATGGTTGTATAAGAGTTTTTTCCATCCTTATCTCTTGTAACATCTTCAATCGTATAATAATATCCTATGCATTCTTCTCTTGCAACAGGTGAAATCAAAGGTTCTTTCATAATCAGTTTCCCCTGAATTTCTACCAGTCCCATGGCCACTGATTTTATTTTGGATGTAGGTAATGATGCCTGAATTCTTAAAAATCTTTTTCTAGAATTAGGAAGCAGTAAAACAACTGCAATAATAGAAAGTATAACTAACGGTAAATACGTAATTACTTTTTCTGCATAATAATCATAATTATCCATCAATAAGAGTCTGCTATGGAGTATAAGTTTTTACAAGATGTGCAGCAGCAGTTTCCTGTCCGTCTGCGGTCTTCACCTGATTGTCTACAATATAGAGAACAGAGGAAGTATTGGGTTTATTATTGGTGTATTCATAATATTGTACAAGTACCATGGTTTTATCTTTCATATCCCATAGATAGGCTGCATTTCCTAATATTTTTCCTTCGCTGTTCTTTGCGGGAATTCCGGCAAGAACCTTAGGATTTTTGTATTGTGATTTCAGATAAGCCAAAAGATCATTTCCTGCAGCGGTATCTTCCCATTCTATTTTTATTCCTTTTGTAAGTTTTTCCGCAGGATTGTTTATTAATAATCCTACTGTAGAGCTTTTTACCTTATTTTCTTTATGTTCCGGAAAGGAGATATTCCCGAATTTGTATCCGGCTACATCTTTGGTATACGCAATAGGGAGTGTGGTTACAATTTCCCTTGCTTCTGTCTGATACTTGGTATCTTTTAAAACTTCTTTATACCCTTTGGAAAAATCTACTTTCTCCAGGTCTGTCTTCTGTTGTGACTGGCATGATACAAACATGATAAAACACAAAATTATTAAAACGATCTTTTTCATATTATCTAATTTCTTATTAACGGAATATCGGCACTGAATCCGAAAAGTTCTTCGAGACTTTTGATGACATCAAATTTAGGTACAATTTCGTTAAATTTACCTTCTGCGATAATACCTTCATCTTCCGAACTTCCTTTAAGTTCTGCCGGTTTTTTATTACCTCCTCTAGGTATTTTCTTTTTGGCGGACATTCCTACTTTTCCTTTGATCACATATTCAGCATTGAGCCCATCGAATCCTAATTCCGGACGGTAATTTAATCCTTTATCATCAAATTTCACACCATGCCCGAATGTAATGGAAGCTGATCCCTTACCGCTCATCTCAAAATATCCTTCTACTTTAACAATAACAAGATTGGCTTCTGCTTTTGCCCAAACTCCTGCTTTCAATTCAATTTTAAGGGTATTTTTTGCTTCTATTTTTCCCTGCGTGTCCCCTTTTTCACTTACGGTATTGAATGAAAAACCAACTGAAGTTTTGATTTCACTTGAAATAACGAGATCAATATAAACATCTGAGCTTAGTTTAGCTCCGAAATCATCATTCCCAAATTCCACCCCGGTGTTCATCTGGTCTTTGATCACTCCATATAATCTCACCGCTCCCGGCGCAGCAGTTCCTCCACTTACCGCTCCTGCAACAAGTCCAACAGCAGTACAGAGAAGGTCAACAGTGACCTCTAATCCTATCAGGGGTTCTGCATTAAAAGATATATCAACCTTTGTTCCTAATCTTTCTATTTCTGTATTTTTCTGTTTGGCTCTTTCCAGGCACCATTCTCCCTTCAGATTAATATTGGGTGGTTTGATGGCAAAAGTTACCGGAAGACCTTTAAAACCCATGTTTCTAACTTGTCCTTTGGTTTTGTTGGTAATACCATCAGACATTGCTCCGAATGAGCCAAAAAGATCATAGAGCTTTTTAAATTTTGTTTCGTATTCTCCTTTAAGCTCTTTACTTCTCTGAAAATTTCCGCTTCTGTTCTTTTCCCATTCACTTTTCAGGCTGAATCCGAATGAAGCATCTTTTTGTTTCCATCTTCTTTCAGCGCCTATTTTACCGGCTTTTGCCTGTAGGTCTTTATGTTTTGCAGCAGGCTGGTTTTGCCATTTTACGCTAAGCTCATTAGTAAGATTAACAAAGAAAGTTAGCGTCCATTTAATATCCGGATAGGCCTTGATTAATACAGTGGTTCTCTTTTCATTACTGAAATACCTGCAGGTATGGGCATGTAAATGGAACTGGTTTGGATTGGCCCACATAGGCCAGATGTAATGTATAGGCATCGTATCAAATTTGGATAAATCTGAATACACTCCATAATTAAATGAAGGTGTAGTAAATGTCTTTACGGTGTCTCCTTTATCGATGGCCTGGCCTACATCTACGATCAGGACCTGTTTCTTATGTTTTCCTTTGCTGTCTCTGAAACATTCATTGGTTTGAAAACCTGTAACATCAATCGTTAAGTCTTTCTTCATAGATACGCTAGGTGCTGTCACTTCATAGTTTACAGTCTGGGCATCATGGGCATTGAACACGAATGAGATATCTACTCTACGGTTGTTTTCGTAGTCTTTTTCATTTTTATATTTGATATTATCTCTTCCCTTTTTATCATCTGTAGGATCTACTTCTCCTTTTCCCACAGAGATTATTCTTCTGGGATCTAATCCACCGTCTGCAAAGAATTTTTTGACAACGTCTGCTCTTCTTTGGGAAAGTCCTTTATTATAATTCTGTTTTCCAATAACACAGGCATAACCACTCAGATTCATGGTGGCATCTTTATGTTCTAAGAGGAATTTGAGTACATTATTCAGAATGGCTACACCGTCTTTATCTATGACCGTAGAATCAAATTTATAAAAGATTGTTCTCTGAATATGTTCCTGCAGTGCAGGCGATTGTATTTGCTTTACACCGTTACCATTATCAAAAACTTTAACGGTTGTATTATTAGCCTTACCATCTTTTATTTCACTTTCTGTAATCTTAATAACTTCAAACTTACAAGGTTCCAGTCTGACAGAATTTACATCCGGCTTATAAACTTTAGTCGGGGTCTGGTTCTGGGCTCCGTTGGTATTGGTGGTAACAACTTTATTTTTCACATTAAGATAAATGGCATGAAGATCATCACCCAATTTATCTTTGATGTATTGTTTTGAGGCGTTATCCTTTACTTTAACATAGAATTCCTCTACATTCTGGATATTGTCTACATAGGCCATCCAGGCAAAGGTATTTTCTATTTTCAGATTTACTTCACCATCTATGACCTGTACATTGTTGTAGGTATGTACCAGCTTATCTGCTTTTGCTGTCTGCTGATTCCAGAGTTCGATACTGAGTGTATTTCCGTTAAGACCTTCCGTCATCAGGTTCAGGTGTACAATGTGTCCGTAGGAAATATATTCATTCTTTTTATTGTTTTTGATGCTTTTGCTGTTTTTCTGGGTAGACCATTTGCTGCTGACAATTTTGGGATCACACCAGCCTTTTACATATATTCCTGTATCATTTTTGGGGTCTCTTACTCCTGACAGGCTGGCTTCAATATAAAACTGATAGCTTCCACAGAACTGTTTTCCAATTAAAAATTTATATCCTGTAGCAGAGGTTATCTGATTGATAATAATTTTTTTACTGCTGTTCTGCCTCATCCAGGTGAGAGGTTTCTTTTTGTCTGCGTCTGTAGTGCCTGGTAACCATTCGCCCACGCCAAACTGTACCCACTGATCCGGCTTTATAGTAACCCTCTGTCCTAATACAGACATTTTGGGATAATACAATCCGCTTACAACTTTTATTTTTTTTACGCCTTTTGCCATTGTATTATCATTTAGATTGCACCATCCTGCCCTCCTCCAGAAGGCTGTTCGTTATACATTTCTTCGGAATCCACCAACGGATTGATCTGCTGCTGAACATCTTTGTCAGCATTTTTAAAGTTCTGCTGGCTGGCTTCAGCTCTCTGCCCATGGTCTATAATCTCAATACATGGAGTTCCGGCAATAGCACATACTGCTTTGCTGTCTTCTACAATAATATATCCGCCATTGCTGAGCTGTACTTTATCATAAAACTTCTGCCATTCTGTAACCATAATTTTGCAGGGAGGTGGTGGGCCACCCATTTTGGTACAGTTTCCGAATGTATTTTTTTCAAATGTGGCTGCTCCAATTTCTTTCGTGGTAACGATCAGTTTTTTGGAAGCGCTTTTATCATTGGCATATTCTTTTTGGTGTGTAAGTACTTTCAGCTTGTCCGGAACCTGTCCGAACTGGCATTTGCATAGGGCGCCCTGTACTACAATATGTTTTTCTGCCATATTAATTTTATCTTTAGTGAAATGGTATTTTTATTTTTCATCAATTCCTGAAACTGATACTGAAATCTTTTTTTCTTCCTGCAGCATGATACTGCATTCCAGGTAAAGAGATTCCGGAAGTGAAGTTTCTCCTTTCAGATAGCTTATGAGTCTGAAAGTTCCTTCTTCATTCATCACAGGTTCATCTTCTATAATCAATGAAAAAGGTGATCTTCTTATAAAATCATCAATATCTCTTTCTTCATATAACTTTCCTGTTCCTTCTATGGTTATCAGGCCTGTTTCTTCTTTCAGCGGATCTGTTTCCAGGGTAAATTTATATCTGGGTTCAATCGCATTGTCCACTACAGGAAAAGTTGTTGTCATCTCAGTTCTATATTCCTTTCCAAAACTCTGGTATATTCCAAAGAATAAAGTGCGGATGAAGTAATCATTTTTAATGTAAAGATTGATGGCTTCAGGCTGGCTGATTATTTTTTCAATCTTTCCGCAGTATTCGTCTACAGTTTCGCCTTCAAATTCTTTGTATAATTCTTCTTTTACAGCCGCCCATCTTTTAAGAAATACGCCAGCATTTTCTACGGCTTCAAATTTCCCGTGTTCATCTGTACTGATCTGTAAAGGATATAAAACCTTAGAGGTTCTGTAAGCCAGCAGGTCTGCAATTTCATTCACTTCTTCTTCATTAAGATAAAGGTTGGATGTTCTGTCTATTTCAAAAAAATGAATTCCTTTATCTGTTTTTAACCAACGAACAGAGGTTTCATATTTTAGTTCGTTTTTAGATTCTCCTTTTTCAATGGTAATGACGACACTGTATCTTCGTACTGAATTTTCCGGCTGAAGGGTAAGACTGTTTCCTTTCCCGAATTTTACCAAAATATTTTTATCTGCAACCGCAGTTCTCGGAACAAAAAGTTCTTTCTGCCCGTTCAGGTTGATCAGGATCATATCCTTAACCGTGCAGTGATTGTTATGAAAGAGTTTTAATGCATCTTTATCCAACCCATACAGCGAGGCTATACTTTTTAAAGTTTCATCTTTCTGAACGGTATGTATATTATATTTCTGCATAAAAATATTCCTGCTTCAATTCTTTTCTTTATTTGATATTTTATTACAAATGAATAACCCTTGTTCTGTTAGGTCTTGGATCCATACCAATACCTTCTCTTCTTGCTGACCAGTGGAGATATTCATGGCGAAGTTTTCTTAAATCATCCTGTTCCTTTACTTCTTTCTGATAAGCTGTCTGACGGTTTTCCGGGATTTCGTTTCCTCCGTAGGCATCCCGCAGGGCTTTATAATGTTTGAAAGAATAAGGCTTGCCATCTCCCATCACGTAAGTTCTGAGACGGTCTTTTATTCCTATTAAAAACTGATCATCCAAAATAGAATATTTATCGTCTGTCAGTTTCTTTATGGTAATAGGAAGATTTTTATCTACCCCATATTCCGCCATAAAATGCAAAGGAATGTAGCTGTATGTCTTCAGCAGCTTGCGTGTTCCTCTTAGTGATAAATAGAATCCGGGGGTAATGGTGAGCTCATCTTTATGATACCAACCTTCATTTTCAAGCTCTGTTTTTAATGCTTTTAATTTGGTACTGGTAGTCCATGAAGTTTCCACTTCTTCCCATGTTTCCTGTCCGTTTTCGTAAGCTCCACCTACATCACAGTGTACACCGGGGAATGTTTTTTCAGTTCCGATATGCACTCTCGTAAGGTCAAAATTTTCCCTATGTTCATCTTCTGCAGTAAAGTGAACTACGGTCTGTGCTTTTCCGATATCATTCAGGCTCAGTTCTTCAACGTCATTGCTGAAATTAGGTACTGTTGACAGGTATTTTGAATAGGAAGAAACAGTATCGTAAATTCCCAGGAATCTTACTTTCAACACATCTACTTTTAATCCTGCTTCTTCTAGTTTAAGGCCAAGGTGACCCCATTTTGGAAGTTCTTCTGAGGCAACACCCTTTCCATCATCATCGGAATACGTTGTCACCGACACCGCTTCATTGGCAACGGTTCGGGAAGTGGCTCTATATTTTGCTTTTCCGATTTCGTATACAAAATTACGGGCAGCAGCAGCTCCACGGCTAAATCCGAATACATCAAAAGTAAGCACAGCAATTTTATCGGCTTTCTTTTCTGCTTTAATGGTTTTCACCTTTTTTACAATTTCTTCACAGCCTTTTCTCACTTTCGATCTGATTCCGGTTTCTCCTGTTCCGAAAGCATATCCCAACGTAGCATCGCCTTCTTTATCCTGTGTACCGATCCCTTCTATATAAATGCCGAAGTTTTTATCATAGTTGTCCCACATGCGGGCTACATTACTCCAGTCGTTGTTGTAGCTGGTATTGTCTGTAGCTTTACCACCATGTTTTTTATGGGCATCTGTTCCTTTTTTTCTTTCGTCTGTATTGGTTTTATTATTCAGGGTTCCGTCAAAAAAAATCCCAATGGTAATATCCAGTACTTCCTCTTTGGATACAGATGGTGTATAACTTCCAAATTGATTGTTGTGCATAGTTCTTGTTTTTAAATTGACTGAGTGAATGCTATCATTCTATCTTTCGGGATACCCTGATTTTTGCTTTGGTAACAGGCAGTTTTTCTTTTTCAGATTCTAAGGACACTAAAACTCTGGTATTGTCTTCATTTACTTTAATGGTAAGATCAATGTTTTTGTCTTTTCCTGATTTCTGAAACAAGTCAAATATTTCTTTATCATCAAAAGCGTCTATCCAAACTGCATATCTGTTGTTGTTTTTATCTTTCCAGTAAAAACCACAGAATCTTGGTACAGCTCTGCTTTTGTAAGTATTCTCTTTTAAACTCTGGTCAAAAAGATTTTCCTGCTCTCCGTTATAATTGGTAAAACCGAAATCGATCCATGTTGCTCCTTCAGGAAGAATCACAGCAGGTTTCCAGTTGTATTTTTCTCTGTAGACGTTGTAAACATCTGCAGCAGGATAACCTTCTTTTTCAATTTTCTCCCGTACTTCCGGCTTGAATGTCTTGTAAGACGGATCTTTAAGCATTCTGTCGGCAAAACCTTCCTTCAGCATATACTGAGCATTATCATAGGCTTTTTCTTTGGTAATTACGGTATCATGAGCCTGGAAAGCACCTATTTCTTTCTGGTTTCCGGGACCTTTCATCCACAACACCACTCTTCCCTGTGGAGCCAGTCCGACAACAAAAGAGTTGTAGGTAGATTTCTTTTTCGTATCCTGATCTACAAATCCTTCATCAAAAAGGGCTTTTATCTTTTCTTTATCCAGATTCCATTTTCCGGTGTAGAATTTTTTTTCTACCAAAGAAAACCATGTGAATTCAAGTTCATGGGGAGCATTCATCCTTTCGGTTGTCACGTTCATCGTACCACCTTCTTTGCCCCATCCTGTATTCTGTGTTCCCCAGATGGCATCAAAGCCGTATGTAAAATCATCAGCGACAATTGCTCCTTCATAAACTTCCATCGGATATTCCTGCGGAGCAGAAACGGTTCCGAGCCAACTGTATTTTTCTTCCATTTTTTTATTCTGACAATTCGTTAATGAAAAACACCATATAAAAAGAATCAGCAGGTTATATTTACTTATGACCATGGGACATAATCTTCTTGTTACTTGCTAAAACCAGATTTTCTTTATGGGCTTCGACATTGATTTTCTTTGCTATTTTTTCAACCTTTTTTCCTACGCTTAAATGGTAGGAATCTTTGACTGTTATGCGCAGATTGGTTGCTGTTTTAATGATCGCCATATCAGAAAAGTTTTGATTTTTCAGCACTGTTGAATTCCACAATTTTTCCACTTTGCATCGTCATATTTTCCAGTTCGCTGAACATGGAAATTTCACCGGCTATTTCATTGGAAGTTTCAGATTGTCTCTTGAATTCTTTTTCAATCATTTCCGTTCGGGTATCGGAAGCTTCCGTGATGTCTCCTGAAGCGGTAAGTTTCATATCTTTTCCTGCTATGGAAACAATATTATCGTTCGCTGTACTGGTAATACTTGCGCCTGCTCCTATCGAGATTTCTTTTCCGGCTGTAATATTGATATTGTCACCTGCATTTAAAGTAAAGTTTTTAGGTGCTTTCATGCTGATATTTCCCTGTCCGTCCATGAAATAGGTATTTCCGCTCGGATCCAGGATCGTTACACTGCCTTCTTCATCATTCATTAAAATTCTGATTCCGCTTCTGGTTTGGATGGATTTCAGGTGATTGTTAACGCCACCTCCCAAAGCAATTCCACCATGAAACATTCCTCCCATCACAAAAGGCCTGTCCGGATGGCTGTGTACAAAATTAACCATCACCTGATCTCCCACTTCGGGAATGGCTACATAACCACGGTTTTGGGTAATCTGATCCGTTCCTCCTGCATCAGGGCTCATCATACGGATAAAATGAGTAGTATCATTGGTCTGCCAGTCAAATCTTACCTGTATTCTTCCCTGTCCTTCGGGATCTGTGTTAGAAATTACGGTAGCCGTCTGTGGTTCAGCTTTTGGAATGGTAAATTCCGGTTTTGGAAGAAATCCTGTATCAGCTGCTATTCCTATGAAGCTTCCTTTGTAATGACCGATGGTATCAATTTCATGTTCCGCTTCTGTAATCATGATTCTGGTGAAATAAGAAGTTTCATTAGAATCCTGTTTTCGCATCTGAACATCTGCTACACAACCCGGATGCAGGAAAGGAACTGTTGTATTTCCTGAAATGGAAAACACATTCACCGCTTCACTTCCGGCCGCACTTTTCTGAGAGTATTCCACATCAAGATGGGTGGTCGCTTTAATGGGAGCCATCTGCAAAGCCGGCGTTTTATAAATAGATTCGTTATGACTGTAGGCTGTTTTCGCCAAATCACTTACATGTTTAATGGGTGTTGAACCCGAAGTCAGTCTTTCATTTTTGTTACTGTTATAGCCATAGAACTGAGGCTTGGTATGTACCGCTTTCAATTCAACTTTTATATCATTGGCACTGCTTCCGTAGGTAAGGGTAATGGGTTTATTCTGAGCCGGAAGTTTTCCGAAATGTAAAACTTCACCATCATAATAGAACTGTTCACCATAGGCTTCAGCCATTCTTGCCAGATAATTATAATGCGTTTCATCATACTGACTGCTATAAATGATCTGAGAAAAGTTATTGGCATCTACCCTGACATCAAATCGGCTTTTATCAATTCCCTGTTTAATCACTTCTTCAGCAATGATTCCTACATTCACAGACTGGTTCCCTCCAAAGCTTTGGATATGCGGTGCACCGTCAAGAAGAATGGTAGGACTGAAACCTGTAAGTACAATATTTCCTAAACTCATATGTTCCTGACTGAATCCTACTCCGGTAATGACTCCTACAAAAGTTCTTTCCGGGCTGTTGTCTATATCTTTATAGGAAATAATGGCCGTAAGCCTTTTTCCAAGGAATTTATTGGCCTCTTCCAATGAATGGGTCTGTCTGTCCCCCAGCGTATCGTGTGCCAGTGTCAGTGTAAATTCGTGATGTCTTCTGGTACTTTGTTTAAGCTTGAAATGTTTATAGTACTTGATAATTTTCCCTTCTATGACAAGAGAAAGTTTTACCAGACGGTTGATGCCTGTATGATGGTTTTCAGAAATACCATCCGCATTCTGCGTCGGACGAAAAGACGTCGCTTGTGATTTTCCAGGTGTATTTGACATATTTTTAGTGATTTGATTAGTTTTCTAAACGATTATTCAACAGAAAGGGAGTTTAAAAATAAAAACAAAAGCTCCTGCAGAATATAGTCTTAGGTAAAAAAAGACCGTCTTATGAAGGACAGTCTTTTATTTTTAGTTCATGAAAGACTTAGCTCATTGGCCAAAGTCCGTCATAGAATGAATTTCCATAGGTAATGCTTTCAGCACTTATTACAAAGCTGATCAGCATGTTGTTGCTGTCTATTGCATCAAAATCTACTTCATGTTGGATAACATATCCGTTTTCCCACTTCAAAGAGATGAGTGTTCCTTCTTCGTGAGATTTATTAAATTGAATTTCTCCGTTTGTAGGTTTATATTTGCTGTTTAACAAGCTTTCTAAAACATCAGATTTTTCTGTTGCTTCAATGGTTACTTTAATCAATGCGTTTGACGGATCAGATGCTACACGTCCTGAAACATCTGTAGATCTTGATACGCTGTAGTTAAGCTTTAATAACTTCTGACCTTCACCTCCATTGAATTTTAAGATTCCTCTCGAATTTCCTGCCATATTCTTACATTTTAATCATTAACGACTGTTCCCTGATATAGGATTTATATAACAAAGATAGACTTCAGGTTCTAATTTAAAAAGTTTTTAAGGCACTGTTTTAGAAATTGTAGTAATTCTACGACATTTTTAGAATTCCGGATTAAAAAATAAATTTAGAATTTTAAACTAATTTATTTTATTTTTCATTGAAAATATTCTACAAAACCCACGAGAAATAGAGTGCTGAAGAAAACACTCAATAAGCATTTCCTTCAGTATCATCTATTTAGTTTGTCTTTCCTCCGTGATTAGTGATGTTTATAAATATACCCGATTACCATAATAATCAGGTTGATGATGATGATGATCATAATCAGTAAAATATTACCGTATTTTCTTTTTTTATCGATAAAACTCAGACCAAGAATTATAAAGAATATCAATAAGGTATACACAGCAGGATACATTTGAAAAGCTTCTGCAAACTTTCCTTCGAACACCAATACAACGGCTCGCTGTGCACCACAGCCCAGGCATTCTACTCCCAGAAATTTTTTACTGGGGCAGGTAAGCATGAAATCATCAATATCCATCTGTACTGGTTTTATAAGAGACCTGTTAATTAAGAAGAAATTTTGGCTCTGGTATACTGATGCGGGAAAAAGCAGTTTTCTTTCATTTCAAAAGATCCCTGAACAGCAATATATGGGTTTCTAAGGATCTCTCTTGCTACGAAAATTAAATCGGCATCGCCTTTCTGAAGAATTTCTTCAGCCTGCTCCACTTTAGTAATCAACCCTACTGCTCCTGTCTTTACAACGGCTTCATTTCTTATCTGTGATGAAAAAGGAACCTGATAGCCATCGAAAACCGAAATTTTGGCACCATGAATATTTCCGCCACTGGATACATCAACAAGATCGACAGCATGTTCTTTTAAAATTTTAGCCAGCTCAACACTGCTTTGGATATCCCAGCCATTATCCGCATATTCCGTTCCTGAAATTCGTACAAAAAGAGCGGTATTTTCATCCAGTTCTTCGTTAACAGCATCTACAATTTCGATCAGAAATCGGATTCTGTTTTCAAAACTGCCTCCATATTCATCTGTTCTGATATTGGAAAGTGGTGACAGAAACTGATGAATCAGATATCCGTGCGCCCCATGAATTTCAATAACATCAAAACCAGCTTTCACAGCTCTTCTCGCAGCTTTTTTAAAATTCTTAACCTGCTCCTTTACCTCATCTGTAGTGAGTGTATGCGGAATTCTTTCTGTGGGGTGATAAGGAACAGGACTTGGTGCCACCGTTTCCCAGCCTTCTTCCAGAGGAATCTGTATATTATTCGAGGTAGATCCTTTTCTTCCCGCATGAGCCAGCTGAATTCCTATTTTGCTTTCTGAATTTTTATGAACAAATTCTACAATTCTTTGCAGCTTTCCTGCTTGTTCATCATTCCAGATTCCCATACAGTGATTGGTAATTCTTCCTTTAGGTTCTACTCCTGTAGCTTCTACCATCAAAAGACCTGTTCCGCCCTGAGATCTGCTTCCGTAGTGTACAAAATGGAAGTCGTTAGCCTCTCCGTTTTCACATGAATACATACACATGGGAGACATTACCCATCTGTTTTTTAACTCTACATTTCTGAATTTTATTGGTGTGTATAGCATTTTACTCTTTAAAAAAATTGAACTTTTCACCGGAAGAATAAAATATTGCCCACTTCATTAAAAAGAACTAATTTTACCCCCCTTTTTTAGTTGACAATATATGAAAAAAGACATACAGATCAGTTACGAATATTTTAAAAATAGCAGTGAACTGAGCGATATAGAAAAACAATTATTTGAAAGAGCCAAAGAGGCTCGTGAGAATGCTTATGCGCCTTATTCTCAATTTTTGGTAGGATGTTCCGTATTATTGGAAAATGGAGAAATTTATTCCGGAAACAATCAGGAGAATGCAGCCTATCCGTCCGGGCTATGTGCAGAAAGAACTACTCTTTTTTGGGTAGCCGCCAATTTTCCGGATGTGAAAATAAAAAAGATCTTCGTTGTAGGAGGTCCTAAAGAATTTCATGAAAAGAATCCTCCGATTCCTCCTTGTGGAGCATGCCGCCAAAGTTTGATTGAGTACGAAACCAAGCAGAACGAAAATATTGACCTTTATTTCTCCAGTATGAATGAAGAGGTTGTAAAAGTAAGTGCAGTAAAAGATCTGCTTCCTTTTTACTTTGATTCAACATTTTTGTAACCACTGGTTTAAAATCTTTTAATTTCAAGGATTTCATCCACCATGTCAAGGTTTAAAACCTTGACATGGTGAATAATAACTCAGTAAACAACAAACTTCACATTTCAGCATAAAAAAGGCTATCTCTTATCTTGAAACAGCCTTGTTTTTCTTTTATTCTTCAGATTCTACCTCATCATCTTCGTCTTCGTATTGCTCCAGATAGTAGCTAAAGCTGAAGTCTTCCACTTCCTCTTCGGCATCTTCAAGAGTAGTCAGCAGGTCTTCAAAAATCTCAAGCTGATCTACAGTCATATTTACGAATTCCAGGTGGAGCGGCATTTCCAAGTCTCCGGTGATGGTGTCAGACAGTGCATCAAGATTATCGCCAAAATGTTCAGGAAGCTGAATTTTTTCCTTTAACTGAGCGTAAAAATCTTCATAGTCACCTATGTCTGTAAAATCTATATATACTGTCTTCATATTGAACTAAATTTCCAATTTTTATTGATTAAAAAAGCTTTGCATTTTTGGCAGAAATCTTTTCAGAACTATCCATACAACACTTTTATTTTTCAAAAATACGACTTATCACTATTTAACTACAAATTATACGCTGGTCATTGCGAGGAGCTGTGCGACGAAGCAATCTCAAAAAACATCTAAAATATGCTGGATATCATCCGTAAGATCTTTCCAATCTGGGTTTATACTATTAATTAAATCCAATTTCTTTTGTCTTGAGCCAGCCTTTATTTGTTTTTCTCTAAATATAGCATCACCTATTTCCTGAAAAGCCTCCCAATACCCCAAAATATATAAATTATATCTTGGGGTAAAGCTTTGTGAATAGTATGCTTATTTATGATTTTTATTCATCATAATATAGACAAAACCTGCTTTCATCTGTGATTCTTTTTTTGAGATTGCTTCGTCACTATGTTCCTCGCAATGACTATTTCTTATTTACAGCCTACTGTTTCTCAAAGCTCTTATAATGGTTTTTGGTAAGATATACGTCTCCATTTTGAGTGTAAATGATACGGTCAGCATTTCTTCCTCCACAATGATAGTTTACATCTGCTTCAAAATATTTCTCTCCGTCCGGCAAACGTTTCTCCCTGTTTCCGAATTTATCTCCACCAATAGCTTTTCCCGGAAGCACATCACAAAGATTCCCCTGGGAAGGATTCCATCCCTGTTTTCTGGCTTCATTTTTAGTGATATAATAATCTGGAAGTTGATGATTTTGTTTTACGTAGCTGATAACCGTTTTTTCTTCTGTAAGCTGATCAATGGAAACCTGAGCAGATGAATTTCCGTTATTGGAAGCTCCTTCTGAAGAGGTACTGCCATAGCTCACCGTTTCCTTTTTTACTGAATCTGACTGATCTTTTTTATCTTCAATAAAATTTTTATAGATATACATTACAGACATTCCGAAAAGGAGTCCCAGACATATAAAAAACACGGGTCTTATTTTACCGTTCATAACAATCGTTGTATTAATGTGACAATTTACCAGTATTGGTACAGTGTATTATGCTCTCCATTCTTCGGGAATATCACAAACCGGAATAGGATCCATTTTATGCTTGGCGGCTTTATGCATTCTGTCAAAAATTAAGAATACTTCCTTATCTCTTCCTTCATAATCATCGGCAGTTTTATTTCCGTATTCTTTCTGGATTTTTTCCAGTTCCGGATAAGATGCACCAATTTGCTGCTCATCTGTTCTGTCTACATCCCAAAGTCCGTCAGTAGGAATCGCTTCCTGAATGCTTTTAATTAAATTAAGCCCTTTGGCCAATTCATATACCTCCGTTTTATAAAGATCTGCAATGGGAGAAACGTCTACTCCACCATCTCCATATTTTGTATAAAATCCGATCCCGAAATCTTCCACTTTATTACCTGTTCCGCAAACTAAAAGTCCGTTCAGCTGTCCGTAATAATATAAAGTAAGCATTCTCAGACGTGCTCTTGTGTTGGCGAAAGCCAGTTTTTCATTAGGATACAGATCATCTTTTACATCAAAAGTTTTGTAAAGCTCCTCAAAAGCAGGGGTCAGATCTACAGACATTGTTTCTACATTCGGAAATCTGGATTTAAGGTCATCCATATGATCCTTTGCGCGGTCTACCTGATCTGCTTTCTGACGGATTGGCATTTCAATCAATAACGTTTTCAGTCCGGTCATTGCAGCCAGCGTAGAAACAACTCCTGAATCTACTCCTCCTGAAACCCCGATTACATATCCGTTTACTCTTGCTTTTGCCGCATAATCTTTTAACCAGTTTACAATATGATCTATCACTTTTTGTGTCTGCATCGTTTATATTTTTTTAGTCTATTCCAAATTCCTGAGGGTATTTCACCACTCCTTTTTTATTTTTTAATCCATCTTTTACCAATTCTACAGCCATTCCGTTTTCTTCCGGAATATCGAATGGAAAAGAAATCCCAAAATTACTTGTTTTTTTGTAACCAAAGCGCGGATAATAATTTTCATGTCCGATCAATATTACAGATTCATATCCCAGTTCTTTGGCAATATGGTGTCCCTGCAGAATCAATTTCCCTCCGATTCCCTGATTTTGAAATTCAGGTTTTACAGAAACAGGAGCCAAGGCAAGAGATTGGAAAGATTCTCCATCCTCTTCAATGGTAATTTTTGTAAACAGAATATGTCCGGCAATTTCTCCGGCTTCATCTTCTGCCACTAATGACAATTCCGGAACAAAGGCTTCAGATTTTCTTAATTTTTCTACCAGAAACTGTTCCTGATGATCACTGTATTCCATTTCTCTAAAAGCCTCTTCTGTAAGTTGAAAGACTTTTTGATGGTCTTTTTCCTCTTCCTTTCGTATCGTTATCATTTTTAAATATATTTCTCTTTTTTCAGTTCATACCAAAAGCAAGTTCCGTCTGGTTCTTCAAACTCACCTGTTTTTTCGAATCCTAATTTTCTTAAAATATGGTTGGAAGCATCATGTTCAGAATGGGCATAAGCATAAATGACCTCTGCATTCAGATCGTTAAAGCCATAATCCAGAGAGGCTATTCCGGCTTCCACAGCATATCCTTTTCCCCATGATTCAGGCAGAAAACGATATCCCAGTTCCAACACATTTTTATAGCCATTCGTTTCATGAGTCAGTAATTTTAATCCACTCCATCCTATCAGAAGTCCGCTTTCTTTTTCCACTACTCCCAGCCTTCCAACACCATTTTCCTCATACTGCTTCTGAATAATGCTGATAACATTTTTTGATTCATTGATATCGGTCAAAACGGGTACACCAATATATTTCATCACCTCAGGATTGGAATCCAAAAGAAAAATGCGTTCAACATCTGCCTCTTCAAGTTTTCTTAAAATCAGTCGTTTTGTTTCTATTTTCATAATGATTAGTTTTTATTCTTCTGCACCAAAAATGGTAACCTCTGTTTTTGTTCCTTTCTTTATATCTGTTTCTTTTATCTTATTCCCGATTATATTCAGAGTCTGTAAAGCCGGATTCCCGGAAATATCAATTTTTTGAAGTTTATTATGTTCCAGATTCAGTTTTCTTAATCCTTTACACTGAGCCAGGTCAATTGTTTTTAATTGATTTAAAGATAATGTTAATTGATCAATTTTTGGAATTCCTGTCAACGAAATACTTTCCAATCTATTATGATCCAAATACAAAGAACTTAAGTTTTTCAGATTTTCTGTTTTGAATGAAGAGATTTTACATCCTGTACATGACAACAACTCAAGCTGATCGAGGTTGCTTATTACCATATTAGGAATTACATTATCATCCAGGACAATCATTTTTACATTTTTAAAAAAGTGCAGATCATCCGTAGAAGTAATTCCTTTCTGAACAAGGAACAGATTGGTAACCCTATCTGCCTCCGGAGATTCCAGCATTCCATTTTTATTCAGATCAAAATTTTCAAGTACTGTTTTTTCAAAGTTTTTATCTTTAAATTCAAGCTTTTGCCCATAGAAAAAAGAAAGTCCATAAATAAGGTAAATGGCAGTAAATATTTTAATTTTCATCATAAATTGTGTATTTAATCCTTATTTTTGTAAACTTAAATTCCATGTAAAAATAATGAAGATTTTTAGATATATTGCACTTTCTTCTCTTTTAGCTGCCGGACTTATTTCCTGCAAAAAAGAACCTGAAAATCAATGGAAGGTAGAAGTTAAACAAACTGCCGAAAAAGTTGACATCACGGATATTTCCAAAGAGTTTTACAACCCGGCTCTTCCGCTGGATCAGTTTAAAGCTCAATTTCCCTGGTTTCAGGGCAGTGTTTCTGATGCCGATTTTGGAAAAAGAAGAGCAGATGCTGAAGAAATAAAAATCTATAAGGAAGCGATTGGGAAAATAGATCAGGCAAAGCTTCAAAAAGAACTTCAGAGTTTATTTTCACATATCAAATATTACTTCCCACAGTTTAAAACCCCAAAAGTATATCTGTTTTCATCAGCTTTACAGATGGTTCAGGATCCGATATTTTATGACCAGAAGGGCAATCTGTTATTTATAGATGTCACCGGTTTTATGGGAGATGGAAATCCTAATTATAAAGGCCTGGAACTGTATTTCCAAAAATCAATGAACCCACAAAATATTGTTCCAAAAGTGTCGCAGCTTTTTGCTGAAAACATTGTTACGGAATCTCCTGATCATCAGAAATTTATTGATCAGATTATTCTGAACGGAAAAGTAATGATTCTACAGGATGCTTTTCTCCCTGATGTTCCCGATTATCTGAAAATGAATTATACTCAGAAGCAGTATGAGTGGGCAACAAGTAATGAAGCCAACATCTGGAATTATTTTGTAGAAAGCAATCTTATTTTCGGAGATGATCCAAGATTGGGAGAGCGTTTCATTTCTCCTGGCCCATTCTCGAAATTTTACACAGAGATTGATAATGAATCTTCACCGCAAATCGGAATTTTTACGGGATGGCAGATCTGCAAGACATATCTTAAAGAAAAACCTGAAACAAAGTTGACCCAGTTCCTGAAAATGGATGCTACCACAATTTTTAATCAATCCGGTTATAAACCGAAACTTAAATAATAGAAAATTTAGAATTTAGAAAAAATAGAAAAATGAGAAAGACTCAGATTACGATAGATGTAGAGCTTGATGAAAATCATGTCCCGGAAAATATTACATGGAATGCTCAGGATGGTGGTATTGATAAACAAGATACCAAAGCAACCATGATTTCTGTATGGGATGATAAAACAAGAGAAGCCCTAAGAATTGATCTTTGGACAAAAGAGATGCCTGTAGACCAGATGAAGATGTTTATCCACCAGATTTTAATATCTTTAGGAAGTACGTATCAGAGAGCGACAGGTGAAGAGGATGTAGCCCAGTGGATGGAGGAAATTGCAGAAGAATTTGCGGTGAAATCTGCTATTAAGTAAAAAATACAATTGCAACAAGCTGAAGGCAGTAAGCGGTAAGCTTTTTGTATTCAGCTAGAGCAACTTTTAATAAAAACAATGAACATTAAACTCGTATGCTTAATGTTCAAGCCTAAAGCAAAAAATTATGAATTTTAATACAAAAGTAATTCACGGAGGGCAGCACCACGAGTCTGCAACAGGTTCTGTAAATGTACCTGTATTTCTGACCTCTACATTTGCACAGAAAAGCCCGGGAGTACATTCCGGATATGAATATTCAAGAGCTGCCAACCCTACAAGACAGGCATTGGAAGATTCTTTGGCGAGTATTGAAAACGGAGCGAGAGGTTTAGCTTTCGGTTCCGGTCTTGCAGCCATCGACTGTGTTTTGAAATTATTAAATCCTGGTGATGAAGTAATTGCCGTAGATGATCTTTATGGTGGAACTTACAGAATGTTCACAAGACTTTTCGAAAAATATCAGCTGAAATTTACGTTCGTGAATTTTGATGATGTTTCTAAAATTGCTGATGTTATCACGGATAAAACAAAACTGATCTGGGTAGAAACCCCTACCAATCCATTGATGAAATTAGTGGATATCAAAGCAGTAGTAGAAATTGCAAAGGGAAAAGATATTTTAGTGGCTGTAGACAATACTTTTGCAACCCCTTATATCCAGAGACCCATTGATCTTGGAGCTGACATCGTAATGCACTCTGCAACCAAATATTTAGGAGGACACTCTGATGTGATTGCAGGAGCTCTTATCGCTAAAGATGCTGAACTGGGAGACAAGCTTCACTTTATCCAGTTTGCAAGTGGTGGTATTTTAGGACCTCACGATTCTTATCTTGTATTGAGAGGAATCAAAACACTGGCGTTAAGAATGCAGAGACATTCTGATAATGGACTTGCTGTAGCCAAATATCTTGAAAATCATCCTGCTGTAGATAAAGTAATTTATCCTGGATTGGAATCTCACCCACAGTATGAATTGGCAAAATCTCAGATGAAGGAATCCGGAGGAATGGTTTCATTCACTTTCAAATCCGGAAAGAAAGAAGATGCTATCAAATTCTTAGAGAAACTAAGAGTATTCACCCTTGCAGAATCTTTAGGAGGAGTAGAATCTCTGGCTAACCACCCTGCTCTGATGACCCATGCTTCCATTCCGGCAGAAAAACGTGCTGAATTAGGAATCACTGATGACCTGGTTCGTTTAAGCGTAGGGATTGAAGATGCTGAAGATCTTATTGCAGATCTTGAGAAAGCTTTTTCTTAATATACTATAAACTAAAATGAGAAGGGTTGTCAAATCCTTCTCATTTTATATCACACACCAAATACTAATACTATGAAAAATACAAGAAAAGCTGCTATTTCCGATCTGCCCCAACTTTCGGAATTATTTGATCAGTACAGAATATTTTATCATAAAACATCCGATATTCCCGCAGCAACAAATTTTCTAAAGGAAAGACTTGAAAATAAAGATTCCGAAATTTTTGTAGCAGAAGAAAATGGTAGCCTGACAGGTTTCGTACAGTTATATCCCCTATTTTCATCCACAAGAATGCAGCGCTACTGGCTGTTGAATGACCTCTACGTAAATGAAACCCACAGAGGAAAAGGCTATTCCAAAGAATTAATTGAACAATCTAAAGAACACTGCCGTTCATCTAAAGCATGCGGTATTCTTTTAGAAACCGGAAAAAGTAATGATATAGGGAATCAGCTTTATCCATCCTGCGGCTTCGAACTGTATGACTCCGTGAATTTCTACGAATGGAGTAATTCATAAGTAATGAATAATAAGTAATGAGTAATTTTTCTGTAAAATGTATTCATTGCGATCATTGGTTTTCATTATATCCGCACCTCAAAATCAATTGATAAAAACAAAAACAATATGACCGATTTTCAAAAATACATTCAACGATATTTAGATCAGATTCCAGCAGGAGACTGGTTGAATGAACTGCAGACATCCGCAGACAAAACAATAGGAATTTATTCAAATCTTACTGAAGAGCAGTCTACTTTTGCTTATGCTGAAGGTAAATGGACTTTAAAGGAGCTTCTACTCCATTTATCAGATACGGAAAGAGTGTTCCAATACAGAATATTAGCTTTTGCCAGAGGAGAGAAAAACAATCTTCCAGGCTTCGACGAAGATGAATATGCTAACCGATCTTTTGCAAGTGAAAGAACCATCGAATCCCTTCTGGAAGAATACAAGCTGGTAAGAAAATCTTCTCAGATTCTATTAGAAACCCTTCATCCTTCCGCTTTACAAAATACAGGTACAGCCAATGGTCATGAAATTTCTGTAGAAACCATCGGAAAACTGATCGTGGGACATAATTATCACCACCTGAATATTATCGAGGAAAGGTATTTATCGAAATTGGGATGGATGTAGCAAAACGAATCGCATTCATCAGTGTATTTATTTTTGTGCTCTCTCTTTGTTTTACGGCTTTTAAAGTTGAGGATATGGGAGAAATTAAAGATTATAAATCATTTGAAGCTTTCCTTATAGGTCCCATTAGTTTTTTGGGCGGAGGTTTATTTGAATTTTTAGTATGGACCGCCAATGGCTGGTTTTTCATTGCTGTTATATTATGTTATAAAAGGTCTTTTCTCCTCTCAATCACATTAGGTATAATAGCCTTTTTAACAGCCGGCTCTTTTTTTTTCTGGAAGGAAATTTTAGCTGCTGAAAATGGAAGGATGGGAAAAATACACAGTTTGGAAACAGGGTATTTCCTATGGATAACTTCTATTTTATGTTTAACGATTGGTTCGTTTTATTTAATTATAAAATCTAAAAGAAATAAAATATTGCCCTAATTTCCCATGAGATCATTAAAAAATTTAAATATCACAGAAAGTATTCAATCTAAAAAATTAGTTTTTGAAGAAAGCTCCTATGATAAGTTTGACACTATTACGATCTATTTTGGTTCTTCAGTAATGGTTTGTGCTTCTCTATTTTTATTAAGAGATATAACACCTTCTCTTAATAATAGCTTAGAATATTCGATTCTTATAGGCTTGTTTATCTCTAGTGGATATGTTTTGTACTGTAAATTCACTGAGAAATATTTAAAAGAAATTCCGTTTGCCATTTCTAAAGAAGAAGCAAAAAAAAGAATTATTGAGTATGGGAAAAGACACCATTACAGAATTTCAAAGATTTCCGGCAATCTGATTTTTCTTAACGAGCCAAGTGACAATTATAGTCCAGGAAAAGAACATGAACAGACCACTATTGTGTTTTTTAAAAACAATGCTATTCTTTATACTTTAATTAAGGAAGGATCAAGATCGAATTTCCCTGTATTGCTTTCTCAACACTTAACCAAAAGGGATTTCAAAAAAATACTATGCCCTGAATATGTTGAACCCATTAAACGTACAACTTATTTCAATTCATTCTTTCACGGGTTATAATCTTTAAAAATTTACCATTTACTTAGTGATCGTTTGCCTAAAATTCACAGATTCTCTACCTTTATCCTTTCTTTGAACTCATATACTATTATGGAACATATTATCGAAATATTAAAATCCGGCGGAACAATCCTTTATCCTACAGATACGATTTGGGGAATTGGTTGTGATGCTACCAATATAGAAGCTGTCAATAAGATTTTTGACATTAAAAAGCGTGAAAAAAATAAATCCATGATCATCCTTGTTGAGTCTGAGAAAAGACTTCAGGATCTGGTGGATGTTCCTGAAATGGCGTGGGAAATTATTGATCTTAGCGAAAAACCGGTAACTATTGTTTATGAAAATCCAAGAGGTCTTCCGAAAGAACTTCTTGCAGAGGATGGAAGTATAGGAATCCGATTGGTAAAAAATGATTTCTGCAAAAAACTGATCACAAAACTGAACAGACCTTTGGTATCTACCTCCGCCAACTTCAGTGGTGAGAAAAGTCCGTTGAAATTCTCTGATATTTCTGAAGAGATGATCAGCCTTGTGGATTATGCGGTAGAAGAAGACAGAGAAAAAGTTTCAAAATACTCAGGTTCTTCCGTTATCAAAATATGGAATGACAACAGGATAAAAGTTCTTCGGGAATAAAAATCCGGAACCTTTATATTTAATTTTTTTAGAGTCTTGTCAGTTCATATCGGCAGGATTTCTTTTTTTTAATTCTATCTTTGCAAACTCAACTCATAAATTATTTGCTATGAATCATCAGGAATTTGCTCAAATGTGGGTTAATACTTGGAACTCTCATGATTTAGAGGATATTCTCTCCCATTATTCGGATGATATTGAGATTACAACTCCCATGATTGCAATGGCTGCCGATGGTAAGGAAAGTTCTTTAAAAGGAAAAGAAGCCGTCCGTGAATACTGGAAAAAGGCATTGGAAAAATTTCCTGATCTCCGTTTTGATCTGATACATTCCACTGCGGGAGTAGATTCAGTAGCATTATTTTATAAGTCGATTATGGATAAACATGCTGTTGAAGTCATGTTTTTTAATGAAGACGGAAAAATTAGTAAAATGTATGCTCATTATGATTAATAGGTAGCATGCGTAGAAATTGTCACTATTATTAACGATGAAAATTAATCTTAATCAAAATAAGAATTTAAAACTATTTAAAATCATTTCTGAAGCAGCAGAAAGGAATAACCAGTCTGTATACATTGTGGGCGGTTATGTGCGTGACCTTCTGATGAACAGAAAAGCTTCTACAGATATCGACTTTGTAACAGAGCAAAGTGGTATTGAGCTTGCCCAAAATGTAGCTCAGGGTATAGATCCTAAATTAAAAGTTTCCGTATTCAAAACATATGGAACAGCGATGATCAAGTATAAGGAACTTGAGCTTGAATTCGTAGGAGCCAGAAAAGAAAGCTATACAGAAAACAGCCGTAAACCTGAGGTGGAAGGCGGAAGTCTGGAAGATGACCAGAAAAGAAGAGATTTTACCATCAATGCGATGGCTATTTCTTTAAATAAAGAGAACTTTGGAGAACTGATCGATCCGTTTAACGGGGTGGAAGATCTTGAAAAAGAAATTTTAAGAACTCCTTTAGAACCGGCTCAGACTTATTCTGATGATCCATTGAGAATGATGAGAGCAGTACGTTTTGCTTCAACTTTAAATTTTAAAATCGAGGAGAACTCTCTGCAAGCGATCCAACAGGAAGCGGAAAGAATCAAAATTGTTTCTATGGAAAGGATCATGGTAGAGTTCAACAAAATCATGCTTTCTGAAAAACCATCTATCGGACTGAGACTGATGGAACAAACAGGTCTTATGAAACTGATTATTCCTGAACTGATTGAACTAAAAGGCGTGGAAGAAGTGGAAGGACAAACCCACAAGGATAACTTTTATCACACGCTGGAAGTTGTGGATAATATTTCTGTGAATACGGACAATCTGTGGCTTCGTTGGTCTGCTCTGCTCCATGATATTGGAAAAGCTCCAACAAAAAAATTTGTAGAAGGAACGGGATGGACCTTTCACGGACATGAATTTTTGGGCTCAAAAATGGTAAAAACACTTTTCCAGAGATTGAAATTACCATTGGGAAGCGATATGAAATATGTTCAGAAAATGGTAAAACTTTCATCAAGACCTATTGCACTGATTACTGATGATGCTTCAGATTCTGCATTGAGAAGACTTTTATTTGATGCAGGTGAAAATCTTGAAGATCTTTTTACCCTTTGCAAAGCAGATATTACCACGAAAAATTCTAAAAAACAGGAGAAATTCAAAAGAAACTTTGAATATGTAGCGGTAAAGATCAAAGAAGTGGAAGAAAAGGATCAGGTAAGAAATTTCCAGCCGCCTATTACCGGTGAAGAGATTATGGAAATGTTTAACCTTAAGCCAGGCCGTGAAATTGGTATCTTAAAAGAGAAAGTCAAAGAAGCCATCCTGGAGGGTGAAATTCCTAATGAAAAAGAAGAAGCCACAAAGTTTGTTATTGCTGAGGCTGGGAAACTGGGATTAACATTATAAAGTAAATTTATAAAAAGCATAAAAAATCCGGCGGAATGTTCCATTCCGCCGGATTTTTTATGTGCACTGATGAAAACAAAGCCGGCCGGTTTCGAAGAAACCGGCCGGAAAAAAACACAAATGATGAAAAAATAAAAAATTATATTTTTATATACTGTAAGGTATTATGGATTCAGGTAAGTTCCGTTAGCACCCAGACCTCCTGTTTTAAGAGATCCCAGTTTGCTACCCGTAGTTGCTGAATACACTACCATTTCACTGTCCTGAGTAAACTGTTTAACATCTGATGCAAAAATTCTTCCATCTATTACATTAAATCCGTAAAGCGTAAAATAAGGACCTCCATCTGCAGCTGTTAACAATGGAGTTGTAGGAATTACAGGAGTCGCTAAACTTGTTGTATACACTTTATTCGAAGAGCTGAAGTATAATTTATCGTTATCAATCTGAAGGTTGGTTGCACTAGGAATTCCTGTTAGTGTAATTACTGGTGTAAGAGTTCCTGTACTTGAAATTTTATAGATGTAAGAATCTGTAGCTGTTGAAGAAATTGTGTAAACATTGGATTTATAAGACACTGTATTTCCAATCTGACCATTCGGAACGGTAATTTCAGTTTTATTGTCATTGGAAGTATTGATATAAGTAATCTTATTTCCAAATCCTGATGAAGCATTTTGTACAAAAACATTTCCTCCTGCTTCTACTGTTTTATCAGAAACGTCAGTCATACTGATTTTACTTACAAATGAATAGTCAGAAGCTTTATATTTCGTTACACTTTTCGTATTGGCTGTGAAATTGGTATTGGAAACGTAGATAAAGTCATTCGCAAAAGTAATTCCTCTTGGATTATCAAGCTGATCAGTAATTACTGCTAACTTCTTGAACGTATAACGGTCTACAACAACAATTTTGTTTGAGTTATTGATCACAAGATAAGCCTTATTTCCGTTAAGACCAATCGTTTGAAGAACATCACCAAGGATTTCTTTATTGTTATAACCGTACACATCATCCTGCTTCAGGCTTAAATCTCTTGTCAGGAATGTTACTTTAGCTCCCTGGCTGTTAAAATTCCCTTCATTAGAGATAAAATATCCGTTCTGATAAGTGATCGGAGAGATTTCAATTTCGTCAGAACCATTTGTACATGAAGAGATATTAAACAATAATACCACTGCAAAGAGTACAGTTAAAAGTTTAGTTATTTTCATAATTTATTCAATTTTATTTGTTAAAAATTTATTGCTGCATACACACTATAGTTTCTTTTCGGTAAAGGATAGAAAGCAACGGTTTTATAGTATGTATTGGTTAGATTATTCACTTTAAACCCTAAAGTATATTTTTTGGCTAAGGTTGCAGAAACACCCATATTTAAAAGAAAATAAGGATCTATGGCATCTGATCTTTTTTCATCACTTGTCGTGTAGGTAATACCATTCAGCAGTCCCTGTGCGAAAAATTTAAAGAAGCCATATTCATAATCTATATTCGCCGTCCCTCTGTGCATGGGAACGTAAGGTCTCTGCATCTTCGTTTCTTTATCAATAGATTTTGCATAATAGTATCCTGCATTTGCTCTGAATTTATGATTCCCAAACTGTTTACTGAAAGACAACTGGGATTCCAGCCCGTAAGATTCAAATTTATTGATATTGGATGCCTGCCAGTAGCCTAAAGCAGTGGGAAGCCATACAATAAGATCCGTCACATTCATATAATAAGGAGACAAAGTAAGTTTGAAATCTCCCATTTTGAACTCATTTGTCATATCAAACTGAGTAGAAGTTTCGGGTCTCAGATCTTTATTTCCTCCCGGTTCATAATAAATATCATTAAATGACGGATATCTGAAATTCTTTGATACGTTAAGACTCACATCATACCATTTCAAGGCACTCCATTTTCCGGAGAATGAATACATAAAAGGAGACTTCACATCTTCCACAAAATCTTTCTTAAATCCACCTTCAAAACGCAGGTCTTTCGTAGCAAAATACCTCAACAATCCTGAAATTGAGCCGATATTTCTGCTTACATCAGATATTCCACTCGCGTACCCTTCTCCTTTATTGATCTGAAATTCTCCGATAAGATTAAAATTCCATTTTGAATTCAGGAAATAATTGAAATCATTTTTGAAGATATAATTTTTCCCGGTTCCACCACTGGATTTAGGTTGATTTAGTGAACCGAAATACTGAAAGTTTTCTTCCGTATACGCTGCTTTAAAGGAGTTGCTGAAATTTGTTTTGTTCCAGTCCCACGAAAGAAGACTTCTTACACTTTGAGTCTTATATTTTGTCTTTGTTCCTGTTTCTTCATACACAGGATAATGCTGTGAAGAATCAAAAAACTGGCTCTGCCATGAAATTTTATGATCATTCGTTATCTTGTAGGAAGCTCCTGCATTGAACGTAGTATTGTAATAATTTCCGTTTCGGTTAATATAGTTCAGATCGCTTACCTGATAATCATTTTCACTTACAGAATAATTTCCGGAAGCTTTAAAACTGAACCTTTCATTACTGTAAGAACCTTTTACAAAATTATTATAGGTATTAAAAGAAGCAACTTCTGAAAATAAAGAACCATGGAAGCCTTTATTAAAATCAAGGGTATTATTCAGGTGAATACTTCCTCCGATAGCACCACTTCCATACACCACACTTCCGCCACCGGCTTTTATACCGATCTGATCATAGCCGAACAAAGCAATATTATTGATATCTCCCTGTCCCAGAAAACTGGAATTGATATTAATCCCATTCCATACAAATGCTGTCTGCTGAGCGGTAGTTCCTCTGAATGAAGGTGAAGAAACAGCACCACGACCATTTTCTTTAATAAAAACCTGCGACTGAAATCTCAGAAGCTCCGAAAGATTACTGGAGTTTTTCTCGGCATCTTCCTCCGAAATTATTTTTACAGGATGAAAAAGTTTAACCCTGTTCATCTGGTTGTCGAAAACATAAATAGTATCGATGGTTTTCTCTTGTCCAAAAAGAAAGCAACCATACGATGAAAAAAGCAGTACTAAAGATCTTTTTATATCCATACTTTTTTACTTTTCCTCCGAAAGCAATATGTTTTTTAATTATAATTCCGGCAGGTCTCCTGACTTTCGCATTCTGCTCCTTCCCGTTTTTATACAGTGGTTTTTTGCAGAAACTTTTGTTGCGATTTACAGTTGCGGGGACAGTCCGGGAGTTACACCCGATTCCCTTTTCATTCCAAAATACTGGAAACCAAAATTTTTGCAAAGATAGTTTTTTATATGTATTCGCCCAAAACCATACTTATGCTTAAAAAGCAGGTCTTCTTATGAGGTGAAACAAAAAAAGAACAGCTGCTTTCAATATTGAAAACAGCCATTCATCCCACTACTTTACTATTTATATATGTTACTTTTTAATCAGTTTATAAGTCTCTTTTTTACCTCCTTTCACAGAGTATTGTAAAATATAATCTCCTTTTGATAAGGATGAAACATCAATCTGTCCTTCTACAGCATTGAATGATTTCACCCTTTGTCCAACCATATTATAAATTTCTGCGTTCTCTATTTTTCCTGTTCCTTTAAAATATAGAATATCAGCAACTGGATTAGGATAAATACCTATGCTGCTTTTCTCTTTTACAGCGTCATTGACGGATAAAAATTCAGAAGTATCCAGATAAAAAGCGATCATCTGACCTGAAGCATTTGTTCCTGAACCTGCAATTTTCTTTCCATCCTGTGAAATAGCCAGAGGAAGTCCCATGGTTACCCCATTCGTTGCAATTCCTAAGGATGCTGCATAATCATTCAGATTAATCCTTCCGGTAGCAGAAGTCCAGATAAAACCTTCTCCGGACATGGGAGGAGCACCAAATGCTCTGTAATATCCGATAACTTTTTTCCCATCAGCAGAAATTCCTGTTGCACCCCCTTTGAAACTGAAAGAAGCATTAGGATGGGTGATATACGTGAGCCCGCTTACAGTATTCCAAACATAGGGATTAGGATTTGCAGCTCCTATGATGGTATTTCCGTCTGCAGAAATCCCTCCTGCTTCCCCTACATTATTCCCGTTATTATCAGTAATAAAACTTTCTACTCCATCCTGCCATTTTGCACCGCTTCTCGTACCGTTTGATTCATCCTGCCATCCCACAATTACTGTTCCTGCTGCATTAATTGCATTTGCTCTTGAACTGCGTCCGGAAACAATACTTCCAAGATCTACCATTCCGTTCACTTCATCCCATTTCACAGCGTGGGCATTCGCGGCAGTAAGAAACCCCAGCCCTACAATTGTATTTCCGTTGGTAGTCATTCCCCAGGTAGAGCTTACACTTCCGTCCCATCCGGTAGGAACAAGTCCGCCCCGGTTTACCCAAGTGGCAGCAGCAACATCATACGTTGATATTTCATTAAATCCTGTTGCAGTATTGGTAATGGAAGATGATATTTTAGTTCCGTCATTCGAAACAATAGTTCTTCCTGCAGCCGGATATCCGTTTGAAATAGAACCTATCTGTACAAGTCCTCCTGCTGCATTCCATTTATAAATTCCTCCTGCGCTGGTATGCATACTTACTATTCCATTATCAGAAACTGCACCTACATTATAATTTCCTAAACCTATTACAGTAAGCTGCGCTTCTGCAAAACAAAATTTTAGGAAAATACAAGCCGTCAATATTTTCATTGACATTCTGTAAAAATTTTTCATATTTTATTATATTTAGCGTTTCGAATTGGTGGAAACAATATTAATACAATATTTAGCCTATCCAAAGAAATAGGCTTTCATAATTCGTGAATTTCAAAAGAATTTAATTTTTAAAACACTCATAAACAAACAGATACAAAACAACATTTTGAATATGGATTTTACCAGAACTATTCAAAAAAACACAAAAAACAAATTACCAGAACAAAAATTATTTCAAAACAGCAGAAAAACATTCCTGTTTATTTTTATTTACAGCTCTTATTGTATCTATGGGCAGTCCGGTCCGGACTTTACTATTTTAGCCGATAAGGCATTTCTCAAGCTCTATCAGAATTCTGACGAATGCATCAGTTATACCCAGGGAATTCTGGTTAGTGATCAGAATACGGAACACAAAATTGTGCTTCAAAATATTATTTCACAAGCTTTTGCCATGAAGGGCGATTATGTACAGTCTGTGAATATTTTTGCTCAAAAAGAGGATAATAATCTGGCAAATGATCTTTCCTATGATAGGCAGGTCTTCAGTGATTATAATCTTGCGGATCAGTATCAGAATCTGGGGTTGTACAACCAGTCAAAAAGAATTATTTCTCATCTTTTATCTGATCAGAAGCTCCTTAAAAGTAATGATCCGACTTTAAAAGTCACTACCGCAAAACTGTATCAGCTTCAGGCTTTGAACTCCGGAATCAACAGGGATTATCCAACAGCATTGAAAAACCTTGATAAAAGCAATCAATACCTCAGAGGTCATAATGAAGAGAAGAAAATCTTAAAAATCGAAAACAGGATTTTCCAGTCTTCATACCTACTGAAGCAAAATAAACTCCCTGAATATAAATCCCTTATAGAAAGTGTCATTTCAGATCTTGAACATCAGAAAAACAAACCTTTTCTGCTAGGGCTGGCTTATGAGAACTTATCTCAGTATTATTTCCAGAAACAGGATTATACAACAGCTATTGAAAAGCTGGAAACCGGGCTTGCATTGATTGAAAACCTTCCTTTTAACAATTTAAAAATTAAAATTTACGAATCACTGGCTCGTAATTACTACGCTATTCATAATGATGCAAAATACCATCAATACAATAAACTTTATACTGACTTAAAAACAAAAACAGATGTAAGTTCGAAAGAAGGAATACGGTATCTTGTGAAACTCGTTGAGACCAACCAGAATAAAAACATTGAATTTCAAAAACAAATATCACTCAGGTCTTCCCTGTTTTTGATTATCGTTTTATCTTTAATTGTTATAGCTCTGCTTACCTATTTTTTACTCATTACAAGCAAAAATAAAGATTTAAAAAGGCAATTTGATTTCTTTGAAAAGCAGATCAGCCAGAAACCTCAACCTAATTTAATAAGCAAAACTCCTGCAGCAGCAAAAGATTCCGGACCTACCAAAATCTCCAGGGAAAAAGAAGATGAAATCCTCCAAAAGCTTGAAGAATTTGAAAAATCTGACCGCTATCTGAATAAAAATATGTCACTGTCTATGCTTTCTTCACAAATGGAAATCAATACAAAGTACTTATCCGAAGTTATCAATAATAAAGAAAAAAACTTCAACGGATACATTAACAAACTAAGGATCAATCACATTGTACAGTTATTAAGAAGTGATACAGCTTTTCTTAACTATAAAGTGAGCTACCTTGCAGAGTATTCAGGATTTTCATCCCACAGTGCCTTCACAACTGTTTTCAAATCCGTCACCGGAATGTCTCCCAATGCCTATATTCAGGAAATCAGTAAAACTAAAGCCGTATGAAACTATTTTTAAAAATACTATCACTGCTGCTGATAGCTTTTTATATTTTTACGAAAGCACAAAAGACACCAGACAGTGTCTTAATAAAAAAGGCTAAACTTGAAATTTATGACAACCCTGATAATACCATTAGAATTGGGGAACAATTATTAAAGAAATCTCATGATGTAAAGACCTCTATTAATCTTTATATGCTTCTTTCCACAGCCAATATTGCTAAAAGGAACTTTGAAGAATCGTTAAAATATATTTTAAAAGCAAAGGAACTTTCCCAGAAAACCAATGATCCCAAAAGCCAGTCAGGAGTACTGATCTCAGTGGCTATACAGTATCAGCAAATGGAACTTTTCAGCAAAAGTCTTGAAACATTGAATGAAGCTGACCAGTATATTGCAAAAATTCCGGCCAAAAATCCAGAAAGATATAGTGAGACGGCTGCAAGCTACGCCATAAGAGGAATGATTTATAAAAGCCAGTCCAATTCAGAAATTGCATTGGAAAAATTTCTGATTTCTATACAAAGTTATGAAAAGGTTCCCGTGAAGAAAACTACTTATTCCAATATGAGTGTGGTGTATTACAATATTGGGCATTGCTATCTTAATCTCAATCAAATTGACAAAGCACAGGAAGCTTTTTTACAATCTATCGCCTTCGCCCGAAAGAATTATGCTAAAAGTCTGGAAGCTTTTGCCCTGAAAGGAATTGCTGAAATCCATAAACAAAAACATGAAAATCAATCTGCCATAAGCCTTTTACTAAAAGCTGAAAGCCTTTGTAAAAATACCGGAGATATTATTCTGAATGAAGGACTTTACAAAGAATTGGCTGATAATTATCTTGCTATGGGACAGCAAAATCTCTATCAGCAGTATAATAAAAAATACCTGGAAATGCGTTTCAAAAGAAAGCAGAATGAACTGAAGTCCATTAATCAGGTGATTGACAATCACAATAAGGAAACTGCTTTGAAAAGTAAAGATCTGAAATCTTATTATCGCTACATTAAAATTATATCTGTTCTGCTGGGGTGCATTTTTATCGTTATCCTTTTATACTTTATTATAAAAATCAGAAAACAGAATAAAAAGTTTCAGAAAGAGATACAGCAAATGATAAGAACATCATAAGCTCTGAAAATAAAAAAACATTCCGGATAGGAATGTTTTTTTATGATCTGTAATTTTCAATTTATCTACCAATAACCTCAGTGATCGGGTTTCCTACATTTCCACTTGGGAACTGAATTTTCAATAGAGAAGATACAGTAGGAGCAATATCTGTCATGTGATATTCTTTATTGCTTTCTCCTTGTTTCACGCCCCATCCCATAAAGATCAATGGAATATGTGAGTCATAAGAATTCCATACACTGTGTGTAGTTCCTGTTTTAGAATATGGAGGAAGCATAGAATCGTGAGAAATTAACTGGATATCCCCGCTTCTCTGTCTGTTGATCCCATTGATAATTCTCTGTTTAATTGGCTCCGGAATACTCGCTTCCTGAACTCTATCTACAGAAACAGCATATAAAACAGTAGGATCTTTCTCAATTTCTTTTACGGCAAAGTTTCTTACGTCATCCAACTCAAGCTTGCTATCTGCCAATACTTTTCTGTCGAAATAAACCTGGTAGTTATCAATGGCATTGACCAATTTATCTGCTCCGAATTTATCTTTCAGTTTTTGGTTCAGATTCTTTTCAGCATCTTCCCCGAAGAAACCTGTAGTGATTTTATGTTCTTTAAGAAATCCTACAGAATGTGCTCCACCGTGGTCAGCAGATAGGAAAACCGTATATTCTCCTTTTCCTACTTTTGAATCCAGATATTTGAAGAATTCTGCTAAATCCTGATCTAATCTGATATAAACATCTTCTACTTCAATAGAATTAGGTCCGAATTTATGTCCTGCATAATCTGTAGAGGCAAGGTTGATGGCTAAAAAGTCTGTAACCGCATCTCCGCCTAGTTTTTCACCTTCAACAGAAGCTTCGGCTAACTTTAACGTCAACGTATTTCCGAAAGGTGTATAGCGGATATTATCTTTTTTAGTTTGATAGTCTTTTGCTAAATTACTGTAAGGGAAAGTAGGTGTTTTTGCACTTCCCAACAGGCCTTCCCAAGGCGAATTGTCCGGTGCACTTTCCGTATATTCATTGATTGGAAGTAAAGTATTCCAACCGTTGGCTACTAATTTTTCAGGAAGATTCTGAGAGTTGAATGATTTTACCCATTGAGGAAGGTCATTCATATACCAGGTACTGGTAATAAAGTTTCCTGTACTGTCATCAAACCAGAAAGCTCCGTTTGGCGTATGTCCGGCAGGAAGAATAGAAGCACGGTCTTTTAAAGAAACTCCTACTACTTTTCCCTGAAAGTTGGTGGCCAGCCTTAATTCGTCAGTCACTGTAGTAGACCAAAGATTTTTTGGAGAATGGCTTCCTGTTTTTACATTGGTGGTTCCCACGGGCTGAACGCTTTCATCCGCAGTACAGTACACTCCTTTTCCTGTTTCCTTATCCGTCCAGTCGTTTCCTGCAATTCCGTGGATAGCCGGTACAGATCCTGTATAGATACATGTATGTCCCAAAGCGGTAATGGTAGGAACATAAGGAATATGTACATTATTCAAAGAATATCCTGTATTCAAAAGTCTTTTGAAACCGTCATTACCATATTTACCATAAAAACGGTATAAATAGTCCCAACGCATCTGGTCTACTACCATACCTACGACTAATTTGGGTCTTTCCAGTTGAGTATTTTTGTTCTTCTGTGCATTGATTGTAACTACGGACAATAAAGTAGCTGCCGCAATTGAAATGTTCCTAAGCATCCAAGTAAATTTTTATTGATGACAAATTTAAGGGTTTTGAAAGTTTTGGAGTATGAAATTTTATTTAAATTTGATTATTGTACAATTATCAATCAATCTTCTATGATTTTAGGCATATACTGGTATTTCAAATTTCCGGATCATTTATATGACTTTACGTTTTTCAAATTCTATCCGGGATATGGCGGCCATGCCGATAATCCGGCTGAGCTGGCAGCAAGAGTTCAGGTTAAAAATACAGATGATTTTATGATGAAACTGGAAGAACTGAAATCAGGCTTTAACAAAACCTATCTACATGTCAATACCGATGGGAATCAGTTGATCCTCAATATCGGGGACCATATGCTTTTTGATTTTCACTTTCAGTTTGCCGTAGAGATTGAAGAGCTATTGATCCGTGAAAATGCAATACTATTAGATTCAAGCCTTCCTTTCACCCTTCAATCCAGCAAAAGCTATCCTCCTGAAAGAGAAGAATTCAAAAATATAGAACACCGGTTCATTCAGATGGTGGGTTCAGATTTAAAAAAAAGTAATGCTGAAAATTATACGGCCAGAATTGACTGTAATCTACCTTTAGAGCATAAACAAAGTCTTATTAATGATTTAGTACAGATGTGCCGGGAGGAAAATCTCCATGTATTCTATTATCATGATTCTGATTTTAATGCTCATTGCAACCTGATGCTGTTTTTCAGCAATGGCAGGCAGAAAAAAGAGAATATCCAAAAGGTTAATATGAATTCTTTTGGAAGTAAAGTTCGTCAAATTACCCGGAAATACCCTCTTCATTTCGGTCATTTCGGAAGTTTCAAAGAGTATCCTTTACAAGGACCTCATGTAGAACTGATGATAGACGAAGAATATATCATCAACAAAAAATAAAACCATTTAAATTCAATCCTATGATCAAATTCAAATATGTCATTCTCTATGTGGAAGATGTAGAGCAGTCTATGAATTTTTATAAAAACACCTTTGGTTCTGAAATAAAGTTTATCACCCCTGAAAAAGATTATGGTGAGCTATTGACAGGAGAAACAACGCTGTCATTTGCTTCTCTCAGTCTTGCGAATTCCAATATTAGAAAAGGATTTTTAAGCTCAAAAACTCAGGATAAGCCTTTCGGAATAGAACTGGGATTTACCACAGACCATGTTGAAGCCCTGGTAGAAAAGGCCATAAAAAACGGAGCTGTTCTTTATGAAGATATCACGGTAAAACCATGGGGACAAAAAACAGCCTATATCCAAGATCCTGATCATTATCTGGTAGAAATCTGTACTGAAATTCAATAAGTCTAAAAAAATTTGATGTGGAAATAAAGAAATTACAAAAATTATCCTCTAATCCAAGTTTAGAATGGGGACATAACGGCTATACAACAGAAATAAGATACATCGTTTCATCTATAGAATCCGGAGGCTCTTTTGAGTTTATTTTAAAAGAAAAGTCTTTGCCTTATACCAAAACCTGGGAAACAACTTCTGAAGAACTGGAAGAACTCAATACAATTATTGAAAAGGAAAATTCTTTCGGTGCTTTTGTTGATGAAAAACTTGCAGGCTGGATTATTGGTGAACACAGGACATGGAACAACAGCTTTTATATTGAAAATATTCTGATTGACGAAAAGCACAGACGACAGGGAATCGGAGTCAACCTTATTAAAAGTGCGATCAAAGAAGCCAGAAGATTAAACTGCAGAGTTATTGAACTTGAAACACAAAATACCAACTATCCTGCGATACAGTTTTACAGAAGAATGGGATTCACTATTACCGGACTGAATACAAGGCTCTATGAAAATGCAGAGGAAATCGCACTTTTCATGACTTTAGATGTAGAATAAATCTCAAAATCTTACCCTCTTTTAATTCTAACACGTTAAAACACTTGTTAGTGTGTTAAAAATTTTATACATTAGTAATCAACAAATTAAAATCTGATTACTATGAAAAACCTTAAAAGACTTAAAAGGAATCAGCTTGTACTGATCAGTGGAGGTGACACTCCCTATGCATTATGTGATATGGATGGAAATTGTCCGCCTACTATAGGCTCTTACTATTGTAGTGACGGTACCTGTTACAGGGTTTCCGGTGGTGGTGGTAGCAATCCCGGATGTAACGAACCTATGCGCCTGTGCCAGGAATGGGAAACAGGATGCGGATGTGTTTATATGTAAAATATTTTTGTTAGATAAAATTTTGTTGAGGGCGGTTTTTACCGCTCTTTTTATGACCTTTTCAAAGGCAAGACATGCTTACATTCTCCGGCAATTTCATTAATTTCGCAAAAACAGAAACTCCAATATCATGGAAAATCTTCTGAAATATATCAGATCTCTCACCCTATTTTCTGACGAAAGCTGGAAAATACTTCAGCCTGCTCTTTCGGAAAGGAATTACAGGAAAAATGAACTGATGTTACAGGAAGGTGAAATCTGCAACGCTTTATTTTATATTGATAAAGGATTTTGTAAGAGCTATTATGAAATAGAAGGAATCATAAAAAACACCGGATTTTTCTTTGAAAATGAAGTAGCAACCAATATCAGCAGTTTTGGAAGTGGTCAAAAGTCTGAATTTAATATCATCGCTTGTGAAGATCTGCATGTTATTATTTTTGATAAAACAAAATTATTTGAAGCAGCTAAAAATACACCTGAAATTGAAACACTAGGCCGCCATTGTATCCGGGAATTTGCTTCCAGACAAGAAGAATTTTCGAATCTGTTCAAACTTTATACAGCAAAACAGAGACTGGAATATCTCGAAACCCGACATCCCGAAATGCTGCAACGTGTCTCGCTCACTCAGCTGGCTTCATTTCTTGGAGTAGCAAGAGAAACATTAAGCAGAATCCGGAAACGAAGAATTACCCGTTAACGAATTACATCCAAAATAATATATGAAAACACTGATCTGGCAAGGAATTCTTTTCAAGTCTCTTGAATATTTTAATTTGCAATCTGATGATAAAAGTCATAGCGTAACATCAAAAATCATCGGATCTTATGAAGATAAAATCTACGCTGTAAACTATACCATTAGCATTGATAAAAACTGGATTGTTCAGAATTTTTTAATCGAATCTGAAATCAATAACAGGAAAAGAATACTTACAGGAAAAAGAATCCAGGATCAATGGGAAATCAATAATGCTGTACATCATGAATTCAGTAATTTTCCATTCATAGATATCTCACTTACACCATTCACCAATACTTTACCAATCAACAACTTAAAACTTTCAGAAAACAGTTCTAAAAAAATTGATGTTATTTATATTGATGTTTTAAACCATCATATCAGACCTGTTCAGCAACAATACACCCGAACAGCGGCTAATAAATACCTGTATGAAAATATTGAAACCGATTTTAAAGCAGAAATTTCAGTGGATGAAAAAGGATTAGTTACCAATTATCCAAGACTGTTTGAAAAGATTGCAGAACATTAAGACATAAAACAATATCATAAGTGATGAGATAAATCTGCGGTCCTTGTTTTCATAGTAAAAATCTGATCCCTTCCACCCATTATAACAAGGCATAAAAATAAATATGGATGTCAATTTTTTAGGATTAATTGGTAATGTAATAAGGTTAATTTTTATTTTCAAACTCAACTATAAACAGCAACAGGAAGCATCTCAAAAAGATTTTGAAAAAGAAGGTGGCTATAGTATTCATTATAATTACAGGGGTATTGCTATTTCAGTAATTAAATAATATTCAGCGTAATAAACAGTCCTTTATAATTGTTATAAGGATATGAAAACAATTGCTCTCTTACTCTTTTTTTTCGTTTCCCTGACTGTCATTTCAGCTCAGAATCATCACTCCGAAGGTTTTTATGAAACTTCAGATCACGTAAAGATCAAGTACAAAGTCTCCGGAAAAGGAGAAGCCTGCATTTATATTCCCGGCGGTCCCGGACAGGGCTATCCATCGTTTGAACTGATGGGTGGAAACCATCTGGAAAAAAACATGCAGATGATTTATATGGATCAACGAGGTTCCGGGGCATCCGGTACTTCGGAAAACTATCATCTCGATAAAATGATTCAGGATATAGAAGAACTGAGACAGCATCTCCAATTGAAAAAAATCTTTCTCCTTGCTCATTCCTTTGGGGGAATCATTGCGGTCAGTTATGCAAAAAAATATCCCCAGCATACCAAAGGGCTTATCCTTGCCAATGTCACGCTCCACTTCCTGAATGATGAATCGGTTAAGGAACAGATTCAATACGGAAACAGTCTTCTACAGGCAAAAAACAAATCCGTTCCTAAAGACAGTCTGACCTTAGAACTTTCAAAAATAAGCAGTGCATTAAGGAAAAAAAGAATCGGATATAAATTTCTGACTGAAGATATTGAAACCATAAAAGAATCCGATAAGATTGATTCTCTCCATCCCCGAATCATCGACTTCGGAATGGCCGTTATCTCAAAACCTAAAGACTTCCCGGAATATTATGCAGATTACGCTCCCATTACAAAAGATATCTCTGTTCCTGTATTGATCATTACCGGAAAAAAAGATAAAGCTGTCGGTACTCAGCATTATAAAACCTTCCGTTTTCCCAATCAGAAAGTAGTATCCATTGATGGGGGACATCTTTTATACTATGAAAAAAATAAAGAGTTTGTGAACGCTGTCAGTCAGTTTGTGAATACTACAAAGTAATATTGTATTGACTATTTTACAAATATTAAGTTT